>NZ_LT670849.1:6324244-6924680 GCF_900142985.1 Bradyrhizobium erythrophlei
CGACCTCCAGCATTGCCTTGAAGCCGGCGCCGTCGTCGGTCAATTGGAAGCCGGGCTCGACCTCGCAATCCTCGAGGGTCATCGGCGCGGACGCGTTGGCGCGCATGCCAAAACCGTCCCAGGGGCCGGCAACAGACAATCCTGGCTTATTGCTGGCCACAAGATAAAGCGTGGAGTCTGTCGGACCTTTCCCGTCCGGCGCCAAGGCCGAGACGACATAGCTTTGCGCGTGGCCGGCGCTCGTCACCCAGGATTTCTTTGCTGTGATGCGCACATTGGCGCCATTGCGCTTGCCGCGCGAGACCGGCGCCCAGAAATGACTGCGCGATCCGGCCTCGCTGAACGCCAGTGTGGAGAGGTGCCGGCCGGCCGCGATATCCTTGAGCGTCGGCGCGACGGTCGCGCCCGCGCGCGCCGATGCGATCGTCGCCGTCGCGCAAATATGCATCAAATAAACCATCGCAGTAGAAGCGTCCGCTTCCGCTAGCGTTGCAACGACCGCGGCGAGCGTTCGCGGTCCGAGGCCCGAGCCGCCGATGTCGGCTGGCAGCGTGATCGCCAGCAATCCGCTTGAGCCGAGCGCGGCGATGGCCTCGGAGGAAAATCGCGCATCCTTGTCGTTTTGCCTGGCTGCCGGTACGAGAATACGATCGGCTATGTCCTTGGCTCTTGAAACTGCGGTCTCATGATCCATGACGGCCCCTCAAAATTGGCGTTGGAAATTTCAAACCCGCACTTTTGCGAGGTCGATGCTAGGTGATCCACAGCTGCAGATCAACACAAGCGGATCGTTTGTGACAAATCTGCGCCTCACCGATGGCGGGTAGCGGCGTGGAATACGGGTCAGTCGTCCCCGCTCAAATACGTTGTCGAAGGCTGACTTGTTGCGGCTCAAATTATGTTTTCTTGACGCCGGGCCATGACTGGCCGGCGCTTGCCCGCCATCCCCGAGAACGGTACCAATGATGCCCACGGCTCAACGAGGTTCGACTGGAAATGGCTGCAAGTGACGTTG
Organism: Bradyrhizobium erythrophlei; assembly: GCF_900142985.1. Lineage (NCBI taxonomy): Bacteria > Pseudomonadati > Pseudomonadota > Alphaproteobacteria > Hyphomicrobiales > Nitrobacteraceae > Bradyrhizobium > Bradyrhizobium erythrophlei. The sequence continues at coordinate 6,325,260 of NZ_LT670849.1, forward strand.
GGGTCCCGCCCATCCTCGCGCAAAAGCACTATGCGCAGCCCTCCGCCTTCACGCCGGATAATCTGCTGCGCGAAGCGCGCCGGCAAAAGCGGATCGCGCCGTCCAGCATTCCCGAGATCTGCATCCTCGATCCTGACGGCGACATCTTGCGCAGCCTGCTCGGGCGCGGCGAGGCGCGGCTGGAAAAGGGATGGGCCTGCTATCACACGCAGCTCTATTCGTTCAGTCGCGGCGGAATCGACTTTGGAATAGTCGGCTGCGCCGTCGGTGCTTCATTTGCGGTGCTGATCGCCGAGGAAATGTTTGCATCGGGCTGCAAGTTGCTGATTAGCGTGACGTCCTCGGGCCAGATCGTGCCGCTCGGCCCGCCGCCCTATTTCATCCTCATCGACCGCGCGTTGCGCGATGAGGGCACCAGCTATCATTACGCGCCACCGTCGGATTACTCGTACGCGGATGCTGGATTGATCGCGGCGCTCGACGGAGCCTTTGCGGAATTTCCGGTACCGGTTCTGACAGGTGCGACCTGGACCACCGACGCGCCGTTTCGCGAGACGCAAGCGGCCATCGATGCGATGGCCAAACAAAATCTGATGGCGGTGGAGATGGAGGCCGCCGCCCTTTATGCCTTTGCGCACGTCCGGCAAAAGCCTGTGCTGTGCTTTGCTCATGTCACCAATCAAATGGGACGCGTCGACAGTGATTTTGAAAAGGGCGAGGCCGATGGCAGCCGCGATGCGCTGCAGCTGATCACGATCGCCGCGGATCGCCTGCGTTCGCGGGTCCTGCCGTGAAAGGCGCGGCGATCGGGATCATATGCAAGGCGCCACTCCCTGGCCGCTCGAAGACGCGGCTTGCAACGGCGATCGGGATCGATGCCGCGTCACAACTGTCGGCCTGCTTTTTGCGCGACGTCGCCGCCGCCATCGACGCGGTCCCGAAGAGCCTCGGCCGACGCGGCTATGGCGTCTATGCGCCCGCGGGGACCGAGCACGTCATGCGCGAACTGCTTCCGAACAATTTCGGGCTTCTGTTGCAGGCGGGCGAGGATCTCGGCGAGGTGCTGCTTGGCGCATCGCGCGCTCTGCTCGATGCCGGGCATGATTGCGTCCTGCTGGTGAATGGCGACAGCCCGACCCTGCCGACCCGCTTCCTGGTGCAGGCGATCGAAGCCTTGCGCGAGCCGGGCGACCGGATGGTGCTCGGGCCCGCCAGCGACGGCGGTTACTACCTCATCGGCCTGAAATCTCCGCATCAGCGACTGTTTACGCAGATCGCATGGGGAACGAATACCGTGGCGCGCGCCACGTGCGCGCGCGCGGACGAAATCGGGCTAGCCACGACGCTGCTGCCGGAATGGTACGATATCGACGACGTCGAAACGCTGCGCTGGCTGCAGGAGGAACTGGCCGGGCGTTCACGGCGCTTTCGCGCCGGGGGATTTGCCCCGGCAAGCCGGGCGTTTCTCAATGATGCGCCGGAGCTCAACCTGTGAGTCCGCTCGCGAGGTTGACCGGCATTGCCGCCGCTTTGATCGTTCTGACCTCGGTCACACCTTTTGCTTTCAGGACTCTTGGCGACAATGCCTACATAGCGCTGACCACCGTCGCGGCTCTCTTTACAATCGTCGCCACGCGTCTTGCCGAGCGCGCGCCACTTGATCGTGCGCTGTGGCTTATCTTTTTGGTCGCGCTCCTGCTTCGTGGCTACGTGCTGCTGTTCGATCCGCTGCTATCGAGCGATATTTATCGCTACATCTGGGACGGCAGGGTCCAGGCCGCCGGCATCAATCCGTATCGCTATTTTCCCGCCGATCCGGCACTGGCGTCCCTGCGCGACGCGGCTATCTTCCCGCACATCAACCGGGTCGGTACGGCCGCCACCATCTATCCCCCGGTCGCGCAATTCTTCTTTTTGATTGTCACGCGGTTCGGCGAAAGCGTCACCGCGATGCGGCTCGCTATGCTCGCTTGCGAGGCTGTTATCGTCGTGCTGATCATGCTGTTCCTCCGGCGCATGGAGCAGCCGGTGACGCGCGTGGTCGCCTATCTCTGGCATCCGCTTCCGATCTGGGAGATCGCCAATGGTGGCCATGTCGACGCGCTGATGGTCGCGCTGATGCTGTCCGGCCTCTGGGTTGCGTTATCCGGAAAGGCGCTGCGTGGCGCCGCCTTGATTGCGTTATCGGCACTGGTCAAGCCGTACGTGGCCCCGGTGCTGGCCGGCATCTGGCGCCCGTGGGACCTCAAGATGCCACCCGTCGTCGTCGCCATCGCTGTGCTCTGTTATCTGCCGTATCTGTCCGTCGGCTCGGGTGTGTTCGGTTATCTGACCAAAGGCTATCTGACTGAAGAGGGAATCAACGCCGGCTACGAGCTCTGGTTGCTCGCACTCTGGCGGTTGGTGTTCGGTGAACATCATGGCGATGTCACGGTCTACATGGTGCTGGCTACGCTCATTCTGCTATGCTCGGCATTGGCCGTGGCTTTCCGTTCCGATCGCAGCATCGAAACTAGCCTCGGGAGCATCAATGTGCTGCTGCTCCTCACTCTTCTGTTGTTGTCGCCGAACTATCCCTGGTACTTTCTACTTGTCACGCCGTTTGTTGCCCTGTGCGGTTCCCCGCCAAGCTGGGTCGTCTCGATCGCAGCACTTATGCTGTCCGAGCAACTGGACTGGGATTTCTACATTCCGCGAATAGTGACAAAATCGGTTCTGTTCGGAGGTCTCTTGCTGGCCTGGGCCTTGGCGGCCTGGACTAGGGGCCGGTCAAAGACCGCAAATGTGGGACTGCTGCAATGAGCGTTTCCGGCCAACCGCCAGGCACGCGCACCCCCTTCGATCCGCGCCGCTATCATGAGCAGGTCACCGCCGAGCGCACCGACGTCGCGGAGCGTCCGCCAGTTTGCCTCTATCTGGAAGTGACCAACCGCTGCAACCTGCTCTGCACCACTTGCCCGCGCACCTACGAAGAACTCGAGCCGCCGGCGGACATGGACTGGGAGCTGTTCACCTCGATCGTCGACCAGGCTCCGGACCTGGCGCGCGCGGTGCTGCATGGCGTAGGCGAGCCGATGCTGGTCGCCGACCTGCCGCGGATGGTGAGATATCTCAAGGATCGCGGCGTCTACGTGCTGTTCAACACCAACGGCACTGTGCTCAGCGTGCGCAATGGCCGTGCGCTGATCGATGCGCGCCTCGATGAGCTCAGGGTGTCGCTCGACGCGTCAAACCGCGAGAGTTTCAAGGCGATCCGCGGCCGCGACTACTTCAACCGCATCGTCCGCAATGTGCGCGCGTTTCGCGAATTGCAGGAGCGCGAAGGACACGCAAAGCCGCAGGTCTCGGTTTGGCTCACCGGCCTGAAGGATACGATCGAGGAGTTGCCGGCCTTTGTGCAGGTCGTGGCGGAGGCCGGCGTCAAGGAAGTCTATCTGCAACGGCTGGTGTTCTTTGATGAAGCCACCGTCGGCAAAGCGAAGCCGGACCAGGCGCTGTTCGAACGGCTGACAAAGGAAGAGGCGGCCTATCTACAGCACGCCGAGGACTTGGCGCGCTCGCTGGGTATCACCTTCAGCGCCTCGGGTGCGGCAAGCGAGCCGGGGCTGAGCCTGAAGGCAAGCGGTGACGGTTCGCCTTGGTCGTTGTGCCGACGGCCGTGGTCGTTGATGTATTTCACGGCCAACGGCCGTGCGCTGCCGTGCTGCATCGCGCCGTTCTCACAGCATGGCTACGAGAATTACACACTCGGCCAAGCGGGGCAGCAGTCGTTGCCGGAGATCTGGAACGGACCTGCCTATCGGGAATTTCGTGCGGCGCTGCTGTCGGACAAGCCACCCAAAGCTTGCGCCAATTGCGGCCTGCGCTGGAGCCTGTGACCGAGGTGAGCCACTCGCCCGTCGTCTCAGCGATCATTCCCTGTCTCGACGAGGAGACGGCGATCGGCCAGGTCGTGACCGTGGTACTGGCGCAGAATGTCAGCGAGGTCGTCGTTGTCGATGGCGGCTCAAAGGACTGCACGGTTGAGCGGGCAACGGAAGCCGGCGCGCGCGTCGTCGTCGAGCCGCAGCGCGGCTATGGCCGCGCCATTCAGGCCGGCATCGCCGCCGTGCGCGACGATGCCGACATTCTCGTCTTCCTCGATGGCGATGGCAGCGATCCTGGCGAATTCATCCCGGCTCTCGTCGCGCCCATCGCTGCCGACCAGGCCGTCTTCGTGCTTGGCTCGCGTGTGCGGGGAATCCGCGAGCCCGGCAGCCTCGCGCCGCAGCAGTTGCTTGCAGGTTATGTCGGCGGGCTGTTGCTGCGGCTCTTCTATGGCGCGCGTTTCACCGACCTCTCGCCATTTCGCGCGATCCGGCGGGATGCCCTCAAAAGCCTCGGCATGAAGGAAGAGACGTTCGGCTGGAACCTGGAAATGCTGATGCGCGTTGCGGCCGCGCGTTTGCCTGTGCTGGAGATCGCTGTCGGGCAGCGCAGGCGGATCGGCGGTGTCTCAAAAGTCTCGGGCAACCTCACAGCCGGCCTCAAGGCGGCTTGGTCGATCTCGACCACATTCATCCGCCTTGCGCTTGCCCTGCGGCGCCAGCAGGTCTGATCAGCGCGCCGCGGCGCTATTTTCGCAGGCGACGATGTCCTTTGGAGATTTTCGCGTAGCCGGGTCAGGCGGCGAGAATACCGCCAGATATCCGCCGTCGCCGGCGAGCTGATAGGTAGCGATCTCGCGATAGCCGACCGCGGCGAGTTCGCAACGCAATAGTTCGATCGGTGTGCCGTGCTCCGGTGTCGGTCGCTCCTGATCGACAATGCCGATGCGCGCGCTCGGTTTGAGCGCCGGCGCAAGATTGTAGAGAAAGGCGTAGGGCTGCGCGATCTCGTGATACATGTGCACAAGGATCGCGGCATCAAGTGATGAGGCAGGCAGACGCGGATCGTGCGGTTCGCCGAGCGCGAGCTTCACGTTGCTCAACTTGAGCTGCTCGATTCGCTTGGCAAGCGCGGCGAGATAGTCCGGCGTCACATCCTCCGCAATGACAGTGCCGGTCGGGCCGACGCGCGGCGACAGGCGCACGGTGTGATAGCCGCTTCCGGCGCCGATGTCGGCGACCGTCATACCCGGCTTGATCTTGAGAAGGCGCCCAATCTCGCCGTCCTCATTCAAGGCGTCGCGGCGAACTTCGGCCGAACGGCTCGGGCTGACGATCGGCGCCACCGGGCGCCGCGGCGTTGGGAACTCATCTGCCGGAATTCCCGCTGGCGCCAGGTAACCGACTTCGGTCGCCGATGTGCTCGTCACCGCTATTGCAGCAACGAGCGCCGCTGCGCCGGCCGTCTTGCGTCTCGCGATCACCCGCTAGCCCGCGACGTGGAAAAACCACCCGATCAGCCCCTTGCCATCGCGCACGTCAGCTGCGTTGCGGCGAAGCCAGCCATCAAGGCCGAGACTGCGGCCGGCGGCCCCGATCGAGAACAGGAACATCAGCACGGCCAGGAACATGTAGGTCCACGGCCATTCCGAGGAATTATCGTAAAGTCCGAGCCAGAGTTGCAGCGTATAGGCAATGGCGAGCACGCCGACGAAGCGCACCGCAAGTCCCAGCATCAGCGATCCTGCAAACACCAGTTCGGCGAGAAAAACAATCGGCCCGAAGATCGACATGTGAGTCAACACGATAGCTTTCAGAAAGTCGCGATGAAACTGGAATGCAGCGTTGGTCGACTCCTGCTCGGTCCAGTATTGCAGGCCGCCGGAAAAGGGCAGCGGCAGCTTCCACAACATGCCCTGGAACCACATGCAGCCGATCAGCATGCGAGCGAACCAGACGCCGAGATTGCGGCCGGTCCGTTGCGTCGGATCCTCCTGCCAGTTCTTGAACGCCACCACCGTTCCGAGGATCAACAGCGCGTAGAATAGCGCCAGCACCAGAAAGCGCCACTCTCCCAGTTTTTGAAAATCGCCGGTGTTCGCCGTCAGGAACGTCCAAGCATCGCTAAAGGGATTGGCCATGAGTGCATGCTCCAAGAAATCGATTGGTTATGCTGCTGTGTTCGTTGAGCGGGCGTGCCGCACGATCTTCAGGCGGCACGCCCTTAGGCTACTACGCGCGAGAGGCAGCGTGTATTACGCGGCCATCACTGCGCGTTGATCCACTTGTCCGATCCCGACAGCTTGACCGACACCTCCGTGAAGAACAGCCGGAAGTCTTTGCCGTCGATCTTGCCATGATGATCCATTGCGATCGTGAGCGGGCCGGCTTTCTTGTAATCGGTATAATCCGCCATCACGAGATGGGGCGGGGGAGTGGGCGCGCCGCGGTGGTAGACGATCTGCTGGATTTTCTTGTCGGCGCCGACATAGAGGTCCCAGGTATCGCCAGGCTGATAGCCGGCGTCAGGATATTTCACCGAGACCTTCTGCGCGGATCCTTCACTGAGCGGAAGCTTCTGCATGCCTTCGTCAGTCCCGGCCACGCCGTCCCATGCGATGCGGATCGCAAGGATCAGCCAATATTGATCATTCATGAACATTGGATCGAGCGCTTTGACGGCATCGCTCTGCTTGTCGAGATCCGAGCGCTTGTAGGTCGCCTTGACCTCTTTGCCGTCCTTGTCCTTGCCGTCATAGGAGACGGTGTCTGTCTTGGGGCTCCATTCCCAACTGCGGGCAATCTTGCCGATCGGTGAATCGACATTCCAAGTGTATCGAATGCCATCGATTTGGCTAAATGAATCAAGGCCATAGACTTTGGCAATGTCGATCGTCGAAGAGCTCTGCTGCGCCTGCGACGGCGCTGGCAGAAGCAGTAGCATGCCGAGCGCCAGCAGGATCGCATGGGCTCTCGCGTCGCGGCGCACCTGCGTAACAAAGCAGCTCATATGTGGCTCCCTCGGGTTGTTGATCCGTCGGCCTCGACCGGACCGCGGCCCGGTTCTGGCAGGACGTTCCCTTATAACTCTGGAAATTGCCTGTTGTGTGTTTTAGATGCGCTGATCCCCGAAATGGATCAAAAGACGAATTAGATAATGGAGACAGCGAGTTCGCATTCTTTGGCGAAAGCGGACGTCTGATCCAGCTATGGCAGGGTCTCGCCGGCTGATCGGGGGGGCCGAAAAAGCGAAGTCAGTTCGGAAACTGATAAGGATTTCGTACTGGGCTGGTCCGCTTCTCGTTCTTCCCCGAGGCGGGCATGTCCAATCGAAAGATCGCCGCGGAAATTGTTATTGCGGAACCGACCGTCATCACCCACCGCAACAGCGCTTACGCTCGTATGGGGGTAGCGTACCGCGACCTGCGGCGTCGCACGGACGGCGCGCTATCTAATAATTCGACTACCGGGCGCAAAAGTCCCTCGAGCAGCTTGCGCTCGGGGCGAACGCGCGCCAGCACACGAATACCGAGCAGAATGCCCAGAAGCGACTTGGAAAGATCTTCGGCTGAATGCGCTTTAGTGATGGTGCCATCTCTCTGACCATTGCTGACACACCGAAGGAAGAACCTCTCCACCTCATCGAGAAAGGCGGCGACGATATCGAGGAATTCAGCATCGTACGGAGCACTCTCGATTGCTGAGTTCACCAGCATGCAGCCGCGGCGCTGCTTGTCAGTAAGCGAGCGCTTGACGATTTCTTGCAGGAACGCGACGATAGCGTCGCGAGGGGGTAGCTTTGGCTCTATTCGGTTGATGCGCTCGCGGAAGGTCTGATCCAGATATCGGTTCAGCGCCCGAGCGTATAACGAGCGTTTGTCGCCAAAAGCGTTGTAAAGGCTCGCGCCGGCGATGTTCATTTCGTCGGCTAGATCGCGCACAGACGTCGCCTCGTAACCGCGCTGCCAGAATTTCTCGATGGCAGCGTCCAGCACCGCAGCTTCGTCGAACTCGCGTGGCCTCGCCATAGTCGCAGGTCTCCTTCGCCATCCAGCCCTCAGCGGCCGCAACGCAACTGCATAGCATTCGGGACGGTCGCCTGACAATTGCTGAGGTTCCCTAAAGCCCACCATCGGACCAGATCAGCTCGAACACGGCAATTCGTGGCTTTCATTCTAGATCGTTCGATTTATAATTAAGACGACATCGCGCCATAAGAGAACAACCAGTTGAAATTGGTGGAGGGAACTATGACCGCCCAGTCAGAAAGCGCGCTCGCTGCGACCTTGCGTGATCGATGGCCCTATTCACCGCATTATGCAAACGTCAACGGCTGGCGCATGCACTACATCGATGAAGGGAAGGGGGACCCTGTGGTGCTGCTCCACGGCAATCCGACTTGGGGGTTCCTCTACCGTGACATGATCGGGCCCCTTGTCAGTTCGGGGCGCCGGGTGATCGTGCCCGATATGATTGGATTTGGCCTGTCGGAAAAGCCGACCCGCGAACAGGCCCATTGTCTCGATGGACACATAGCCAATCTGACGGCGCTCATGCGTCAGCTCGACCTCACGCGGATCACGCTGGTCTGCCACGATTGGGGCGGGCCGACCGGGCTCTCATTCGCGATGAGCAATCCTGCTCGCGTTCGTGCGCTCACCATCATGAGCACTTGGGCATGGCCTTCGCCGCCGGCAGAATTTCACACCCGGATTTTTCCATGGCGCATGATGCACGCCCCGTTGGTCGGCCCCTATCTCCTGGGAAATCATGGCGCGCTCGCTGGACGCGGCGTTTACCTCTCCGTGGTCGATCGAGAGCGTTTTGCGCGTGCGGCACAGGCGGCCTATGAGACCGTCCTGCCGGATCCGGCGACGCGACTTCTGACCTGGGTTTGGCCACGCTGGATTCCGCTCGATGAGAACGCGCGGGCCTTTGAGCGGTTCAAATGGTTGGAGCAGAAACTATCTTCCTCCAAGCTTCCGACTTTGATCATCTGGGGCAGAGAAGACGAGGTTTTCGATGCCTCGACATTCGCCAGTCGCTTCAAGCAGCTGCTACCTCATGCCGAGGGACCCCATCTCGTCACTGGCAGGCATTTCCTGCAAGAGGACTCGGCTCCCGAGATCGCCGGGCTGATCACCTCATTTCTCGGTCGCCTTGACGGGAATGGAGGTAAGCATGACTGAAGTTGCCCCCATCAAGACGCCGAGCCTCGAAGGAAAGCGGCTTTCCTTCGCCTTGGCAGAAGACCGCCTGGCGCACTATCCCGAGTTCCGCGATTTTTTCGTCCGAACGTTTGATCTGGACCGAAAGGGACTGAGCGAACCTGGATACGTGCGCGCTCCGTCGGGAAATGCCTATGCCTTGATTTTCATCGGCAGGAGCGGAACTCCCTTTCCGTCAGGTCTGGAGATCCATGCCATCGTGGATGCCATCGAACCGATCGATGGGGATGTACTGGACCGCGATCTCTGGTCGATTCTGCGATGGATGATTGACGGCGTCGGCGTCCCCTGGACCGTTGAGGATTTTGACCGAACCGGACGCCTGTATCGGGTTCCGGCGGCTCCATCAGGCTGATGTGATCGCAACGGATGACTTTTGCACCAAAGCGGCTTGATTCATTCTAGATCACGTGATCTAAAAATAATCGGCCGTAACGATAGCTGACTGAATGAGCCCGGCCACAGTCGACAACCTCCGGGCTCAGCCCGACAGGGCCGGGCCCAACCCCTGGCGTATCGCTGGCTACCGCGTCCAATCAAAATGACAAAGGGGAGAAAGCCAATGATCCGCTTCTATTTCCACCCGACGCCCAACCCCGCGAAAGTCGCGCTGATGCTCGAAGAGGGCGGCCTGGTCTATCAGGTGGTCTCGGTTGATACGAGCAGAGGAGAGCAACATGCGGCGGCGTTTCGCGCCGTCAATCCGAACGGTAAGGTGCCTGCCATCGTCGACACCGACGGCCCAGGCGGAAAGGAAGCCAGGGTCTTCGATTCCACCGCGATCCTGCTTTACCTCGGCGAGAAGACCGGACGTCTGATGGGCTCGCCGGCGGACAAGCCGGAACTGCTGTCGTGGCTGCTCTTTATTGCGACGGGCATTGGGCCGTTCTCGGGACAGGCTGTGCATTTTCAGCATGCGGCTCCCGAAAAGCTGGTCTACGCGATCAACCGATACCGCCGGGAAGTCGAACGCCATTATGAGGTGCTCGATACCCATTTGAAAGGTCGCAAGTTCATCGTCGGCGAGGACTTCACCATCGCCGATATTTCCGCTTGGGGATGGTTGGAGCGAGCCCCACGCGTGCTGCCGGGTGAGGGTGGCCCTCTTGCAGCTTTCCCCAATATCGATCGCTGGTATCGCGCGATCGATGCACGCCCCGCCGCGGCAAGAGCCCGCGCCGTCGGAAAAGATCACGCCTTCAAAAAGGAGGTCGATGACGAGACGCGTCGCGCGCTCTTTCCATCCAACTACCCGAAGGTCGCCGGTTAGCATCAGCGAACAAATCGCGCAGGCAGATTATCGAGTGAGGTCAGATGATACTTAAGGAAAAAAAGGCGCTGATCACCGGCGGTTCCAGCGGCATCGGATTCGCGATCGCTGAAGCGATCCTTAGCAAAGGCGCAAAAGTCGCGATCACAGGCCGTCGGCCGGATGTCCTGGAAGAAGCTGCCAGACAGCTTCGTCAGGGAGGACGGAGCGTCGACGCCATTGCGGCGGATGTCAGCACGGATCAGGGGCGGGAGACGACGCTCAAGCTCGCGCTGGAGAAGCTTGGCGGCCTCGATATCCTCATCAACAATGCGGGTGGAGTGAGGGCCGGCCGGCTTGAGGACACCACGGAGGCCGAAATCAGGGCGATGATCGAGGTCGACCTGGTTGCACCGATCTTGTTGACGCGGGCGGCTTTGCCGGTGCTGCGGGCGAGCAAGGACGGCCTCGTTGTCAACGTCACCTCTGGCATCGCGCTTGTTGCGGCGCCCTTCTACGCGACCTACGCCGGCGTCAAAGGTGGTCTGGCGAAGTTCGGCGAGTCGCTTCGCCGGGAGCTGAAGGGCGAGGGGGTGCATGTCATGACGGTCTATCCCGGAGCGACCGATACGCCCATGATGCGCTCGTCGCGTGCGGGGCCAGAACTGGGCTTCACCCGTGAGCCGGCAAGCGCGGTCGCCGCCGCTGTCGTCGAGGGAATAGAGCAGGATGCCTACGAGGTCATCCGCGGCGGGGAGGCGCGGGCCAAGATGATCGCCTTGAACCGCGAGAATCCCGCGGCTCTCGACAACCGCTTCGTCGATCTGAAGTCAGCATTGGCTGAAGCGGTCCGCGATCATTCGGCACTGTAGCTGCGGAATAATATCCCTTCGCGAGGGTACGTGTTCGTGCAAACCCGCAAAGACCAAGGAGTTCGCTTGTGACCCATTTCGCACTTTATGTAGAGTTGAAGGCAAAGCCCGGTAAGGAAGAAGAAGTCGCGGCATTTCTTGCGAGTGCACGCTCTCTCGTCCTCGCCGAGGCAGGCACGGTCGCATGGTTCGCGGTACGCTTCGACAAGACGACGTTTGCGATCTTTGACGCATTCAATGATGAATCCGGACGGACCGCGCACTTAAACGGTGCGGTCGCCGCGGCACTTATGGCGAATGCGACTAATCTGCTGGCAGTTGCCCCCGAGATTCGCCAGCCAACCGTGCTGGCCGACAAGCTTCCTGCTTGACCTCGACTTCAACGTCAGTGATCCGCTCGTGGTTCTCGTACCCGAGCGGATCAACGAGGGTCAATCGAGATGCTGAAAATTTGGGGGCGAGCGAATTCCATCAATGTCCAGAAAGTCCTCTGGTGCTGTGGCGAACTCAGCTTGCAATATGATCGGGTCGATGCGGGTAACGAGTTCGGTGTTACCAAGACACCGCAATATCGTGTGCTGAACCCGAACGGACTCGTTCCCACGATCGAGGACGGCGATTTTCAACTCTGGGAATCGAACGTCATCGTGCGCTATCTCGCACAAACGAGGGGAGATGGCCGGCTCTGTCCAGCGGACATCAGGACACGGTTTGACGCGGAGCGCTGGATGGACTGGCAGGCCACCGTCTTTTGGCCGGCCTTGCGCCCACTGTTCATTGAACTGATCAGGACCCAACCCGCAAAACGAGATGCGAACGTCATCTCGAGAGCCGAAACCCTATCGCTCGCCGCCGCGCAGATCCTCAACGACCGTCTTTCCGATCATAGCTTTCTTGCCGGTGAGTCCTTTTCCATGGGGGATATTCCAGCCGCGACGACCGTTCATCGGTGGTATTCGCTGGATATCCATCACCCCAAACTGCCCAATCTCTATCGATGGTATCAGCTCATGAAAGAACGCGAGTCCTTTCGTGCGATCGTCATGACGCCTTTGAGTTAGCCCTTTGGTCTATTAATCAAATCGGCAATCAACGCAGTCTTTTCCGTCGATCGAGACGACCACATGGTCGCCGCCTTGAACAGGGTGCAGGCCAAGAGGCGTCCCTGCCAGCACGAGATCGCCGGGCTTCAAAGCCTCGCCGAAACGACGGAGGTCACTGCGAAGCCACTCGAGGGCTTCCGGAGCACCACCAGCCATGGCCCACAAGGTTCCAGTCTCCACGCTCACACCGTTGACGGAAATGGACAGGGTACGAGCGCTTGCCCAATCTTCGAGCGAGGCCGCCTTGAGATGCTCCGGGACGACCGCGCCGGCGTTGATGCCATTATTGCCGACGAGTTCGGCAAGCGTCTTCCGTGGGGCCCTGAATATGAGCTGGTGCAGCTCGATGACGGGAAAGGCCGCCGCGATCCCACCGTCAACCCCGATCCGTAACGCCATCTCGCCTTCGATCGCTGGATTGGCGTACGCCCGATGGCGAAGGGTAGCGCCGGAGCCGTGAATTTCGCTCCGAAAGAGGCGCGCATGGATCGGCCCGCTCATACCGAACTGTTCAACCACGCCGGAGCCGATGCAGCCGACCTTATATCCGGCCACCGCGTCGCCAGCAGCGCAACGCAGGTCAGCGAACTCCATTTGAATCTTGTAGGCTTCGTCCAGGGTCAGCGACATGTCCGGATCGGCGAACATGGTTCCTGGCGTGCCCCGCTGATAGTCGCGCCATTGCCGGCCGGCCAAGCTCCTCAAGGATGCAGGATCCATCATGCGCCGCCTTCCCATCGATCAGATTAGCCGGTATTTCGTAACGGCATCGCCGTTCCAGGCAAGGCCGTTGTCCGCCAGTCGCCCCGGAAGCCACATGAGCTCGAGATTGGGTCCGGCTTTCCGTCTAGCCGTCGACACGACCGAAGGCTGTGAGACGACGCCTGAGCCGTCAACGCGCGGCGTTGTAGACATCACGCAGGACGTTGGTCTCAAGCTCCAGATCCTCCAGCCGATGCTTGACCACATCGCCGGTGCTGACGATACCGGCTAGCTCTCCGCCGCGTAGTACCAGTATGTGGCGCATGTGATGCCGTGTCATCAGATTCATCGCGTGATTGACACTCTCGTCCGGAGATACGGTGGTCGCACCGTGTTGCATAATTTCCTTTACAGACATCGCCCCCGCCGTCTCGCCATAGCGAGAAAACGCATGAACGATTTCGCGTTCGGAAATGAGACCAACAACTGCGTTCCCGCTTGTCACGACGAGAGCGCCAATTCTCTCTGCGCGAAGCCGATCCGTCGCGCTCTTGATGCTGGCTTCCGGAGCTATCGTTGCGACGTCCGTGCCCTTTCGTCTCAGAATGCCTTCGATGGACATCGTCTCCTCCCATCATGTGGCCTGGCCGCTATCTCGGATGCAACCGTGCCGAAGTGGTGCGTAGTCGTCGTCGAAAACAGCATTGTGGAAGTCCTAGGCGGTTCGTGATTGGACAACAGACTGCGGCAAAGAGGCTAGGAACAACACTGCACAAACGCAAAGCAGCACGATGTCCTTGAATAAGAACTCGCCGGTCAAATTCCAGGCCATTGGGTCAGTTGACCAGCTCCATTTGACGACCCCTGGTGTCGTAAAGAAGAATGACCAAGTGATCGCGAAAGTGCCCACGCCCATCAGCGAACCGGCGGTTGACAAGATCGGGCTGAAAGCACCTGCCGCAAGCAGTGCCGCAGTAGCAAGCTCGACCACACCGAGGAAATACGCTTCTCCCCTGAAGCCGAATACCGATAACCACCAAACGAATGGACTGTTGCTGATGTACTGAACGATGCCTTGGGCCGACTGCAACGTGAACTTCTGCATGCCGAACGACACAAAGATGACAACCATGACCCAGCGGAGGATAGCCAGCAGGCGATAAGAGCCGCCTCCGCTCTCAGCAACATTGAAGGCTACTTTCATGTCGGTCAATTCCTCTCTCCTTGATTCAGATTTCAACATTTAGTTCGGGGCCGGTGATCGTTTGGTTACAACGACCGAACCGGAAAGCCGCTTTCGTTTAATCTAATCAGATCGGGCCGCATCGGCACCAAACGAGACGCCGGAGCAATCAGGTGTTCTCTGCGAGGCGTATGATATCGGCGCTCGGCCCGAAAAGAGGTCAGCGTGATCTTCGCCTGGGCAGGCTTTACCAATGAGCGATGTATCTCAATATCCGACGGCTACACATCAAAACGGCGCCACAGCCAATCGAATAAAAAAGGGCGATGTAGAACGGATCATCGATGGGACAAGCGAAGGTGAATATAAAGGCGCCCCACGCGGCGGCAGCCATTCCCGCAGTTGACGCAGTGCCTTCGAGATCGGTAGGGGCGCCTCGCCGAATCACCAGCGCCAGTCCGACTGTGAAAGGGATCGAAAGGAGAAAGATGTTGTAGATGCAGTGCAGTCCCTGCATGGGGTTGAGGCGCGACGCCGGGAGGGGAAGCCAATCTGGCATACAAAAAAGCCAACCCGACAAGAAGGACGTTGCAATCAAACCCAGGATGAATCGCAAGCTGCCGTTTGAAGTTCCGGTAGGATCAACGGACAAAATTGTAGCTATACCACCAACTGTGCCGATCAAGCCGAGACTGAGCAACTTCCACCAAAACGACGGCAGATAAATCGCGAATGCAATGTCAGGCCGGAACATTCTCGCGCCCAGGTACAAGCCCAACTCAATGACGACCAATATTATCAGTATGCGCGCTTCACCGAAGACGTTCCGCGGCCGCACCGGCTCAAGATCTCGAGACAGATGGTCTATTAGCGTTCTAGTCTGCATTTCGTCCAACTCGCAGGAATGAAATCAGCTTTTTGATGCCGCGATGAATATTCACCTTGACCAATTCGGCCGATTGGCCGCTGACCGCAGACGCTTCTTCGATACTTAGCCCTTGCAGCTTGACGAGCCTGATAACGTCGGACTGCGCAGGACTGAGCGTCGCCAATAGCTGGTCGATAGCTCGGGCGTTTTCTACGGCCTCGCCGTGGTCGGGTATGGGAAAATCATCATCCAGTGCTTCCGTGGCCTTCGTCTTTAGCGACCGCAGCAGATCAATCCATTTGTAACGCGCGATCGCCATCAGCCAGACTTCGAATGAGCGCGAAGGATCGTATGTATGTCGCTTTAGGTGGATAGCGACCAGAACTTCCTGAACAGTGTCGTCAATCATCGCCTGGGGCAGGCGTCGCGCATAGTAGGAGCGCAAGCGGATAGCAACCTGAGACAGCAGGCGATGGTACGCCTGCGAGTTCCCATTTTGAGCGGCAGCCATCATGGCGTCCCAGGGCCTCCAGCTTCCTTCCGAAGCGGACTTGTTCCCGAGAAGGTCATCATCTACCGCGCTCGGACCCTGATGCCGGAGCGCAACTACCGTGCTTGCCAAGGACCTCTCCATCCGAGGGTGTTACATGTAGTTCGGACGAGGAGGCTTAATAGTTACAATCGACGGTCGACGAAGGAGGCATCATGGCCGTAGGGAACACAGACTAGGTTATTTGCACGCGATGCGCGCTAACCGGTCGATCGCAACTGCGGACAGTAAATAGACGCATTCGGATAGTGCTCACCGGCTTTTGCGCGCTCAGCACGGTCACTCGTTTTCCAGCTCACAGAAATGTGCAGCACTTGCTAGTGGCCGCTGGTACAATATAGAACGAATGATCTAAAACAAGGCGACCGAAGTCAAATAGACGAGCCACATCTTGCAGTCCTCGGTCGCTTTTCTCGTGGCATAAGGCAATCGAAGCCGCCAGAATAACTTCATTCGTATGAGAGTCCTGTTATGGAAGAGGGCGTTAGCAAGTCCAGGCACCTAAATATGCGCCGAGCCGTGAAGAAAGAAACCCAATGCTCGGGTGACAGGCTGATTTGGGACAAACTCGCAACAGAAGCCCTGGAGCTTGCCCGGGTAACGCCCCCTGGTCCAGAGCGTAACGAGGCACTCAAATTGGCGGGCCTGCTTCGGTCTACTGCCGACGCGCGGGGATTGGTCTTTGCGACGCGGGGGAGGCCGCGAAAGTAAGCGCGCCGCAACTTATTCTCGAAGGACCACAAACGACATGCTCAGCGCTTCTGTGCAATTACCCGCCTTGCCCGAAATCCGCGTGGAAGACGCTTCCCCCGCGCTCGACCGCATCTATTCCGACATCAGGCGCGAATCGGGCACGCCGCTCGTCAATCTCATCTACCGGCACCTAGCGACCATTCCTGGTGGCCTCGAATGGGTGTGGGGATGCATCCGCATCAATTGGGGGTATCATGGTTTGCAAAGCGCCGCAGCAGCGATGCCGACGGTCGATATCGCGGCGGCCCTTCCAGCCGCCCTCTGGCGCATCGCCGGCCTCAACGATTCCGATCTCGCTGCGATACGCGCGCTTGTAGCGCAGTATAACCTCACAAACGCCGCCAATATCCTCGCTATCACTGCGCTGGCACATGTCGCGCGCAACCCCGCTTGCTGGTCGGACGGCGTCGTCTTGCAATGGACGGAGACTCAGGACGAGCCGCCGGTCGCCGCGCCTTCGCCCCTTCCGAAACTTGATGAACTCTCCGCTGACATGGCCAGTCTCGTTTACTTCGTGAACGGCCTGGGTGAGGAAGCGCAGCCGACGATGGTCGCGAGCCTGTTTCGGGAATTGACGTTGTGGCCGGGCAGCCTTGCCGTTACCGCGGCGCTCCTGACGCCGCTGGCGCAATCTGGTGAACTGGCCCGCCTGCGCCAGCAAACGACACAGGTTGCCGAAACCATCGCCAGCCAATTGATATCGTCTTCGAGAATTGGCTTTCCGCCGCCACCTCCAGCGGCGCGAGAGGCAGTGCTCAATGCGCTGGATCTTTTCAGGACGACCCTGATCGCCAAGCTGCTACCGGTCGGGCAGATCCTGTCACGAGCGCTCGCGCCGGCTTGAGCCGGAAGACTATGCGAAGTGAGACGCTATTAGAGCTTGCGTTGAGGCTCGGTCTTATGGCTCGGGCCGCCTTCATCGATTCCAGGACAGATCTTACGGGACGTAAAGTTTTGGGTCGGGCCATTCCGAAGCACCTACACCGTAAGAAATCCGACTCCATCTTTGCAGATGGAGTCGGAAGTCAGGCCTTTTAGGGTGAAAGGCTATGCTGCCTCGACCGGGGGGCGGAAGGTTGAAGCCGCTTGACGGCAGCTCGCGAAGCGCGAGGCCATGCTAGTGAATTCGTTCAGTATGTCCGAAAAGTTACAGGCCTGTTGAACGGGGTCCGACATTCCAGATTGCGGTCGTCGACCGGCGACGATCACGTCGTCGCAAGACTTGACCGGGCGCGAGCCAGATCTCGTGCGAGCGACGTGCCACGAAGCGGCGACGAAAAAAGGCGGCAATACCGGCCGCCTTTCTTGCATCGAAAGTCCATCAACCGCATACTTGAACTGGCCGCAGGCGCCAGCCATGCGTGGTGTGCACACGTCGCTCAGCTAAATGGCAGCTACCGCTGTCGTCGTATGCGTCGCTTGAGGCGTACGGGTAGTCGTAACTGTAGTCGTCATAATAGTCATACGGTCCGTAAAAGCCGTAGCCGAGCCCGAAGCGCCGCCGCCCGAAGTCGTGAAATCCGCGGCCGCGAAAACCGCCACCATCGCGGAATCCGCCACCGAGGCTGGCGCCACGAAAGCCTCCACCGTGGATGCCTCCGCCACCAAACCCGCCACCGCCAAAGCCGCCCCCATGAAAGCCGCCACCGCCAAAGCCGCCACCGCCTCCATGGCCACCTCCGCCCCCGCCACCTCCGCCCCCGCGCGCGAACGCCACCGTGGGCGAAACGAGGGCCATGGATGTAACCGCCAACAGTGCGATCATTGTCTTCCGCAACATAAGCATTCTCCCTAGTAGATAACGCAGCCAATTCGGGACTGCTCCTCGCACGTGGGAATCGTTTTGGAAAATCGCTATCGGCTTCGACGCATCGGTTACTCAACTCTCCGCGAAAATGAGTGAAGCGTTGCGCGCGACGTCGTTATCGCTTGGCAAAGTTTCTTAGAACGGTCGCTCTAAAACAGCTCGGTCAAGTTTTTCCGCCAACGGTCAGTTTTGCACTGTCGCCATTTGCGCGCGCGATATGGCGACCCGTCGGCCGCGTGATTTGCAAGCCATGCATCAGGCAGTCGCCCAATCACATCGGCTTGACTTGGTAACCGCAACGACCGGTTGGCACGAACTCACATTATAGGCGCAGGAAGTCAGTTGCCAGCGAACTCGCAACTAAGCGCTACGTGCCCGTAATACGGAGAATATCGATGATCAAAATAAAACGTCTCGCTGCGATCGCTATTTTGTCGTCGGCAATCGCAAACCATGCTCTGGCGCAGGAGGTTCCCGAAGAGCCTCGCGCTCAGCCGCAAGAGTCTTGCGGAAGGAACCCAGGTATCGGACCAGAATCTTCAGAGCGATTTATCGGCACACTGGAAAATTCAACGGTGTGGCGTGCTCCGGTCGGCCACTGTCAGCCACGCGCGGCCGATATTCTCAAATCGACGCCAAAGTCAGAGGACACTGCAAGCCTTGAGAGGGAAAACGCCATCGTTGACAGCAAGATAGGCATCTGTCGCGGATGCTGAAACCGATGCAAAGACCGATGTTGAGCGAAGGGAGCCACAAAGAGGGATGAGACGATGAAGGCCGACTTCTTCGTCCATCGGCGAGTAGAGTAGTGGTGCTTGCTCGTCGTAGCAGGCTCGTTCGCGGCCGAACGAGCCTGCTTGCTTTTTGTTGGTGAACAAGTGGCGGTTACAGGTCGAAGACGCACTCGAATCGCTTCCTCTGGACGCAGCATCGCTTCACGTCGCGCTATCCGAGGAGGAGTCGCCATGAACCGAGTGATGAAGGAATTGGGCTGGCACGATCCGCTGTCCAGCGCGAGAACTTTGGGGATTGGATCTGACGCCATCATCACCGTGTTGTTGGTCCTGCTGGTCGGAACGATCGTACTCGCCTATTTCGGATGGTCTTCCGCCGCAAGAACGGATGTCCCTCTTGCTGGATACGTCGCAATGGCGATCGGCGTGTTGGTTTCCATTGCCGTCGGAAGCGGATTGATGGCGCTGGTCTTCTACAGCAGTCGGGCCGGCTATGATGAACCGGCCAAGCTGATCACCTCGGAGAGCGACAAGACGCTGGAATAGGTCGGCGGACTAACGCGCCCCGCCCAAGCGCCTTAGTGGCTAGCGCGCCGCAGCCAATGTAGCGCTGCGTTACAGTTTATGCGAGGCTATGACTAGCTTCGATTGGCCGTAGCCGATCTAACTCAAGAAAATAGGACTACACTTGCAAGATATTCTAAACGGCATTTGGCGCGAGCTCTCGGAGCGACGCGACCGAGGTGTTTTACCGGACTATATCGCGCCGTTGGCCAAAGTAGACCCGAAGAAGTTTGGAATTGCCGTCGCCTCGAACGACGGCACGGTGACGACTGCGGGAAATGCCGATGAAGCATTTTCGGTGCAGAGCATATCAAAGGTGTTTGCGCTCACGTTGGCGCTCGGCAAAGTAGGAGATTCGCTATGGGGACGAGTGGGACGCGAGCCGTCAGGAAATCGTTTTAACTCGATCGTTCAATTGGAGCTTGAAAACGGCGTCCCTCGAAATCCGTTCATCAACGCCGGCGCAATCGTCGTTTGCGACGTTCTGCTCGCGTGCCATCAGCCCAAAGAAGTCATTGGAGAAACGTTGAGGTTCGTTCGTTTCCTGGCCGGTGCCGAGCGCGCCAGACGGGTGAATGCTCTGATGCTGACTTGTGGTCACTACGACGAATCGGGTGATTTTGCTTTTCGGGTCGGCATCCCGGGCAAGAGCGGCGTGGGAGGAGGCATATTGGCGATCGTCCCCGGCGTTGCTTCGATCGCCGTGTGGTCACCCGGCTTGAACGAGCACGGAAATTCGAAGTTGGGATCGGTCGCGCTTCAAATGCTCGCGGAAAAAATGAACTGGTCGGTATTTAGATGAGAGCTCGACGTCGATACACAATGCAATTGCCGCAATAACGAGCTCAAACATCGAACTGTCCTTACACATTCGGTACGCAGGACAGTCGCAAAATATATGGGTTTTCAAAAGGACACGGCGCGGGGCTTCCGCGCTCTATTTTGCCGCCTCCGATTTTGCCGGGCGGCGGATTCCTATGACACGTCTATAATCGGATATGTGATCCACGCTCGCATTCCTATGCCCCGATGCGCATCTCCTGGGCAAAGGAACAGAGCCATGTTGACGAAAAATATCGCCCTTGCGGCATCGATAACGATGCTGGCTGCAATCTCGGGGCTTGCACCTGCTAGCGCGGCCGGACCGCACACCCGGGATTGGCCCGCGGTGATCCGCCTCTCGGAGCAGCAACTGCGGCACGCCTTCAATGCTTCCTATCCGGCGACGCAGACAGTGACCAATGCATACCGTTATCATGGTGGGCCGAAATCGAACGATTGACGTTCGCTGGCGTGGTCTGTGCCAAATGGGCAAACTGACATCCCCGGATAAGCGCGCGCTGGCGCCGAGCCGGCCCGGCACTGCCGTAGACTGTTCGTCTAACAGGCAGGTGACGTATGCGCAGCGCCGGCCGCGCTGACGACAGGCATTGTCTCCGACTCTCGCGCGCCGGAGAAAGCGCGACAGTGCGCTCGTGCGTTTACCTTGTTAGCAAGCCGGCGTATCAATTTTTCGATTGTGGTGTACGCTCATCGGCATGCAAGTCGATGTTCGAATTGCATTGAACCAATTGTGGGACAACGGAGGGTAACATGGCCAAGAAAGCGAAGAAGGCGAAAGCAAAGAAGAAAAAGACCGCCAAGAAGAAGTAGGTCTTCGGCAACACTGCCGAAGCACATCAAAAGCTGATACGCATCAAGGCGCGTGCGCTTTGCCACCCGCGAGGCCGATTTTGCCGCGGCTTGACGAGGTTCAGCGACCCAAAATAAACCCAAGCCGGACCGGCTCGCGCGCAAGCGTTGACCGATCCGGCTTTTTCCGTTGAAGACGCCCAACCTGTCTCGCGCGGCCACGCCGTCTCACGGGCAGCGACCTGCAACGAACGTCGGCTCGACACTACAGTCCTTTCGGACCTGAACGCTTGCCGGCTTGACGTTAACGCGATGGTTATTTCTTTGCAGTCATTTTCGCGCTTCCATTTACCAGGGAGGCTCCATGTCCGACGTCACCATTCCCGGCAGCAAAATTCGCGCGTTCGTCGAACGGATCGAAAATCTAGACAACGAAGTGCAGGAACTGAACGAACAGAAGAAGGAAGTGTTTGCGGAAGCCAAGGGCGAAGGGTTTGACGTGAAGATCCTTAAGGAGATCGTCAAACTTCGAAAGCAAGACCAAGAAGAGCGCGATGAACGCGAGAGTCTGCTCGATCTCTATATGCGCGCCATGGAGCAGGCTGGACCGGAAAAGGTCGCCAAGGCTGCATAAGAAAGTATGGCGGGTTACGCTATCGCGAACCCGCCATTTCTCTACAGGCGGTCGTCAAATTTGTCGCTAATCTTGACAAAAGAGAATCTGTCGCGGCGAAACTCTTGCCGCGTTTGCCACTCGATCAGCCAAACGCCTGGCTAAGGGAGCGCCGCGGAATGAAGCCGCTCGCGCATGATCCTCGCATTCAGCCGCGTAGGCCTCAGCGACTTGCGCATCCCGCGGCGACAGCAGGCAGGCAATGCGCCGAGCCTGAGCCGCACGCGCCCACCACGCCAAGGTTTCCGACGGTGTCGCCTTGCTTCCCATGGAATCATCCATCCACCGACGAGGAAATTGATGAGCCGGCGTCAAAAGTTCAATGCTTGAAAAAAGCCGGAAATCGAGTCCATCCGATGATTCTCAATCGTTAACGGCGTCTGTCAGCCAGCCCAATTGGCCTAGACTTCCTATACTTTGGCAGTTTCGGCGCTGTGCGGATCTCCGACGAACTGAACGGTGAGACGTGGTGTTTCATTCAACTGATCAGCTTTGGCCACAAATCTCTCGAAAGTGCCGATCGACCCATCACGCATCTCATTGCGATCGAGCGTGTCTCGCCCGCGGCCGATGGCAAACCTCACCGCGAACATGGATGGGATATGTCCGGTGAGACCGCGCCGCTGCATCTCCTTTTCGACGATCTGACCTGGCAGCGGCGCTGGATCACCATCGGGATTGGCGATGGTGGCAATGAGATCGGCATGGGGTCTTTGCCCGCGGACGTCGTCGAGGCGGAAATACCCAACGGCCGAGTTATCGCAGCTACGACGCCGGCCGATTACCTTATCGTGGCCGGGGTATCGAATTGGGGGGGCTATGGGCTTCTCGCGGCCATGGCCTGCCTGCAACCGGAGAAAGCCTCCGCGTTACTGCGCCATTTTCATCGAGATATGGATCATCGCCTGCTGTCGGCGGCCGTCGAGATTGGGCAGGCTGGTGGATGACAGCCGGGTAGATAGCCCAGGACGGCCACAAATGAGCGTTGACAGAATTCCCTGGGAACAACATGCGATTCTGCTCGAGGAGATTGCGGCGGTCGTGGCCTGACGAGGCGACGGCGGAGCCGGAGTCTCACCAACGTTGACATCTCAGCGTGCGGCGGCGCGCGAATCAACCTTCGCATTCTCGTGGGATTCAGACAGCTAGACAGGCTCCGCGATAGTTCGGCATTGAAAAGTACCGTTGGCCGCGGTAAAGCACCCCACGTTCTTGGGACAAGTCGGAAGGTCTTGAAAATACTTGCATCTTCGGCGCCCTCCGAGCGCACCATGACAAAAAGCATATCTGGGAATGCCGCACCGGCTCGCCAAGGGGCAGGTACGGAAAACACGTTGACGCTTGCTCGCAGCCGCTAGACCGCCGCTGATCCCGGATACGATTGCCAGCGTATCCGGTGCTGCGCTGTCACAACGCCGGCGTATGGGCATGCGCCGGACCGGCTGGGCTGCGACTAGACCGTAAAGTTCCCTGAAGCTGTCCGCGTCATGTGGCCATGCTTGCACCGGATGGATGACGCGCATGAAGTTTCTGAGCTATGCCTATCGGTTCGCTTCCAACTTCCTGTTCCTGATACTGGTCTATTACACTCTCAACTTCCTGGACAAATATAACCAGCGCGCCGTCGTGGCGATCATGGTGCTGATCTACAGCGCGATGCGCGCGGCGTCTGCGTTGCGCTCGTTCTATTTCTATCAGCGCATCGAACGGCTGGAGGTTGAAGCACGCCGTCTCGCGGCCGCGGCAGGAGAGGGGCATTCCGCCGCATCCCAGCGCAAGCTCGTGGTCAACGAGGTTTCGAGGCTGCGCCATGCGGGCGAGATGAATGCGTATATCGATTTGCTGTTTCTCGCGCTGATCGTACTGCTTTGCGTGTCGAAGATCGTCACGAACTAAACGCGCCGCTTCCTGACCTGAACCAGCCGCTTGACCGGGCCGCGGCGCGTTGTCGTCGCAGCTCGTGTCTTTTGTCTCGACGTTTGCGCTTCGCCGCGACGGGTTTGACGGTCGGACGCATGCGCAAGCCGAGCCTGCCGGCCATTGGTCAGTGCAAGGCGCCGCGCTTCGCGCCGGGACAGGCGTCTGCTGGGCCCGGGCGCCGCGGAGGCGGTCTTGTGGACATGGCGCGACATGGCTGCGCCATGAAGGGCAACATCAAGGCCGCCTTCGATCTCGAACAGGCTCGAGGCCGGCGCGGCCAGCGTGACGGTCGCGTTTCCAGGCACAACTTCCGACGGGTCAGGCCAGGGCACGCGAGTCGGTGCGGCCTGGCCCAGCAGGGGTGACTCCTCGGCCGAATCGAAGCCGGCGCGCGACGGCACGGGAAGGCTGCCGACATGGACAAAGACGAAGTTCGGCACCTGCGGCCATTGAGCGATCGAGTCGGGCGCGGGGTGGAACAGCCACTGCTGCGGCTCTGTCGGCGTTGCCGGCCGCTCCGCGGTCGCCGGCACCACGTGCACGATGCGATAGCCGCGCGCTTTCAGCGTCTGGAGAATCCGCGGCAGCGCGGCAACCGTGCGCGCCTGGATGTCGTGAAGCAGCAGGATGCCCTTTCCCTTGGCCTCGAGCCGGCTGACGGCGAGATCATAGACACGTGCAGACGAAATATGCCGCCAGTCGTCGGCGAGAAAATCGGCGCTCCAGGTCTGAATGCCCTGTTCGGCAAGGTAGTCCTCGACATTGTCGGCGCGCAGAAGTCCGGGAATCCGGAAAAACGGCGCCAGCGCATCGGCATTGTCGCCGAGAGCGGCTTTCGTTGATGCGATACCGTCCTCGATCTCCTGCCTGGCGCGATCGGTCGCCATGCGATTCATGCTCAACGGGTGAGTCTGAGTGTGCGTGCCGATGGTGTGGCCCGCGGCCAGCAGCTTGCGCACGCCTTCCGGATTGGCGCGCGCCTGGCCACCAATGGTGAAGAAGGTCGCCTTCACGCACTCATCGGCGAGAATATCCAAAACCTTGTTGCTGTTCTTCGGCAGCGGCCCGTCGTCGAATGTCAGCACCACCTCGTGGTCGGCCAGCGGCAGCGTTTCCGGATACTGCATGGTGCCAATGCGCGGATGCTGGCGCGGATCGACCACCAGCGTCCGGGACACGCCGAGCGCGTTGGGATTGCCGGGGCAATCGGCAGCGAGCGCCGCATGGGCAGCAAAACCACCGAGCACGGCCAAAGCCAAAGCAGCCTGCCGCCACCACCGAACGCCACGCCACGCCTCACTCATAAAATAGCTTCCGTCACTCATGCCAAACCGATCATGCCACGCTGGAATGTGAATGCGGCCTGAATTGCCAGACGTCCACACCTGTTTTTCGGGGGCTTAGTGCCCGCCGGCCGCCGCAGCTCTGGCCGGTTTGACGTGAACGATGTGATAGCCGTTGTCGCGGAGATACCGCAAGAAGGCCGGCAGCATCGCGGCCGTTTGAGCCTTGGTGTCGTGGAAAAGAATAATGCCCTTGCCGGCGGCAGCAAGGCGCTCGCTAATCAGCTGCAATTCCTGCTTCGGCGTCATCCTGTTCCAGTCGCTAGCCCAAAGATCGGCGCCGAACACGACAATTCCGCGCGATTGCAGCAGGTCGAGCGTTGCCGGCGTCGATTCGAAGCCGGGGAAACGGAAAAACGGTGCGATCGGGGTCGCTGTTCCCCGCAACGCCGATTCGACCGCCGAAATGCCATGATCGATCTCAGCGATCGCAGCTGCCGGCTTGATCCGCTTCAGGCTTGGATGCGACCAGGTGTGCGTCCCGATGGTGTGGCCCTCGGATGCGATCCGGCGCGCCAGTTCCGGATGCGCAGAAGCGTTCCTGCCGATCAGAAAGAAGGTGGCGTGAACGCATTCCCGGGCGAGTGCGGCGAGCACCCGTGACGTGGTAGCGGGCCAGGGGCCATCGTCGAAGGTCAGAACGACCTCGTGATCGGCAAGTGGCAGCGTTTCGGAGAAGCTCTTTAGCCCCACCCGCGGCGTCGTGGCGGCATCGAGGCCGAGAATGCGCGAGGTGCCAAGGCTGCCTGCACGCGGGCACGGCCCGTCAGGCGCGCTCGCAGCGTGGGCGGCGCCGGTCAAAGCGGGCCAGATCAACGCCAGCCCGACCAGCACAGCCGACGGCGAGATATTCGCCTGACGGCATCGGTCTAGCCACGATGAATTGCAGCGCTGCATGAGCAGAAACCTCGATAGCCTTGGAATGCCAGCCAAACCGAAGGAGAAAAAGTATCGTTAATCGAACCTTAACGCGGATCGGCGATCATCTCATGTCAACGGGCCGATGCCGTGTGCTTTTGACGGCCCGCAATGCACGCGAGATGAGGCGAGAATGCAACGTCTTCGGCTGAAAGCGGATGGACGCATTGTCGAGTTGAGGGACGGGCAGGAGTTTCCGCTCGCGCCTTTCATGGAGACGTCAGCGCCCACGGTCGTTTCCGAGGCAGCGCTTGCTGTGCCGCGTGGCGTAGAAGCACCCCCGACGGTGCGTGACCTTCGCCGCCGGGTCCGTTTGACCCAGTTGGAATTCGCAAGCCGCCTCGGCGTTCCCGTCGAGACGATCCGCAATTGGGAGCAGGGCAAGCGCATGCCGCGCGGACCGGCCCGCGCGCTGCTGGCCGTGATCGCGCACGCACCCGACGCCGTGTTCTCGGCGCTCGCCAAGCCCTGACTTTCGCTTCAGACGTCAGCTTCCCATCGCCCGCCAGGCGTTGGAGGCAAATTGTCTCCGCCAGGTGACGATCACGACCGCCGCCGTTGTAGCGAACAAGACCCAGGGGCTGACAAACCAGCCGAGATAGCCGAGCGCGAAAAAGAACGCGCGCTGTCCGCGGTTGAAATGCCGTCCCGCCGTCTCGAACATTCGCGTGGTCCGGATCACATGCGCTTCGGCCTGCGGCGTATCGCGCTGCGACGCCGGTGGCATCGCGCCAAGCAGGATGGCCACGTAGTTGAACAGCCGATAAGCCCAGGCGAATTTGAAAAACGCGTAGATGAAGATCAGAATCAGCCCGACGCATTTGATCTCCCACAGCGCCGGCGAGGGGCTCATATCGATCGGAAGCGTTTGCAACACGGCGAGCGCATCGTTGGTCGAGCGCAGCAACGCCAGCGCACCACCGACCGCGATAAGGCTGGAAGAGGCGAAAAAGGCCGTTCCGTTCTGCAAGGAGGCCATGATCTGCATATCGACCATTCGGGCCTCGCGGTCGAGCAAGCGGCGGATCCACACCTCGCGATAGACATGCATGCGAGCCGAAAGGCTGTCGCGCCCGTAAGCGCTGCGTTCGAGGGTGTAGGCATAGACCGCCCATTCGAGGGCGAAAAACCCGGCCGCCAGGATATCGACGAGATAGTCGCGCATGCGTGGTCCCTGTTGAGGTCCGCGGATGCTGCCATGCTAGCGGCCCGATTCCAACATTCGCATCCCTTCGCCGCGGGCTTATTTGCGAATGTTGGAGTCAAAGGACATTCGCTATTCGAACTTGCCGCTAGGTGGCTAGCGAATGCCAAATCCACGCCGCGAGATTGACGGCGGCAACGGGCGGTGGTTTTTGAGGTTGTCTTGAACACGCATCCCCGAGGATAGACCGAGATGACCCTGAAGCTCGTGATCGGCAACAAGAACTATTCATCGTGGTCAATGCGGCCGTGGCTCGCGCTTCGCGCCAACGATATCCCGTTCGAGGAGATTTTCATTCCGCTCTATACGGGCGCGGCGGACAAGCAACGTATTCTCGACTTCTCGCATGCGGGCAAGGTGCCCATCCTGGTCGATGGCGAGGTCACGGTATGGGATTCGCTTGCGATCATCGAATACGTCGCCGAGCGTTTCCCGGAAAAGCGGCTCTGGCCCGAACATCCAGCCCACCGCGCGCACGCGCGGGCGGTTTCGGCCGAGATGCATTCGGGCTTTGCGGCGCTCCGCAATGAATGCGGCATGAACCTGCATCGGCCGGTGCGCGCGATCGAGTTGTCGGAGGATGCGCGCGCCAACATCGCACGCATCGAAGAGATCTGGGCCGATTGCCGCAAGCGCTATGGCCGGTCCGGGCCGTTTCTGTTCGGCCGCTTTGGCGCTGCGGATGCGATGTTCGCGCCGGTGGTCCATCGCTTTCGCACGTACGCGGTCGCGGTGAGCGAAGAGACGCAACGCTACATGGACGCGATGATGGCGTTGCCCGCGTTTGCCGAATGGACCAAGGCGGGCCTCGCCGAGACGATCGTCATCGAGAAGTTCGAAACCGCCTGATTTTCTCGAATCATTTCTGTCCGGAGAAAACAAGCGCGCGAGCGGGGCTGACTTCCCGGTTCCACGGGAACCCGTGGTATTCATATTTATACTTTTAACGAAACTGTTTGCACCTGCGAGCGTTAGGAGGGCTGAAGCTGTTTGTTGGGGGTTGATGATGGTCGGAAGGGCGTATCTGTCGCGTCAAATGACGGCGCTGTTGAATTTCGCGCGCCAAACGAACAACCCCGAACTATCAGCCTTGTTGGTGCAAAAGGCCGCCCGCCTCAAGTCGCAGGCCGACGAGATCACCCCGCCCGAGGACATCGGTCCGAGGCCGCCCGATGTGGAGCCGGCACCGCCGTTTCGCAGGGGGTGATCCGTCGGCATTGTTGCGTCCCATGTGATGGATTTGTGATGCCGGCCGAAGCGGACCGGAGATTCAAAACCCCCGACTTCAAAACGGTCTTGAGGGCTGAACTCGCGGCTTGACCTCGCCATGCAAAAGCAGTCTGAATCTGGAACCGACGTCGTTCAATTTACCCAAAAGGGGTTCGACCATGGGAATTCTCGATTCGCTGGAAAATTCGCCCGCCTTCAAGAGCGCGCTAGGGCAGCTGGGAGGCGCCGTTCTACCGGCTGTGCTCAGCGAGGTGCTGGGCAGCGGTAGCCAGGGCGGATTATCCGCGATCGTAGCCAAGTTGCAGCAGGCTGGTCTTGGCGATCAGGTGAAATCCTGGCTCGGTAACGGACAGAATCTGCCGATCACCGCGCAGCAACTGCAAGAAGTGCTGGGTAGCGACGCGGTCAGGCAGCTCGCAGCCAAGTACAACATTCCCGTCGACCAGATCACCCAGATCCTGGCGCATCAGATCCCGAACGCCGTCGACAAGGCGAGCCCCGACGGCAAGCTGCCGCACAGCGCCTGAATTCGAAGAACAGCGCCTGACCGCCGCCGGGCTGCAACGCCCGGCGGTATTATTTGCCCGCCCGCACCTCTGGTTCCCAGGTGCGGTTTTTTGTGCCCATGGAACCCGTCAATCGGGCGGCCGCCACACCCGTTACCGGCAATTTATCTAACTGAAAATCCTGCAAAATCGTCGTATTTGCCATGTCCGTATCGCGCTGGCCAAAAAGTGAAACAGCGTGCTATAAAGTCGCAGTTTTCAGTCAGCCAAAGCAGCGGGGACAAACGCAGAAGCTGACGAATTTGCGTAATGGAGATGGGCGTTGACACATAAGTACAGGGTTGGAGAGACGGTCTATTTTACTGCCAGCAACGTCGCGCGTCCGGCCGCGAGCGGAACTTACGAAGTGATCCGCCTGCTTCCGACCGACGGAGACGACTGCCAGTACCGGATCAAGAGCTCCACTGAAGTGTTCGAGCGGGTTGCCAAGGAAAGCCAGCTCGCGATTTCCTGATCGGATGCATCGGCGGTGAAGCGGTTTTGCGCTTCACCCGCCGTCAAAAGGCCCCGTTCGCTGAAGTAGGTTGCTGACTACGCCGGTGCGGCGCGTTGGAAGCTGCATGCGGCTGCATGGCGGTACGCGTGCGTTTCCGAAAATATCTCGCGCAAGGCGTATGTCTTGTGAGAGGAGCTTGCTTCGCAAGCCTGCACATGACGATGCACCTTTGCTGCGCCGGTGGAGGGGATTTGACATTCGCTACTGACCTAGCCGCAAATTCGGAAAGCGACCGCTAGGGGATATCGCGCATGAACTGGGCCTGGGCCAACACACTCGACCAGCTGTGGCGTACGCCCACATTTCCGATGTGGCTCACATTGGCCGCGGCGGGATTTTTCGCCGTCATCGTGCTCATCACCTTGCTGCGGGCGGAAAAGTCGGTGGCGAATGGGGCGCTGACCGTCATCACGCTGTTGGCCGTCGGGATCGCCCTCGCTGCGACGATTCGGGGTTTCGGTTTGAGCAGCACCGGCACCACCGAAGACAGTGCGCCTTCGACGACGAGCGTGGCCAGCACACCGGCACTCTCTTGCGTAGACGACCTGGCAGGCGAGGCGGTTTTGACTGCCTGCGAAAAGGCCGTGTTTGGTTCCCCGGAGGCAACCGCGGCGGCACTGTCCTACGCCGCGCGCCAGATCACCCTCCTGACCGCTTATGGCGACGTGGTCGCGGCGAACAAGCGCATGACGCCGGCTCTCGAGGCGCTGCGTCGCGCCGTGGAGCACGACCGCTACGGGCTGATGGCCGAGGTGCTGGTGGCCCGTGACCATTGCACGCCGTCGGATTGCGCCGCGTTCAGATCCCTGATCGACCGCAGCCGCATCGCCGCGAATATCGAGGAACGGACCTACGAGGCGATGATCGCGCGATATTCGCCGCTCTGGAATGCACCGCCGGCAGCAGCGTCGGCGGTAGCGGCGATCCCGCCGCTCATTCCTGGCGTGCCAACGGGCAGGCCGACCAATGCGGAATTTCCGAGCGCCTCCTCGACGCCGCCTGTCAGTATCATGACGGCGGAGCCCTCAACCGCATCGGCGTCGCGTCAGCCCGCGACGGTGGCAACGACGCCCGCGCCATCGCCGAAACCGACGCCGCCGGCAACGCCAGCCGTGTCGGCGGCCAAGAAGCAGTCGGCCGCGCCAAAGGCGGCAGCCCATACGCCGCCGCCGGCACCGGCCACGTCGCTGGCGCCGACGGCAGCGCCGGCGGCTTCCTCGGATTGATCCCCGCTATTATCAGCGGACCTGACATTCGCTTGACGAGCCTGCGGCCAAGCCGATAGCGAATATCAAATTCCAATCTTTGAACTTAGGCAAAAATGCCGCTTCATCTCATCAAGCTTTGCGTCGGCTGCGATTCCGTGAAGGACCTGAAAGACTGGGTCGCCGAACGGATGAAGGCCGCCAAAAAGAAGGGCCAGCCGGCCCACCATGTCCACGTGACGCGGATAACCCCCAAGCGCGTCGAGGAGATCCTTGCCGGCGGTTCGCTCTATTGGGTGATTCGCGGCGAAATCGCCGCGCGCGAAAAACTGATCGGCATCGAGCCGTTTCGGGACAAGGACGGCATCGGCCGGTGCCGGCTCGTGATGCAGCCGAAGATCATTCCGGTTTCGCCGCGTCCGATGCGGCCGTTCCAGGGATGGCGGTATTTTGACATGAACAGCGCGCCGCCCGATCTCACGAAGTCGGCGGCATCAGGCGTTGCCGCGATGCCCGAACCAATGCGCCGCGAATTGCGCGATCTCGGACTGCTCTAACTCTTCAGACGGCGATATTGTCGATCAGCCGTGTGGTTCCGATCCTGGCGGCGACCAGGATGCGCAACGGTCCATCCTTGATCGAGGTGACCGGGGCGAGCGTTTCGGCGTGCCGGGTTTCGAAATAGTCCACCGCAAAGCCGGCGGCGCTGATGGTTTCGATGGCATGGGTTTGCGCGGTTTGAAGGTCCTCGCCGGCGCGCAAGCGGCGCGCGGTTTCCTTCATGGCTTGAAACAGCGTGGGCGCAACGCGGCGTTGTTCCGCCGACAGGTAGACGTTGCGGGACGACATCGCGAGGCCATCACGCTCGCGAACGGTTTTGGAACCAATCACCTTGACACCGAGGTCGAGGTCGGTGGCCATGCGCGCGACGACCCGCAATTGCTGGAAGTCCTTTTCGCCGAAAATCGCGACGTCAGGCCGGCATTGCGTGAACAACTTGCCGACCACGGTGGCGACGCCGCCGAAAAAGTGCGGGCGGAAACGGTCCTCGAGATCCGCCGTCGCCGGCCCCTCGGTGAGGATCCGGCTCGCGAAGCCGTCCGGATACATGGTGCCGACGTCGGGATTCCAGATCAGATCGACGCCTTCCGCCGTCAGCTTGGCGAGGTCTTCTTTCCAGGTCCGCGGGTAGGACCCGTAATCCTCCGTGGGTGCAAACTGCGTGGGATTGACGAAGATCGATACCACCACCTTGCGTGCGCGCCGCTTCGCCAGTCGAACTAGCGACACATGGCCGTCATGGAGTGCACCCATGGTCGGCACCAGCGCGATCGTGGCTTTCCGGACACGTAGACCATCGAGCGCGCGGCGAAGCGCGGGGATGGTGCGGGCGATCATGGGGCGTGATGGCATCGGGTCTCGATCTTCGGGGCGGGGAGGAGGAGTGGCGGGCGTCAGTGGTTGCGGCCCGGCAGCGGGACACCGCCCGACTCTATCAAGCTCCGCGGTCTGTCGCCAAGCGCGGCAACAGCCAGCCGGCGTTGTCGCCGATCGGCATGCCCCGCGCGCGTCCTGCATCCGGGTGAGGCGTGCGATTCATCATAACGGCAGGCTCGCTGTCGATTTGCGATGACGTTTGCGCATTTTACTTGACCGGGCACGCGCGGAATTTGAAGATGACGAAAGGGGAGTCACCGGCATGTTGCTACAGACTAGTCAGGGTCAATCAGGCTCGGCTCATGTCGTAGTGCTGGGCAATGAAAAAGGCGGCTCCGGCAAGTCCACTACCGCGTTGCACATCGCCGTCGCTCTGCTGAAAGCCGGCCAGCGGGTGGCCACCATCGACCTTGATTGCCGCCAGCAAAGCTTCACCCGCTACATCAACAACCGCCGCGCATGGGCGAGCCGGACCGGCCTCGCTCTCGAGATCCCGGTGCATCGCTGCATCAAGCTCGGCCAGACCATGCAGATCGCCGAAAACGAGATGACCGAATTCGAGCAATTCGAAGAATCGGTCAGGGAGGTCGAGCACAGCTTCGATTTCATCGTGATCGATACGCCGGGTTCCGACAGCTACCTGATGCGGCTGGCGCATTCGATGGCCGACACGCTGGTCACGCCGATCAACGACAGCTTCCTCGATTTCGACGTCCTTGGAACCGTCGATCCCGAAACCTATTCGGTCACCGGCGAAAGCCATTACGCCGAGATGGTGCGCGATACGCGGCGCAAGCGACGCCAGATCGACGGCGTCAGCACCGACTGGATCGTCGTCCGCAACCGTCTGTCGATGCTCGGATCGCGCAACAAGCAGCTTGTTGCCGACGGACTGAACGAGCTGTCGTTGCGGCTCGGCTTCCGCTCGGTCGATGGATTTGCCGAGCGCGTCGTGTACCGCGAATTTTTCCCGCGCGGCCTGACCGCGCTTGACGACCTCGATGAGGAAACGCTGGGGACGCGCCCGAATCTCGGGCATGTAACCGCCCGCGAGGAGGTCACAAGCCTGCTGCGCCAGCTCAAATTGCCTCTGGATGAGCGCGGCCGCCGTCGCGCCGCCAACCGCGCCGAATGGTTCGGTCAGGTCGACAAGCCGCTGGAACTGCACGACATCATCAGCGCCTGAGCCCTGGCAGGCTCTGAATGCACTGTCCCCGCCATCGGGCCGCTGCCCCGTCGGTGCCTTCCAAAACCTTCCTAAAATTGTCCGGACCGGTGACACGGCCGGTTCACTAAGCCCGTGTTTTACCGGGCTTTTACCCAAAACCTGAACCTGCTCTTGATGGCGGACTGGCCATTTGCGCTTCCGTTCGGCCGGTCTTTTCGGGACAGGAAATGCTCGCGAAATAGTGCGCCGCACAATGATCGGGCGGTGAAGTGCCAATTTTTGGTCTTTCTGTCACGGCAGTGTGAATTTATATTATGGGCACGTGACGAAACGTCTGGACGTTATTCAGACAGTTCAGGCGGCCGGCAGAGGACGATCATGAAACGTGGAATTGCCGTTCTGCTTTCCCTGTCGGCTGTGGCGGCCGCAGGCTACTTCACCGTCAGCAAATGGGCGATCCGTCATGAGACGCTGATGTTTCACGATGAGTCGCGGGGCGGCCGTCCGGTGGAAATTGACATCGCTGTTCGTCGTGACCGTGAACTGCAGGCCGATGCCGGCATGGTCAAGCTGCCGGTGGCGATCCTCAATCACGGCAACACCGTCAAATTCACCGAATACTCCTTCCTGACAAATCTGTTTGCCGCGCGCGGCTACATGGTGGCGAGCATTCAGCACGACCTCGCAACTGACGCGCCGCTCGTGACCAAGGTCGGCGAGCTCTACGTCGGGCGTCTGCCGCAATACCATCGCGGCGTTGCCAACATTCGTTTTGCGATCGACGAGCTGAAAAAAGTCCAGCCCAATGCCGACTACGATCACCTCACCATGGTCGGGCATTCCAATGGCGGCGATATCTCGATGTATTTCGCCAAGCTCTATCCCGAACAGATCAAGAAGGTGGTCACGCTGGATAACCTGCGCGTGCCGTTCATGACCGATGGCCGGTTCAAGATCATTTCGTTCCGTTCGAAGGATCCGGTCTTCAAGCCCGATCCGGGTGTCATTCCTGACGATGAAATCTGCGAGAAGGCGGGGATCACGGTGGTGCGCACCTCGTTCCAGCACAATGATATGCGCGATACCGGCTCTGACGAGGCGAAGATGCAGATCCAGGAGACGCTGGACAAGATGCTGGACGACGACAGCGACCTTCGGCCCGCTGACACCAGCAAGCCGCCGGTCATGACCGATGCCGGTCCGGTGGCGCCTTACGCGCCGGTTGCGCGCAACTAACGGCAACTAACGCTGCCTCGAGATTGACCGGCTGAAGACCGCAACCCACATTGGGGGTTGCGGGAGCATGTGATGGCCGGCGAGCCCACCAATCCAAAGTCTGACCACGAAGTGACGCGCGGGCGTGACGGCAATTCGTTGCCGGAACGCGAGCCGTCGACGTCAGACGATATCGCCGCCTTCGTCGCCAAGGCGAAAGCAATGTCGCCCTTTACGCCCAGCAGCAAGGGACGGCTCGTCTTTGCGCTCGACGCCACCATGAGCCGGCAACCGACATGGGATATGGCGTGCGCGTTACAGGCCGACATGTTCCGCGAGGCGGCTTCGCTCGGCAGCCTCGACATCCGCCTGATCTATTATCGCGGCCTCGACGAGTGCCGGGCTTCGAACTGGATTTCCGACAGTGCGACGCTGGCAAAGCTGATGGGCAAAATCGATTGCCGCGGCGGCAATACCCAGATCGGCAAGGTGCTGTCGGAGGCGCGGCGCGAGGCCGTGGCCTCCGGCGTCAGGGCGGTGGTGTTTGTCGGCGATGCCATGGAGGAAAACGTCGACGACCTCTGCGTGAAGGCCGGTGAACTCGGTTTGCTCAAGGTGCCGGTGTTCATGTTCCAGGAGGGCCGCGACGCCGCGGTCGAGCAGGCGTTTCGGGAAATCGCGCGGCTGACGGGCGGGGCGTGGTCGCGGTTCGATCCGGGCGCTGCGGCGCAACTGCGCGAGCTGTTGCGCGCCGCTGCCGCTTATGCCGCCGGCGGGCGCGAGGCGCTGCTGCGGCTTTCGCGCAACGACGTTGGCGCCGCCAATCTGCTTGGCCAGATGAAATGACACTAGTAATCTAGCGTGGCTTTGGCTCAGAAGTCCGCATGACGAACTCGCGGCAGCAACGATGCGGACTTCTGATCCGCCACACTAGGTGGTCGCCGATCTGGCGAGCTCCTCGAGCAACGCGGCAAGCCTGCCGGCGACGGCTTCCTCGCCGCTCACGCCGTGCCGTGTCGCAAGCCAGGCCGGATCGTTCCAGGACAGCCGGGTTTCGCCGGAGGCGTCCTGCCAGACCAGCGCCTTGAGCGGAAGGTCGATCCCGATCGTCTGCATGGCCTGCATCAGCGGTGTACCGCCTTTGGCGTTCCCGAAGATCAGAAGTTCAGTCGGCCGCAACGAGAGACCGGCGGCCGAGGCGCCCTCGGCGTGATCGATGCGGGCAAACACCGTCAGGCCCTTGGCTTTAACCGCGGCTTCCAGCCGGCTCATGGTCGCCTCGGGCGGGTGGTTGCTCTTGATGGTCGTCAAACCCGGCACTGCCATGTTGGCCTCCGATCGAGTTGCACCGTGAGAGGGGCAGCGTAGCGCAACGCCAGCGCGCTTTTTTGACGACGCGGGGCGGGACGGTGAGGGACCGGCATGTTTTTTTGGCCCGCGCCAATTATATTGCAGGCATGCCCACGCTGATCGCAGGCGCCGTCGCCGTTATCGTTCTTTATTTGCTGCTGCAAATGTTTCGCGCGGCCAACCCGGCTGTGCTGGCACGGGCCGTCAAGATCGTGGGCGGCGTGCTGGCGCTTGCGGTCGCGGCTTTCACTGGAATCAAGGGCGAACTCGCGGTCGCTATTCCGCTCGGGATATTCGGTGCGGGGCTGTTGGGATGGGCGCCGTTCGGAACGCCGGGCTTTGGTCCGATCGGTGGAATCTTCGGGGGCGGCGGGACGCGCTCAAGCGGTCAAGCCTCGCGCGTGCGCTCACGGTTCTTCGAGATGACGCTGGATCACGACACCGGCGCGCTGACGGGAACGATTATTGCTGGTCCTCATGCCGGGCGCACGATGGAAGATTTCGACCTTCCGGCGCTGCTTGCAATGTTTGGCGAACTGGACGCCGAAAGCGTGCCGTTACTTGAAAGCTATCTGGACCGCCGGTTTCCCGCCTGGCGTCAGCACGCGCAGGGAGACGCGGCAGGGCGGCAACGCGGCGCGACGGCGTCCACCAAAATGACGGACGAGGAGGCCTATCAGATCCTTGGCTTGAAGCCGGGAGCGGGGCGCGACGAAATCGGCCGAGCCCACCGTGCCCTCATGAAGAAACTGCATCCCGACCAGGGGGGGTCGACGTACCTCGCTGCCCGTGTAAACGAGGCCAAGGAGGTTTTGCTTCGTACGCATCACAACTAACTCCGGTACGCCATCAAACGCAGAAAGCCGCGAGCCGCCTTCTTCCATCCGCTGACGCCGCTACCGCCCGCCGTTATCCGGCGTGGCTCACCCCCTTAAGGCTTAACCGGAAAGTCTTGACGAGAAGTTGCAAACGAAACGGGCGGCCCCAACAAGAGGGCCGCCCGTCAATGCATTCAGTGTCCAGTTGGTTGGTTAGTTACGAACCGTCATGCAGGAAATGTCGCTGCGCTTGAGCGTCTTGCAGACCGCTTCGGCCTGATCGCGGTCGAGGCCGGCGAAGCGGGCCCGGAACAGCTTGCGGTCGCCTTTGGCCATGACCGGCTCGGTGAAGGGTTCGGCCTTGTTCAGGAGGCCATGCGCCTGATTGCGTGCGGCATCGATGCGCTGGCGGGCGTCGCTTTCGCTTTCAAGCGCGCCGACCTGGACGATCCATCCGCTGTGGACGGTGACCGCGGCGTCCGGCTTGTCGTTATTGGCGGGCGGCGCGCTTTGCGGCTGCGGGGTGGTGCGGGGCCAGGGATCGGCATAGGCCATCGCTTGCGCAGGCTGTGAGGCGGGCAGGTTGGAGGCGGGCAGAACGCCCAGAATGCCGTTGCCGGTACCATGGCCCGGCGGTTGCGGCGGCAGCTCGGCGCGCGGGGCCTCGGGCTTGGCGGCGCTGGTGTCAGGCTTCACGTTGTCGGTTTTGGCGCTGTCCATCTTGGCAACGACCGTGGTCGAAGCATCTGGGGCGTCGGCGCGGGGGGCAGAGGAAATCGCGTTGGTGACCGAGGGCGCCGGCTGAACGGGGCCTGCCGAGGCTAGCTTGACCTGACCGGCCTTGATCTGAACGGTCTTCACCTTCACCGGCTTCATCGGTTCGGCTGAACCGGGGATCGCAGCCGCCGCCTGGGCCTGCAGCACACCGCTGGTCAGCGGCGCGGGCTCGGTCCTGACCTGCTCGGTGGTCTTGGTTTGATCGGTCTTGATGTCCGATTTCGCCTGCGATGCGTCGGCGCGCGCCTGCGCCATCAGCGAGGCGGCCGCTGCCGGCCGTGGCGGCGCGGGGGCGATCGAAACCGGAGCGGATGTAGCCTGGGCGGCCGCTGGCGCATCATCGTCGGCGCTGGCGACCTCGACACTGCTTTCGGCAGGAGAGCCGCGTTCGGCGATCGCGGCGACTGTGCGCTTGCTAGAGGCCTTTTCGAGGTTTTCGGCCAGAAGGTTGCGCATGATGGCGTCGCGGGAGCTGCCGCTGCGTCCGCCCATGACGACGCCGACCAGATGACGGTTGCCCCGGCGCATCGATGTCACGAGGTTGAAGCCGGAGGCGCGCGTGTAGCCGGTCTTGATGCCGTCGACGCCTTCGACGCTGCCCAACAGGTGATTGTGGTTGGCGATCGAATGGCCGCGGAACGTAAACGAGGCGGTCGAGAAGTAGCGGTAATAACGCGGAAAGCGGTCCTGGATCGCGCGGCCGAGCGTCGCCTGATCGCGCGCGCTCGTCACCTGTTCGTCATCGGGCAAGCCGGAGGCGTTGCGGTAAGTGGTCTTGCTCATGCCCAGCATGTGCGCTTTTCGGGTCATCAGCGCGGCGAAGTTGTCCTCGTCGCCGCCGAGCGCTTCGGCAATCACGACAGCAGCGTCATTGGCAGAGCGCGTCACCAGGCCCTTGATCGCGTCCTCGACGCGGATGGTCTGGCCGGGCAGCAATCCAAGCTTGGTCGGATCCTGTTCGGAAGCGTGCCTGGAGACGGGCATTTCGGTGTCGAGCTTGATCTTGCCGGAGTCGAGGCGCTCGAACAGCAGATAAAGCGTCATGATCTTGGTGAGCGAGGCCGGATGGCGGCTGGCGTCCGGGTTGCTCGACGTCAGCGTTGCGCCGGAATTAGCGTCGACGATGATCTGAGAAAAGGAGGGGCTGTAGCTCTCACGGTCTTCGGAGTGCGACCGGTAATGATGTACGGTGTGATGATAGTGCCGGTAACGGCGCGCCTCGGCGATATCGGTGGTGAAAGTGATGGCGGCAGTAACCGCGACGAAACCGAAAGAGCAGACTCGCAGACGGCGCGAGGTAACCAGGTTGCTTCGAAGCATGAACTTTCCCGTCCCATTTTCTGTCTTGATCACCGGTTCGTGAGGCCAAATTATGCCCGACGATCCCGTGACGTTCCCTGTTCAGAAGCCGGCTAAGGGCTCATTCCGCTCCGCCGGCCGACAGTCCGCCATTCTAGCTAAGACGCTGTTCGCAAACAGATTTCTGCGTCCGCCCCAAGCCGGGCAGACCTGAGGAATCAGGTTAGGAGGCCGCGGTTTCCAAATGATTAAGAAAGGCTTGCGGAAAAGCACGGGATTCGAAGTTTTCAATGTACCAGCAAGGTCCCCTTGTGCAATGCACAAACCGTACCCGGGCAAACCCGGTCCCTTGGTTCTGGTGGGCAAGGGGGCCGAACCTCGCAAGGCCTCACCGGGCCGTAGCCGGCCGCGTACAACGCTGCCGGCTGCGATGCAGGCGCTCGCTTGCCCAGCCCACCGGAGTGGCTCCGAAATCGCGGCGAGCCGCGTCTGATACGGGCGGCGAAACAGCCCCAACAAGTTTGCGAGGGCAACGCGCTGCTTTGTCAAAGCGGAGCGAATTGACTAAGCTGCTCGGGAACACCACCGAGGGAATCGGGTTTGCTGCAAGCCAGGCGATCGTGACGCTTACGCGTATCTTCCAAGCTTGCAGCCGGACGAAGCTGAACACATATTCTCCCTCGCGCGGCAGGTCGCAAAACGGCCCGGCACGGGCCGTACGGTCAGGAGGTGCTTTCGGAGTTGGCCGTTGGTTCGTGTCGTTCCAGAACCTCTGCGGTCGTTTTTCGGCTTTCCCAACACAACTTCAAACGCCAGAACTTCAAGCGCCCCTGTCATGTTACGTCTGATTACCAGCCCAGATCCGCACCCATCGTCGATCGCCGCATTCGCTCCGCGAATGTCCAACGATGAAAACCGCAGTGGCGGAACCGGCGGCCCGGCGACTTCGGTCATTACCAAGGTCAAGCCGAAAACCAAGCGACCCAACCTCTACCGCGTGTTGATCCTGAACGACGACTACACGCCGATGGAGTTCGTGGTTCACGTCTTGGAAAAGTTTTTCCAGAAGGATGTCGAGGCCGCGACCAAGATCATGCTGCACGTCCATCATCACGGGATCGGCGAATGCGGTATTTTCACCTACGAAATCGCCGAAACGAAAGTAACGCAGGTGATGGATTTTGCGCGCAAGCATCAGCATCCCCTGCAATGCGTGATGGAAAAAAAATGACGTCGCGCCCCGGTTAAAAGGCCGGGCTTTCTACCTATTCCAGTTTTTCATAGCTTGAAATCGGAACGGGTCTTGCATCGCGTAAGGCGCGTTAACCGCGAAAGTACGGGCGAGCCCACCCTTTCACTTTAGCGTGCGGGGAGAACTTCGCGAGCCGGTCTTTTGCAACAGCCGGACGCAACTATATTATACGGCAAAGGTTGTTGTTGCCTCACCGGTCAACGACGATCATGATGGCAGGGGGCCACAGAGGACGCGAATGCCGACTTTTTCCCAAAGCCTAGAGCAATCCCTGCATCGTGCACTGGCGATTGCGAACGAGCGTCATCACCAATATGCGACGCTCGAACATCTGTTGCTGTCGCTGATCGATGACGGTGACGCCGCGGCCGTGATGCGCGCATGCAGCGTCGATCTCGACAAGCTGCGCACCAGCCTCGTCAACTATCTCGAAACCGAATTCGAAAACCTGGTGACCGACGGCGCCGACGACGCCAAGCCGACGGCCGGCTTCCAGCGCGTGATCCAGCGCGCCGTGATTCACGTGCAGTCCTCGGGCCGCGAAGAGGTCACCGGCGCCAACGTTCTCATCGCGATCTTCGCCGAGCGCGAGAGCCACGCCGCCTATTTCCTGCAAGAGCAGGACATGACGCGTTACGACGCGGTCAACTACATCAGCCACGGCATTGCCAAGCGGCCCGGCGTATCCGAGGCGCGCCCGGTTCGCGGCGTCGACGAAGAAACCGAGACCAAGGGCAACGAGGACGCCAAGAAGAAGGGCGAGGCGCTCGAGACCTATTGCGTCAACCTCAACAAGAAGGCGCGCGACGGCAAGATCGATCCGGTGATCGGACGCAACGCCGAAATCAACCGCGCCATCCAGGTGCTGTGCCGCCGGCAGAAGAACAACCCGCTGTTCGTCGGTGAAGCCGGCGTCGGCAAGACCGCGATCGCCGAGGGCCTCGCCAAGCGCATCGTCGACAGCGAGGTGCCGGAGGTATTATCTGCTGCCACCGTGTTCTCGCTCGACATGGGTACGCTTTTGGCCGGCACGCGTTACCGTGGTGATTTCGAGGAGCGCTTGAAGCAGGTGCTCAAGGAACTCGAAGCGCATCCGAACGCAATCCTGTTCATTGACGAGATCCACACCGTGATCGGCGCCGGTGCCACATCCGGCGGCGCGATGGATGCTTCCAACTTGCTCAAGCCGGCCTTGGCCTCGGGCACCATCCGCTGCATGGGCTCGACAACGTACAAGGAATATCGCCAGCACTTCG
This sequence comes from Bradyrhizobium erythrophlei, assembly GCF_900142985.1. Lineage (NCBI taxonomy): Bacteria > Pseudomonadati > Pseudomonadota > Alphaproteobacteria > Hyphomicrobiales > Nitrobacteraceae > Bradyrhizobium > Bradyrhizobium erythrophlei. The sequence continues at coordinate 6,366,498 of NZ_LT670849.1, forward strand.
AGAAGGACCGCGCACTGGTGCGGCGCTTCCAGAAGATCGACGTCAATGAGCCGACGGTGGACGACGCGATTGCGATCCTCAAGGGGCTGAAGCCTTACTTCGAGGACTATCACCGGCTGAAATACACCAACGAGGCCATCGAGGCCGCGGTGCAACTGTCGTCACGCTACATCCACGACCGCAAGCTGCCCGACAAGGCGATTGACGTGATCGACGAGTCCGGTGCGGCGCAGATGCTGGTCGCCGAAAACAAGCGCAAGAAGACCATCGGCATCAAGGAAATCGAAACGACCATCGCCACGATGGCGCGGATTCCGCCCAAGAGCGTCTCCAAGGACGACGCCGAGGTGCTCAAGCACCTCGAGCAGACCTTGAAGCGGGTGGTGTTCGGCCAGGACAAGGCAATCGAGTCGCTGTCGGCTTCGATCAAGCTGGCGCGTGCTGGTCTGCGCGAACCGGAAAAGCCGATCGGCTGCTACCTGTTCTCCGGCCCCACCGGCGTCGGCAAAACCGAAGTGGCGAAGCAGTTGGCGGCCTCGCTCGGGGTCGAACTCTTGCGCTTCGACATGTCCGAATACATGGAACGGCACACCGTGTCGCGCCTGATCGGTGCGCCTCCCGGCTATGTCGGCTTCGACCAGGGCGGCCTGCTCACCGATGGTGTCGATCAGCACCCGCATTGCGTGGTGTTGCTCGACGAAATCGAGAAGGCGCATCCCGATCTTTACAACGTGCTGTTGCAGATCATGGATCACGGCCGGCTCACCGATCATAATGGCAAGCAGGTCAACTTCCGCAACGTGATCCTGATCATGACCACGAATGCGGGCGCAGCAGATCTTGCCCGCCAGGCGTTCGGCTTCACGCGCTCGAAGCGCGAAGGCGACGACCACGAGGCGATCAACCGGCAGTTTGCGCCGGAATTCCGCAACCGCCTCGATGCCATCGTCTCGTTCGCGCATCTCAACGCGGACGTGATCGGCATGGTGGTCGAGAAGTTCGTGCTTCAGCTCGAGGCGCAGCTCGCCGATCGCGACGTCACGATTGAACTGTCCGAGCCCGCCAAGGCCTGGCTGGTGCAGCACGGTTACGACGAACAGATGGGCGCGCGGCCGATGGCGCGCATTATCCAGGAGCACATCAAGAAGCCGCTGGCCGACGAGGTGCTGTTCGGCAAGCTTAAGGGCGGCGGTCATGTCCGCGTCGTGCTGGTCAAGGACGAGGCGACATCCCAGGACAAGATCGGCTTCGATTTTGTCGAGGGCCCGGTCACGCCGAAGCCGGAGAAGCTGCCGGGTACCCGTAAGCGCACCGCGCCGCGCAAGCCGAAGCCAAACGGCCCCGGCGGCGGCAGCGGGCCCAAGGGCCCAGCCTCCCGCGGGCCGCTGGTGAAGGCTTAGGAGCCAGTCAAACAAGCGATAAGATAAAGCCGGCGTGTCGCGAGACCGCCGGCTTTGTCATTTGAGAAACAGGCGCGGGGAGGCGACCATGATCATCGAAAATCAGGCCACGGTGACGCAGGCGGTGGAAGAGGCCGTCTCCCGCGTTGAAGACCCGCGCTTGCGCGAGATACTGCTGGCGCTGGTGCGGCACCTCCACGGCTTTGTCCGCGAGGTCCGCCTGAGCGAGCGCGAGTTCGGCGATGCCGTGCGTGTCATCGCCGAACTCGGCCACAAGACGACGGCCTCCCACAACGAGGTCATGCTGATGGCGGGCTCGCTCGGTGTGTCGCCGCTGATCTGCCTGCTCAACAACGGTAACAACGGCCAGACCGAAACCCAGGCCAACATGCTCGGACCGTTCTGGCGCGACGACCAGCCGCTCTGCGCAAGCGGCGCGTCGCTGGTGCGTTCGCCGACCCCGGGGGCGGAACTGCGGGTTTCGGTGTCTCTTGAAGACCCCGCCGGCCATCCCGTCGCGGGCGCCGAGGTCGATGTCTGGCATTCCTCGCCGGAAGGTCTCTATGAAAACCAGGACCCCAAGCAGGCCGAGATGAACCTGCGCGGGCGCTTCATTTCCGGTGAAGATGGAAAGTTTCATTTCCGCAGCGTCAAGCCGGCAGGCTATCCGATTCCGGTCGATGGGCCGGTTGGGGATTTGGTCCGCGCCACATGCCGCCATAACTTCCGCCCCGCCCACCTGCACTTCATGGTGTTCAAGCCCGGTTTCAAGACGCTGATCTCGCAGGTTTACTCACCGGATGATCCCAATATCGATTCCGATGTGCAGTTCGGCGTCACGCGCGCGCTGATCGGCAAATATGTTCGTCACGACAATCCGTCGGACGAATTTGGCTTCGCGGCGCCCTGGTATTCGCTCGATCAGCGTTTTGTGCTGGAGGCGGGTGAAGCGCGGCGGCCGATGGCGCCGATCCGCGGCAAGGTGCAGGCCGCATCACGCTGATGCCGTGCGCTCGTCGCGCGAGCGCGCCTTGAAAATATGTTCATGAACATGGTCGACGCTCGGTCCACGCAAATTGCGTTGTGATTCAAACACAACGCGCGTCGCTCGATCGTGTCGCAATATGTCGGTCAATTGCAGGACATGTAAGCTTCACGCGACAGACATGCCGCGCAGCTAGCGTCTCGTCGCTCGGTGCGGAAGCAGTTTCTCCCTGCAAAGAATTTCCGCGCTTCGATTTCCCATGAAATGAAGAATGGAGGCCGCCTTGATTCGTCACGGAGCTGTCACTCTTTTTGCCGTTTTGCTCAGCGGCGCTTATGCAAATGCTGCGGACCAGACGCAAATTGGCGCTGGAATTACGCGAGCGCAGCAGATTGGATCTGCATCGCAACTCGTCCAGTCGGCTGTCGATGTCCTGGTCCGGAATGCGGAACGGATTCAAGAGCCCCAGCTTCGTAATGTGACGCTGGATTCCTTCCTTAATCCCAACACCTGCATCCGTCACCGGGCTCACGTGACCGACTCGGTCAAGAGCCAGATCCTTGCCACGCTCGTCGCGCAGAATCTCGTCAATCCAAACGATGCCGCCAACATCACCGGTGGCGTCAAGGCCGGCGTGTTTCCGCCCGTTGTCAATGACGGTTCGGCGTGCCCGACATTACCGATGACGTTCAAGGCGACGCCCGGCAGCAATTTGGGCGGCCACCACTCCTATCCCGGTGGCTTGGCGGTGCATGAATCCTTCAACGATCAGAGCTCGATCAATTTCGCCGATACCTATCGCGGCGAATACGGCATCATCGGCCGGCATGATCTTCCGATCGCGACCGGCATAAGTCGGGACCGGGATGATGCGGATATCAACATCAATCAGGACGTCGTGCTCGCAGCGCCGATCTGGCACGATTGGGCAAAGATGATGGTGTTCCAGTGGAACGCCGACGGCACCGAGTTCACCGAGCTGAATTTCGGCGGTACCGGAACCAACGACAATTTCGGCGCGCCCGGCGATTCCCGCACCGGCGGCCATCACATCATCAGCATCGCCGAAACCATGGCGCGCGGTCTTTCGCCGCTCGTCGTGATCACGCAAGCCTCGGCCCATTCCGCGCCGACACTCGGCAACGAATTCAAGGTCGTGAACTGGCTGCGGGCGGCTGCGATCCTCGCGCAGATCGATCCCGTCGCGAAGGGCTATCTTGTTGAGGACAACGGGCAGCTTCGTCTGCCGCCGCTGGCTCAACTTGGCTCAGGCACCGACCTCGCCGCTGCGGGGCAGGGCAACCTGCTCATCGAATATCAGATCCACAACCTGTCGGACTCCGACTTCGTCAACTCCATCCCCGCCGTCACCACCGTCCAGGTGCTGCTGGCCGAGGTGGCGCCGCAGTTCGGATACGATGCCGGCGACGTGTCACGGTACAACAACTTCTTCCGCAACGTCGTGCTGTCCAACCTCAGCCCGGAACGGCTGATGGTGCTCTACGACAAGCAGGGCATCGAGCGGTTCGTCGACGAGATCCGCAAGCTCCGTCACCTGCACCTGATCTGACCCGCGAAAATGCGTGAAGTCTTCGGGCTCGGCCTTGGCCGACGCCCGAGGACTTCCGGCCGTCGTTGAGGGATTAGCGGATCAGTCCCGCGAGCCTCGGCAGCGTCAGGCTGATCGCGGGAATGCAGATGATCAACAGAAGCCCAATGAACAACGCGAGCATGTAGGGCAGATAGGTCCGGAAATGCTCGCCGACGTTCAGCTTTGCAAACCTCAGCGCCATCAGAAGTCCGACGCCCATCGGCGGCAGGAAAAGACCGATCCCGACGGCCGCGGTCTGGACGATGTTGAAATGAATGGGATCGATGCCCATCGATTCCGAAATTGGAAATACCACGGGAATGAGCACGACCGCGGCGGGCAAGCCTTCCAGCACCATGCCGAACAAGCAGCTGACAACAGCGGTGACCGCGAGAAACAGCCACGGATGACCCTTCAGCGGCGATAGCAGGTCGCCGAGGAGTTGCGGCACGCCGCTCACGCCCATCAGATACTGATAGACAGACGCGACCGCGAGCAGGAATACCACAGCCGCGGTGAGGATCGCGCTGTCATAGGCGATACTCACCATCTCGCGCCAGGAGACGTTGCGGTAATAGAGCTTTGCCGCAAGGAAAGCGTAGCCGGCGACCACCGCGCCGGCCTCGGTCGCGGTGATGATGCCGAGAATGAAACCGGCCAAAATGACAAATGGCACCACCATTGGCACCGCGGCATGCAGCGCCGCTTCGCCGAGACGCTTGAGGCTTGGCCGGGTATCGACCGGCCAGTTCTTCTGCCGCGCACGGATGTAGACCACCGCCATCAGGCAGAACATGATCACCATGGCCGGGATGAATCCGGCGACAAACAGCGCCACCGCCGATGTGTTGGTGACCTGCGCGATCACGATCATGAAGATCGCCGGCGGCACCAGCATGCCCATCGCGGTGCCCGCCGCGATCAGGGAGGCGGAGTCGCGCCGGTCGTAGCCGGCCTTGGTCAAAGGCGGCATCAACGCCGAGCCCAGCGCCGAGACTTCCGCCATTTTCGACCCGCAGATGTCGGAGAAGAAGTAGGCGACGACGATCACCGACATGCCCAAGCCGCCCTTGACCCAGCCGATCAGGGCCCGAGCCAGTTCGACCAGTGCATGGCTCATGCCGCAGCGCTCCATCAGATTGCCGGCAAAAACAAAAGCCGGGATCGCGAGCAGCACCCAGCTCTGCGAGCCCGACACCAGCGCGGAAGAGAGTTGCTGCATCGGATAGCCACCGATCCACAGGCCCGCGATGCCGGCGACCGCGAGCGCGAACACGATCGGCATCGACAGCAGGATCAGAACGACGAAGATGACGGCGACCGTAGCAAGCAACATGTACGGGTGCCTTAATGCGGAGAGTCGGGTTGCGGCAACGGCGACAGCATTTCAGCAAGGCCGTAGATCGCAATCAGGATGCCGCCGACGAGGGCCGAAGCGTAGAGCCAGGCGAGGCTGATTTCGAGGCCGGGCGTCGTCAAGGCGCGGTTGAGTACACAAAGCTTCCAGCCGTACCACGCGACGAGAAGGCCGACGCCCGCGATCAGCGCGTGGTTGAAGCGCCTGATCCAGAGCTGTGAGCTCTCCGGCAGGCGATGCACGAACACGGACAGCGCAAAATGCGAGCGCGACTGAAGGCCGATCGCAGCACCAATCAGCGTCAGCCAGGCGAGCGATAGTTCGCCGACTTCCTCGACCCAGGTGAACGGGACCGGATCGACATCGAGCCAGTCCGTGATCGCGCCGACGAAATAACGCAGGATGACGCCGACCAGAAGATTGACGATGGCGAGCACGATCAGCGCCGTGACCGCAACTTTCGGGGCGGTTTTGAGGATCCGCAGCATGCGCGTCAAAATTCCGGGAGGAATGCGTTCAGTGGCGGCTTAAGCCTTGAAACCTTCGATCTCGTCCCACAGTGCGCCGTATTGCGACTTGTAGGCCGGCCAGATCTTCTGTTGCGCCACTTTGCGGAATTCGTCGACCTTGGCTTCGACCACGGTCATGCCAAGCGGCTCCAGCAGCGCCTTGGCCTCAACAAAATTATCGACCGACTCGGTCTGCTGGCGAATCTTTTCCTGGGCCGCGCGCGACAGGTCGAGAACGAGCTTCTGCTGGTCGCCCGTCAGGCCGTTCCAGATGTCGAGGTTCATCACCGCGTTGGTCGGGCCGTAGTTGTGGTAGGTGAGGGAGGCGTATTTCGAGACTTCGTAAATCTTGAGCGCCTTCATGTTGACGACGGGCAGATCGCCGCCGTCGATCACGCCTTGCTTGGCGGCGGTGATGACCTCGCCATAGGCCATCGGCACCGCATTGCCGCCGAGCCCATTGATGGTGTCGCCGAAGATCTTCGACTGCTGGACGCGGATCTTCATGCCGCGCAGGTCTCTCGGCTCGACGATCGGCTTCTTCGAAGTCCAGAAATGGCGGAAGCCGTAATCGAAATAGCAGAGTACCTTGAGCTTGTAGTTGTCCTCGATCTGCTTGCTCAGCTTGTCACCGACCTTGCCGTTGAACATCGCGTAAGCGGTGGCGTAATCCTTCACCAGATAGGGGACCAGGAAAGCGCCCATCTCCGGGAAGATCGTGGCGGCCGCGCCCGCGGGACTCCCCATCGCAACGCTGCCGGACTTCACTGCGTTCATGATCTCGAGCTCTTGCGGGATCAGGGTCTTGCCGAAGAACTGCATTTCGAGCGCGCCGTTGGAGCGAGCGGTTAGCTCCTTTGCCATCCAGTCGAAGGCGACCGCCGCCGATTCCGGCACTGCGTTAATGTGCGCGAACACCAGCTTCTTGGGCTGAGCCTGCGCAAAGACGGGCGCGCCGCCGGTGGCGAGAATGCCTGCCAGGCCTCCGCCGGCGCGCAAGAGCGTGCGGCGATTGACGATGAGGCGGCGCTCGGACGTGGCGGGCATCAGAATTCCTCCGGCTGTTTTCTTTGTTTGTTTTTGTCATTGTTGGCCCGGCTCGTTGACCCGCCGGGCGGCCGTAAGCTGACAGAAGTGTGCTTCCGTTGAAAGTGCGATATTCGTCGCAACCTTCGCAGCCGCAAAAAGCCGCCATCCGTTACGGCGCACCGACCTTGGCGTTGAGGTGGCGCACTTCCCACGGCAGGATGATTTTCTTGAAGATTACCGGGTCCGGCCAGGTGTCAGCGGTGCGGCCCATGTGCCCGCCAATGGGGTTGATCCAGGCTTCCCGCGGTTCGGTGCCGCTGTTGATCAGCAATTCGAGGTCGTCGATCGGTACTTGCGTATCGCGCGTGCCGCCCACGACCAGAATGGGTGCGGCCGGCTTGCCGAGCAGGCCCTGCGTTTGCAGCGACATCTTCGGCAGGAACGCGATCAGTTCATCTGATGATTTCATGCCATAGACGAACAGGCTCGCTGGCACGTAGTCGAACAGGTATTCACGCGTGTACATCCGTGCGCGAAAAAAATCCGGCTGGAACGTGCGATGAATCGGCGGCGACTGCGTCACGGCACCGACCAGACGCTTGGCTTCGGTGTGGGCGAGTTTCGCCGCCCAGTACGCGCCAAAGCTCTGGCCGTGGACAAGGATGCGGTTCTTGTCGACCTCGGGCCTGGTCGCGAGATAGTCGAGCACGCGCGAATAGATCTGGTCGGCGGTCTCGTCGGCCTTGCGCGGAGACTGGCCGGTGCCGGGACTGTCGACGGCAAAGAATCCAATGCCTTCGGGAATGGCGGCCGCGTAAGTCTCGGCGACGGTTTCCTTGCGGCTGTCGAGGCCGGAGATCGCGAGCACCAGCGGCACCGGCCGCGGCGCGTTGGCCGGCAATCTCAGATAGCCGGTGATTTCCTTGTCGCCGTACGGGATGTGCACGACTTCGAGCGGCGGATAGAAGTAGCGGGCGTGCTGCAAATAGGCATCGATCGCTTTCTGATACGCGGCCTGCTTGCCCTGGGATGTCGGCGCGGGCCACTGGCCGAAATAATACAGCCGCCAGGCGCGAACGAAATTGGCGTCGGCTTCCTTGGGGTCGGCGGTGGCCTTGGCTTTGGCCATGTAGGTGTCCGCGACTGCACTCCAGGCCGCGGCCCATTCGTCCGGATCGCGGCTCTTGATGCGTCCAAGCGCCTCGGCTGCGTCAGCCGGCTGAATGCCAAGCGCCGGATACGCGCCGGTCTGGGCTCGCGCGAGCGTCTCGGCCTTGATCTCGTCGATGGTGCGGTCGGTGGTTTGCGCAGAGGCGGGTTCGCAGGCCAAGCCCAAGAGGGCGGCGGCGACAATCAATGAGAGCCGGCGCATTGTTTTTGTGTCCTCCCTATTTTGCCGCGATTATGGGCGGGCGAGGGAGGGGACACAAGGGATGGTCTGTGTGGCGGAGAGGTCTAGCCTTCGCCGATCAGTTCTTTGATGCGGCGCTGCAACTGGCGCTTCTTTTTTTCGCTCCGGCGCAGCCGTTCAGCGAGGTCCGAGCCAGGCAGTTCGTAGGAGTGGTCCGGGCTGAACGCCACGCCAACGAAATTGTCGCGCCACCAGATGATCTTGGCCACGACCGAACGGCCCTTGCGCGCGATCGTCAACCGCAGGGAATCCTTTGGGATGCCGAGCGGGCTCTTGAATTCGAGATGGGCGCCGCTTTCCGAAATGTTGCGCACCACGCAATCCCTGGACGCGCCACCTTCGGCGATCTCGGCGGTCCCGCCGTAAATCACCTTGTCACGTGGGCTATGGCGTCGCTCAGGCATCGAAAACTCCCAATCGGAAACCTGATCTATTACGCGAGCCGGTGGCGCATAAAAGGGCAGCGGGGCCAAAAAGCCGCGTTAACGTAAATCGATTTTTGAAGACTAGTGGTCCGATTCTAACATTTGCACCCCGATCTGGCTGGCATTCTTGCAAATGTTAGAATCAAAGGACCACTAGCAAATATAGGTTTCTAGTGGAGTTTTGGATTTGACATTCGCATTACGCATTCCGGGTGACAGGAAGCGAATGTCAAATCCACTCCACTAGGCCGCAAACGACGAGAATAAGGACGATTTTACGCTTTCAGGCAGCCGTCAGGCGGCCGTGTCGCGCAAGGTCCGCGCAATCTCCTTCTGTGCGTCGAATTCGCGCCGGCGCCGCGCCAGTTCCTCGGCGCTCAGCGCCGCGACGTTGTTGTAATCGCGCTTCCAGGCAGGATCGACGCTCCAGCGCAGCGGCGACTGCACCGTGGTTTGCGCGGAAGGTGCGGTCTCCAGCACGCGCAGCGCCAGCTCAAGCGTGAATACCTGCGACGGCACGTCATGCGGCTTGCCGGCGGAGTTGCCGAGCGGAAAATCCGAGAACAGGAAGCGGGGCACTGCCGCATGTTCAACGATGTCCTTGGCGCACCCCATCACGACCGTTGGAATGCCGTTGGCTTCGAGATGCCGCGCGACGAGGCCTATCGTTTGATGGCAGACCGGGCAGTTCGGGACTAGCACAGCAGCGTCGACGCCATCGTCCCGGCAGCGGGCGAGGATCTCAGGTGCGTCGGTCTCGTTCGTCACGCGATGGCTGCGATTGGTCGGTGCGCCGAAGAAACGGGGGCCCACTTCGCCAATACGTTTTTCGGCGGCGAGGCGCAGCAATTGCGGCAGCGGGAACCAGGTGCCGCTGTCCTCGGCCGAGGTGTGCACCCGGTCATAGGCAATGTGCGAAATCCGCAAATCATGTGTCTTTGAAGTGTCGCCGTCATAGACAGAATAGAACTTGGCGCCGCCGTTATATTTCGCGCCTGGACCTTGGTCGCCCTTGCTGGGATCGAAGGGGGCTGCCGTTGTAATGAGGGCGATACGGGATTGTGCGAGCGGCTTGCGCAAGGGTTGGAACGGGGCCTCGACATAATGCGCCCACCGGTAGGGCGTGCTGTAACCGATCGCGGCGTAATATTCCCGCGTGCGCGCCATGTAGGGAATCGGCGCATCATCGTCGGGCGCAAAGCGGTCGTCGGAGGGAACAGGCATGTTGGAAAGCTCTTATCAAAGCGCCATCATCGAATGATAGCTAAACTGCGCCAAGCGCCTGTCAAGGATGGTTTCACCAGGGACGGTGCCAAAGGTTGATCGCGATGCGAGGTTTCAGGGGGGCGGTCTGGTTTCTGCTTGGGGTCGCGCTGCTCGCTTGCATCGCGGGCGCGGCCGCAGAGGAAACTGCGCCAGCCAGTGACGGTTCGCAGGGCGCTAAGCCGGCTGTCGAAGAACCCGCCAATTCGCAAGCAAAGCCGCCGGAAGAAAAGCCTGCGGAAAAGGCGCGAGAAGACCAGCCTCAACAAAAGCCGGAAGAGAAACCCTCGGAGAATGCAGGCAGCAAGCCGCCGGACAAGCCGGTCAATCAGGATACAAGGGAGTCCGTGTGCCTGATGATCGAAGCGGCGGCGAGGGCCAACAATCTGCCGCTCGAGTTTTTTGCTCGCGTCATCTGGCAGGAGAGCCGCTTTCAGCCGGACGCCATCGGGCCGATGACCCGCAGTGGCCAACGTGCCCAAGGCATCGCGCAGTTCATGCCAGGCACTGCGAACGAGCGGCGCTTGCTCGATCCTTTTGATCCCGTCCAGGCGCTGCCGAAGTCCGCCGAATTCCTCGCCGAGTTGCGCGGCCAGTTCGGTAATCTCGGGCTGGCGGCGGCGGCCTATAATGCAGGTCCGCGGCGGGTGCAGGAATGGCTGGCCGGGACAGGACCGATGCCAGCCGAGACACGCCACTACGTTTCTGTCATTACCGGCGCCACCGTCGAGGAATGGCAGGCCGCGGGGCGGGGCGGTCAGATCTCGGACCGCGCCGTTGCGCGCACCACCTGCCAGGATCTGATGGCGCTGCTCAAGCGCGCGCCGAATTACTTCGTCAGCCGGCTTGAGGAGAGCGTGCAACTCGGCGCCGCCCAGCCGTGGGGCGTGCAACTGGCCGGCGGATTCGATCGCAACATTGCGATGGCCTCGTATTCGCGCGCGATGGCGAAACTGCGCGGCGTGATCGGCGACCAGACGCCGACCCTGCTCAGTTCGCGGAACCGCAGCCGCGGCATGCGGGCCTTCTATCAGGTGCGCATTGGCGCGGACACACGGCCGGCAGCCGACGACCTCTGCAACCGCATCCGACGCGCCGGCGGCGCCTGCTTTGTGCTGCGAAATATCCAGGGCTGATCCCGGCTCGTCATGCACGCCGGTGGAGTGGATTTGACATTCGCTACCCGCCTAGCGGCGAGCTCATAAAGCGAATGTCAAATCCGAAACTCCACTGGAGACCTATATTTGCTAGTGGTCCTATGATTCTAACATTCGCAAAAGTACCCGCCTCGATAGGATGCGAATGTTAGAATCGGACCACTAGAGCATGCCAGCCGTGAAGCACCTTCGCTTGACGCCCGTCTGAATAGAAGCGTTAAGGGGGGCCTCAGACCACCCCACCTCATCCTGCAATGTCGTTCCCACCGCTCGATTCACCTCAATGGCACCGGCCGCTGCGCGCGTACGGCTACGGTATGTCGGCAGTTCGATCGACGATTCTCTCGGCTGTGCTGTTCGTCACCTATATTGGTATCGGCGCGCTGGCCCATGACACGCATTTCTCGCTGGCCTGGGCCTTGTTGTCGACGCTGCTGGTATGGGCTGGTCCGGCGCAGATCATCCTGATCTCGACACTCGCCTCCGGTGCGCCCATCGTGCAGTCGGCGATCGCGGTGACCGTGAGTGCGATCCGGCTGTTTCCGATGGTGATCTCGGTGTTGCCGATGATGCGCTCGCCCGAAACCAAAAAACGGCAGCTCATACTGGTCGCCCATTTCACCGCGGTGACGCTCTGGGTCGAGTGCTATCGTTTTCTGCCGCATGTGCCGCGCGACCGCCGCATTGTCTTTGTCCACGGGCTCGGCAGCGGGCTGGTGTTGATCGGTCTGGTTGCCACCACGATCGGCTATGAGCTCGCCGCGAACCTGACCCAGACCTACGCCTCGGCGATCCTGTTGCTGACGCCACTGGCGTTTCTGTTTTCGACGGCCCGCAATTCCAAGGAGCTCGCGGACGTGCTGGCGCTGGGACTCGGGCTTGCGTTCTATCCGCTGGCCTCGCTGCTCGGTAGCGGTTTCGACATCCTCATCAGCGGCGTTGCGGCCGGCACCATGGCCTTTGCCGTCCACAAGTGGCGCGAGGCGTCATGAGCAGTTTCGTGAACGATTTCTTTGGCGACTGGCACCCGCTTGTCGTGCTGCTGCTGGCGGGCGTGATCCCGAACCAGATCTGGCGCATGCTCGGCCTGTGGCTCGGCGGCGGCATCGACGAGGGCTCCGATCTCCTGATGTGGGTCAAGGCAGTCGCCACCGCGATCCTTGCCGGCGTGATTGCCGAGATTTTGGTGCACCCGCCGGGTGCGCTCGCGAGTGTCCCGGACTTTTTGAGATACGGTGCGTTGATCGTCGGTTTCATCGTCTTCATGCTGACGCGGCGCTCGATCTTCGCCGGCGTGGTTTCGGGCGAAGTTGTGATGCTGGTCGGAAAATGGTGGCTTGGCTGATCGTTCTATTGCTGATTTGATTGTTTCGCTCGCGCAATGTCGCTAGCGGAGGAAACACATGGGCGGACAGTTCAAGTCAGCCTTCATCGTTACGCTCACTAGCGCGGTGACCTATTTCGCCGTGACAGCAGCTCCTGCCGCCGAGTTTCCGGCGCGTCCGCTACGGCTCGTCGTTCCCTATTCCGCAGGCGGCCCGACCGATGTCGTCGGGCGGGTGGTTGCGGATTATATGGCCAGGGATCTCAAGCAGGCGACGTTTGTCGAAAACAAGCCCGGCGCGCAGGGCGCGATCGGGGCCGAAGCGGTCGCTCGCAGCGACGCAGATGGCTACACGCTGCTGGTCGTGTCCGGCTCGATGTTCACGCTCAATCCCATGCTCTACAAGAAGCTCGCCTACGATCCCGACCGGGATTTTCGGACGCTTGCGATCGTCACCGAAGACCCGCTGGTCATGGAGGTCCATCCCTCCGTGCCGGCGAAGACGGTCGGGGAATTTGTCGCTTACGCCAAACAAAATCCGGGCAAGCTCAGCTTCAGTTCGGCCGGAACGGGGGGCGTGATTCATCTTGCCGGCGAGATGTTCAAGCAGATGGCCGGAATCGAGATGACGCACGTGCCCTATAAGGGCGCTGGCCCCGCCATGGTCGATCTTCTTGGAGGCAACGTGCAACTGATGTTCGATTCCTTTGGTACCGCGTTGCCTCCGGTTACGGCCGGATCAACGCGGGCGCTGGGCGTGAGTTCGGCTGAACGACGCCCTGAAATGCCTGACGTGCCGACGATTGCCGAGAGCGGCTTTCCCGATTACCTGGTCAGCGTCTGGTTTTCCGTTGCGGTGCGCGCCAAGGTGCCGGAAAATGTCGCTGGCGTTCTGAAAGCGAGCCTCGACCGGGCGATGGCGGACGAGGCCTTCCGTGCATCGCTTCGGAAAATCGGCTACACGGTGAAGCGCCCGCAGAGCGCGGGCGAGATTACCAAATTCATCGAGGACGATCGTGCCCGGTGGTCGGCGGTGGTCAAGGCGCGGAATATCTCACTGGACTAAAGCGATGACTGTGGAAGCACAATTGCGCGAGGGCGAAGTCGCCGTCGACATGCCCGAGACCAAAGATGCCGGCCTCGTTTTTATCGGCCGCATCCGAACGCCCTGGAAAGCGCGCGAGGAGACGCCGCGGCAGGGCAGTCAGCAGGGGCCGATCTGCCGGATCGAGATTTTCGAGCCGTGGGTGCCGGCGCTCCAGGGCGTCGAGTTCTACGAACATCTCGAGGTGATCTACTGGCTGCACCGGTCGCCGCGCAATCTCGTGCTGCAGAGTCCGAAGAAGAACGGAAAAACCCGCGGCACATTTTCGCTGCGCTCGCCGGTCAGGCCCAATCCGATCGGCACCTCGATCGTCAAGTTCGTGGGCATCGAGGGATCGAGCGTATTGGTGCGCGGGCTCGACTGTCTCGACGATACCCCGCTGATCGATCTCAAACCTGACCGTTGCGATTTCTCGCCGCTCGCGGCGCAGAGAACAGAGACGAGCGAGGCGGAGTAGCCGCTATCCCTTCAACGCCGCGACGAGCTTGGCGGCATTGGCCTCCAGCACCGCGGCCTCTTCCTTGCGGCTTGCCGGCGGCAACAGCGCCACGCCCTCGTGGCGCGGCATCACATGCATGTGCAGGTGAAACACGACCTGTCCGCCGGCGGGTTCGGAGAACTGCTGCACCGTGATCCCGTCGGCGTCGTACGCCGTCATCGCCGCGCGCGCGATTTTTTGTCCGACACGCGCAACATGAGCGAGGTCGTCAGGCGTGATGTCGAGGATGTTGCGAGCCGGCGCCTTCGGGATCACCAGCGTATGGCCGGAACAACGCGGCATGATGTCGAGAAAGGCCAGCGTGTGCTCGTCCTCATAGACCTTGTAGCAGGGAAATTCGCCGCGAAGGATTTTTGCAAAGGGATTTTGCGGGTCATAGGCGGGCATGAATAACTCCTGATCTAATCGTTGTCCGAGTCGCCATCGCTTTTACGGAACGGTCCGGCCTCGGTGAGCTCGCGGCCCATTTCGGCGACATAGGCGCGCTCGCGCTTGAGATAATCCTTGATGGCGTGACGCAGGCCGGGATCGGCGATGAAGTGAGCCGAATAGGTGGTTTGCGGCAGGTATCCCCGGGCGATCTTGTGCTCGCCTTGCGCGCCGGCTTCAACCGTTTTCAGACCGTGCGTAATGGCGTACTCGATCGCCTGATAATAGCACACCTCGAAATGCAGGAACGGATGATGCTCGATCGCACCCCAGTTGCGACCGAACAGCGTATCCGAGCCGATGAAGTTGATGGCCCCCGCAATCCAGCGGTCGTTGCGCCGCGCCATGATCAGCAGCACGTCTTTCGCCATGGTCTCGCCGATCAGCGAGAAGAACGATCGGGTGAGGTATGGCCGGCCCCATTTGCGCGAGCCGGTCTCCATGTAGAATGCAAAGAACGAGTCCCAGGCTTCCTCGGTGATATCGCTGCCATTGAGTGCATGGATGGTGATGCCGTTCGTGACCGCCTCGCGCCGTTCGCGCTTGATCGCCTTGCGGTGGCGCGAGTTCAGCGTGGCGAGGAAGTCGTCGAAGCTGCGGTAGTCCTGATTGCGCCAGTGGAATTGCTGGTCGGTCCGTTGCAGGAAGCCGTGATCGGCGAGCAGTTTCCATTCCGATTCACGCGCGAACGTCACATGCACGGAAGAGGCGTCCATCGCTTGGCATAGCGCCATCAGGCCTTGCGCCAGCGCGCTGCGGATTTCGTTCTGATCGACGTCAGGGCGGACCAGCAGGCGAGGGCCGGTGGCAGGCGTAAACGGAACCGAGGCCTGAAGTTTCGGATAATAGCTGCCACCTGCGCGATCGTAGGCGTCCGCCCAGCCGCGGTCGAAGACGTATTCGCCCTGCGAATGCGATTTCAGATAGCAGGGCACGATGCCGGCGATGACGCCGTCGCGGCGGGCGAGCAAGTGCCGCGGACCCCAGCCTGTGCGCGGCGTAGCTGAGCCGGACGCCTCCACGGCCGAGAAAAAGGCATGCGAAACAAAGGGGTTGTAATGGCTTTTGAAGCCAGCGGGAGAGCCGTCCGGGCAGGCTCGTGGATTGGCGCAGGCGTTCCATTCCTCAGCCGTGACCTGGCTGACGGAAGAAACCGCTTCGAGGGTGATTTCAGATGAATCCATGCGGTAACGGCTGGCCTAGAGCTCTCTGATCAGCCATCGCCCGTGGCCGTGATCTCCCTTGATAACATTGTGCAATGCGGGGCGGACTTCAAGGTGCTGAAATCAAGGCCGGAACCCTTCAAAGATCATTTGATCGGCATAGCGGGCGGCGCGCGCCCGTTGTTCTGATGTCCGCACGGTCCAGGTCAGGAGCGGCAGGCCAAAGATATGGCGTGCGATCCAGGGTGCGGGCGCCGGCAGGTCGTTGACCCAATAGGCGACAAATTGCGGCCGGGTTCGTAATGCGTGTTTGAGATGTCGCATGCCGTTCCGCTGGCTTGGCGAGGCCTCAGGCCAGTCGGCTTCCGTGTAGTCGCTTTGCGCGACGATGCCGCGCGGCAGATCCGGAATGATGTCCCGAAGCGCGACGACCTGATCCGGATCGAAGGACATGCCGGCTACCGGTCCCGAATAGGATTTCAGGACTTCCGCCATGCGCGTCACCAGCCGGCGGTCGCCGTCGAAATGGCTCTTGACCTCGACGACGATGGGAACGCGGCCCCTCGCGAGAATGCAGAGGTCGGCAAGCGACATCATCCGCTCGGATGTGTCCTTGAAGCGAACGTCTTTCAGCGCGCTCGAACTGAGGCCGAGCAGGGCGCCCGAGCCTTCGGTGAGACGGCCGAGTGCATCGTCATGATGCACCATGGCCTCGCCATCGGCGGTAAGCTGAATATCGCACTCGATGGCGAAATTGCCCTCGATGGCGGCAAGTGCTGCGCCCGGCATGTTCTCGACGATGCCGCGCGCACGATCGTGCAGGCCACGATGGGCCACCGGCCGCGCCGTCAGCCACTCGGGCGCGCGCATCGCGAGCTCCTCGTTTATGAGATCTCGAACACCCCTTCGACCTCGACCGAGGCGTCCGCCGGCAGCGCGGACACGCCGACCGTCGTGCGGGCGTGCCGGCCCTTGTCGCCGAACGCTGCGACCATCAGGTCGGAGGCGCCGTTGAGCACTTTCGGTCCATCGAGAAAGTCGGGCGCCGAATTCACGAAACCACCGAGGCGAACCACGCGCGCCACTTTGTCGAGGTCGCCGATCGCGGCTTTGACCTGCGCCAACAGATTGATGGCGCAGCCGCGTGCGGCGGCAGCGCCTTGCTCGATCGTGACACCGGCGCCGAGCTTGCCTTTGGAGATCAGCTTGCCGTCCGCGCCGAGGCAGACCTGACCGGAAACGAACAGAAGGTTTCCGCTGCGTACGAACGGCACGTAATTCGCCACCGGATTCGGCGGCTCATGCAGGGTGATGCCCTGGGATGCCAGTTTCTGTTCGACCGTACCCGCCATGTTTTGTCCCCACTAGGATGCATCCGGCCACAACCGACCGGGACGCTTTGTTTCGCGCATCGCACCGCCAGTTGCAAGCGAGTGGCGGGTAGTGGAGCGGATTTGACGTTCACTACCCGACTGGCCGCGAGGCTGCTGAGCCAATGCCGAAAAACATGGCAAAGCGGCATTTTCCGCCATTTGGCCGCAGTTGCGGCGCAATCAGACGATGAATATTCTGACGAAACCTTCTGATTGAGTCCGGTCCGACGAAGAAATGGTGTGACGTTTTCCCATACAGGGGCAGACGTGCGCGGGCTGTGCTTGACGGCAGGAACCAGTCGCTCCGAAGGAAGAACCGATGGCCCGCGCATTCCGGATTTTGTCTCCCAACGTCAAGTCGCTGCCATTGGCCCTGGCAGTTTCGGCGGTGACCATGGGGTTTGCCGGAAGCGCCGTAGCCGCGGCAAACAGCAGTTTTCTGTCCCACCAGGCGCTGTATGAACTGAGCCTTGTGAAGTCGCGCGCCAACTCGATCAGCAGCGCACGCGGCCGCATCCTCTACAGCTTCACGGGAAGCGCCTGCGAAGGCTATACCTCCGAATTCCGCCAGGTGTCGGAGATGGACAACGGCGAGAACAAGGTGACCCTGTCCGACCTTCGCTCGACATCCTGGGAAGATGCCGCCGGCAAGACCTACCGCTTCAAGATCGATTCGCGGATGAATGACGTCGACACGGGGCCGATCGACGGGATCGCGGAGCGGGTCGGCGACCACATCACGGTGAAACTGAAGCAGCCGCAGGCCAAGACCTTCAACCTCGATGGCTCGATTGTATTCCCGACCGAGCAGATCCAGCACATCATCACGGCGGCCAAGGATGGCAAAACCATCCTGGAGCAGACCGTCTATGACGGATCGGACAATGGCGAAAAGGTATTCAATACGCTGGCGGTGATCGGTCAGCCGATCCAGGGCGACAAGACCATCGCCTCGCCCGATCCATCGACCGAAAACGACGTGATGAAGTCGACCACGCGCTGGCCAGTGACGGTGAGCTACTATGATCACGATGCCAAGCGCGAGGAAGGCGAGCAGGGGCCGCTCTATGCGATGTCGTTCGAACTGTTCGAGAACGGGGTGTCGCGCGCGCTGGTGCTCGACTACAACGACTTCGTGATTTCCGGCGCGCTCGGAAAATTCAACGTAAAGGATGCCAAGCCTTGCAAGTGACCTTCGGGGTGCATCGCGCCCCCGGAGGTCATACGCGCGCTTGACCCGCGTATCCACGTCTTGCTGCATCAAGGAAGGCGTGGATGGCCGGGCTATAGGCGAGCGGAAGCGACGCCGTTCTTCGAACGGCTATGCCCGGCCATGACGAGGGACAGATTTAGTCGTCGTCTTCCGTCTTCTCCGGCCCCTCATAGGCAATTCCGCGGATCACGGCGGCGTTGCCGAATTTCTTGCGCAGGCCGTCGATGGCGCGTTCCGCATCCGCCGAGCGCCGATCGAGCATGTCGGTGTCGTGGGCCTGCGAGCCCGGACGAAGTGCACTGACGCCTGTGCCCATCAGGCGGAACGGCGTGCCGTCGATTTCCTTCGCCAGCATTTCGCGCGATATCGCAAAAATCTTGGCCGCGAGCTGGGTCGGCGCGTGAATCGACTGCGAGCGGGTGCGCTGGCGGAAATCGGCGGTCTTGAGTTTGAGCGTGATGGTCGATCCCGCAAGCTCGCTGCTCTTGAGCCGGCTTGAGACCTTTTCCGACAGCCACCACAACAGTCTTTCAAGGGTCGCAAAATCGCGGATGTCGTTCTCGAAAGTGGTCTCGTTCGAGATCGTCTTGGCGCCGCGATCGGCCACCACGCGGCGGTCGTCGATCCCCCGCGCCAACCGCCACAGCCGCTGTCCCTCGGCGCCGAACTGCTTCATCAGCTCGGCTTCGTCGGCGTGCTGCAAATCCGCGATCAGGCGAAAGCCGCGCTGGACCAGGCGTTCCTGGGTCGCAGGCCCGACGCCGAAGATGAAGTTGACCGGCTTGTCCGCCAGCATCGTCCGCGCGTCGTCCTGATCGAGCGTTGCGAAGCCGCGGGGCTTGTCGAGATCGGAGGCGATCTTGGCAAGAAACTTGTTGCAGGAAAGCCCGACCGACACCGTGACGCCGATCTCGCGTTCGATCGTTTGCGCAAAACGCGCCAGTACTTTGGCTGGAATCATGCCGTGCACACGTTGGGTGCCGCTGAGGTCGAGGAAAGCTTCATCGATGGACAGTGGCTCGACCAGCGGCGTGAGCGCCTGCATCGCGCGGCGCACCTCGCGGCCAACGCGGACATACTTGGCCATGTCCGGCCGGATCACGACCGCCGAAGGGCAGAGATCCAGCGCCTTGAACATCGGCATCGCCGAGCGAACGCCATAGGTGCGCGAGATATAGCAGGCGGCCGAGACCACGCCGCGTTTGCCGCCGCCGATGATGACCGGCTTGTCGGCCAGTTCCGGGTTGTCGCGCTTCTCGACGGTGGCATAGAAAGCGTCGCAATCGATGTGAGCGAGGGTGAGCGAGGGAAGCGCGCGGTGACGCACCAGCCGCGGCGAGCCGCAGGCGCGGCATCGTTTCGCGGTGATGTCCAGATCGCTGAAGCAATCCCTGCAAAAGCAGGTCGGGCCTTCTGCAACTGGCAGGCTTGGGGTCACGGCACGTCGCGTTCCCAATCAGGATCATTGAGAGCCTGATGGGCCGCGGCCACGTTGGTCGGATGAAGCTGCGAAGCTTCCGCAAATGCCTTCACGGTCGCGTCATCGCGCATCACGAAATCAAGCACGCTCGCCAGGAATCGGGGATCGGCCGCTGCACCACGCAGTGTCTCCGGACCGATCCCGCTCTCGGCCAGGAACCTGCCCAGCCTCTCGGGATCGCCCGCGACAAAGGAAAGCGCCTGAATGGCAACGATTTCAGCTACTTCCCGGGGGTTCCGTTTTGATTTTCTCAAAGTCCCGATTTGCCTTTCCGTAACTTATGGTCTCTAGTTTCTAAACGATCATGCCCGAGTCTGCGGAACCTGTTCAAGCAACTGGCAACCACGTCGTGGAAGTCGAGCCCCGGCTTAACGGGTTGGAGCGAATCTGGCGCTAGTTTGATTTCACTTTTTGATGGGGTGAACGGCGCTGAGGGTTTTGCCCTCGATGCCTGCATTGAGAGTGGAGGGGCGGGATGGCCAAGACCGTCCTGATCGTGGAGGACAACGAGCTCAATATGAAGCTCTTTCGCGATCTGCTTGAAGCGCACGGCTATCAGACCTCCGGCACCAGTAATGGTTTCGAAGCGCTCGATCTCGTGCGCAAGCTTCGCCCCGATCTGATTTTGATGGATATCCAGCTTCCGCAGGTGTCGGGCCTCGAGGTCACGCGATGGATCAAAGACGATCCGGAGCTGCGTGCCATTCCGGTGGTCGCTGTTACCGCGTTTGCCATGAAGGGCGACGAAGAACGCATCCGCGAAGGCGGCTGCGAGGCGTATTTGTCCAAGCCGATCTCGGTCGGCAAGTTTATCGAGACCGTCCGGCGGTTTATCGGATAAAGGGTTTTCAAGATGTCCGCGCGTGTTCTTGTCGTCGACGATGTTCCTGCCAATGTCAAACTGCTGGAAGCGCGGCTGTCGGCGGAATACTTCGATGTGCTGACCGCCTCGAACGGCACTGAGGCGCTGGCAATGTGTGCGCGCGCCGAGTGCGACATCATCCTGCTCGACGTCATGATGCCGGATATGGATGGTTTCGAGGTCTGCCGCCGGCTGAAGTCGAACCCCGCCACACACTACATTCCCGTCGTCATGGTGACGGCGCTCGATAGTTCGTCCGACCGCGTCCGCGGTCTGGAGGCCGGTGCCGATGATTTCCTGACCAAGCCGGTCTCCGACGTGGTCCTGATTGCCCGTGTGCGCTCGCTGACCCGGCTCAAGATGATGACCGACGAATTGCGGATGCGCGCCATCACCTCACTCGAGATCGGCGTTCAGGCGCCGGAGCGCAGCGCGGTCGCTGACACCGGCAAGGGCGGCCGCGTCTTGCTGGTCGACGATCGCCCGTCATCCTATGAACGGCTGGTGCCGGTTTTGACCGGCGAACACGCCGTCGACCTCGAAACCAATCCCTCGGAAGCGCTGTTTCGTGCCGCCGACGGCGACTACGACCTTCTGATCGTCTCGCTCGGTCTCGATAATTTCGATGGCTTGCGGCTGTGCAGCCAGGCGCGCTCGCTCGAGCGCACCCGCCACGTGCCGATTTTGGCGATCGCGGACGCCGATCACAATACGCGGCTGCTGCGGGGACTCGAGATCGGCGTCAATGACTACCTGCTGCGCCCCGTCGACAAGAACGAGCTTCTGGCGCGCGCGCGTACCCAGATCCGCAAGCGCCGCTATACCGATCATCTGCGCGACAACGTGCAGAACTCGATCGAGGCCGCGATTACCGACGCGCTGACCGGCCTGCATAACCGCCGTTACATGGAAAGCCATCTGGCGACGCTCGCCGAACAGGCCTCCAGCCGCGGCAAGCCGCTCGCGGTGATGATGCTCGACATCGACTTCTTCAAGTCGATCAACGACAATTACGGCCACGACGCCGGCGACGATGTGCTGCGCGAATTCGCGGTGCGAGTGCGCAAATCGATCCGCGGTATCGATCTCGCCTGCCGTTATGGCGGCGAGGAGTTCGTGATCGTGATGCCTGAAACCGACATGCATGTCGCCGGCATGGTGGCCGAGCGCCTGCGGCGCTCCATCGCGGGTGAGCCCTTTGTCGTCAACAAGGGCGAAAAACGCATCGAGGTCACGATCTCGATCGGGCTTTCGACGCTTGAGACCAAGGGCGAGGCGGTCGCCGACGTGCTCAAGCGCGCTGACGTTGCGCTCTATCGCGCCAAGCACGATGGCCGCAACCGCGTGGTCGCGAACGCCGCCTGATTCATACCGCTACGCTTTGAGCCGCACACCGGCGCCCGCCAACAGTACCTTTGCAGCCTCCTTTGCCGCCCGCGCCATCTTTGGATCGTCGCGCACCAGATCCTGCGCGATCGAACCGTCGACGAGGAGCACGAGTTGCGTCGCGAGCCCTTCCGCGTCCGCCACGCCCAGCTTCACGAGAAGGTCGCGAAACCAGAGCCGACGGCTCTCCTTGAAATCGATGGCGATCTTTTTCACTGACTTGTCGCTGGGTCCCATCTCGGCGACCGCGTTGACAAAGGGGCAGCCGCGGAAATCCTTCGCCGAAAAACGCCGCTCCAGCGAATCGAAGGTGCCGAGAATCTGCTCGACCGGGGATTTGTCCGAAGGGCGCGGTTGCACGAAGCGGCGCTCCAGATAGGCCGATATCAGCGCGTCCTTTGACGGGAAATGGTTGTAGAGCGTGCGCTTGCTGATGCCGATTTCGGCTGCAATCGTATCGACCCCGATCGCCCTGATCCCCTTGAGATAAAACAGCCGGTCGGCGGTTTCGAGAATCCGCTCCTTCATGCTCGGCTTCTTGCTTGCTTCGGCGGGCAGGTTTGCCATGCGAATACGCCAACCCTCTCGAACTTGACAGCGAGACAGCATTATAGGCTAATTACACAGGTCTGTGTACTTATTTCGGCTGACGGAAATAAGATGTTTCGCGGGCCGAGGCGGGAGAACAAGAACAATGCCCCTGTTGCAGGTCCTGCGTCCGACATTGCCGATCCTGATCGGCACCTCGCTCATGCTGACGTTGAGCATGGGACTGCGCCAGTCGCTCGGCATCTTCATGCAGCCGCTGACCCATGACATCGGTATATCCGTCTCCGATTTCACCCTCGCCATCGCCGTGCAAAACCTCGCCTGGGGCTTTCTGCAGCCGTTGGCGGGCGCGCTGACGGTCCGCTTCGGCTTCCGCTCCATCATGGTGACAGGTGCGGCCGCCTATATCGCCGGTCTTGTGCTGATGGCGACCGCGCATGGCCTCGTCAGCGTGATGATCGGCGGCGGGTTGCTGATCGGGATTTCGCTTGCCTGCACGGCGGCGGCGATCGCGATGTCGGTTGCGGCGCGCGCGGTCCCCGCAACCGTGCGCTCGACCGTCCTCGGCCTCGTTTCCGGTGCGGGCTCGCTCGGCGCGCTTTTGTCCGCGCCGGTCGGACAAATTCTCAGTGCGGATTATGGCTGGCGGGTAGGGCTTGCCGGTTTTGTGGTGCTGGCCATCGCGATGATTCCGGCTGCGTGGCTTGCCGGCCGCATCGACGCCATTCCGCTGCCCAAGCCGTCAGGTGACGACATCGGCGACAATTCGGCGGGTGCGGCGGTCAGGCTTGCGTTCGGCAATGCCTCGTTCGTGGTGATGACCTGCGCCTATTTCGTCTGCGGCATGCAGCTCGTGTTCCTGACCACGCATCTGCCGTCGTACCTTGCGATCTGCGGCATGGACCCCATGCTGAGCGCGCAGACGCTTGGCATGATCGGCGGCTTCAACGTGCTCGGCAGCATTTTCTTCGGCTGGGCCGGGCAGCGCTGGAGCAAGCTCGCGCTGTTGGGCGGCATCTATATTTTACGCTCGCTCGCGCTTGCCTGGTATTTCACGCTGCCGCCGACACCAGCCAGCACACTCCTGTTCGGCGCGATCATGGGCTTCCTCTGGATGGGGGTAGGTCCGCTGGTTGCGGGTGCGGTCGCCGAAATGTTCGGACTGAAATGGCAGGCGATGATTCAGGGGCTGGCTTTCATGAGCCATCAGCTCGGTAGTTTCCTCGGCGCCTTCGGCGGCGGCCTGCTCTACGATTCACTCGGCTCCTACACCATGGCCTGGCGGATTGGCGTCGCGCTAGGGCTCGCCGGCGGCATCATCCAGGTCGCGTTCGCGCTGATCAGGCCAGCCGCGCCACCGATGCTGAAGACGGCATAGGCCCGCGATAAAAGACGCTGAAATAAAAAACGGGGCCCATAGGGCCCCGTTTTATTTCTGCCGCTGGTCGCACGAGATCTTACTTGATCTTGGACTCGCGGAATTCGACGTGCTTGCGCGCGACCGGGTCGTACTTCTTCTTGACGAGCTTGTCGGTCATGGTGCGCGAGTTCTTCTTGGCGACGTAGTAGAAACCGGTGTCTGCCGAAGAGACGAGCTTGACCTTGATGGTGACCGCCTTGGCCATGTTCGAAAACCTTTAGCTTATGGAATAGGGCGCGGGCCACGGGGGGCCTCTGCGTTCGGGCGCAACCTAGCTTCAAACCGCCCAAAGTCAAGGTTTTGGCGGCCAAAACCTTCGAAAATCGGTCCAAAATCCTTGCTTTTGCGCGTATTCTGCTCGCAAAGTAGGTACCGCACTTTTGCGGAATACGCGCGTTACCTCTCAAAGAAGCGGTTTTTCGGCCGCGGAAGGCCGAGATTCTCGCGTAAGGTCGGCCCTTCATATTCCTTCCGGAAGATCCCGCGCTTCTGGAGTTCCGGCACCACCTTGTCGACGAAGTCGTTAAGACCCTGGGGCAGGTACGGGAACATGATGTTGAAGCCGTCGCTGCCGTAGCCCGTCAGCCACTCTTCCATCTGGTCGGCGATCGACTGCGGCGTGCCGACAAACGACAGTCCGCCATAGCCGCCAACGCGCTGGGCAAGCTGGCGCACGGTAAGTTTGTCGCGCGCCGCGAGATCGACCATGCGCTGCCGTCCGCTCTTGCTCGCATTGGTCTCGGGGATCGGCGGCAACTGGCCGTCGGGATCGAAGCTGGATGCGTCCGTGCCCAGGATCACCGAGAGCGAGGCAATGGCGCTGTCGTAATGCACCCGGCTGTCGAGCAGCGCGCGCTTCTCTTTGGCATCGTCGATGCTGTCGCCCACCACGACGAATGCGCCGGGCAGAATCTTCAGGTGTTCGGGATTGCGGCCGATCTTCTCCATCCGCCCCTTGATGTCGGCGTAGAGTTTTTGCCCGTCGGCCAGGCTGCCGCCACCGGTAAAGACAGCTTCCGCCGTTTCCGCTGCGAGTTGGCGGCCGTCATCGGATGCGCCGGCCTGCACGATGACCGGCCAGCCTTGCACAGGGCGGCCGATATTGAGCGGGCCGCGCACCGAGAGATATTCTCCCTTGTGGTTGAGCGTGTGCATCTTGTCAGGATCGAAATAAAGCCCGCTTTCGACATCGCGCACGAAGGCATCGTCGGCAAAGGAATCCCACAGCCCCGTGACGACGTCATAGAATTCGCGGGCGCGCTTATAGCGCTCGGCGTGCTCCATGTGCTCGTCGAGCCCGAAATTCAGCGCCGCGTCCGGATTCGACGTCGTGACGATATTCCATCCCGCACGCCCGCCGCTCAGGTGGTCCAGCGAGGCAAAACGGCGGGCGACGTGATAGGGCGCGTCGAACGTGGTCGAGCCTGTCGCGATCAGTCCGATGCGCTCGGTCACCGCAGATAAAGCCGAGAGCAGGGTGAACGGCTCGAACGACGTCACGGTGTGGCTGCGCTTGAGCGCATTGATCGGCATGTTCAAGACAGCCAGATGGTCGGCCATGAAGAAGGCATCGAACTTGCCGGCTTCCAGCCTCTGGATGAGCTGCTTGATGTGGGCGAAATTGAAATTGGCGTCAGGCCAGGCGCCGGGATAGCGCCACGCGCCGGTATGAATGCTGATCGGCCGCATGAAAGCGCCGAGCTTGAGTTGCCGCCGTGCCATCGCCCCAATCCGTTTTGGTTATCGCTACGCACTAAGATAGGCACGGCAGGCCGAGCTGCCATTGCTGTCAGGCGGGAAGATTATTTTGTTTTTGTGCAACTACGCGATGAAGCTGTTATTTGCGATCACCGCCGCGTGATGAAACCACGCGTCAGCCTTATGAAGCGCCGAGTACATCCCGGCGCATCCGCACCCCGCCGCCTTCCGCACGGAAGAACGGCACTTCGGCGTCGTGACGCAACGGGCCGGTCGATAGCCGCTGCGCGAGTTCTTCGAGCACGCGTGTGGTCATCCGGTGCAGATCGGCGAGCGGTTTCGATCCGAGCTCGACCCATACCAGCTCGACAAGCTCCGCATCGGCATGCACCACGCCCTCGACGCGATGGGCAATGGCCGAGGCGTCCGCCGTAAAGAAGCGGGTGTCGTAACGCCTGACGCGGCCGGGCGGGGTGATGGCACGCGCGATCAAGAACAGACCGGAGGGATCGGGCAGGAGGCCGGCGTCGGTGAAGGGCTTCCATGGGCCGGACAGTGCAGGCGTCTTGCCTTCCGCCTTGCGCCCGAGACACAGGCCGGTTTCCTCGCAAGCCTCGCGGATGGCGGCGACCGCGAGCGCGCGGGCGCGCGAAGTGGTGATCCTGGGGCTGCCTTTGAGCAGGTTCGCTTCAAGCGCTGAAGGAATGGGACCCGCGAGTGGGATGCGATTGTCTGCGCTATCGACCCGGCCACCGGGAAAGACGATCTTGCCGGGCTGGAACACCACCTTGTCGTGACGGCGGCCGACCAGAACCCTCGGCGTTGCGCTTGAGCGATCGACCAGGATTAGCGTCGCGGCATCGACGGGCCGGCGATAAGGGAAGTGGTCGGCTTCCTTATCCTCGTTCTTGGGCGCGCGCTCGCTCATTTCCCCCATGGCCTCTCGTTTCTTATACGAGAGGTCTAGGGTTCGGGATGGGCTTCGTCAAATCCGTGCATGCGCAGCGCCCATTGCACGCCCACCACGGCGCCCTTGACGGGTTGCAGCAACGCAAGCGAGGCCACAACGGTCAGCGGCAGATAGATCGCCAATTGAAGTGCGACCGGCGGCGCGTAGTCGGTCTCAATCCACAGCGCCAACGGCACGATGATGTGGCCAACGATGACGATCACGAGATAGGCCGGCAGGTCGTCGGCGCGGTGTGGTGTGAAATCCTGTCCGCACACGGAGCAGGCGTTGTCGACTTTCAAAAAAGCACGAAACAATTTGCCTTCGCCGCAACGCGGGCAGCGGCCACGAAAGCCGCGCTTGATGGATTGCCAGACGTCACGCTTTTCCTGCAGCGCGGTCTCCCGGCTCCAGGCGGTCTGAGGTGGGCTTACCGTTTCCATGACTTGCCTCGCTTCGCTTTCTTGCCGGCATTCGCCTTGTCCGGTTTGCGGCGCTTGTCGCGCGGGCTGCGGCCGGGGAAAGTCTTCGGCCGCTGTTGCGCCCCGCGTCTGTGGCCGCGGGCGGGAACGTTGCCTTCCGAGATCAATTCGAACCGCAACGCGCCGGCAATTGGTGCTGCTTCTACCAGACGAACGTCGACCACGTCACCTAATCTGTGCATGGCTCCGCTGCGCGAGCCGATCAAGGCGTGGCGCTTCTCGTCATAGTTGAAATACTCGTCTCCCAGCGAGCGGATCGGAATCAATCCATCCGCGCCGGTATCCGTCAGTTTCACGAACAGGCCTGAGCGCGTCACGCCGGAAATACGGCCCTGAAAGGTCGCACCGACGCGATCAGCGAGGAAATGCGCGATCAGGCGATCGGCCGTCTCGCGCTCGGCCTTCATGGCACGACGTTCCGTGACGGAGATCTCGGCGGCCACTTCGCTCAAATTCTCTGCCGTCTCAGTGTCCGGCAACGCACCTTCGCCAAGCCCGAGCGCGCGGATCAACGCGCGATGCACGATAAGATCGGCGTATCGCCTGATTGGCGAAGTGAAATGCGCGTAGCGGCGCAGGTTCAGGCCGAAGTGGCCGTAATTCTCCGACGAATATTCGGCCTGCGCCTGTGAGCGCAGCACCACCTCGTTCACCAGCGACTCGGCGTCGTGGCCCTTGACCTGAGCCAGCACGCGATTGAACACGGCCGGCCGCAAGGCACCGGCTTTGGCGAAAGGCAAATCGAGCGTTTTCAGGAATTCCTGCAACGCATGAACTTTTTCGAGCGTCGGTTCGTCGTGCACCCGGTAGATCAGCGGCAGCGATTTCTTCTCCAGCATTTCAGCTGCGGCGACGTTGGCCAAAATCATGAATTCTTCGATCAGCCGGTGCGCGTCCAGCCGTTCCGGCACGACGACGCGGTCGACGGTGCCGTCGGCTTTGAGGAGAATCTTGCGCTCGGGAAGGTCGAGATCGAGCGGGTCGCGCTCGTCGCGCGCCCGCTTTGCGGTCGCGTAGGCTGCATAGAGCGGTCTCAGGATCGGGTCGAGCAGAGGACCCGTGGCGTCGTCGGGGCGGCCGTCGATCGCGGCCTGCGCCTGCGCGTAACTCAGTTTGGCGGCCGAGCGCATCAGCACGCGATGAAACGTATGCGATCGCTTGCGCCCATCGGCTCCGATCACCATGCGCACCGCGAGCGCGCCGCGCGGCTCGCCCGGCACCAGCGAGCACAAATTGTTGGAGATGCGCTCGGGCAGCATCGGCACGACGCGATCGGGGAAATAAACCGAGTTGCCGCGCAACAACGCATCGCGGTCGAGCGCCGAACCCGGCCGGACGTAGAAGGCGACGTCCGCGATCGCGACATGGACGATGTAGCCGCCCTTGTTGTTCGGATCGGAGTCCAGTTCGGCATGGACCGCGTCGTCGTGATCCTTGGCATCCGGCGGGTCGATGGTGACGAGCGGTACGTCACGCCAGTCCTCGCGGCCTTTCAAGGTGGCGGGCTCGGCTTCCTCCGCCTCGCGCATCGCGTCTCTTGAGAAGGCCTGCGGAATGTCGTGGGCATGAATCGCGATCAGGCTGATCGCCTTTTCGGATGCGATCGATCCCAGCTTCTCCTTGACCTTGCCGGAGGCGAGGCCGAAGCCGCGCGAGCGAACCAGATCGACGCTGACGAGATCGCCGTCCTCGGCGCCGAGCGTGCATGGCTTAGCGATGTTCAGCTCGCGACCGGCCTGTTTTTTGTCGACCGGGATCAGGCGGCCGCTTCCGTCGACATTCTTGCGGAATATGCCGAGCACGCGCGTCTTGGCGTGATCGAGCACTTTCAGAATGCGGCCGCGATAAGCGACACCGTCGCGGACGTGGTCATCGAGTTTTTCGGCGCGGAGCAGCACGCGGTCGCCGACGCCGGCTGCGGTGCCCGGCTGGACCCGTCGCGGCATGTGGATGCGGATCTTCGGCGGCTCGCCGCGTTCAACCTCATCCCATTCGGCGGGAGTGGCGATGAGCTCGCCGTCGCTGTCGCGGCGCGCGATATCGGCGAGCACGGTTGCGGGCAGGGTTTCAGGCTCGGCGATTTCCTTGCCGCGCTTCTGGATGATGCCTTCGTCTGCGAGTTCGCGCAGCAATCGCTTCAGCGCGACGCGGTCGGCGTTCTTGAGACCGAACTCGCGCGCGATCTCACGGGTTCCGATCTTGCCCGGATAGGCGCGAATGAAAGCGACGATGGCGTCCGTCGAGGGAAAGCCGCTGTCGCGCTGTTTTGCCACGCTAGTGCCCACTTTCCGAAGTTCGTGCACCGCCTCTGCACCCACCTTTCACGAACTTCGGGAAGTCATGGGCACTAGCAAACAAAATCGTTCTAGTGTGCCGCTTGTCCATTTGAAGTTCCTGGGCGAAGTCCGCCGCTTGTGGTGCAGGAACTTCAAATGGGCGGCGCACTATCCGCTAGCCTTGCTCTTCTTGGCGACGGGTTTTGCGGCCTTCTTGGCCGAAGTTTTGGCCGTCACCGGCGCGCGTGCTTTCGAGGTCGCTTCCGGCTTCGGCTTGGCGGCCGCTTTCTTGGCTGCGGCCGTCTTTGCAGGCTTCGCCGTGGATGCATCCGCAGCCGGCTTGGCAGCCTCTGCCTTTGCGGCCTCTTTCTTAGCGACTTTGGGTTTCGCGGCCTTCTTGCCGCCGCGCTTGGCGCCGCCGCCCTTGGCTGCGCGTTCGTCGATCAGCGCGATCGCTTCGGCCAGCGTGACCGCATCCTTATCCTTGTCGCTCGGGATCGTCGCATTAATGCCGCCCGCGGTGACATAGGCGCCATAGCGGCCGTTCTTCATAGCCACAGCGCCAAGCGAAGGATGATCGCCAAGCGGCTTACCGGGATCGGCGCCGAAACGACGTCCGCTCGGACCCTTCGCCACTTTCTCGGCGATCAGTGTGACGGCGCGGTTCAACCCGATGTCGAAGACCTCATCGCCGGCCTCGAGGCTGGCATAGGTCTTGTCGTGCTTCACGAACGGCCCGAAACGGCCGAGGCCCGCCGTGATCGGCTGGCCGGTTTCGGGATGCAGGCCGATTTCGCGCGGCAGCGACAGCAATTTGAGCGCCAGCTCGAGCTCGACATCGGCCGGCGAAATGTTTTTCGGAATGCCGGCGCGCTTCGGCTTTTCGCCTTCCGCGTAATCCTTCGCCTCGCCGAGCTGGATGTAAGGACCGAAGCGTCCGGCTTTGACGATCACGTCGCGGCCGGTCTCGGGATCCTGACCCAGCACGCGGTCGGCGCTGGCTTCGCTGTCAGCGGCGAGCGGCCGGGTATAGCGGCATTCCGGATAGTTGGTGCAGCCGACGAAGGCGCCGAACTTGCCGGCCTTCAGGTTGAGCCGTCCGGTGCCGCAGGTCGGGCACTGCCTCACATCTCCGCCATCGGCGCGGGGCGCATAGATATGCGGACCCAGCATCTCGTCGAGGGCATCGAGCACTTCGGCGACGCGCAGATCCTTGATGTCGTTGACGGCGCCGATGAAGCCGCTCCAGAAATCCCTCAGCACGTCCTGCCAGGAAATCTCGTTGTTCGAGATCCGGTCGAGCTGTTCTTCCAGTCCTGCCGTGAAGTCATATTCGACATAGCGGGCGAAGAAGTTTTCCAGGAACGCGACCACGACGCGGCCCTTGTCCTCGCCGTGCAGCCGCTTTTTCTCAAGCCGCACATAGCCGCGGTCCTTGAGCACCTGGAGGATCGAGGCATAGGTCGAGGGACGACCGATACCGAGTTCTTCCATGCGCTTGACCAGCGACGCTTCGGAGAAGCGCGGCGGCGGCTCGGTGAAATGTTGCGTGACGGCGAGGTCCTGACGCTTGACGTTCTCGCCTTCGCTCATCGCGGGCAGGCGGCGGCTCTCGTCATCGTCGGCATCGTCGTCGCGGCCTTCCTGATAGAGCGCGAGGAAACCGTCGAACTTGATCACCTGGCCGGAGGCGCGAAGCTCGAGCGTGCGCGAACCGGCTTTCGCGGTGATATCGACGGTGGTGCGTTCGAGTTCGGCGGATTCCATCTGGCTTGCGATGGTGCGGGTCCAGATCAGCTCGTACAGCTTGGCCTGTTCCGGATCGAGCCGGCGGCGCATGTCGTTCGGCCGCCGCGACAGATCGGTCGGACGGATCGCTTCGTGGGCTTCCTGCGCGTTCTTGGCCTTGGCCTGATACTGGCGCGGGGCTTCCGGCACATAGGCGTTGCCGTAATCCTCGCCGATCACCTTGCGCGCTTGCGTGATCGCCGAACCGTCGATCTGAACGCCGTCGGTTCGCATATAGGTAATGAGACCGGTGGTCTCGCCGCCGATATCGATACCTTCATAGAGGCGCTGCGCGATCCGCATGGTGTGCGCGGGCGCAAAGCCAAGCTTGCGGCTGGCTTCCTGTTGCAGTGTCGATGTCGTGAACGGGGCTTGCGGATTGCGCCGGCCCGGTTTGGCCTCGACGGAAGTGACTACAAAGGTGGCGGCGTCCAGTGCTTTCTTGAAATCCTCGGCTTCCGCGCCGGTGCCGATATCCAGGCGCTGGATCTTCTTGCCGTCGGCGCCGACAAGCCGCGCCTCAAAGGTATCGCCGCGCGGGGTCGTCAGGGTGGCCACCAGCGACCAGTATTCGCGGGCGACGAATTTCTCGATCTCGAGTTCGCGGTCGCAGACGAGCCGCAGCGCCACGGACTGCACCCGGCCGGCCGAGCGCGCGCCGGGCAGTTTGCGCCACAGCACGGGCGAGAGGGTGAAGCCGACGAGGTAATCGAGCGCACGGCGCGCCATATAGGCATCGACCAACGCGCCATCGATCTGGCGCGGATGCTTCATCGCGTCGGTGATCGCCTGCTTGGTGATGGCGTTGAACACCACGCGCTCGATCGCATGATCCTTCAACGCGCGCTTTTCCTTCAAGACCTCCAGGACGTGCCAGGAGATCGCTTCACCCTCGCGATCGGGGTCGGTCGCCAGAATGAGCTTGTCGGCGCCCTTCAGCGCCTTGGCGATATCGTTCAGCCGGCTCGCGGCCTTGGGATCGACCTCCCAGATCATCTGGAAGTTGGCGTCGGGATCGACCGATCCGTTCTTGGCGGGGAGGTCCCGAACGTGGCCGAACGATGCCAGCACTTCATAGGAAGCGCCCAGATACTTGTTGATCGTCTTGGCCTTGGCCGGCGACTCCACAATGACGATATTCATGCCATTCCAATAGCTTAGGGAAAAAAGAAAGGCCGGTTCCGCGAGACTCGCGCCAGCCGTTTCGAACCGAACATGGGTGGTGAGGCCGCCCCTGTCAAATCGACAGCCGTTGAAAGCAGCGAGATGAGGGTAATTTCTACCTCATACAGGTTGTAAAATATGTATCAAAGGTTGTATTTGCGGCCGGCTTTAAGGCGGGAGATCAGGCGGTCGCTCGCCGCTTCGGCTTGCCCGGTGGCCGTGCCTTCAAGGTCGTGTCGGCGGGGCCAAGCAGGCGACCATCGCGGGAATAAAGAGCGAGCTTTTCGACCGGACGGCCCGTCTCGCGATCCACGAGCAGGGTTCCGATCTCTTCGGGATGGGCGTCGAACGCCTCGGTCCATTGCCGGAGCGCCACGATGACCGGGAAGAGCCCGCGGCCTTTATCGGTCAGCACATATTCCTGGTAGGCGCTGCCGTCGGATGCCGGCGCGGTCGCGAGTATCTTTTCGTCCACCAGCATGCGCAGCCGCGCGGTGAGGATGTTCTTGGCGAGCCCGAGACTCTTCTGAAACTCGCCGAAGCGGCGGCGGCCGAGCAGCGCGTCGCGGATGATCAGGAGCGACCACCAGTCGCCGATCACGTCGAGCGCGCGTGCGATCGGGCAGGCGTCGCCCTCAAAGCTGGTCCGTTTCACGGTTCGTCTCCGTCTTCCTGACCGGTCCGGTGGATAAGCGCCATCACGGTCTTGTGTGGTTGCACGATTAAACCAGACAGCCTACGTAGGCAACTAAGTTTAATAATGCAACCACATAACCAGGAGGCTTCCATGGCCAACAGACTCGTAAACAAGACGGCACTCATCACCGGCGGCAACAGCGGCATCGGGCTTGCGACCGCCCGGCTCTTCGTGGCCGAGGGTGCGAAGGTGACCATCACCGGCCGCAACAAGGAGACGCTTGCGGCCGCGGCCAAGGAACTGGGGCCGAATGCGCTGGCGATCGTAGCCGATGCCAATGACGTCGCGGCCACCGAAGCCGCCGTGAAGCAGGCGGCGGAGAAATTCGGCAAGCTCGACATCGTCTTTGCCAATGCCGGCATTCCCGGCAACACGCCGGTCGGCAAGACCACGCTTGAAGCCTTCGAGCAGGTGATCCGCACCAACCTGACGTCCGTGTTCTTCACCGTGCAGGCGGCGCTGCCCTACCTGAACGACAACGCGTCCGTCGTCCTCAACGGCTCGGTGATCTCGGTGCTCGGCAATCCCGGCTATTCGGCTTACGCCGCCACCAAGGCGGGCGTGACCGCGATGGCACGGGTGATGGTCTCCGAGTTGTCGCCGCGCGGTATCCGCATCAACGTCGTGGCGCCGGGCGCCGCGCGCACGCCGATCTGGAATGGCGCGGCACCGACCGCGGACGCTTTCGCCGCGCTGGAAAAGCGTATCGCCGGCACGACTCCGTTGGGGCGGATCGCCGAACCGGATCACATTGCCAAGACCGTGCTGTTTTTGGCGTCAGACGACGCGGCCCATGTGCAGGGTCAGGAGATCTTCGTCGATGGCGGCGCGACCAGTTCGCCGGCAGGCGCACCGGTGTTCCGCGGCTAATCAATCGAGCAGTGAAAGAGCCCGCTGTCACGACGACAGCGGGCTCTTTCTAATTATCGTCAGGCTGCGCGGAGGTTGGTCACGGCCTCGAGCGCGCCGGCGAGCGCCTTTTCGCGATGCTCGGGACCGACTTGAATGCCTTCGGCCAGGATGAATTCGAGATTGGTGACGCCGATGAATCCGAAGATTCCGCGAAGATACGTTTCCAGATGTTCGAGCGCGGCTGCGGGCGTGCCCGCGCCATAGAAGCCGCCGCGCGAGATCGCGACGATGACGCGCTTGTGGCCAGCCAGCCCTTGCGGCCCTTGGGCGTCGTATTTGAAGGTCTTGCCGGCAACGACGATGCGGTCGATCCAGGCCTTGAGCTGGCTTGGAATGGTGAAGTTGTACATCGGCGCGCCCAGCACGATCGTGTCGGCGGCCAGAAATTCCGCAAGCACTGCCTGGCTCGCGGCCATGTCCTGCGCGAGCCCCGCATCGGCGCTGGCTGCCCCCTGCGCGGCCGCGAGGTGCGCTCCGGAAAGGTGGGAAAGCGGGGTAGCACTGAGGTCGCGGTAGGTAATGTCGAGGCTGGGGTTTGTCTGGCGCAGCCGGTCGACGATGGCCGCCGACACTTGCCGGCTGACGGAATGCGGGCCGAGGACGCTGGAATCGATGTGGAGCAGTTTTTTCATGGTGAGCACCTTGGTATTGGTTTGTAACTCACGCTATATGAGTGACTATCCTTGAACCCCACAAGAACGCACTTTTTTGAAACCCGGGCACATTCTTGAAACCTGAGAACACCAGAGTTCCTGTTCTTCCTCCTTCACCGGCCCAGCACGAAGGCTGCCGCGGCGTCGCTTCGGTGCTGGCGCGGGTCGGCGATAAATGGAGCGTGTTCGTCATCATGATGCTGTTCGACGGACCGAAGCGCTTCAACGAGATCAAGCGCCTGATCGACGGCATCTCGCAGCGGATGCTGACGCTGACCTTGCGCGGCCTGGAGCGCGACGGGCTGGTGACGCGCACGGTTTTTCCGACCATTCCACCACGCGTCGATTACGAACTGACCGATCTCGGACGAGGTTTAAGCCAACCGGTCATGGCGCTTGGCGAATGGGCGAAAAACCATCAGATCGAAATCGAGACGGCGCGCGCTCGTTTTGACGGCAGGCGGGAGGCGGCCGAATAGCGCTAGATCAGGGAGATCAGCCCGCCGCCGTGCCGCTCCAGCCGTCCGGCGAGCTCAAGCTCAAGCAGCACGGTTCGCACCACCGCGGCCGAAGCACCCGACAGCCGGATCAGATCGTCGAGCAGGATCGGGCTCGGGCCGAGCAGGTTGACGATGTGCTCGCGCGCGGCTTCATCGGGATCGGGCGCGAGCGGTTCAGCGTCGTCTTCGCGCAACTCAATCGGCCGGCCCATGATCGGCTCGACGGCCTGAATGACGTCAGCGGCTTCGGTGATCAGCGTCGCGCCCTGCTTGATCAGGCCGTTGGTGCCGGCGGCGCGCGGATCGAGCGGCGAGCCCGGCACCGCGAAGACCTCGCGGCCCTGTTCGTTGGCCAGCCTTGCGGTGATCAGCGAACCCGATCGCATCGCGGCTTCGACCACGACCACGCCGAGCGAAGCGCCCGACACCAGCCGGTTGCGCCGCGGGAAATCATGGGCGCGCGCGACATAGCCGAGCGGCATTTCGGAAATCGCAGCGCCTGACGCAAGCAGGGTATTGAGCAGATCGACATGTTCGGGCGGATAGATCCTGTCATGACCGCCGGCGAGCACAGCGACCGTGCCGCCCTCGATCGAGGCGCGATGCGCCGCCTGATCGATGCCACGCGCGAGACCTGAAGCGACGACAAAGCCGGCATCCGAAAGATCGCGCGCCAGCACCTGCGCGAACTTCAAGCCGGCAGCGGAAGCATTGCGCGAGCCGACGATCGCGATCATCGGCCGCATCAAGTTTTCGATCGCTCCGCGTACGCCGAGCAGTGGCGGCGCATCGTCGAGTTCCGCGAGCCGCGGCGGATAGCCGTCCTCGCCTGGCGCGATCAGCCGGACGCCGAGTTTGGCGCTTGTCTCAAGCTCGGCGCGTGCATCCGCCTCGCTCGGAATGCGTTGCGGCTTTGAGGCGCCGCCGCGGCGCGCGAACTCCGGCAGCCACTCCAGCGCCGCCCGCGCACTGCCGCAATGACGAACCAGCGAACGAAAGGTCCGCGGTCCGACATTGTCGGCCCGTATCAGCCGCAGCCGATCGATGCGTTCAGCGTCGGTGATCTGTGTTTTCTCGGGCGCTCGCGTGTCCATGTCGTCCAGCATGGATCAACCGGAGCGCGTGGGGAAGGGGCCACGTCCCCGCAACCCAGCCATCGTCAGGCGCGGGCTTGTCCGGGCCATCCCTGCCTTGCTACGAACACGGGCCAATCAAGACGAGGACGCCCGTTACGACCGCGCCGGGCATGACAAAAGGGAAAACATCCATGATCTCGCTCGCCGACCAGAAGCGCCGTATCGAACAGGGAGCGCTCACCCCGGATGCCGCGCTCGCGGAGTCGCTTACTGCCATCGACAAGCGTGAAGCTGAGATCAAGGCCTTTGTCGCCCGCGCCAAAAATCCGAAAGCACAGAAGGACGGCCCGCTGCGCGGCATCGCCGTCGGCATCAAGGACATAATCGATACGGCCGATATGCCGACCGAGATGGGCGCACCGTCCATTTATAAAGGCAACCAGCCGCGCGCAGACGCCCCGATCGTGATGCAGCTCAGGCAGGCCGGGGCCACGGTGGTGGGCAAGACCACGACCACTGCCTTTGCCGCCAACGATCCGACGCCGACGCTCAATCCGCGCAACCTTGGCCACACGCCGGGCGGATCGTCGTCCGGTTCAGCCGCAGCTGTCGCCGCCGGCATGATCCCGCTCGCGGTCGGCACTCAAACCGGCGGTTCGGTAATCCGGCCGGCGTCGTTCTGCGGCGTCGCCGCGATCAAGCCGTCCTACCGGCTGCTGCCGCCGGTCGGCGTCAAGTGCTTTTCGT
The DNA here is from genome assembly GCF_900142985.1 of Bradyrhizobium erythrophlei. Taxonomy (NCBI): domain Bacteria; kingdom Pseudomonadati; phylum Pseudomonadota; class Alphaproteobacteria; order Hyphomicrobiales; family Nitrobacteraceae; genus Bradyrhizobium; species Bradyrhizobium erythrophlei. The sequence goes on from NZ_LT670849.1 coordinate 6,403,370, forward strand.
GGACGCTCGACACGGTTGGTTTGTTTGCGGCAGACGTCGAGGACGTCGCGATTGCGCTGGCGGCGATCACCGGTCGGAGCGAGTTGAACGCGCCGGAACTGAAATCGCCGCGTATCGGTGTGGTGACACAGGATTTTGCCGGTCCTCCCGAGGCAGGAGGGTCGGAAGCTTTGCAACATGCGGCCCGCGCTGCCGCGAAAGCCGGCGCGTCGGTGCGCGAGTTGAAAATGCCCGAGATCGTTCAGGAAGCCTGGCGCATCCACATTGTCGTGCAGCAGTTCGAGGCGCATCAGGCCTTCGCGTGGGAATATCGCGAGAATTACGACATCATGCCGCCGCTGTTGCGCAAGCGGCTCGACGACAGCCGTCATTTCACGCCGGCCGATTACGACGCGGCGCGCAACGTGACACTGAAAGCGCGCGCGGCGCTGAGCGATATCTTGAAAGACGTCGACGTGCTGCTCGCGTTGTCCGCTCCGGGCATTGCGCCGAAGGGTTTGGATTCGACGGGCGATGCCCGTTACAACCAGCTCTGGACGCTGATGGGGACGCCTTGCGTCAACGTGCCGGCCTATGTGGCGGACGGCAATCTGCCGGTCGGCGTGCAGACGATCGCGGACTTCGGCCATGATGCCAAGGCGATCGCGGCGGCGCGCTTCATGGGGCGGGCGCTGAAGTCGTAATTACTTCTGCCCGATCTTGCCTTCGGTTCCGGCCATCAGCCGGCTGATATTGGCGCGGTGCATGTAGAACAACAGCACCGTCAGCAGCCCGAATAATGCCGCAAGCGCCGGGTGACCGTACCACCACAGGAAGATCGGCGTGATGCTGCTCGCGACCAGCGCCGACAGCGACGAGTAGCGCGAGATCACGGCCGTTATCAGCCATATCGCGCAGAACAGCACCGCCGCCGGCCAGAGCAGGCCGATCAGGATGCCGATATAGACCGCAACGCCTTTGCCGCCCTTGAATTTCAGCCACACCGGAAAGAGATGGCCGAGAAAGGCGCCGAAGCCAGCGAGCATCGCGGCTTCCGCGCCGGCGAGATAGCCCGCGACGATGACGGCGACCGTGCCCTTGAGCGCATCGAGCAAGAGTGTCGCGGCTGCGAGTCCCTTGCGCCCGGTACGCAGCACATTGGTGGCGCCAATATTGCCGGAGCCGATCGAACGCAGATCTTGCGTGCCGGCGAGGCGCGTCAGGATCAGGCCGAACGGAATCGAGCCGAGCAGATAGCCGAGAACGAACGCGAGCAACAGCCATGCAGCCACGGACATCACAGCCTCCTCATCGTCTGACGTCGGCTGGTCGCCACGTTAGACATGTTCGTACACGGTCCGCCCACCGACGATGGTGCGCATCACGCGGCCGGAGAAGCGGGCCTCGTCGAAGGGCGTGTTCTTGCATTGCGATTTGAGGTCGTCGGGATCGAGTACCCAGGGAATGTCGGTGTCGATCACGATCACGTCGGCCGGTGAGCCCGGCCGCAACGTTCCGCCGGGCAGACCGAGCAATTCCGCAGGCCGTGTCGACATGGCGCGGATCATGGTCTTGAAATCCATCTCGCCCTGATGGATCAGCCTTAAGCCGGCCGGCAGCATGGTCTCAAGGCCAATCGCGCCGGGAGCTGCTTCCGCGAAGGGTAGCCGCTTGACCTCGACGTCCTGCGGATTGTGGTCGGACATGATCACATCGATCAGGCCGGATGCAACGGCCTCAACCAGCGCGCGGCGGTCGTCTTCGGTGCGCAGCGGCGGCGACAGCTTCAGGAAGGTGCGGTAGGGGCCGATGTCATTCTCGTTCAGCGTCACGTGATTGATCGAGACGGAGGCTGAAACGTCGAGGCCTGCGTCACGCGCGCGCTTGAGGATATCGAGCGACTCTGTACAGCTTACCGAGGCTGCATGATAGCGACCGCCCGTCAGCGCGACGAGGCGCATGTCGCGTTCCAGCATCACCGCTTCGGCGGCATTCGGAATGCCCATCAGCCCGAGGCGCGTGGCGAATTCGCCCTCGTTCATGACGCCCTCGCCGACGAGGTGCGGGTCTTCGGTGTGATGGACGATCAGCGCGTCGAAATCGCGTGCGTAAGTGAGTGCGCGCCGCATCACTTGCGAGTTGGTGATGCTCCTGTCACCGTCGGTGAAGGCGACGGCGCCGGCGGCCTTCAACAGGCCGATCTCGGTCATCTCCTCGCCGGCGAGACCTTTGGTCAGCGCTGCCATCGGATGGATGTTGACGATCGCGGTGTCGCGGGCGCGACGCAGGATGAAGTCGACGGTCGCGGAATTGTCGATGACCGGCGAGGTCGAAGGCTGGCAGACGATGGTGGTGATGCCGCCGGTCGCGGCCGCCTGGCTCGCGGACGCAAAGGTCTCGCGGTGGCTGGCGCCGGGTTCGCCGACAAAGGCACGCATGTCGATCAGGCCGGGGGCGACGACCTTGCCGGCGCAATTGATCACGTCGGTGCCTTCGGGCACGCCGGCCGCACTGATGCCGCGTTTCAAATCGCGGACGACGCCGTCGGCGATCAGGACGTCGCCCGGTCCGTCAAAATCGCGCGAGGGATCGATCACGCGGGCATTCGCAAGCAGGATGGGGCGGCGATCTTTCAGCATGTTCTTATCACGCGTTCGGCAGGTTGCGGGCGAGCGCTTCCAGCACCGCCATGCGAACTGCCACTCCCATTTCCACCTGTTCGCGGATCAGCGATTGCGCGCCGTCGGCGACGATCGAGTCGATTTCCACGCCACGGTTCATCGGGCCCGGATGCATCACGAGCGCATCGGGCTTGGCGTAAGCAAGCTTCTTCTGATCGAGCCCGAAGTAATGGAAATACTCGCCGGTTGATGGTACGAACGAGCCGTTCATGCGCTCGCGTTGCAGCCGCAACATCATGACAATGTCCGCGCCCTGAAGCCCCTCGCGCATGTCGCGCGCGACCTCGACGCCCATCCGCTCGATGCCATGTGGCAAGAGCGTGGATGGCGCCACGACGCGGACGCGCGCGCCCATGGTGTTGAGCAGGATGATGTTGGAGCGCGCGACCCGCGAATGCATGACGTCCCCGCAGATCGCAACCGTCAGCCCTTCGAGCCGGCCCTTGTTGCGGCGGATGGTGAGCGCGTCGAGCAACGCCTGCGTCGGATGCTCGTGCGCGCCGTCGCCGGCATTGATGACGGAACCGTCGACTTTTCGCGCCAGGAGTTCCACCGCGCCCGAGGCGTGATGCCGGACCACCAGAATATCCGGATGCATCGCGTTCAGCGTCACGGCGGTATCCATCAGCGTCTCGCCCTTGCGGATCGAGGACGAGGATACCGACATGTTCATGACGTCGGCGCCCAGCCGTTTGCCCGCGAGTTCGAACGAGGACTGCGTGCGCGTCGAGGCTTCGAAGAACAGGTTGACCTGGGTGCGGCCGCGCAGCGAGGTGCGCTTCTTGTCGACCTGACGGTTCAGTTCGACATATTCCTCGGACAGATCGAGGAGACCCGTGATGTCGGCGGCGGAAAGGCCCTCTATGCCCAGCAAATGCCGGTGACCGAGGACGAAGGTCGATTTCGATATAGATGTCATTAAAGCGAGAGCTATAGGCGCGCCGGAAGCGGGGGGCAAGGGCGAAGAGGGAACTTAAAAGTTATCCCCCGGTCAGTCCTGTCCGCCGCCACGATTTCCTGCAAGGTTTTGTCCACCATGCCGCTGGAGCGGCGCATTTTTCGCTGCGGCGAGGGTGCCGTCCCGCGTATGATTAACAGGCACGGGGATGTCCAATGGCCAAAGCTTCATTCGCGACCCATGAAGTGCTCAACCAGTCGCCGCCTTTCGTCGACGTGGATCTGTTCGCGCTGGATACGGCGCTGCGTGAGGCCGTCGCCGCCAATGGCGGCGCGGCGGCTGCGAAGGAACTCGCCCAATTCGGCCGTCACTGGGGTTCGGCCGCCATGGCCGAACGCGGGCGGCTGGCCAACGAGAACACGCCAAAGCTCCGCACTTTCGACTCCCGTGGCAATCGGCGCGACCAGGTCGAGTTTCATCCCGCCTATCACGAATTGATGGCCCACAGCGCGCACGCCGGATTGCACAATTCGACCTGGGGCGCGGACGGCCGCCCGGCAGGCGCGCCGGCCGAGGTGTTGCGCGCGGCGAAGTTCTATATGGCCGCCGGCGTCGAGACCGGGCACCTGTGTCCGATCACGATGACGCGTGCGTCCGTGGCCGCGCTTGCCGTGCAGCCGGATATTCTCAAGAAGACCATGCCGGTCATCGGCACGCGCGCTTACGACCCGGCGTTTGCGCCGTGGTCGTCCAAGCGCGGCATGACGCTCGGCATGGGCATGACCGAGAAGCAGGGCGGCACCGACGTCCGCAGCAACATGACGCGTGCCGAACGGGATGGCGGCGCTTACCGTATCACCGGGCACAAATGGTTCATGTCGGCGCCGATGTGCGACGCCTTTCTGGTGCTGGCGCAGGCCGACCAGGGCCTGAGCTGTTTCTTCATGCCGCGGTTTCGCACCGACGGATCGGTCAACGCCATCCAGTTCCAGCGGCTAAAGGACAAGCTCGGCAATCGCTCGAATGCCTCCTCCGAAGTCGAGTTTGTCGGCGCCTATGGCGAGCTTGTCGGTGAGGAAGGCAAGGGCATCCGCACCATCATCCAGATGGTGCAGCTGACGCGGCAGGATTGCGCGATTGCCTCCGTCGGCCTGATGCGCTCGGGGCTTGCCCATGCGCTGCATCACACCCGCTACCGCAGCGTGTTCCAGAAGCATCTCTCCGATCAGCCGTTGATGCGTGCGGTGCTGTCGGACATGGCGCTGCATGTCGAGGCCTCGATCGCGCTCGTGATGCGGCTCTGCCGCGCCTTCGACCATGCGCCGGTCAGTGCCGATGAAGCGGCTTACATGCGACTCCTGACGCCCGCGATCAAATACTGGACCTGCAAGAGCGCGCCCGGATTCCTCTACGAGGCGATGGAGTGCCTCGGCGGCAACGGCTATGTCGAGGAGGGCATTTTGGCCCGGCACTATCGCGAGTCGCCCGTCAATGCGATCTGGGAAGGCTCCGGCAATGTGATGTGCCTCGATGTGCTGCGGGCATTGTCGCGCGAGGCGGAAGCCGCCGCCGAAATCCTGAAAAGCTTGGCGCAGGAAACCAAGGGCCTGCCCGGCGCGGGCGAGGCGGTCAATCAGATCGGTCAGGCGTTCCGCCGGGGCGATGCGGAGGGCATCGCGCGGCTGGCTGTCGAAAAACTGGCGCTTTTGGCTGCGACAGCGGCGCTGAACGCCATATCGCCACGCCATGCCGAACTATTCGCGAATACCCGCCTTGCCGGGAATCACGGCGGCATGTACGGCGCTGTGGAGCTTGCGCCCGACGACATCGGCCGGTTGCTCGACCGCGCCTTGCCTGCATGAAACTTGCCTGCATGAAAGTCAGTTGATGGATTCGCTCAATCCGGAATCACTTGTTGTCGCCGACGCACCCGTGACGTCCAGCCCGCGCGTCTGGAAGTTCTGGGGCACGGCGTTCTGGGGCCTCGTTGTTTTCATAGGCATGTTCGTCGGCCAGCTGGCCGTCGTCGGCTGGTTTTTGCTGCGTCAGGATGCGCCGATCAACTGGGACACTTTTGGCGATGCCGTTACGGCTGTCGTCAGCAACGGCCTGACGATCTCGCTTTCGGTCATCACGGGATTGCCGGCTGTCGCCGCGGCGCTGTGGGTCGCGATCCGGATCAAGCGCGCCGGCTTTGCCGATTACCTCGGCTTGCGTTCTTTCTCATGGGCAAATCTTGGAATCGGCACGGTCGCGCTGTTCGTGCTGGTCATGGGATGGGATGCGCTGTCGCGGGCCACGGGGCGCGAGGTCGAACCCGGCTTCATGGGCGACGTGTTGAAAACCGCGCGCGCCGATAACGCACTATGGCTTCTGGTGATCGCCTTCTGCGTCGCCGCGCCGATCACGGAAGAATTCTTTGCCCGCGGCTTTCTCTACCGCGGCTGGTCGGAATCGTTTCTGCGGGTGCCCGGCGCGATTATCCTGTCGTCGCTGGTCTGGACCGGGCTGCACCTGCAATACAACTGGTACTTCCTTGGCGAAGTGTTCTCGATCGGCGTCCTGCTCGGCTACATACGCTACCGCAGCAACTCGACCTGGCTGACGATCATTTTGCACGGCCTCAACAACTTCGCCGCCGTGGCGCAGACCTTCCTGCTCACGAGTTCATAGCTTTTTTGAAAGCCGGTCCAGCGCGCCCTGGAGGATGAAGATCGCCGCGTGCTCGTCGATCACCTCGGCGCGGCGGGCACGGCTCATGTCCATGCCGATCAGCTCGCGTTCGACCGCCGCCGTCGACAACCGTTCGTCCCAGAGCGCTATCGCAAGCGCAGTCAGCTGTGAGAAATTGCGCGCAAAGGCCCGCGTCGATTGCGCGCGCGGCCCTTCACTGCCGTCCATGTTGATCGGCAGGCCCAGCACGAAGCCGACCGCGGCCCGTTCGGTAGCGATCTTGAGCAGACCTGCCGCGTCGGCCTTGAACGCCTTGCGCTGGACGGTGGTTACCCCCGTTGCCAGCCGGCGATCGGGATCGGATACGGCAACGCCAATGGTCTTGGTGCCGAGATCAAGGCCGATCAGCGCGCCTCGCGCGGGCCAATGCTGGGCTGCTTCGATCAATGGCAGGATGAGGGCGGGCATCCTGTTTTACGCCGCAATCACGCGTTCGGAGTCGTTAAGGCAGGACGTAAAGCCGCTCAGCGCACTGTATTGATGGGCGCTCCGGCGCTGGATGAACAGCGTGCTGACCCGTGACCATACTGTGTCGAGGGTATGTATGCTGACGTTTTCGCGCTGCTCGCTGCGTTCGACTACGGCGCGGGGTAATACCGAGACCCCCATGCCGGCGGCGACACAGCCGATCATGCCGTCAAGCGTGCCAAGTTCGAAGCGAACGGCTGACGGCCAACCGAAATCGGTAAATAGCTGCTCGAGCCGCTGGCGATAGGTGCAGCCGGTTCGAAACACCAACGCCGTCGGACCGGATTCAGGCGTGCCGGCACGCAAAGCGGCGAGGCTGGTGAACCGGCGCGGCGTAACGAGCACCAGTTCCTCATGGAAAGCGACGGTCGAGACGAGATCGGAATGCTCGATCGGAGCGGCAACGAAGGCGCCGTCTAGCGTGCCGGTCAACACGGCGGCGACGAGAGCTGCGGTCGTTGCGGTCGTGAGCGTCAGTCGTACTGCCGGGAACCGGTGGTGAAAATCGGCAAGAAGCCCGGGTAGCCGCACCGCCGCGGTTGTCTCCATCGAGCCGATCGAGAGCGGACCTTTCGGCTCGCCATCATCGCGTGCGGCGAGCATCGCTTCGCGCGACAACGCGGCCATCCGCTGGGCATAGGGAAGCAGCCGGCGACCAGCGCCGGTCAGGGTCATGCCACGGCTGTGCCGTTCAAACAGTGCGGTGCCAATTTCGGCCTCAAGCGTTTTCACGCGCTGGGTAACATTGGACTGCACGGTGTTGAGCTCTTCCGCGGCTCGGGTGATGCCGCCGTTGCGCGCCACGGCCGAGAAGGTCACGAGATCCGTCAATTCCATCGGTAAACGTCCGTTTTCATTTTCAGATGGTTGAGTTCTCTAATATTCGTTTTTTAAGAAAGGTACGCCGCGCTACGATGCCTGTCCATAGCGAGGAGGACGATCATGCCGATCACGACGCCACTGATTTCGCTTTTGGGCATCAAGCACCCAATCCTTTCCGCGCCTATGGACATCATTGCGGGCGCACGGTTGGTCGCCGCGGTTAGTGACGCCGGAGGCTTCGGTATTTTAGGCGGCGGTTATGGCGAGAAGGATTGGCTCGCGCGCGAAACCGCAAAGCTGAAAGCATGTACAGCATCCTTCGGCATCGGTTTCATCACCTGGAGCCTGGCGAAGCAGCCGGAGGTGTTGGACATCGCGCTGGACGCAAAGCCGCGCGCGATCATGCTTTCGTTCGGCGACCCAAAACCGTTTGCGCCGCACATCAAGTCGGCCGGCTGTCTCTTGATCTGTCAGGTCCAGACCGAGGATATGGCGAAACAAGCGCTCGATGCCGGTGCCGATATTCTGATCGCGCAGGGCACGGAGGCCGGGGGCCACGGCGCGTCTCGAACGACTCTCGACATCGTGCCCGCCATTGTCGATCTGGTGGCGGGCCGCGTGCCGGTCGTCGCGGCCGGAGGCATTGCCGATGGGCGAGGGCTGGCTGCGATGATGGCGTTGGGTGCGAGCGGCGTTCTGCTCGGCACGCGGTTTTATGCTAGCGTCGAATGCGACGGAGCCGAGGATGCCAAGCGGCGAATTTGCAAGGCGAATAGCGGCGAGACCATTCGCAGCTCCATCTTCGATTTTTCGCGCCGCCGGTGGTGGCCGTCGCCGTTTACCGGCCGCGTTTTGATCAACGACCACGCGCGCAAGTGGAGGGGGCGGGAGGTCGAACTGATCCAGAACCTGGACGTGGTTGTGGCCGAATACGCCGTCGCGCTCGAGACCGGCAATTTTGATATAGCTAGCGTCATTGCCGGCGAGGGCGTTGGCCTGATCCACGACGTTCCGCCAGCCGGCGCGATTGTCGAGCGGATCATCACCGAGGCCGAGCAGATTATCGCGGGCCGGCGCAACTCTTAGATTTACCAACCGGCGCAACGCTGCGCTGGAAACTCTTCTCAAGCAAGAAAAGAGGCTCACCTATGTGGCCGGATCGCCGCATCCTGAATCTGTTCAAGACCGAATTTCCGATCGTCCAGGCACCGATGGCAGGTGCGATGGACGCTGATCTGGTGATCGCGGCGGCGCAAGGCGGAGCGCTGGGTTCGCTGCCTTGCGCGATGCTCTCGGCGGAGAAGGCGCGCGAGCAGGTCCAAATCATCCGTCAGCGGGTGTCGGCGCCGGTGAACATGAATTTCTTCTGCCACAAGCTGGTCTCAGCCGACCCATCGCGCGAGGCCGCGTGGAAAGAACGGCTCGCGTCGTACTACACGGAGCATGATCTTGACCCCGTGGCGCCGGTGAACGCTGCCAACCGTGCGCCGTTTGACGGCGCGATGTGTGAGGTTGTCGAGGAACTCAAGCCCGAGATCGTGAGCTTTCATTTTGGTCTGCCCGAGAAAGGTCTGCTGGCGCGGGTCAAGGCGGCCGGCTGCAAGGTCATTTCTTCGGCCACGACGGTGAAGGAAGCGGTCTGGCTTGAAGAAAGCGGGGCGGACGTGATCATCGCGCAAGGCGCCGAAGCTGGCGGCCATCGCGGCATGTTCCTGACCGACGATATTACCCAGCAGCCCGGCACCTTCGCGCTGGTGCCGCAGGTGGTCGACGCCGTGCATGTGCCGGTGATCGCGGCGGGCGGAATCGCCGACGGGCGGGGAATTGCGGCTGCCTTTGCGCTGGGCGCGGCGGGGGTGCAGATCGGGACGGCGTATCTGCGTTGCCCGGAATCGAAGGTTTCCGCGCCGGCGCGAACCCTGCTGGCGCAAGGGCGGGACGATTCCACTGTGATCACCAATGTCATGACCGGCCGGCCGGCGCGGGGGCTGGTGAACCGGGTCATGCGCGAACTGGGCCCGATTTCGCCTGACGCGCCGGAATTTCCCCATGCGGCGACCAGTTTGGCCCCCTTGAAGGCGGCTGCCGAAAAGCAGGGCAAGCTCGATTTCACCAATCTTTGGGCCGGGCAGGCCGTGCGGCTGGGGCGGGACATGCCGGCGGCCGCGCTGACCCGGGCCCTGGCCGGTAGCGCCTTGGCGCGGTTGAGCAAAATGGCGGGGTAACCCGGTCGTACCGCGGCGGTTGCGGCGCAAAACCGGGCTCTGCTATACGCAGGGCGCTAGCCTGAAAATCCGCAATCGAGGCCATATATAATGTCGGTCGATGCTGACACCGTTCGCCGTATCGCGCATCTGGCGCGGATCGGGGTGAAGGATTCGGAGATCTCCCACCTCCAGGGCGAATTGAACGCCATGCTCAAGTTCGTCGAGCAGCTTGAAGAGGTCAATGTCGACGGGGTCGAGCCCATGACCTCGGTCACGCCGATGGCGATGAAGAAGCGGGCCGATGTGGTCAACGATGGCGGCATCGCCGACGACATCGTCAAGAACGCGCCCGAAACCCAGGATCATTTTTTCCTGGTACCGAAAGTCGTCGAGTAACATAGCGTTTTCGAGCGAAGTGGGTACGGTTCGCGTGAAGAAAACGCGTCAAATAAAGAGTCAAATACAAGAGTCATCCGATGTGCATGCTCTGTGACGATGAAAAGGCCTACCGCGCCTACATGGAATATCTCGACGCCCAGGAGCGGCAGGGCAAGGCCGCCGATCCCGACAAGGCGATGGACGCCGTGCTCGATGCGCTCGAAGCCGCCAGTCAGGCGCGCGGCGAGGTGAAGCGCGATGATCCCGCCAACGACAAGACATTGTCTCCCTTCTTCTGTAGCCCGGTTAACAACAATAAATGACCGACCTGACATCGCTGACGCTCGCTGAGGCCAAAGATGGCCTCGCGAAGAAGTCCTTCACTTCGCTTGAACTGACCGACGCGCATTTGAAGGCGATGGAGGCCGCGCGCGTCCTCAACGCCTTTGTGCTGGAGACACCGGACCGCGCGCGCGACATGGCGAAGGTCGCCGACGGCAACATCGCCAAGGGCGAGGGCGGTCCGCTCGCGGGCATTCCCTTGGGCATCAAGGATCTGTTCGCGACCAAGGATGTGAGAACCACCGCCTGCTCGAAAATTCTCGGCAACTTCGTGCCGACCTATGAATCGACGATCACCTCGCAGCTATGGCGCGACGGTGCCGTGCTGCTCGGCAAGCTCAACAACGACGAATTCGCGATGGGCTCGTCCAACGAGACCTCGTGCTTCGGACCCGTCGTCAATCCGTGGCGGCGCGAAGGCTCCAATACGTCGCTGGTGCCGGGCGGCTCGTCCGGTGGTTCGGCTTCGGCCGTTGCCGCGCTGCTCTGCATGGGCGCGACCGCGACCGACACCGGCGGATCGATCCGCCAGCCGGCCGCGTTCACCGCAACCGTCGGCATGAAGCCGACCTACGGGCGCTGCTCGCGCTGGGGCATCGTCGCTTTCGCGTCCTCGCTCGATCAGGCAGGTCCGATCGGCCGCACCGTGCGCGACACCGCGATCCTGATGCGCTCGATGGCGGGTCATGACCCGAAGGACACGACCTCGGTCGACGTCGCCGTGCCCGACTACGAAAAGGCGATCGGATCATCGGTCAAGGGAATGAAGATCGGCATCCCCAAGGAATATCGCCTCGACGGCATGCCGGGCGAGATCGAAAAGCTCTGGAGCGAAGGCGCGGCGTGGCTGAAGGCGGCGGGCGCGGAACTGGTCGAGGTGTCGCTGCCGCACACCAAATACGCGCTGCCGGCCTATTACATTGTCGCGCCGGCGGAAGCCTCTTCCAACCTCGCGCGCTATGACGGCGTGCGCTACGGCCTGCGTGTGCCGGGCCGCGCCATCTCCGACATGTATGAGAACACCCGCGCCGATGGCTTTGGCGCCGAGGTGCGCCGTCGCGTGATGATCGGCACCTATGTGCTCTCGGCCGGCTACTACGACGCCTATTACTTAAGGGCGCAAAAGGTGCGGACGCTGATCAAGAAGGACTTTGAGGATTGCTTCGCGAAGGGCGTGAACGCGATCCTCACTCCGGCGACGCCGTCGGCGGCTTTCGGCGTCGGCGAGAAGGGCGGTGCCGATCCGGTCGAGATGTACCTCAACGACATCTTCACGGTGACGGTGAACATGGCGGGCCTGCCCGGCATCGGGGTTCCCGCGGGCAAGGACAGCCAGGGTCTGCCGCTCGGCCTGCAACTGATCGGGCGTCCGTTTGACGAAGAGACGTTGTTCTCGCTCGGTGAGGTGATCGAGCAGGCCGCCGGCCGCTTCATGCCGGCGAAATGGTGGTAGTCATGGCGGCCCTGAGGTCCACGCTCGCTAACGCAGCTCCCGAAGGCGGCCTCTCGCCGCCGCTCGCCGCGTTGTGGTGGGCGGCCAAGGGCAATTGGGACGCCGCGCACAAGATCGTGCAGGACGAGAGCGACGCCAACTCCGCCTGGGTGCATGCCTATCTGCACCGCGTCGAGGGCGATCTCTCCAACGCCGGGTACTGGTATCGCCAGGCCGGTCAGCCGGTGGCGAAGGATTCATTCGAAAGCGAGTGGGAGCGCATCGCTTCCACCCTCGAAAGTTAAAACGCATGACGGCAACGAACGGCAAACTGATCAAGGGCGCGACCGGCGACTGGGAAGTCGTGATCGGCATGGAGGTCCATGCCCAGGTCACCTCGAACGCCAAGCTGTTCTCCGGCGCCTCGACCGAATTCGGCGGCGAGCCCAATTCCCACGTCTCGCTGGTCGATGCCGCGATGCCGGGCATGTTGCCCGTCATCAACGAGCAATGCGTCAAGCAGGCCATCCGCACCGGTTTGGGGTTGAACGCGCAGATCAACCTGCGTTCGGTGTTCGACCGCAAGAACTATTTCTATCCCGACCTGCCTCAGGGCTATCAGATCAGCCAATACAAGTCGCCGATCGTGGGCGAGGGTGAGGTGATGGTCGAGCTCGAAGGCGGCAAGACCGCCACCATCGGCATCGAGCGGCTGCATCTGGAACAAGATGCCGGCAAGTCGCTGCACGATCAGTCGCCGACCATGTCGTTCGTCGATCTCAACCGCTCCGGCGTGGCGCTGATGGAGATTGTTTCAAAACCGGACATCCGCGATGCGGAGCAGGCCAAGGCCTATGTGACCAAGCTGCGCTCGATCCTGCGCTACCTCGGCACCTGTGACGGCGACATGGAGAAGGGGTCCTTACGCGCCGACGTTAACGTGTCGGTGCGCAAGCCAGGCGGGCCGCTCGGCACCCGCTGCGAGATCAAGAACATGAACTCGATCACCTTCATCGGGCAGGCGATCGAATACGAGGCGCGCCGCCAGATCGAGATCATCGAGGAGGGCGGCGCCATCGACCAGGAAACGCGGCTGTTCGATCCCAACAAGGGCGAAACGCGTTCGATGCGCTCCAAGGAAGAGGCGCACGACTACCGCTATTTCCCGGATCCCGACCTGCTGCCGCTGGAATTCACCGACGCCTACGTCGCCGAATTGAAGGCGGACCTGCCGGAACTCCCGGACCAGAAGACAGCGCGCTTCATCGCCGAGTTTTCGCTCTCACCCTATGACGCCAGCGTGCTGGTCGCGGAGCGCGAGAGCGCGGACTTCTTCGAGACGGTGCTGACGAAGCTCGCCAACCAGCCGCGCGACGGCAAAGTAGCAGCCAACTGGGTGATCAATGAGCTGTTCGGGCGGCTGAACAAGGAAGGCCTCGCCATCGGCGCCTCGCCGGTGTCGGCCACGCAACTCGGCGGCATCGTCGACCTGATCGGCGAGGGCACGATCTCCGGCAAGATCGCCAAGGATCTGTTCGAGATCGTCTGGCAAGAGGGCGGCGACCCCCGCGGAATCGTCGAAGCGCGCGGCATGAAGCAGGTCACTGACCTCTCCGCGATCGAAAAGGTGGTCGACGAGATCATCGCCGCCAATCCGGACAAGGTCGCGCAGGCCAAAGCCAAGCCGCAGGCGCTCGGCTGGTTCGTCGGTCAGGTGATGAAATCATCCGGCGGCAAGGCCAACCCGCAAGCCGTTAACGATCTTCTGAAGTCGAAACTCGGCATCTGAGTTCTCTCATCGACACCGCGCGCGACGCGTGCGCGGTTCACGCGTGGTCACCGATCATTCACGATGTCCAGAGATCGGCGCCTTACCTGGCGTGAGGTCGCCGCGAATCGGCCCCAATCGAATCGAGCCGGAATCCGACGCTTGGCGAGCGACGACGGGCCGTAAACGCGCTTTCCGCAAAAAATTTTTTTGTTGCCAAAATCCCGATTCGGAGTCCGTGCGACTCGCCTCCGAGCGGACTTTCGAGCGCCGCGCGCGGTTTGACGCGCGAGCGCGATCGATATCGCGAGAAACAGAAAGTACTTCTACACCAGCGTTTCGTGCGTATTTTTGATTTTCGTTTCGGCTTCTCGTTCGGATTTTGCGCGTTAACGTTTGAGTGTTTGAGCGTTGCTGCGCGGCTCGCGCATCGCGCGCACGCGGCGCGAGGCGTCAACCCTTCCTTAAGCGGGAAGCTGTTTTTTTCGTTGTGTTGGTGTATTCGGGATGTAGTGCATCTCGATTCCCGAGTGCACGCAGCGATTAAGCCATCTCACATTGGAGGGCAACATGGCCAAGAAAGCGAAGAAAGCGAAGAAGGCGAAGAGCGCAGTGAAGAAGACTGCGAAGAAGACCCGCAAGGTCTCCAAGAAGAAGTAAGTCTCGCCTTTAAGAAGATGCCGGCGGTTTGATGCCGGCACGTCACACGAGCCTTCGACGGTTGCTTCCTTAAAGAAGCGGATTTGAAGAGCGGCTCTTGTCGACGAAAGAGGGTGTCGGCGAGACATCAGGTCAAACGGCTGGATCGTATTTTAGGGGAGCTTGCTCCTGCTAAAGGGCGGTCCGGCAGAAGAAACAGGTTTTCTTCGTTCGGTGCGGATCCTTATCGTGGTTCGCAAATTTCACCGGCCCGAGGGCGCGAATGCCTCAAGGTCTCTGAAATCTGGTCCTGACGTGTTCGCCGACGCCCTCGTTCCGAGCCGGTGTGCCCTGAGCCCGGCTAGCTATTCCCAACATCTATTCCAGCTTGATCGGCCGTAACCGGCAACCGGCTTTGTGCGCGGGGGCAGGCCAGGGCTGTCCCGTCGGCCGGCGCGACGGTGAGTTGGTCCGTTGCGGCAATGGTTACTGGCGCGCGAAACGACAGGGTAAACCGATTTCTCAAATAGACGAGAAACCCGCATAAAGCGGGCACTTCGCGCGTTTTGCTGTGGCAGCGGCCGGCAAACCGTTTACGCCCGATTCATCCCGACCTTTAAACTGTCCTTCAAATTTGAGCGGTCATGATCGCCCCCACAAGCCGGTCAACGGCGACGCGCAATCCAAGCGCAATGGGGAAAACAAACTGGACAGGGGCCGCGCGCGGAAAACACGCGCGGTACTCAACAAAAAATGGGGAGACTACAATGTTTCAGGGTTCTATCGATCTGGATCTGGCCATTCCGGTCACGGCGACCGCCATTCCGGATGTGCTGTTCGAGCGTGGGCTTTACTGGTCGAGCGGCCGCTCCGGCGTCGTCAACCTGATCGCCGCGCACAAATGGTTCAACCTGGCTGCCCTCAAGGGCCGCAACGACGCGGTTCAGATGCGCCGCGAGGTTGCCGAACTGATGTCGAACGTGGAAATCGCCGCCGCCCAGCGCGAAGCCCGCGACTGGATGAAGGCTCATTGATTGCCTGACGGCGTTTGGCGGGATCAAGGAGATAGGAAAGATCTGCTTTCCTATTTTCCGGCTACCGCGACGTGGCTTCACCTTTGTCAAGCAGCGCGGCGATCTGGTCGCGAAGCTCCGGCGTGGTCGGGTGATAGACGACGAGGCTGAGATCCGGCCGTCCATCGACGGCGAAGGCCGAATATTCGAACGTGACCTTGCCAAGAACGGGATGTTTGATGTGCTTGACGCGTTCGCCGTGATGGCGGACCTCGTTGTCGCGCCACATCGCCTTGAACTCCGGGCTTAGCCGGCACATCTCGTCGACCAGCAGCTCCATCTCTGCCGCCGCGCCCGCTCGCGCGACGTCGATCCTGAACGCCCCCAGAACGAATTCGGCGACGCTCTCCCATTCATACTGCGCGTCGCGTGCACTGGGATCGAGGAAGATGAAGCGCAGGATATTGCGTTGTTCCGGCGGCATCGCGCCGTAATCAGTCAGCATCACGGCCACCGCACGATTCCAGGCGACGACGTCCCAGGTTGCAGTTCTGATCAGGCCAGGGCTCGGCTCCAGCGCATCGAGCACGCGTTGCAGCCGCGGCGTGACGCCGTCGTCCTTCTTGTAATGCGCTTCGGGCGGATGACCGAGGCCGAGCAGGAAGAGATGTTCGCGCTCGAGTTCGGTCAGCATCAGTGCGCGCGCGATCCGGTCGAGCACATCGGCCGACGGCGAACCGCCGCGTCCTTGCTCAAGCCATGTGTACCAGGTCGGACTGATATTGGCGCGCTGCGCCACTTCCTCGCGGCGCAGTCCCGGCGTGCGGCGGCGCTGCGACGAAAATCCCAGCGCGACCGGGTCGAGTTTGGCCCGGCGCGTTCGCAGATAGGTCCCGAGCAGGCTGTCGTTGGCGACGGTCTCGCTCATCCTGTTAGCCATTATACTACGATAACGTCACTACTTTACCAGGATACACCGAAGACCGACATCTGTCTCCACCAAGCAAGGAGACTTGATCATGCATGTGTTCGTTACTGGCGCGACCGGATTCATCGGCTTGACCGTCACCAAGGAGTTGATCGCAGCCGGCCATCAGGTGTCGGGACTGGCGCGTTCGCCGGAGAAAGCGAAAGCGCTCGCGGCCGCCGGCGCCGAGGTCGTGATGGGATCGATTCAGGATCTCGACGGTGTGAAGCGCGCCGCCGCGAGAGCCGATGGCGTCATTCACCTTGCGTTCAACCACGACTTCTCGAAATTCGTCGAGAACTGCGAAGACGATCGGCGCGTCATCGCGGCGCTCGGCTCGGTGCTGGAAGGCTCCGGCCGGCCGCTGATCGTCACCTCCGGCACCTTGATCGCCAATAGCGCGCCAGGCCGGCTCGCCAGCGAAGAGGATGAAGCCATCAACTCCGAGGCGCATCCGCGCGCGGCGTCGGAAGAGGCCGCACGTGCGGCGGCGGCGAAAGGCGTCAACGTTTCCGTGGTGCGCCTTCCCCAGGTTCACGACAGAGCCCGGCAGGGCCTTGTTACGTTCGCGATCGGCATCGCGCTTGAAAAAGGCGTGTGTCCCTATGTGGGCGACGGACAGAACCGCTGGCCGTCGGCGCATATTCTCGACACCGCCCGCCTTTACCGGCTGGCGCTGGAGAAGGCAGAACCCGGCGCCACCTATCACGCGGTTGCGGAAGAGGGCGTCTCGTTTCGCGATATCGCCGAAGTCCTGGGGCGGCAGTTGAAGCTGCCGGTCAGGTCGATCAGCCCGGACGAGGCCAAGGATCACTTCGGTTGGCTTGCGGTGTTTGCCGGTTTCGATGCGCCGGCCTCCAGCGCGCTGACGCGACAGCGCCTGCAATGGCAGCCGAAGGAGCGGGGGCTGCTCGCCGACCTTGCAGAGCTGGAATATGCGGGCTGGTGATCTATCGGCGTATCGATCTCGGCCGAACCGCTGTCTTGATCGAGCCCTGTGCGCGATGCTCACGGAATGCTGCCGTGAGCGTCCGCAACGCGCTCCGCGATCTCGCATCCGACAGATTTGAATGCAGCACGATTTCGGAAAGTGGAAGCTGCGGCAGGCCGAGCTTTTCGCCGACCTCGATGACGCCAGCCGGCGCGACGCGATGCGCCAGCGCGCCGACCGCAATGCCGGCCGAAACCGCGGCGATGACGGCCGCCATCCCACCACCCAGGAAGACCTCGATCCATTCCACGTGGGCTGCATCCAGCACGCGAGTGGCCGCATTGCGAACGCCGCACGACGCCGAGAGCGAGGCCAGCCGCAGCGGTTCGCCCTTGCGATGCGCGAACTCCGGCGCGGCGAACCAGCTGAAGCGTTCCTCGCTCAGGACTTCGCCGTCGCGGCGATCGTCTTCCTTGCGAACGATTGCCGCATCGATCGTGCCACGATCGAACCCATCGAGCAGATCGCGCGATGTCCCCAACTGAACCTCGATCAACAGCGCGGGATCATGCGCACCGAGGCGGGCGAGCAGGACGGGAAGTTCGGGCCCGGCCACTTGATCGGCGATCCCGAGCGTGAAGCGGCGCGATGTCGTCGAAAGTCCGGCGACCGCGCGCTCATGCGCGGCGAGGAAGTCGCGCGCAACACTGAGAAACGAGGCGCCGCGCGCGGAGAGCCGAACCAGCCGTGGCGTTCGCTCGATCAGCTTCTCGCCGAGCCGGTCCTCCAGGCGTTTCAGCTTCATGCTGATCGCAGCTTGCGAGGTGTCGAGGGCTGCGGCAGCGCGTGTGAAGCTCTGAAAATCGGCTACCAAAACAAATGCTTGCACGGATTCGACGTCGAGGATCGTCATGGGAATTCATATCCAGGTGTTATCTCAAATATAGATACACATCCCAATTTGTTATTTCAAATCCAAAGCTACATCGGACGTCGCAGGCGGCGATTTTGGCCGCCGATCAGGAGCACATCATGAGTGTCGAAGCGGGCGCTGATGCCACGGCATTGGCGCGGCGAACGATTGTTGAAGAGGGCGATCCGCGCCGCTGGTTTGCGTTGCCGGTGTTGTTGATCGGCGCCTTCCTGCCGATCCTCGATTTCAACGTGGTCAATCTGGCGTTGCCTGCGATACGGCAAAATCTCGGGGCGACATCGAGCGA
Organism: Bradyrhizobium erythrophlei; assembly: GCF_900142985.1. Lineage (NCBI taxonomy): Bacteria > Pseudomonadati > Pseudomonadota > Alphaproteobacteria > Hyphomicrobiales > Nitrobacteraceae > Bradyrhizobium > Bradyrhizobium erythrophlei. The sequence continues at coordinate 6,421,848 of NZ_LT670849.1, forward strand.
AGTACAATTCGTCATTTCGGCTTATGCCGCGACTTATGCGGTGCTGCTCATCACCGGCGGACGGCTTGGCGACTGGCTCGGCCGCAGACAGATGTTCATGCTCGGCGTCATCGGCTTCACGCTGGCCTCGATCCTGTGCGGCACGGCGTGGTCGCCCGGTGTGCTCATTGCCGGCCGCGTCCTGCAGGGACTGACCGCAACCGTGATGGCGCCGCAGGTGCTGGCCTCGATCCGGGTGCTGTTTCCGCCGGCCGAGCAGGGCAAGGCGCTGGGGCTCTACGGCGCGACCTTCGGGCTCGCCAATATCGTGGGCCAGATTCTCGGCGGCGTGCTGGTGTCGGCGCATCCGTTCGGGTTCACTTGGCAGGCGATTTTCCTGATCAACATTCCGATCGGGCTTGCCGCACTGGTTGGAAGCCTGTTGTTTCTTGGCGACTCCCGCGCCGATCACGCGCAGCGGCTCGACATCGGCGGCGTGGCGCTGTTGTCGGTGACGCTCGGTCTTCTGGTTTATCCGCTGGTCGAAGGACGCGAGAGCGGATGGCCGGCGTGGATGATCGTGATGCTTGTGCTGGCGCCGTTCGCGCTGTTCGCCTTCGTCGGGTTTGAACGGCGGGTGGCGTTGCGGGGAGGATCGCCGCTCGTCGATATGTCGCTGTTCCGTGAGCCGGGCTTTGCGATCGGGGTGGCAATGGCGCTCATCTTCTACACGCTGTCGTCCTTCTACCTGACGTTCTCGGTCTATCTGCAAGGCGGGTTGCATCTGACGCCGCTGGGTGCCGGATTGCGAACGCTGCCGTTCGGCGTTGGATATTTCGCGGCTTCATTTGCCGCGGCCGGCATCATGCAGCGGCTCGGCCCACGCGCCCTGACGTTGGGTTTTGCTGTCCAGGTGTTCGGCTTTGGATCGGTGGCGCTCGCCGTCATGGGACCATTGGCCGGCTATCTTGGCGCCGCGTTGGTCGTGGCGGGCGTCGGTTTCGGCATCGTGATGCCGTCCGTGATCAAGGCCGTGATCGGCGGCATCGACCCGCGTCACGCCGGGCTTGCCTCGGGTATCGTCATCTCGACCTTCCAGATCGGGGCAGCGCTCGGTGTCGCCGTCATCGGCGGCGTTTTCTTCAGCGTGCTCGGAAACGGGCAGGGGCTCACGGCCCACGCTCACGCGTTTGTTGTCGCGCTCGCCTGTAACGTCGCGCTGCTGGCGGTTGGCGGCGTGTTGTCCTTGTGGTTGCCGGCCAAAGGCCACGCATAACGATTTATGCCGCGGGCTCCTGCAATCGCGGGAGCGTGTGAAGTCGTGAACTGCCCGCCGGCGGCGTCGAATTGGCCGATCTGGCAATTTGCTCCGCATCATTTATGGTGCGCGGCCTCGGATACGGTCAGGTTGAGCAGGCAATTGTCATGAGCATGTCCAGCATTTTTGCGCGCGTGGTCGCGCTGGTCGGCGCGGGCGCGCTCCAATGGCGGCGGCTGCAAGGTGATCAGCCCCAGGCCGCCTGGGGCAGCTCGCCGATGATCCCGACGGCGAAGCCACAAGGTGCGCTTCCGACGCTCAAGATGCCGACGGCAAGGGGCTGGCGACAAGGGGAGAAGCCGGTCGCAGCGGCCGGGCTCAAGGTCAATGCATTTGCGGCCGGATTAGACCATCCGCGCTGGATCGACGTACTACCCAATGGCGACGTGCTGGTCGCCGAGTCGACACAGGTCGCAAGTCCGGCTCGGAGCGTGTTCCATTACGCGATGCAGGCGACGATGCGGCGCGCCAATGCGCTCGGCGTCAGCGCCAATCGCATTACGCTGTTGCGCGATCTCGACGGCGACGGGATCGCCGAAAAGCGCTGGGCGTTCATGGAAGGCCTCAGCCAACCCTTCGGCATGGCGTTGATCGGCGACACCTTCTACGTCGGCAACACGGATGGCGTCGTCGCGTTTCCTTACGCGTCGGGGACCGACCGCATCACCGCGACGGGGCGCAAACTCGTCACCTTCAAGCCGGGCGGCCACTGGACACGGAGCCTGCTGCCGAGCCCTGACGGAAGGAAGCTTTATGCCGGCGTCGGCTCGCTTACCAACATCGCCGACGAAGGCATGGAGGTCGAAGCGGGCAGAGCGGCGATCTACGAACTGGATCTGGCAAACGGTTCGAGCCGCATCTTCGCGAGCGGCTTGCGCAACGCTGTCGGTCTGGCGTGGGAGCCGACCACCGGGGTGCTCTGGACCGTCGTCAACGAGCGCGATGGCCTCGGCGACGAGACGCCGCCGGATTATCTGACTTCGGTCCGCGACGGCGGCTTCTACGGCTGGCCATATTGTTATTGGGGGCAGACCGTGGACGATCGCGTGCCGCAGGATCCTGCCATGGTCGCCAAGGCGATCAGGCCAGATTATGCGCTCGGCGGTCACACCGCTTCGCTCGGCCTGTGCTGGGTACCCGCAGGCACGCTTCCGGGATTTCCGGACGGGATGGCGATTGGCCAGCACGGCTCCTGGAATCGCAGCACGTTGAGTGGCTACAAGGTTGTGTTCGTGCCGTTCGAGAATGGCCGGCCTTCCGGCCCGGCACGGGACATCCTTTCTGGCTTCCTCGCACCCGACGAACGCGAGTCCTACGGGCGGCCGGTCGGTGTCACGCTCGGGCCCGATCGCTCGCTGCTGGTGGCTGACGATGTCGGTGACGTCATCTGGCGGGTGACGGGCGCATGATCTTTCAATCGATCACGGCAGCATGTTCGCGCATTTGGGTAGGTAGACGCGCGGTCGGCCCAGGGTGGCGACAAATTGCGCGAATCTTGAATTAACCAATCGTTAACCAACTAAGCTGATGCTTCTCCTCACGAAGCGACGGAACCGGACAGCCGGGCCGGCAGTCGCTCGGAGTAAGCCCGCGGCGTAGTGCCCGCCGGCTTTCTCACTAGGGGCGAGACGTTCTGGTGGCTTCATCCAACTCTTAATGGAGGATCATCATGCACGACCTAGAACAGGCTATTCGCGAGCGCGCCTATCGCCTTTGGATCGAGAGTGGTTGCGAAGAAGGACGGGCCGATCACCATTGGCTCGCGGCGCAAAGGTCGATCTTGGGCGCGCTGCTTGGCGCTCGGGAGGATGCCACGGAAGTCCCGGCGAAGCCGAAGAAGGTGAGGTCGCCCCACAAAAAGCGGGCGGCCTGAGCAAAGCCAACAGCCAGCTATCCAAACGAAAACCCCAGCCCGGGGTTGGGATCGTTCACGTACATCCGGTGGGCGATCATCGATGCGTGCCTTTCACGCTTTCGACGAACTTCCTAGGGCAAATAGGTGTGGATAGCAGCGTCTTCCTCGCCCGTGCTCACTTAGGGTAAATCACTGCCGCGAGCGAGTATCCGCGAAGAACTGCAAGGCGGCGATCCCTTAGCCGTTCTTGACCGCTTCGAATTGTTTCTTCGCGCCAGTTGCGACATGTTTCTTGTCGCGGAACAGCCGCTCGTTGGCAGCTGTTTTTGACGGCCGTGAGATTCATGACTGTGTCTGCTGGCTAAACTGCCCTTTTTTTGTGGCGCATAATTATGTTAAACAAAATTATGAAAAGGTCAAAGCAGAAAATCCGCAAACGAAAAGTAGGGCGACCTAAAACACTCGATGCCACGGAATTCGTTGGGATTAGACTTCCCGCGGATCTGTTGAAGCGTATCGAGGATTGGGCACGAGGCGGCCGCGTTCACGGCCGTTCGCAGGCCGTTCGCGCCTTGATCGATAAATCGATCTTGGCCCTCATGCCAAGGCAGAGCGAACCTCGCGATCCCGAGTTCGCGAAGTCGGTAGCGTACGCTCAGAAGCTTCTCGACGCTTCGATCGCAGTCGTCGGCGCCTGTCATATCAATCTGAACGCGCAGGGCGCGCGCGATCCAAAGATTGTAGCGCTTTCGTTGTTGTGTAGGAGCATCTCTAACTTCCGGGCTTCGGTTCGGTTGGCGCAACAGGACCAGCCGAGCGAGGCTCGCGCGATGGTTCGCCTGCTCAACGAAAACCTGCTCTGGATCGGCTCCCTCCGTGAAAAGCGTGCGGAGTTCGTAAAGGAGATGATTGAGGAAGAGCGGCACAATCAAAAAGTACTGGCGCAGGTGACGCTCGATCTCACGCGCAAGCACGGCGGCGACATTGCCTCTGACGGCGCCTTGCAGCTCAGGAATATCGTGAGAAAGCTCAGCGGCCAATCGAAGGGGCAAAAAACGTTGAAGGCTGCCGAGGTCGCGTCAGCCGGAGTCGTTGAGCTCGCTTACGTCGAGTACCTGCGCTTTTCGCTGGACGGGGTACATTGTTCGGTCACTGCCCTCGGCAAGCATCTTTCACGCGAGGAAGGCGAGCTGACGTTAAGCATTGTGCCGAACACATCTCCATCAGAGCAGCTCGACACCGTTCTCCATGCGTGCCGTGCGTTGATGGGCGTCGCGGTTGCTGCGAACGAGATGGTCGGCTTCACATCTGCGAGCGAACTTTTGAGCGCGGCGGTTGACGAGTTCGAGCGGAATGGTTGGAGGTTCTGATCGATGCCTGGCTTAATCGACTATTTGCCCGACGCCGATGCCTTGGTCTCGCTCGCACCCGAGGATCGGCGAATGCTGCGACGGTAGCTGTCAATGCCCCCAAAACCGCCTGCCCCCGACGAATGGGATCATCTCGTTGCAAAGATGGGCGCGCTCACGCTCGCGGTCGGCACTCTAGAAATGGCGATAACCGCCGTCGTGTGCCGCATCGTCGGAAAGACGGAGAGGGAAATTGGGATCCGCACCAACAGTGGCTGGTGCAAGAAGTTTATTGAGGTCGCGCCCGCATCCTGGCCTGACCAGGCCCGCGAGGAGCTCGCCGTGCGGCTCAAAAAAATCCGACGGCTGTACAGACGACGCAACCAGATGGTTCACGCCGCGCTAGGACGTGCTGGTGACGATTCGATTTCCGGTGTCCCCGCCGGCAGTGTGGTCGATCTTCGGACCTATGGAATCGGGTTCACACGGCGGAAGGGTAACACCTGGACGATCGGCATCGTTGGCAAGCGTCTGCACCTGGGCGAGATCGACAAGCTCACCGAAGATGTTCACAGCGCGCGCGTCGGGCTCGTTCCCTACATGGAGTTGGCAGACGAGATTAGGCACCCGCCGAAGCCGTTTCCGATGCCGGCGCTCGGGAAACGCCTTTGATGTTGAGGCCCCCGTTTGGCCGCGGTCGCTCGGGCCCGGCGTTTGACGAGTTCGAGCGGAATAGCTGGAGGTTCTAACCGATGCCTGGCTTGATCGATTATTTACCTGACGCCGACGCCCTGGGTTCGCTCGCGCCCGAGGATCTCGGCATGATCCTGCTCGATCTGATGCACCGGGTACGAGGTCCAAATCCGGCATTCACTCAATCCGATTTCGTGATGCCGATCTGGAACGCGAACGCAACCAGCTTCCCGATCCACCGCAAGGAGGACGTCAATCGAGCCATCGCCGAGGCGTGGCAATGGCTGGGGAACGAGGGCTTGGTAATGGCCAAGCCAGACTCCAACGGCTGGTTTTGCCTCACTCGAAAAGGCGCCTCGCTAAAATCCAGAATCGACGTGGACGCTTATCGCCAGGGCAACATTCTCCCCGTGGCGGTGCTGCATCCGAATCTGGTCGGCAAGGTGCGACCGATGTTCATTCGCGGCGACTATGACGTCGCTGTCGTGCAGGCTTTCAAGATCGTCGAGGTTTACGTTCGCGAAGCTGCGAGCCTTCCCGACGAGCTCGTCGGTCAGAAGCTTATGAGGACCGCCTACAATCCGGAGACCGGCCCGCTCGCGGATATGAGCACGCCGGCCGGCGAGCGCCAGGCAGTGATGGAGTTGTTCTCCGGTGCGATCGGCCACGGCAGAAATCCCGCGAGCCACCGTGATGTGGCGATTTCGCGGACCGCAGCTGCACAGCTCATCGGCTTGGCGAGCTACCTGCTTTCGCTTGTCGATGACTGGCAGGAGCTTCGGAGGTAGAGCCGGAGGTGGTGCTCGCATCTCTCGGTAAAGGCTTTTGTAAATCAGTTGCTTAAGACGATGAACTGGCGGAGCCGGAGGGATTCGAACCCTCGATAGGCCTTTACAAGCCTATAACGGTTTAGCAAACCGCCGCCTTCAGCCACTCGGCCACAGCTCCAACAAGGCGGATATGCCCGACACTGGGCTGAGCCGCAAGCCGCAGATTTGGCAGCGGTCTCAGATGCGAAAAGCGCGGCATCCCCTCGGCAATGCCCATTAAGGCGTGCGTGCCTTTTGTGCAACAGCTTCGAGAAACATCGATCCCAAAGCTTCGGTTCAGCCGTCTTTATGTTGCGTGTGCATGAAGCTTCGGTAATCCTCCGAGCCGCGACGGAGGGGGGCACCCGAGGTCGTCCGTTCTTGGGGTTCGCAGGAATTCCCGCTTTCATGCGGGAGAGGCGAGGGCGCTAAGCAGCTGAGCAGTGTTCCCGGGGGACATATCCTGGGGGGTATGGGGGAACCTGCTCAGCTCTTTCGCCCCTTTTTATTTCCGCCACCCGCATTTCCGCGCCCATCGTAAAGACATCCACCGCAGATCTTCATTGCTTCGAGGTTTCACGGCTTCCAGGCGCGGGTCCCGTTCGCGGGCCTCACTTGAGCTGGATCATCTCGGCAACGGCGGCGGTCGATTCGATGAAGCCTGGCGGGCACTCGTCGGCCGCGAGCTTGAGCAGGCGCTGCGCCTCCTTCCTGTTCTTGGTCAGAAGCGCCATCTCACCGCTGTAAAAATTGGCCTCGCAGGTCTGCGCGGCCTTCGTCTTCGGATCGGTGTCGAAGGCCGCACCATAGGTTTGTTCGATGTTGGACTGCCCGAGGAAGAGGCGGATCACCGGCGCCGGCCAAACCGTCATGTCGAGTTTTTTGGCGGCTTCCGCCAGATGCGTCGGCGAATTGTTGCGCCGTTCGGCGAGGTCGCGCCAGAGCGCGGTATAGGCATCGGTCGGGCTGAGCTCGGCGGCCTTGGTGAAGTCGGCGAGCGCGTCCGGGTTGCGGCCTCCGATGACGAAATAGGCGACGCCGCGGTTGAAGTAGGGCGATGCTTCATCGGCGTCGAGCTTAATGGCCTTGGTAAAGTCTTCCAGCGCCGCGGGCGCATTGCCGAGCAGATAAGATAGCTGGCCGCGGACGAAGTAAGCGACCGCGTAATTGGGGTCGAGCCACAGGGTGTCGTTCATGTCGGATATCGCGCGGCGGACATCGCCCTTGCTCTTGTAAAGTTCGCCGCGCGAGAAGTAGGCAAGCGCATAGCCGGGATCGAGCCGGATGGCTTCATCGAGATCAGCGAGCGCGCGATCGAGGTCGCCCTTGTTCTTGTAGAGATTGCCGCGCGTGGCGAAACCCCACGCGTTTTTCGGATCGAGCCGAAGCGCTTCGTTGAAGTCGGCGAGCGCATGTTCAGAATCGGATTTGATTAGGTAGACATTGCCGCGATTGAGATACGCGGCCGCGAAATTGCGGTAGATGCGGATGGATTCGTTGCAATCGGTCAAAGCCCGATCGGAATCATTCTTGGCCCACCACCATCCGCAGCGGCTGCTCAAGGCGCTGGCGCGATCCTGCGACGACATCTTGGAATCGCTGACGACCCGGTCGCAGGCTGCGATTCCCTCGTCCGCCTTGTTGAGTTGGCCGGCGAACTTGCAACGATCGAGATCGGCTTGATCCGCAGCCGACGCATCGTTGAAAGAGATCGCAACCGCTGCCAACGCGAACGCAAACACTGAAAAACGCAATTGATCCTCCCGTGGTGCTTGCCTGCAGCCGCTGCTTGATCGCAGTCGATTACCTACGTTGGCAGGCGCTGCTCCTGCAACCTCGTTGATACGAAATCGGTAAACTGCGCGCTTGCTGGGCTGTTGTTGCCCTCGCGTAAGGCGGTCCGGAATCAGACGTTGAAGCGCTACAACGTGCACAACGTTACGTCGAAAATTTCACGTCGAGGAATTTTGAATTACGCATTTACCGCTGATGAATAGACGAAAAACATTAGTAAAATCAGTTTGTTACCGATTTGTCTGTCGCGGGCTTGTGTGTGCATATTTTGCAACACCGCCCGGAAATATGTCTGTGACGAAGAGTCATCGGCCAAGTTTAAATTGCCTTTTGGCCTGCGAGCGGCGACGCTCGGAGCAAGAAATAGGCACGCCGGATTCGTCGCGTTCGGATCACTTCCGATGACGAGCAGACAAGTAAAAAGCCGGCGGCCTGGGGTGGTTTTGCGTTTGACACGACGAGGGGACACATGAAATCGAACATCAGGGCACTTTTGGCGGCGGCGGGCATGGCCGCTTTCGCGTTCTCGCCGGCCAGCGCCTATGAAGGCGGCATTCAGTTCCAGCAGAAGCCGGGCATCTTCATCGGCGCCAGCGCCGGCGTTCCGCCGCCGGGCATCTATATGTTCGATCAGGTCTGGACCACTCAGCAAAATGTGTCTGGACCTGTCACGAGCAGCATCGGCAACAAGAACGGTGTGCAGACGGCGGTTGACGTTCAGGGCTTCGTCTTCGTTCCGGGCTGGACCTTCCTCGGCGCCACCTACGATGCAGTTCTCGCGCAGCCCTTTGGCATGGTGAGCATCGGTCAGCCGCTATCATTGACGCCAACGCAGATCGACATGTTTAGCGGCGTCCACAACACCTATTTCGTCCCGGTGGAATTGAGCTGGAAGCTCGGAACCAGCGGCTTCGTGGTCAAGACGGGTCTCGGTATCTTTGCGCCGACCGGCACCGTTCAGGGCGCCGCGGGTCCCGCCGTTGGCGGGACCTGCCTTACCGCGGTGGGCTGCAACGGTTTTGCCAACTTCGGCAACAAGTACTGGACCTTCCAGCCCGAGTTGATCGTGTCTTATCTGAAGGACGGCTGGAACCTGAGTGCCGCGCTGTACGAAGAGTTCAACACCGCCAACCAGATCGACCATTATACTCAGGGTGACGTCTTCCACGCCGACTTCACGGCCACCAAGACCATCGGCAAGTGGACCTTGGGCCCGGTCGGCTACTACGTCGCGCAGGTCTCGAACGACAAGTGCTCGGATGCCACCTGTCTCGCAACGCATCCGCTCGGCTTGGCTCCCGGCGGCAATCCTCTGGCCGGCAATACCCAGCGATTCCAGTTGTTCGCGGTCGGTGGTCTCGTCGAATACAACTTCGGCCCCGCGAGCTTGTCGGTGTGGGCGACGCAGGAAGTCTACGCGAAGTCGTCCGGTGGTATCCTTCCGCCAGGGGTCGCCGGACCGTTCGCTGTTGATACCTCGAACACCCCAAAGGGCATGACGGTCCTCGCGACACTCAGCTACCGCCTCTGGGCTCCGGAAGAGCCGGCGAAGGCGCCGATGCTCCACAAGTAACCGACGCCAACAGCGTCCTGATCTGAAAATCCCCCTTTCGGCCGATGCCGGAAGGGGGATTTTTCTTGTGCAGTCAGGTTCTCTTGACCGGGGCTGTCTTGAGCGAGGTTTGTCGAGGCGCGTCTGCCATGGCGCTGGCCCGAAAAACGGACTCCGCAGTTTCAGGGCAGGGACCGGAAAACCGGCGGGGCGAAACGCTATTCGACGTTGCCGCGATGCAGATCGGCCTCGATTTGCAGCCGCGTCCCCCCGCCGAAGCGGGTGCGATAGACCTGCAAATTCTCCATGATCCGCTGCACGTAGTTGCGCGTTTCGGAGAACGGGATGAGTTCGACCCAGTCGACGGCGTCGACCTTCGGGTCGCGTGGATCGCCGTAACGATCGATCCATTTTTTGACGCTGCCGCGGCCGGCATTGTAGGCCGCAAACGTCATGATGTAGGAGCCGCGATAGTCGTCGAGCAGGCCGCCGAGCTCGGCTGCGCCGAGCGCCGCGTTATAAACGGAATCGGTCTTGAGGCGAGTGAGGTCGAAATTGGCGCCGTATTTCTTGCAGACATATTTCCCGGCGTCCGGCGTCACCTGCATCAGGCCGTAGGCTTGCGCCGGTGAGACCACGGCCGGATTGAAGGCGCTCTCCTGGCGCGCGATGGCGTAGATGATGCTCTGCTCGACATCGGGGCCGATCGATTTGAACGGCGGAATGCCCGTCACCGGATAGGCGTAGAAATCGAAAGGCAGCCCGCGATTGAGCGCGGCCTTGCCCATCAGCAGCATGCCGCGGGCATCGCTGTAGCGCGCAGCCAGTTCGCCCAATCCGACCAGCGCATCGGCGTCGCCGTTTTCCCCCATGTCGCCAAGGATCGGGATAGCGATTTCGCCCTCGCCGAGTTCGTAGAGCAGTTGCACAGCGCGCACGACCTCCAGCCGCTCGACGCTGCGGCCGCGCGCGCTTGGCACCCCGTTCAGATCGATCTGGGGCAGGCCGAGCTTGGCGCGCGCCAATTGGCCATAATAGCTCGTCGATTGTTCCGCCGCCGAGGCATAGGCGGAGCGCGCTTCCTGCGAACGTCCGGCGGCTTCCGCCGCGCGGCCTTGCCAGTAGCCGGCGCGCGCCAGCGTCGTCGGATTGACGCTGCCGACGCCGATGCGTGCGAAATGCTGGGCTGCGGTCGCGGGATCTTCGAGAAAGCGCAGCGCAATCCAGCCGGCGGTGAACTCCTGCTCGGTCTTGTAGATGTCGCGTGAGGGCAAGGCTGCGTCGCGCGCGATCAGGTAGGCGGTGCGGCGTTCGCCGACATCGATCATCTTGCGCGCCAGCAGCCGGCGCTCGATCCACCATTCATCCAGATTGTAGAGCCGGCCGGGATCCTTCGGCGCGCTCAGCATCAATTGCGCCGCTTCGGCAAATTTTTCTTCGCGGCGCAGGAGCTGGATCCGGCTGAAGACATAACCGGTGTCGTTGCGTAATTCGCCCGGCACGGTTTCGAGCAGCGCGCGGGTATTGGGTGCCTTGTGGAAGCCCGCGATACGCGCCTTCGCCAGCGCGACGTGGCCGCTGCCGAGCCGCTTGGCGGCGCGCAGCGCGATCTCGTGCTCGCTGCCATAGAGGAAGTAGTCCATCCTCGCTTTTTGATCGCCGGGCGAGAGTAGCGCGCCAAACAGATCGAGCGCCGTGGTCTCGGTGTCTTCCGACATCGGATCATTACGCCAGGCTTCCCGCACCAGCCGTTCCGCATTGGCCCTGTCGCCGCGTCCGATCATGACGCGCGCCAGCGCGAACTTGCCTTTGGCCGAGATCGGCGACTCGTTTTCGAACCACGACCAGACGGTCGCATCCTCGCGGTGATCGTCCCACAGCGCCGCCTCGATCCGTCGCCGCAGGAAAGTCTGCGAAGGCCAGCTTGGATTGGCTGATATGAAGGCACGATAGCGCTCGACCGACGCATCGTTGTTGTCGCTGCGCAATACGATCCATTCCGCAAGCTTTCTTGCCAAGGGATCGGAGATTGCCGATTCCGCTTGCGTCGCGTCAGCCGGCTTGTGCTTGCGCACGAGGTCGATGACGTTCTCCAGGGCTTCCTTGTCGGAGGTTGATGTCGAGGACGTCGAGGCGACCGCCGCCGGCACCGTCGGCTTGCGGGCAGCGGCGGGGGGCAGCGCCGCATGCTGGCGTGTTGCGGGCGCCATCGCCGCATTGGGCACAGCGGACGCTGCCGGAGCGACCGTCGGCTTAAGCGTTGTCTTGGGCGAGGCCTTGTCTGCCGTCTTCTCGGCCTTCTCGGTCTTGGGCACGACGCTGCGCGCGATCGGGCGCGCCTTCGGCATCGGGACCTTGTGCTTGGCCGCCGCTTGCTTCGTTGTCGCTTGCTTGGTGGCAGTCTCTTTCTTGGTCTCGGTTTCTTTCGCGACAGCCTGCGCACCGATGATGAGCGCAAGCGTCGTCGCCAAGGTGGTTGCCATGGCTGTCGAACGCAGGGCGGCGGCGCGAGCAGATCGGATCACGGCATTCCTCTGCGGCGAATCACGAAAGACCTCAGCAATAGGGTCTAGTTTATTGAATATTTGGAAAGAACGCCCGGTACGCGGGGCCAGTGGAGTGGATTTGACATTCGTTAACCGCTAGCAGCGGATTCGCGATGCGAACGTCAAATCCTGACCACTCGGCCGTTGTTTGCGTCATCACCACGGCAAAATCGCGGCCGGGAGCTGCCCGGCGCGCCGGTTTACGGACCTTTCGTCAAAGCGTCATACCCGCTATGAATGGCTAAATTCAGTGCTGAAGAGGGAGCGGTCCGGCCGTTTCCCGATTAGGGAGAAGCCCATGGCAGCGAAGACGAAATTCCGCGGATCCTTCACCGCCCTGGTCACGCCTTTCAAGAATGGCTCGGTCGATGAAACGGCGTTTCGCGGGCTTGTGAACTGGCAGATCTCGGAGGGAACCAACGGTCTCGTGCCGGTCGGAACCACGGGCGAAAGTCCGACGCTGAGCCATGACGAGCACAAGCGCGTCGTCGAATGGTGCATCGAGGAGGCGGACCGCCGGGTTCCCGTGATCGCTGGCGCCGGTTCAAACTCCACCAAGGAAGCGATTGAACTCGCCGAGCACGCCGAGAAGGCGGGCGCCGATGCGGTGCTGGTGGTGACGCCCTACTACAACAAGCCGACCCAGGAAGGCCTGTTCCAGCATTTCAAGGCGATCAACGATGCCATCGGCATCCCGATCATCATCTACAACATCCCGCCGCGGTCGGTGATCGACATGAGCGTCGACACCATGGCGCGGCTGTTCCAGCTCAAGAACATCGCCGGCGTCAAGGATGCGACCGCCAGCATGGTGCGGGTCTCGCAGCAGCGGGCTCAGCTCGGCGAGGATTTCAACCAGCTCTCGGGCGAGGACGCGACCATCATCGGCTATATGGCGCATGGCGGCCACGGCTGCATTTCCGTGACCTCGAACGTCGCGCCGCGGCTGTGTTCGGAATTCCACCAGGCCTGGCAGAAGGGCGATCACACGACGGCGCTGAAGCTCCATGACAAGCTGATGCCGCTCCACACCAACCTCTTCATCGAAAGTAATCCGGCGCCGGTCAAGTATGCGCTGTCGCTGCTCGGCAAGATGGAGGAGAAGCTGCGTCTGCCGATGGTGCCGGTATCGGAGCCGACGCGCATCGCGGTTCGCAACGCGATGGTGCATGCCGGATTGATCAACTGATTTTTGGTGGTGCGGCCGATAGGCTGCTTGATTGAGGGGGCCTGCAAATGCTGAAGGATTTTCGCGACTTCGCCATGAAGGGCAACGTCGTCGACCTTGCGGTCGCCGTGATTATTGGCGCTGCCTTCGGCGCTATCGTCACTTCGCTGGTCGCCGACATCATCATGCCGATCGTCGGCGCCTTTGGCAGCCTGGATTTTAACAATTACTTCCTGGCGCTGTCGAAAAACGTCACAGCAACGAACCTTGCCGATGCGAAGAAGCAGGGCGCGGTCCTGGCCTACGGCAGCTTCCTCACATTGACGGTGAATTTCATCGTCGTCGCCTTCGTGCTGTTCATGGTGATCCGCATGATGAACCAGCTCAAGCACAAGGAAGCGGCCGCTCCCGCCGAACCGCCGAAACCTTCCGCGGAAGTCGTGCTGCTGACCGAAATTCGCGACCTCCTGAAGAAGAACTAGCGCTGCCTCCGGCCGGCGCTGCCGGTGGAGTGGATTTGACATTCGCTACCCATCTAGCCGCGAACTCGTCAAGCGAATGTCAAATCTAAAACTCCACTGGAGACTTATTTGCCAGTGGTCCTTCAATTCTAACATTCGCAAAAAGCAGCGGCTGAGAAGCGATGCGAATGTTAGAACTGGACCACCGGGTACGCGACAAAGAAAGCATTGGACGTGGCCGAGACGAAAGAGCGCCCCATCAAGATCATTGCGGAGAACCGCAAGGCCCGTTTCAACTATGCCGTAGACGATACGGTTGAAGCCGGGATTGCGCTGACGGGCACCGAAGTCAAATCGCTGCGCAGCGGCAAGTCGACGATTGCGGAATCCTACGCCGATTCCAAAAACGGCGAGATATGGCTGATCAACGCCAACATTCCCGAATATCTGCAGGCCAACCGCTTCAACCATGAGCCGAAGCGGCCGCGCAAGCTGCTACTGCACAGGAAGCAGATCAACCGCCTGATGGGCGCGGTCGATCGCGATGGCATGACGCTGATTCCGCTGAAGCTCTATTTCAACGAGCGTGGCCGCGCCAAATTACTGCTGGCGGTAGCCAAGGGCAAAAAGCTGCACGACAAGCGCGAGACCGCCAAGAAGCGCGACTGGGGCAGGGAAAAGAGCCGCCTGATGCGCGCGCGGGGATAGTCCGTCATTGCGAGCGGAGCGAAGCAATCCAGCCTTTTGGACCGAACGGAACTGGATTGCTTCGTCGCTTCGCTCCTCGCAATGACGACGGATGGAGAAATGGGCAATGAATCAGAAAAACCTGCTTGAAGTCGACTGGAGCAAGATCCCGGCGCCGACCGATGACGGCGCCGCCGATCATCTCAAGGGCGCGACGATCCCGTCGATCAGCCTCGTCGCCACCGATGACACCTCGGTCACGCTGTCGGCGCTGAAGGGCCGCAGCGTCGTGTTCGCCTATCCGCGCACGGGCGAGCCCGGCAAGATTTCGCTGGTCGATGATTGGGACATGATCCCGGGCGCGCGGGGCTGCACGCCGCAAACCTGCTCGTTCCGCGATCTGTTCGCCGAGCTCAAGGCCGCCGGCGCACAGCACGTGTTTGGCCTCTCCACGCAAAGCAACGCCTATCAGACCGAAATGGCCTCAAGGCTGCATTTGCCGTTTCCGGTTCTCTCCGATGAGAAGCTTGAACTGACAGAGGCCTTGAAGCTGCCGACCATGGAGGTCGCAGGTCTGACCTTGATCAAGCGGCTGGCGCTGATCATCGACGATGCGCGCATCACGCACGTGTTCTATCCCGTGTTTCCGCCGGACCGGAATGCGCCCGATGTGCTGGAGTGGTTGAAGGAGCAATCCGGTTAGTTCGTCGGACTCAGACATCTGCGATCCCGGATGATGGCGGCACCTTATGCACCCTCCGCCAATGAAGAGTTACCTTAGCATCCGAGCCACGTAGGGGGCCCTGCAGCCTCCTCGGACTCGAAAAATATCGGCCTTGGTTGTTCGTCAACGCAATGCTTTGCCCGCCGTTTCAGGCGCTGCCATCGTGGCGATGAAGGTGATGAAGGCGACCACGATCAGGTAGATCGAGATTGGCCACGAGGCTCCTCCGGTCCATGCCATGAACGTCGCCGCTGCGAACGGGGTAAGACCGCCTATGGCCGCGCCGACTTGGAAGCCAAGCGAAGCGCCGCTGTAGCGCAGCCTTGCTGCGAATAGTTCGGAATAAAAAGGCGCGCCGATGGAGAACCCTACCATTTGCCCGAAGGTGATAGCCGTGACAACCGTCAGTGTAATCGTCAGCGGGTCCTTGGTATCGAGCAGCCAGAACAGCGGAAAGGCGAAGGTCATCGCGAACAGGCAACTCGCGTAGAACATCGTCTTGCGGCCTATCTTGTCGGAAAGCCAGCCGAAAATCGGGATCATCAAGATTGCCACGGCGGCAGAAAGAAGAATGGCATTGATGATCACGTTCCGCGGCATAGCGAGATGGCCGGTGACGTAACTGATAGCAAAAACGCCGACGATAATCGCGTAGCTGACCTCCGAGAGCTTCAGTCCGACGGCCGTGAAAAACGAGCGACGATGACGGGTCAGGATTTCCATCAGCGGCAGTTTGGCCACCTCGTTCTTGGCTTCGATCTCTCGGAAGACCGGTGTTTCTTCGAGTTGCAGGCGGATGTAAAGGCCGACGCCAACCAGAACGATGCTGATCAGGAACGGAATGCGCCAGGCCCAGGCGAGGAAATCTGAATCCGGCACCTGTGAGAGCGCCGCAAATACGCCGATTGCGGCGAGATTCCCGATCGGCCAACCAATCTGAACCATCGACCCGAGAAGTCCGCGGTTTCTGGCCGGCGCATTCTCGACGACCATCAGCACAGCTCCGCCCCATTCGCCGCCGATGCCGATACCCTGAAGCAGACGCAGGAGGACAAGCAGGATAGGTGCGGCGATGCCGATCTGGTCGTAAGTAGGAAGCAGGCCGATCAGGAACGTGCCAAGCCCCATGATGGTAATGGTCATCGCCAGCATCGCCTTGCGGCCGACCCGGTCGCCAAAATGTCCAAAGATAGCGGCGCCCAAAGGCCGGGCCAGAAAACCGACGGCGTAGGTACCGAAAGCGGCTATGGTGCCCAGTGCCGGATCGGACAGTGGAAAAAACAGCTTGTTGAAGACGAGAGCGGTTGCCGTGCCGTAGACTAAAAAATCGTACCACTCGACCGCCGTGCCGATGACGCTTGATACAACGACGCGCTTTATTTCGGTGGTGTTGTTCGTCGATTCGCTGAATGAAACGTGCTCCGCGATGCTCATATTCCAGCCTCCCCTCGCGCCAGGATGTGGGTAGCCGCCGATACTCTGCCAGGACATTCGATGTAGTGCTTTGAGGCCACCTTTAGACGGCATCCATTTGCATTCAGGCCGGCTTGATTTTGCTATATCATACTGCCGCGGGTATTCGCCGGCCTGACAATCAGGGGGGCACCTAAGCTGCTATTTTCATTTAATAATTGTTCAGTTGACACGGACCGGCGCGAGCTGCGCCATGAGGGAGAATTGCGCCCCGTCGAGCCGCAGGTCTTTGACCTGTTGGAATTCCTGATTAAAAACCGCGATCGGATGGTGAGCCGGGACGACTTGCTGGCGGCAGTTTGGAACGGGCGCATCGTTTCGGAATCGACGCTGGCGAGCCGCATCAATGCGGCCCGAACTGCCATCGGCGATAATGGTGAAGATCAGCGATTGATCCGGACCGTTTTGCGCAAGGGCATCCGCTTTGTGGGCGCAGTGCGCGAAGAGGAAAAGCCCGTCGTAGCAACGACAGGCGTTGCCACGGAACAAGCAAGGTTCGCGCTGCCTCTGCCGGATAGGCCCTCGGTCGCTGTGCTTCCCTTCTCCAACATGAGCGGCGATTCCGAGCAGGATTATTTCGCCGACGGCATTTGCGAAGACATCATCACCGGCTTATCCAAGCTGCGCTGGTTTTTTGTGATCGCGCGCAATTCGACGTTCATCTACAAAGGCAGGGCTGTCGACATACGCCAGGTCGGGCGCGAACTCGGGGTGCGCTACGTCCTGGAGGGGAGCGTCCGCAAGGGCGGCAGCCGCGTGCGCGTCACCGCCCAGTTGATCGACGGCGCGACCGGCAAGCACCTCTGGGCTGACCACTACGATCGCGATCTGACCGACATTTTTGCGCTCCAGGACGAGATCACCAAGAAGGTTGTGGCCGCAATTGAGCCTAAGCTGCTGGAGGCCGAAGGCATCCGTTCGCAAAACCGCTCGCCGGAAGACCTTGATGCCTGGGACATGCTGATCCGTGCCAACTCGCTGTTTTGGCGGCTGACCAAGGACGAGAGCCAAGCCGCAATTGCGATCCTTAAGCAGGTCGTCGAACGACATCCCTTCTACGCGCCGGCCCACGGTATGTTGGCCTTTATGTTGTTGGTGTCGCGTCAGGGTGGGTGGCACTTGATGGAGCCGCAGATTGCCCAAGCCACGACCCTCGCCGCCCGCGCAGTGGAGCTCGACGACAGCGACCCATGGGGGCATCTCGCCTTGGGCTTCGTGGCCTTCACGAGGCGGCAAACCGACGAGGCAGTGGAGGAATTTCAGCGCGCGCTCGATCTCAACCCGAATTTCGCTGCCGCCTATGGCTTTCTCGGCTGCGCGCTCGCCTTTGACGGTCGATCCGATCAGGCCATAGACCACATTGAGCAAGCCATCCGAATGAGCCCGCACGATCCCCAGAACGCGTTACTCAACGCGGCCCTCGCTGCTGCTCATTATCAGGCGGGTCGCTATGTCGAAGCTGTCGGCTTCGGCCGTAAAGCCATTCAACAGCGATTCGAATTAACCAACGGGCATCGAATTTACGTCGCCAGCCTGGCCCAGGCGGGCCAAATTGATGATGCTCGCTCAGCTCTCGCGCGACTACAGGAATTGCATCCTGAGAATTCGATTGCCTGGATCGAGCGCAACGTCCCTTACACGCCGGGACCGATGGCAAAATTCCTCGAAGGCTTCCGCAAGGCAGGGCTGCGATAGCCCCGGCGCTCGGCCTCGCGAATTGCTGCATTTGGGCTTTTGGGCAGTGCTGTGATGTCCGATTCGAGTCTGTAATGCGTACCGAAGTCCGTCGAGTACTCTGAATTTATGGGTCCACGCCCTAGTTAAGATCAGCCCGCACTTTGGCGAACACGCTGCGAAACATCTCGGGCGTCAGCACGCCGGTGTTCGTGTTGTAACGCGAGCAGTGATAGCTGTCATAAAGCCGGAACCGGCCGGCCTCATGCACCGCGCCATGCCCAAACGGTGCGGTCACGGCGCGAATACCCAATGTCTTGATGGTCGTGTCGTGCGCGATTCGGCCCAGCAAAACCATCGCCTTGAGCTTTGGCATGCCCTCGATGGCAGAAACGAGAAACGGCCGGCAATTGGCGATCTCCGCGGGCAGGGGCTTGTTCTGCGGCGGCACGCAATGCACGCCGTTGACGATCCGGCAATCGACCAGCGTCAGGCCGTCATCGGGCCGGGCCTGATAGGTGCCCTTGGCGAAGCCATATTCGATCAGGGTGGCGTAGAGCAGGTCGCCCGCATAGTCGCCGGTGAACGGGCGCCCGGTGCGGTTGGCTCCCTGCAAGCCCGGCGCAAGGCCGACGACCGCAAGCTGACCGTTCTGGTCACCGAACGCAGGAACCGGGGCGTTGAACCACTGCGGGTTTTGGGCGCGATTGGCTGTGCGGAAGGCGACGAGCCTTGGACACAATGGGCAGTCGCGATCGGGCTCGATTCCAGGCGGGCGCGGAAGCCGCTTAGCCGGCCTAGCGCCCACTTTCCGAAGTTCGTGCTCCACCTCAGCAGCCCCCTTTCACGAACTTCGGAAAGTTATGGGCACTAGCAAATCTTAATATTCTGGTGCCGCTCCTCCATTTGAAATTCCTGGGCGGAGTTTGCCGCTTGCGGTGCAGGAATTTCAAATGGGCGGCGCTAGTCGTCGAAGTCTTCGGCATCGCCCCTCGAGGCCAGCGTCGTCGCCCGTTGCAGGAACTGCGGGGCATGATGGCGAGGTTCGCGGGGCGCAGGGCGTTCCGACGGGTCGCGTCCGAGTTTGGATTGCAGCTCGACCAGGTCGGTGAAGACGTCGGCCTGGCGGCGCAATTCGTCGGCGATCATTGGCGGCTGGCTCGAAATCGTCGAGATCACGGTCACCCGCACGCCCCGCCGCTGCACGGCCTCGACCAGCGAACGGAAGTCGCCGTCACCGGAGAACAGCACGATCTGGTCGACATGCTCGGCAAGCTCCATCGCGTCGACGGCAAGCTCGATGTCCATGTTGCCCTTCACCTTGCGGCGGCCGCTCGCATCGATGAATTCCTTCGTTGCCTTGGTGACGACGGTGTAGCCGTTGTAGTCGAGCCAGTCGATCAGCGGGCGGATGGAGGAGTATTCCTGATCCTCGATGATGGCGGTGTAGTAGAACGCCCGGACCAGCGTGCCCCGACTTTGGAATTCCTTGAGAAGGCGCTTGTAGTCAATGTCGAAACCGAGCGTCTTGGCGGTAGCGTAGAGATTGGCCCCATCGATAAAGAGCGCAATCTTATTGGAAGCGGGTGACATTCATAGTTCTCACAAGGTTGTTTCCGGCAAGCTTTTTGGCACGGCGGCAGAGCCCCGCGCATTAATGATCATGCTGCTGGTGCCCTGCGGTGTCCAGACGCCGCCGGAAATAGATAGGTCGAAACAACCGGAAGTGGATTTTGTCAACGCAATGAAGCGTTTTCTTGTCCGTGCCGATGTTTATGACAAGATGTGACAGCTCGAAACCGTCTTGCTGCCGGGGTCCCCAATGTGGGTTATCAGAGCAATTTATGTAGGCCAAATCACAAATTATTCTTGCGAAATGGCCCCCGGCTCTATAACTACCCCAAAATAATCACATATTTCCTCCCTCAAATAACGGAGCGACAGTCGATGGCTCGCGTCACCGTGGAAGACTGCATTGATAAGGTCGACAACCGATTCGACCTCGTCCTGTTGGCCGCACATCGCGCCCGTATGATTTCGTCCGGATCGCAACTTACGGTCGATCGGGACAACGACAAAAATCCGGTTGTATCGCTGCGTGAAATCGCGGATTCGACGATATCCCCGGAAGATTTGCGCGAGGAACTGGTTCATTCCTTGCAGAAATTCGTCGAGGTGGACGAGCCGGAGCCCGATACGGTTCCATTGATCGGTTCGGCCGGCGCCAGCGTCGATGCCGACGACACCGAAGTCGCGGTCGAGCGCATGACCGAGGAAGAACTGTTGAAGGGTCTCGAAGGGCTCGCGCCGCCGGAAGAGCAGCCGGAAGAGGACGAGTAATCGTTTGGATTACGTCTGAAGGGTTTACCCTGTCAGCCTCACTCGGTTGTTGAATTCGAAAGGGCCCGGACCATCGTTCCGGGCCTTTTGCGTTCTGACGCGCCATTTTTTGTTTACCATCTGCCGCGGCAGTGGCCTGAGGCCGCCGCAAATTGTCTCCTATTTGAATCGCCAACGGCCGATTTCTCATTAAACTATCGTCTCGTTTCCCGAGAGCCGGCGTGTCCTCGAGGGTGCCGTCCGGCCGGGGAACCCACTACATTAACCCTATCGGGGGCAAGCAGACCGTATCCAGCGGGGCTGCGGGTGGGAGGTGTTGACGATGGCGCAGCGGCGCCAAAACTCGGAGCAGATGCAGGCAGCGAGCCCGGTCTCGGTGGCCGCGCCTTCGCCTGCGCCGGCCGCTAGCTCGGCTGCGCCGGGCTCTCCTTCGGCTGCGCCAGCCCTGGAGGGCAGGCCCGCCAAGTCGCGCGCGCGCATGATGCGCCAGTACGACCTGGTCGAACGCGTCCGATCCTACAACCCCGACACCAATGAAGACCTTCTCAACCGCGCCTACGTCTATGCGATGAAGGCGCACGGCTCGCAAACGCGGGCGTCCGGCGATCCCTATTTCTCCCATCCGCTCGAGGTCGCGGCGATCCTGACCGACCTCAAGCTCGACGATGCCACCATCGTCTCGGCGCTGCTGCACGACACCATCGAGGACACCGAGGCAACGCGCGCGGAAATCGACCAGGTGTTCGGCCAGGAGATCGGCGCGCTGGTCGAGGGCCTCACCAAACTGAAACGGCTCGAGCTCGTATCGCGCGAAGCCAAACAAGCCGAGAACCTGCGCAAGCTTCTGCTGGCGATTTCCGACGACGTGCGCGTGCTCCTGATCAAGCTTGCCGACCGCCTGCACAACATGCGCACGCTGGAATTCGTGCCGCCGGCATCGCGTCGGCGCATCGCCGAGGAGACGCTCGACATCTATGGGCCGCTTGCGGGGCGCATGGGCATGCAGGAGATGCGAGAGGAACTCGAGGATTTGTCGTTTCGTACCCTCGATCCGGAAGCCTATTCGGTGGTGCGGCAGCGGCTCGATTCGCTGGCCGAGCACAACCGCAACCTGATCGGCGAGATCGAAAGCCAGCTCTCGAAGGACTTTCAGAAGAATGGCGTGAAGGCGCATGTCTACGGCCGCCGCAAGCAGCCCTTCTCGATCTGGACCAAGATGCAGCGCAAGTCGGTCGGCTTCGAGCAGCTCTCCGATATTTTTGGCTTCCGCGTCGTGCTGAAGGACGTCGAAAGCTGCTACCGCGCGCTCGGCATCGTCCACACCACCTGGCCGGTGGTGCCCGGCCGCTTCAAGGACTACATCTCGACGCCGAAGCAGAACGACTACCGCTCGATCCACACCACCGTGATCGGTCCGGGAAAGCAACGCGTCGAGCTGCAAATCCGCACCGAGGAGATGGACCAGATCGCCGAGCTCGGCATCGCCGCGCATGTCTTCTACAAGGACCTTGCGGAATCGCCGACCGAGCGGCTGAAACACGAATCCTCGGCCTTCGCCTGGCTTCGCCGCACCATCGCGATCCTGTCCGATAGCGCCAATCCGGAAGAATTTCTCGAACACACCAAGCTCGAGCTGTTCCACGACCAGGTGTTCTGCTTCACGCCGAAAGGCAAGCTGATCGCACTGCCGCGGCAGGCCAATGTCATCGACTTCGCTTATGCCGTGCATACCGACGTCGGCAACAGCGCGGTCGGCTGCAAGATCAACGGCAAGTTTGCGCCGCTGTCGTCGGAATTGCAGAACGGCGATGAGGTCGAGGTGCTGACCTCCGACGCCCAGTCATCGCCGCCGTCGGCATGGGAATCGCTGGCCGTCACCGGCAAAGCGCGCGCCGCGATCCGCCGGGCGACGCGTACGGCGGTGCGGGACCAGTATGCCGGGCTGGGCCGCCGCCTCGTCGAGCGGCTGTTTGCCCGCGCCAAGATCGAATATGCCGACGACAAGCTGAAGGGCGCGCTGCCGCGGCTGGCGCGCGCCTCGGTCGACGATGTCATGGCCGCGGTGGGACGCGGCGAAATGAAGGCCTCCGACGTCGCGCGTGCGATGTATCCCGACTACAAGGAAGAGCGCGTGGCGCGCTATGGCGCCAAGAAGGGCCTCACCGACAAGCTCAAGACGAGCGGGCCGGTCGGGGTCGGGAAGAGCCTTTCCGCCATCCCGATCCGCGGCATCAATTCGGACCTGCCGATCAAGTTTGCCCCCAACGGCGGCGCGGTGCCGGGCGATCGCATCGTCGGCATTGTCTCCCCCGGCGAGGGCATCACGATCTATCCGATCCAGTCGCCGGCGCTGAAAGACTTCGAAGAACAGCCGGAGCGCTGGCTCGATGTGCGCTGGGATGTCGATGAGTCGACGCCGCAGCGCTTTCCGGCGCGAATCGTCGTCGACAACGTCAACGAGCCCGGAAGCCTCGCCCAGATCGCCACCGTGATCGCCGAGCACGACGGCAATATCGACAATATCAACATGTCCCGCCGCTCCCCCGATTTTACCGAGCTCACCATCGATCTTGAGGTCTATGACCTCAAGCATCTCAGCGCTATTATCGCCCAGTTGCGCGCCAAGGCCGTCGTCGCTCGCGTCGAGCGCGTCAACGGGTAATTTGGCTGCTGGATTGTCTCGGTGAACTCCATGGTCCCCCCACCGCTACGTCTTGGAGTAAACGTCGATCACGTCGCCACGCTGCGCAATGCGCGCGGCGGTGCGCGGCCTGATCCGGTGCGCGCGGCGCTGCTTGCGATCGAGGCCGGCGCCGACGGCATCACCGCGCATTTGCGCGAGGACCGCCGCCACATTCGCGATGAGGATATGGCGCGGCTGAAAGCCGAAATCTCCAAGCCGTTGAATTTCGAAATGGCGGCGACGGACGATATGCTCCGGATATCGCTTGCGACGAGGCCGCACGCGGTCTGCCTGGTGCCGGAACGGCGGGCAGAGCTGACCACGGAGGGCGGGCTTGACGTGGTCGGTCAGCACAATGCGCTGGCGCCATTCATCGCGCGATTGAACGATGCCGGCATCCGGGTGTCGCTGTTCATCGCCGCCGATCCCGCCCAGATCGAAATGGCGGCCAAACTGCGGGCGCCGGTCATCGAGATACACACTGGCGCCTGGTGCGACGCGGTGGTCGATGGTCATGCCGGGAAGGCCGACGCCGAATGGAAGCGCATCGTTGCGGGCGCGGCGCTGGCGCGCGCGGCGGGCCTTGAAGTGCACGCCGGCCACGGCCTGGATTACACGACCGCCGAGCGAATCGCGGCGTTGCCCGAAATCGCCGAACTCAACATCGGCTACTTCATGATCGGCGAGGCCTTGTTCGTTGGCTTGAGCGAAACAGTTCGGGCGATGCGGGCCGCCATGGAGCGGGGCCGGAAGGCGGGCAGGGCATGATCATCGGTATTGGCTCCGACCTGATCGACATCAGACGGGTCGCCAAGGTCATCGAGCGCCACGGCGACCGCTTTCTCGACCGGATCTTCACCGACGCCGAGCGCGCCAAGGCCGACCGGCGGGCCAAGAATCAGAACATGGTGGTGGCGACCTACGCCAAGCGCTTTGCCGCCAAGGAAGCCTGCTCGAAGGCGCTCGGGACCGGGATCCGGCAAGGGGTCTGGTGGCGGGACATGGGCGTCATCAACCTGCCGGGCGGCCGGCCGACCATGCAACTGACCGGCGGGGCGCTGGCCAGGCTGGAGGCGCTGACCCCGGTCGGATTCGAGGCCAAAATCGACCTCAGCATCACCGACGATTGGCCGCTGGCGCAGGCTTTCGTCATCATTTCGGCCTACGATGCACGCAAGGCATAGCGTGGTTGCAAGTGCGCCTGATCTAAAACAAAAAGGTCATATTTTACAATGGCTTGTGAAATCTTGATAAAGCTGTTGATTGCGCGACTCCCCACAACCGTCTAAAACGCAAGGCGCGTTCGGACCAAGTCCCGCATTATCAGAAACCAGTGGTCCGATTCGAACATTCGCATCGCTTCCCAGCAACCATTTTTGCGAATGCCAGAATCGAAGCCATATCCTTGACGCGAAGCATGTGGCTGGTCGCGCAGAGGATCATTTCTGCCGCTATCGGCGCGGCTGGAATTAAGAAGCAGGAAGTTAGGGAATACATGAGCGTGACATCCAGCACCAAATCCGAAGGCAGCCTGGGCGAGACCATCCGCGTCATCGTTCATGCCCTGCTGATCGCGCTCGTCATCCGCACGTTCCTGTTTCAGCCTTTCAACATTCCGTCGGGATCGATGAAGGCGACGCTTTTGGTCGGCGACTATCTGTTCGTCTCGAAATATTCCTACGGCTATAGCCACTACTCGTTTCCACTCTCTCCGCCATTATTCTCGGGCCGCGTCTTCGGTTCCGAGCCTGCGCGCGGCGACATCGTGGTGTTTCGTCTGCCGAGAGAAGACTCCACCGATTACATCAAGCGCGTGATCGGGTTGCCGGGCGATCGCATTCAGATGAAGGAGGGCCTGCTCTATATCAATGACACGCCGGTCAAGCGCGAGCGTTTGAGCGATTTCGTCGGCGAGGACCCTTGCGGCTCGGGCGCCACCGCGCGGGTGAAGCGCTGGAAGGAGACGCTGCCCAACAGCGTCACCTACGAGACGCTCGACTGCATCGACAACAATTCGCTCGACGACACGCCGGTGTACACCGTGCCGGCGGGCCATTTCTTCATGATGGGCGACAACCGCGACAATTCCACCGACAGCCGCGTGCTGTCGGCGGTCGGCTACGTGCCGTTCGAAAACATCGTCGGCCGGGCCCAGATGATTTTCTTCTCGATCGCCGAAGGCGAACACGCCTGGATGATCTGGCGCTGGCCCACCGCGGTGCGGTGGAATCGCATTTTCAAAATCGTGCGATGAATCAAGACGCATCCGATATCATCCCCCCGTTGGCGGCCGGCGAGGCAACTCCGCACATCGAAGCCGGCCGTGAGGCTGCGCCGGCGAAAAAGAAGCGGCCGAGGTCGGGCTCCAAGGCGGCCACTGCAGCGCTGGAGGCGCGGATCGGGCACAAGTTCGCCGATTCAAGTTTGCTCGCAACCGCGCTGACCCACGTTTCCGCGCTCAAGCCGTCGCGCAAGCGCGGAGACAGCTATCAGCGTCTCGAGTTTCTTGGCGACCATGTGCTCGGGTTGATCGTATCCGACATGCTCTACCGTGCCTTTCCGAATGCCGATGAGGGCGAACTCTCCAAGCGCCTGGCCGATCTTGTGCGCAAGGAAAGCTGCGCCGACGTCGCCAAGACGCTTGGGTTCGTCGACGACATCAAGCTAGGGGCGGTCGGCGCGGGCGTCGGCGCGCGGTTGCGCAAGTCCGTGCTCGGCGACATCTGCGAGGCGGTGATCGGCGCGGTGTTTCTCGACGGCGGCTATCAGGCCGCCGCGCAGTTCGTCGAGCGAAACTGGTCCGAGCGGATGCACAAGCTGCGGCGGCCGTTGCGCGATCCCAAGACCACCTTGCAGGAATGGGCGCAGGGCAAGGGCCTGCCGACCCCGGTCTATCGCGAGATTGAACGCACGGGCCCTCATCACGATCCGCAATTCCGTATCGCGGTCGAATTGCCCGGACTTGAATCGGCTGAGGGTACCGGCGGCAGCAAGCGCGCCGCCGAGAAGGCCGCGGCCTCCGCGATGATCGCGCGCGAGGGCGTTGGCGGCGGCGGCAATGACTGAAGCCTCGCCGGATGACGCCGCGCCGCCAGCTACGAGATGCGGCTTCGTCGCGCTGATCGGCGCGCCCAATGTCGGCAAGTCCACGCTCGTCAATGCGCTCGTTGGCTCCAAGGTCACGATCGTCTCGCGCAAGGTGCAGACGACGCGGGCGCTGATCCGCGGCATCGTGGTCGAAAACAACGCGCAGATCATACTCGTCGATACGCCCGGCATCTTCGCGCCGAAGCGGCGGCTCGACCGCGCCATGGTGTCGATCGCCTGGAGCGGGGCGCATGACGCCGATCTCGTCTGCGTGCTGCTCGATGCGCGTGAAGGTCTGGACGCGGAGGCGGACGCGATCCTCACCAAGCTCGCTGACGTCGCGCATCCGAAGATTCTGGTCATCAACAAGATCGATCTCGTTGCCCGCGAGAAGCTGCTCGCGCTTGCCAAGGCCGCCAACGATCGCATGGCCTTCGCCCAGACGTTCATGATCGCGGCGCTGTCGGGCGACGGCGTCGACGATCTGCGAACTACACTCGCCAGCATGGTGCCGCCGGGGCCGTTTCATTATCCGGAAGACCAGATGTCGGATGCGCCGATCCGGCACCTCGCCGCAGAAATCACCCGCGAGAAGATCTTTCAGAAATTGCACCAGGAACTGCCGTATCGCTCCACCGTCGAGACCGAAAGCTGGACCGAACGCAACGACAAATCCGTACGCATCGAGCAGACGATCTATGTCGAGCGCGAGAGCCAGCGCAAGATCGTGCTCGGCAAGGCCGGCGCCACCATCAAATCGATCGGCGCGGATGCGCGCAAGGAGATCGCCGAGATCATCGAGCAGCCCGTGCATTTGTTCTTGTTCGTGAAGGTGCGCGAGAACTGGGGCGAGGATCCCGACCGCTATCGCGAGATGGGGCTCGAGTTCCCCACCGAATGATCGCGGAAATGCTTTAAGAAAACAAAGAGACTGTTGGCGTCGCCGATGAAAGTTCCGAACAACGTCGTCTGGTTCGAAGTGCTGCTGTATTTGTCGCTGACGCTGGATGCGCTGTCCGTCGCGTTCGGGGATCGCGGCAGCGTAGGCGATCTGCTGGCGCCGATGTTCCTGGAAGCCGGCCTGATCCTGTTGCTGGTTTATTTCGTTCATCTCGCGGCGCAAAAGCGCAAGAACTGGCCGCGCTGGGTGCTGACGGCGCTGCTCGTGCTTTCGGTGTTGTCGCTGCTGCCGGAACTGGCCGAAAACGGCATCGAAATCGGCAGCGGCATCGAACTCGTGTCCTGCGTTCTGACCGCTGTCGGACTCTATTGCTCCTATACCGGCGACGCGCGAGGCTGGTTTAACGCTTAAGTGTTGAGCGCGCGGCTCCCGAGGCTGCGTCTTCGATCGGAATCCGGTAAACTTGACCGATGGAATGGACTGACGAAGGCATCGTGCTGGGGGTGCGGCGGCATGGCGAATCCTCCGCCATCGTCGAACTGCTGACGCGCAGCCATGGCCGTCACCTCGGCCTGGTGCGCGGCGGCGCGGGAAAACGGATGCGGCCCTTGCTGCAACCCGGCAACAGCGTCACGGCCGTGTGGCGGGCGCGGCTCGACGAGCACCTCGGCTATTACCTGATCGAGGGCACGCGGCTGCGCGCGGCGAACCTGTTTGGCTCGTCGCATGCGGTCTATGGCGTGACGCATCTAGCCTCACTGGCGCGGCTGTTGCCGGAGCGCGACCCGCACGAAGACATCTACGAGATGCTCGATCACACGCTCGACGATTTCGAGGACGCCAGCGGCGCGGCCGCGCATCTGATCCGCTTTGAACTTGCCATGCTCGCCGAACTCGGCTTCGGGCTCGATCTCGAGACTTGTGCGGCGACGGGATCAACGACCGATCTCGTCTACGTCTCGCCGAAATCGGGCGGGGCGGTGTCACGCAGCGCCGGCGCGCCGTTCCACAGGCGGCTGTTGCGGCTGCCGGCATTCCTGCGCCAGAGCGAGGAGGGCGTTTTCGTCTGGACCGAGCAGGATCTGCGCGATGGCTTTGCCCTGACGGGACTTTTTTTGCTCCGCCATGTGCTGGAGCCGCGCGGGCAGGGCCATTCCGACGCCAGAGACGGCTTTATCAACGCCGTAACGCGTCCGCGCGCCAAGCTCGCGGTTTCGTAACCTCACTAGTGGAGTGGATTTGACATTCGCTATCTACCCAACCGCAAACTCCGGAAGCGAATGTTAAATCCAAAACTCCACTAGAATCATATATTTTGCTAGTGGTCCTTTGATTTAACATTCGCAAAAGTGGCTGCCGAGAAGGGATGCGAATGTTAAAATCGGACCGCTAGCAGCCTAAATTGGGCCACTGATTCGCAGAACAAACCCTGCTTCTTGCTTACCTGTACTGGATAACGATTTCTCATGGGAAAACGAACCCCGCCGCCTGAGCCGGCCGAAGTCCACGAGGTCATGCTGCGCGACGCTCTCGAAGAGCGCTATCTCGCTTATGCCCTCTCGACCATCACAGGTCGCGCACTGCCGGATGCGCGCGACGGGCTGAAGCCCGTGCACCGGCGCATCCTCTACGGCATGCGGCTGCTCAATCTTAATCCGACCGCTGTTCCCAAGAAGTCGGCGAAGATCGTCGGCGACGTCATGGGTTCGTTCCATCCGCATGGCGACCAGGCGATTTATGACGCCATGGTGCGCCTCGCGCAGAATTTTAGCTCGCGCTATCCGCTGGTCGACGGCCAGGGCAATTTCGGCAATATCGACGGCGATAATCCCGCCGCCTACCGCTACACCGAAGCGCGCATGACCGACGTTGCGCGCCTTCTTCTCGAAGGTATCGATGAGGATGGGGTCGAATTCAAGCCGACCTACGACAGCACCGCTAAAGAACCTGTGGTCCTTCCGGGCGGGTTTCCGAACCTGCTGGCGAACGGTGCGCAGGGAATTGCGGTCGGAATGGCGACCTCGATCCCGCCGCACAATGCCGCCGAGCTTTGCGATGCGGCACTGCACCTGATCGACAAGCCCGATGCGAAATCGAAATCGCTTCTGAAATGGGTCAAGGGTCCGGATTTCCCGACCGGCGGCATCGTCGTCGATTCCAAGGAATCCATCGCCGAGGCCTACGTCACCGGGCGTGGCTCGTTCCGTGTCCGCGCCAAGTGGGAGCAGGAAGAGGGTGCGCGCGGCACCTGGGTCGTCGTCATCACCGAGATTCCGTACCTGGTGCAGAAGTCGCGGCTGGTCGAGAAGATCGCCGAGCTTCTCAACGAGAAGAAGCTGCCGCTGGTCGGCGATGTCCGTGATGAATCCGCCGAAGATGTTCGTCTCGTGATCGAGCCCAAGTCGCGCGCCGTCGATCCCGAACTGCTGATGGAATCGCTGTTCCGGCTCAGCGAGCTGGAAAGCCGGATTCCGCTCAACCTCAACGTGCTGATCAAGGGCCGGATTCCCAAGGTCGTCGGCCTTGCCGAATGCCTGAGGGAATGGCTCGACCATCTGCGCGATGTGCTGATCCGTCGTTCCAACTACCGCAAGGAGCAGATCGAGCACCGCCTGGAGGTGCTCGGCGGCTTCCTGATCGCCTATCTGAATATCGACAAGGTGATCAAGATCATCCGCACCGAGGATGAGCCGAAGCCGGTCTTGATCAAGACGTTCAAGCTGACGGAGGTCCAGGCCGAAGCCATCCTCAACATGCGCTTGCGCAATTTGCGCAAGCTGGAAGAGATGGAGATCCGCGGCGAAGACAAGGAGCTCCGTGCCGAGCTGAAAGGCATCAAGGGAATCCTGGCTTCAGAAGCCGAGCAATGGACGAAGGTCGGCGAACAGGTGCGCAAGGTCCGCGACATGTTCGGATCGAAGACGCCGCTCGGCAAGCGCCGCACGCAATTCGCCGACGCGCCGGAGCACGATCTCGCCGCGATCGAGGAAGCCTTTGTCGAACGCGAGCCGGTGACGGTCGTGATCTCGGAAAAAGGCTGGGTGCGTACGCTCAAGGGTCACGTCGCTGATCTTTCGGGGCTCACCTTCAAGACCGACGACAAGCTCGACCACGCTTTCTTTGCCGAGACGACGTCGAAGCTGCTGGCGTTCGGCACCAACGGCAAGTTCTACTCGCTCGATGTCGCAAAACTGCCGGGCGGCCGCGGCCACGGCGAGCCGATCCGCATGTTCATCGATCTCGACCAGGATGCGGCGATCGTGTCGACCTTCATCAACAAGGGCGGCCGCAAGTTCCTGATCGCAAGCGGGGAAGGGCAGGGCTTCATCGTCAACGAGGATGACTGCGTCGGCAATACCCGCAAGGGCAAGCAGGTGCTCAATGTCGAGGTGCCCAACGAAGCCCGCGCGATCGCGGTCGTCGCGGGCGATCGCGTTGCGGTGATCGGCACCAACCACAAGATGGTGATCTTCCCGCTCGATCAGGTGCCGGAAATGGCGCGTGGCCGCGGCGTACGCTTGCAGAAATATCTCAAGGCCGAGCTGTCTGACGTCGCTGTGTTCGATGCCAAGGAAGGCCTGAGCTGGAAGGATTCCGCCGGCCGCGATCAGAGCATGACGACGAAGGAGCTGTCCGACTGGAACGGCAACCGCGCCGACGCCGGCCGTCTCGCGCACGGCCTGCCGAAGTCGAACAAGTTCGGCAAGGCGGTGGAATAATACTCGACCCCCGTGTGATCTGACGGCGCCGCCCCATTGTTCGGGCGGCGTCTGTCACGATAGAGTGGTATGCAAGGCCTCATAAGAGCCGAAGCAGCGAACCACAAAACCGGGGAGAAGCAGCGTGAACAGAGCCATTGGTCTGGCGGCCGTTTTGGGCCTTGCGGCGATCGGCCTGGCCGAGCCCGCAAATGCCGGCGTCGAGAAGCTTTACATCCTCAATTGCGGCGAGGGCCCGGCCGGCGACATCTCGCGCTGGTCGCCCGGCGTCAACGAAGGCAAGTCGATGGACTTCGTCGACAACTGCTATCTAATCAAGCACTCTCAAGGCTGGTTCCTGTGGGACACCGGCATTCCGGATGCGGTAGCCGACATGCCGAATGGCCTTACGCCCGCCGATCCGAAGGCGGTCACCTGGCATCGGCCGAAGAAGCTCGCCGCCCAGCTCGAGCAGTTGGGCGTGAAGCCGTCCGACATCAAGGCAATGGCGATCTCGCACACCCATCCCGATCATATCGGCAATGTCGAGATGTTCCCCAATACGATGCTCTATGTGCAGAAGGCGGAATACGAGTGGCCGGGCGCCAACAACGCGCCGCGCTTCAAGCCGGAACATCCTGTGACCAAACTTGAAGGCGACCGCGATGTGTTCGGCGACGGCAGCCTCGTTATTCTCGCGACCCCGGGTCACACGCCGGGGCACCAGTCGCTGCTGGTGAAGCTGCCGAAGACCGGCGGGGTGATCCTTTCCGGCGACGCCGTTCACTTCAAGAGCAATTGGGAAAACCGCGGCGTGCCTGCCAACAATGTGAGCAAGGAACAAACGCTGGCGTCGATGCAAAAGATCGCGGATCGGCTGACGCAGGACAAGGCGATGCTCTGGATCAATCACGACAAGGCCCAGCGCGATAGCTTGAAAATGTCGCCGGAGTCTTATGAGTGAGGTGATTTCACCGCTCGATAGCCTGCGCCGTCGGAGGCGCACCATGGCAGCGGCGCTCGCCGTTGCATGGACGACGATTGTTGCGCTTCCCGCGCAAGCCGAACCCGAGTGGAAAATCGCTTTTTACGACGACATCCGCATTGAAGTCGCAGCGGAAGGCCGCGGGCCGCTCATTGTCATGTTGCCCTCACGCGGCCGCGGTGCCGAGGACTTCGACGACGTCGCGAACGAGCTGGTCAAGGCCGGTTTTCGCGTGTTGAGGCCGCAGCCACGTGGCGCTGCGCTCAGCCTCGGGCCGATGCAAAATCTAACGCTTCACGATCTCGCCCGCGATATCGCCGTCGTCATCCGCAACGCCGGCGATGGCGGTCCCGCCATCATCGTCGGACATGCGTTCGGCAGTTGGGTCGCGCGCATGACGGCGATCGATCACCCCGAACTGGTGCGTGGCGTGGTGATGGTGGCCGCCGCGGCCAAGGCCTATCCCGTCGGTTTCCCAGGCGCGAAGGAGTTGTCGGAAGCGGTACAAAAATCCGGCGACTTCGCGCTGCCGACCAGCGAGCGGCTGAGGTATCTGCGACTGGCTTTCTTCGCGCCCAATAGCGACCCGAGGGCCTGGCTTCAGGGCTGGCATCCGGCGGCAGACGAAGTGCAGTTGGCCGCCGGCCGCGCCACCAAACAGTCCGAGTGGTGGTCGGGCGGCGGCGTGCCTCTGCTCGACCTTCAGGGCGAGCTCGACCCATTCAAGCCGCGCACCATGTCGAACGAGATGCGCGACGAATTCGGCGAGCGCGTTTCCGTCGTCGTGATCCCGGATGCGAGCCATGCGCTGGTTCAGGAACAGCCGAATGCTGCGGCTGCCGCAATTCTCGGCTGGATCGCCAAGCTGCCGCAGTAGAGCGTTTCCAAGCGAAGCATGCCCTCGGACTTGCCGCCTTCGCTGAAGCTTCGGCGGCCGGGTGAGCTAGTGGCCCGGCGAAGCCTTGGCGGCGACGTGATCCGGGGGGTGGGTACCGGTTCGCGTGAAGAAAGCGCGTCAAAATAAAATCGCTAACCGCCTGCCGCCTCGGATTCTGACCGGCCGGAATCCGGCCGCAACAGACAGAGCGCCAGCAACGCCGCGAGGCTGAGCGCGGACGACACCAGCAGGACCTTGATGCCGATCAGGTCGATCAGGAGCCCGAACGCCAGGGGTGCTGCCGCCTGCGCCATGCGTGCCGGCGCGCCGATCAGGCCGAGGCGATAGCCGTAATCCTTCGGTCCGAAGATCGCGAGCGGCAGCGTGCCGCGCGCGATCGTCAGAATGCCGTTGCCCATGCCGAAGAAGACCGCGAACGCGCCGGCGGCTCCGCCACCGGCGACCGCGAGGATCGCCGCCCCGATCGGATGGGTGAGACAGGCAAGCCGCGTCGAGACCAGCGGATGATAGCGCTTGAGGAATGTGGCCTCGAGAATGCGCGCGAATACCTGTGCCGGGCCGAATAGCGCGCCGGCCGCCACCGCCTGCACGGCCGTGGCGCCGCCAGCCTCGAGAATGCGCGGCATATGCGCCGCCATTGCGCCGGTCACCGTCCAGCCGGCGGCAAAGGTGAAGGCGAGCAGGATCATGGTGCGATCGATCGGGATCTGCGGTTTGACCGCGTCGACCGCGGCCGCCTTCGCGCCCGCAACTTTCGGAAGCACGAAGAAATTGAGCGGCAGGCCGATCAACAGGTGCGCCGCCGCCCAGGCAAAGCAGGTGTCGCGCCAGCCGATATGGTCGAGCCCGAACGCGGTCAGCGGCCATCCGACGGTAGAGGCAAAACCCGCCATCAGCGTGATGCCGGTGATCGGCCCGCGCGCCGCGTCGCCATAAATGCGGCCGAGCGCGGCGAACGCCGCATCGTACAGACCAAACCCCATGCCGATGCCAAGCAGCAGCCAGGCCAGCAGCAAAACCGGAATTGAGGTGGTGACGCCGAGCAGAATCAGGCCCGCGGCGATGGTGAGGTTCGAGGCGCAGAGCACCGGTCGTCCGCCGAACAGATCGATCTGCCGGCCGACGCGCGGGCCGAGCAGCGCCGAGATCACGAGCGCGGCCGAGAAGGCCGCGAAAATCCAGTTGGCGGACATGCCGAGGTCATGGCCGATCGGATCGGCGAGGATTGCGGGCAGGTAATAGCTCGAGGCCCAGGCCAGCGTCTGCGTGGTGCCGAGCGCGACAACGATCGGAAGCCGGCGGTTGGAGTCGGACGCCATCAACATTCCCAAAAAGGCGTCATTCCGTCAGCGCCTTCGTTTCCAGATGTGTATCGCCGGGCATGGGTGGGTTTGTGCTTCAATCGCCCTTGCCGCGCTCCTTGATGATGAAGCCGGTTGCCATCATCGCGATTGCGCCGATCACCGCGCCCGTCAGCGCTTGCGAGGCGAAGATCTGGACCTGCGTCGGCTCGTTCAGGCTTCCGTTCGCAGTGACCACGGTCGAGGCGTATTTCTGCAACAGCAGCCCGCCCAGACCGCCCGTCACGATGCCGACGAGACTATGGCCCCAGAAACCGAACCGGTGCTCATGGGCGACGGCAGAAGCGATGTTCGATCCGACCAGACCGGCCACCGTCTGGATGATCAAATTGGCAAACGTCCACTCCATTTGATGGAGCCCCCTTATGAATTTTCAAGATCGTCCTCCCCCCAAGGTCAATCAACTCAATTGATGCCGCTCGTCAAGCAGGGCGGCGCGCAGAGGGTCGGACTATCGCGCGCCACGATCGCACGGCATAATCCACTCCATGGAAATTGCTACCCGCGTCGGGTTGATGAACTGGCTGGTCAGCCAGGGCCTCACCGGTTTGCCCGAAAACGATCTGATCCGCGGCTTCTGCGAGCGCTGCCGCGCCGCCGGCCTTGATCTATCGCGCTGCCTCGTCTTCATCGACACGTTGCATCCGATCTTCGAGGGCCGCGGCTTTCGCTGGAACGACATCGAGACCAACGAGACCGACCGCTTTGAATACGGGCCGACCGACGAGGGCGATGCGTCGCGAAACTGGCGGCGTTCGGTGTTTTATCACATGCTCGAGCAGGGGCACGACGAGATCAGGATCGATCTTGCCGAGCACGCAAAGCTCGATTTCTCGCTGCTTCCGGACTTGGCCGAAAAAGGCCATCGCCATTTCATCGGCTTTGTCCATCGCTTCGGCGAAACCGGTGCGCTCGGGCAGATGGATTGTTTTTATTCCTACTGGCTGACCCGGCGCGAAGGCGGCTTTGACGACCGCGAGCTCGACGCGTTACGCGACCTCGTCCCGGTCTTGGGAATGGTGGTCAAATCGGCCCAGCAGGTCGACATCGTGCGAACGCTGGGGCGGGTGTACCTCGGGCGCGACGCATCGGAACGGGTCCTCCACGGCAAGATTTCGCGCGGCGTCACCGAGCAGATCAATGCGGTATTATGGTTTTCCGACCTGCGCGGCTCGACCTCCATCACCGAAAGCATTCCGCCCGACGAAATCATCCCGTTTCTCAACGATTATGCGCAGGCCGCGATCGATGCGATCCACGATTCCGGCGGCGATGTGCTGAAGCTGATCGGCGACGGCGTGCTGGCGATGTTTACCAGCGAAAACCTCGGCCAGGCTAAGCGGGCGGCGCTGCGCGCCGAGCATCGCTTTCGCCTCAACATGATCGGGCTCAATGCGACGCGTGGCGCCGAGGGCAGGGCGGTCACCTCGGCCTATGTCGGCCTGCATGTCGGTGAGGTGTTTTACGGCAATATCGGCCACGACGACCGGCTGGATTTCACCGTGGTGGGACCAGCGGTGAATGAAGTTAGCCGTATCGCCTCGATGTGCCGTTCGGTCGACCGCGAACTTCTGGTCTCGGAGGCCTTTCGCGAGGGCCTGGATGCGGCCGGGCGGCGTTACCTGGTGTCGACCGGCCGCTTTGCCCTGCGCGGCATCGGGCGCGCGCAGGACCTCTATACGTTGGAGCCAGCCATCTCGACCGATGAAGTGTTGGCCGGCCAGTACGAGCGTTACTTAAAAAGTTAAGCGCACTCTCCGACCATGTCGGGCTGCCGGTCCAGCGCGACCGCCGGCGACATCAGGATCACCAGCGCCTGCACTGCAAAGATCGCCGTTGCCAGGTAAAGACAGGCCTCCGCGCCGGAGAGCCAGCCGATGAGGGCGCCGAGCGCTGAACCCAGCGGACGAGCGCCATAGCTCAAGATGTTGATCGCCGATACGCGGCCGAGAAGCTTTGACGGCGTCACCGACTGTCGCAGCGTCGTGGTGGAGATCACCCAGAGGATCGGGCCGACGCCGAGCAGGAAGAAGCTCAGGCCCGCGAGAGAGGCCGAGGGCACGACCGTCGTCAGCGCCATGGTTGCGGCCGCGACGAAGCCGGTGACGGGCCCGAGCGCGATCACGGTGCCGAAGGCGAGGCGCCGCATGATCCGGGTGGCCGAGAGGGCGCCGACGGCCATGCCGACCCCGAACATCGCCATCGTCACGCCGACGCCGGCCGCCGAAAGGTTCAGGCGATGCACCGCATAGGGCACGAAGATCGCGAGCAACAGGAACCAGCCCGTGTTGAAGATGAACTGCGTGACGAAAACCGGCCGCAGCAATGGATGATGCAGCACGAACGCCGCGCCTTCCTTGATCTCGTGCAGCGGATGCCGCCGCGTGACCGCCGCCCGCTGTGGTTCGTAAAGACCGGACAACAGCACCACCGCGACGACGGAGAGCGCCGCCGCGACCGCAAAGGCCGGAGCTGCGCCCAGCCAGCCGACGAGAACACCGCCGAGCGCGGGGCCGCTGGCGAAGGCGATGGTGCGGGCGAGTTCGATCCGGGCGTTGGCCGCGGGCAATTGCTGCGAAGACACCAGCGAGGGAACCAGTGCCGGCGCCGCCACGCTGTAGACGACCGTTCCGCACACCGCGACGAAGCCGGCGAGTGCGAGCAGCGGCAAGGTCAGCTGGTGCAGACCGATCAACAGCAGGATCGCGAGCAGGGCGACCGCGCGCAGGGCCTCCGCGCCCGCCATCAACCGCCGCCGCGAGATGCGGTCGGCCAGAAGTCCCGCCGGAATCGCAAACAGGATGAACGGCAGCGTCAGCGCGGTCTGCAACAGGCCGGTCTCGCCTTCGCCGACGCCGAGCAGCAGCACCGCGACGATGGGTGCAGCCGCGAGCGCGATCTGCTCGGCCGATTGGGCGGCCAGGTTGGACCAGGCGAGCCGGTTGAAGGTCGAGGGCAGGGAAGCGGCTTCGGGGGCGGACATGGCATTTCCTTTTGGGGGCGATTTCATTTGTCCCCCCTGACGTGGGCCTGCGGGCTCCTCAAACCCACCCGATTTCGGATTCGAACGACGATGAACGCAGATGCAGTTGCAAATTAGTTGCAATAAGGGTCTTGTTTGTGCATCTTATGCGAATGGATGCCCAAACCCCTGATTTTCGTCCCGATGGCGGCGGGAAGGTCGCTTCTGCCGTGATCCCGGAAACAACGGGGTGGCACCGCCCGCGCGGTGAGCCGTCGCTGGCGGACATGTTCGCTTCCGTGGGAACGGCGAAGGGCGGTTCGTTCTGGCGCAAGCTGATCGCGTTCATGGGGCCCGGCTATCTCGTTGCGGTCGGTTACATGGACCCCGGCAACTGGGCGACCTCGCTCGCGGGCGGCTCGAAATTCGGTTACGCCCTGCTGACGGTCGCGCTGCTGTCGAATGCGATGGCGATCGTGTTGCAATCCTTGTGCGCGCGCC
Source organism: Bradyrhizobium erythrophlei (assembly GCF_900142985.1). NCBI lineage: Bacteria > Pseudomonadati > Pseudomonadota > Alphaproteobacteria > Hyphomicrobiales > Nitrobacteraceae > Bradyrhizobium > Bradyrhizobium erythrophlei. Next base: position 6,459,346 of record NZ_LT670849.1, read on the forward strand.
TTGGGGTCGGCGCCGGCCGCGACCTGGCGCAGGCCTGCCGCGATTCATTTCCGCGCTGGATCTCGCTGCCGCTCTGGCTGTCGGCGGAAATCGCGATCACCGCGACCGATCTCGCCGAGGTCATCGGCACCGCGATCGGCCTCAATCTACTGTTTCACATTCCGCTTTCGCTCGGCGTCATCATCACAGCGGCGGACGTGTTCCTGATCCTGGCGCTGCAAGCCTTCGGCTTTCGCTGGATCGAAGCCTTCGTCGTGGCGATGCTGGGCGTGATCTCGGCCTGTTTTGCGATCCAGATCGCGCTCGCCGATCCCGACTGGGGCGCGGTGCTGCGCGGTTTGCTGCCCACCTCGGACATTCTGGAAAACCGCGAGATGCTCTATCTCGGGCTCGGCATTCTCGGCGCGACCGTCATGCCGCATAATCTCTATCTGCATTCCGGGCTGGTGCAGACCCGCTTCATCGGCGCGAGCGGGCGGGACAAACGGGAGGCGATCAAGCTTGCGACGATCGACTCCACGATCGCGCTTTGTCTTGCATTCACCATCAACGCCTCGATCCTGATCCTGGCGGCGGCGACATATCACCGGGCAGGGCGAACCGACGTTGCCGAACTCGATCAGGCGCACGCGTTTCTCGCTCCGCTGCTTGGCTCGGCGCTCGCGCCGACGCTGTTTGCGATCGCTCTGTTATGCTGCGGCTTGAACTCGACCATCACCGCGACCCTCTCGGGCCAGATCGTGATGGAGGGCTTTCTGAACTGGCGCATCGCGGCCTGGCTGCGGCGTCTGTTGACGCGGATGATCGCGATCCTGCCGGCAGTCGTGGTGACGCTGTGGGCCGGCGAAAAGGCGACGGGCCACCTTTTGATCCTGAGCCAGGTCGTGCTCAGTCTGCAATTGCCGCTCGCTGTGGTGCCGCTCGTGATGTTCACCGCGAGCCGCAGCAAGATGGGGCCATTCGTCGCGCCGCGCTGGCTGAGCGCGCTCGCGATCGTGACGGCTGCCCTGATTATCGCCCTCAATGCCAAGCTGGTGTGGGATTTTTTCGCCAGTTAAGCGTCCGCGTTAGCGCTCACTTCGATTTTCATTCCCTGAAAACAACTTGCGGTGCAAGAACTTCAAATAGGCGGCGTCAGTCCCTATGCTGCGAACCGTCATCGTGAGGTCGGAGGTTCGCCGTGAAGAAGATCCTGGTTCTGTTCGTCGCGTTGGTGTGGGCTGATCCGATGGTCGCCGCCGAGCCGTTGCCGTTGTCGCCTGCGGGGGTGAAGACGCTGGCGCCGGATGGCGCGATCAAGCCGACCGGCACCTGGAGCCTCGGCACCCGCGCCGGCGACTTTCTCTACATCGCGGGCATGCGCGGCATCGATCCGAAAACTGATTTGCAAGTTGTGGGCGACGAGCCGCGGATCCGCCAGGCCTTCGCCAACATGAAGCTGATTGCCGAATCCGAAGGCGCGACCTTGCGCGACGCGACGCGTCTCGTCGTCTACGTCACGGACATGTATCGCTTCCGTCCGATCGTGAACAAGATCCAGGAAGAATTCTGGGGCAAGGGCCCATATCCGCCACGCACCATCATCGAAGTGCACCGGCTGAACGGCGATGATATCTGCGAAGTGGAAGGTACGTTCTACGCGCCGGTGAAGAAATAAAATCGCCGGAAAAGCCATCGCGTCAGCCGGCTATCGACCCGCCAGCCTTGAGCGCGGCGCGATCCTCGCGCGGCGAAGCGCCGAAAGCTTCTCTGTAGCGGCGGCTGAAATGGCCGAAATCGGCAAACCCGCAAGCAAGCGCGATCTGGGCGATGCTGTCGCCCGCGTGCAGCGGGTCGGCCAGGTACCGTCGGCTTCTTTCCAGCCGCCGCTTCCAGATCCAGTCGCTGACCGTGCTTTGCTCGGCGTGGAACAGATCCTGAAGATAGCGCGAGGAAATGCCGACAAGGCCGGCAATCTTCTCGGTATTGAGCGTGTGGTCGTGCAAGAGGCTGTCGATCAGCGCCTTCGCGCGGAAGATCAAGGCGGTCCGCGCCGCCGAGCCGCCGTCCATTTGGCTGCCGTTGTGGTCGGCCAGCGCCGCGGTCACCAGCGACAGGCAAGTTTCCGATAGCTGACTTGCGGTGGTAGGCGTGACGTCGGAGACGATGGAAGCGGTCTGCCGTACGAATGGCAGCACCAGCGAACCGACCGGGCTCGTCGCCTCGATGCGGCGCGCCGTCCACGCCTCCGTTCGGCCGATCCTTCGCACCATGGCTTCGCGCGGCATGTGCAGAACAATTTGTTCGAAATCGGCTGTGAATGTCAGCGTGTAGGGGCGGGTGCTGTCGTAACAGGCAAAGTCGCCGGGACCGAGCCGCGCCTCGCGTCCGTCCTGCTCGATCACCCCGGCGCCACGTACCTGCAAGCTGATGAGCATTACCTCCTCGCGCGCACGGCGAATGCGGGCGGACGTGCGTTCGACGATCTGCCCATCGGCGCGAACAATTGAGAAATGAAGGTCGTTGCAGCGAGCCGTCGCCAATTCGCCGAAGAAGGGCCGATCCGCGTACGCCTTGCAATCGAGATCGACAAACGTGTCGCAGACCGCGTCCTGCCAGAACAGAAAGCGCTTTCGCTCTGCGATGCCGTTCGTTGACACCACGGTTTTCATGACACCGCACCCGTTTCGGGTCGTATCGACCAGCTTCAGACTAGCACGGTGTCGTTGGCTGGCAAACGGCGGCCGAGAGCAGCCTGCGCCGCCAGCCAACTTTTTCTGCGCGCGCAGCCAAGAGCGGAACGCATCGGCCAGATAGGCTCATTGCGAACGGTGTGCATTCCCTTGGTTGTGCGCGCCCTCAGAGTCTCGTTTTCAGAACCGAAAATTCTCAAGGAGGCGATGATGAGTCAGATCCATCCAAGATTGAAGGTCGCCGCGGTGCAGGCCGCGCCAGCTTTTCTCGATCTCGATGCGTCGATCGAAAAGACCATCCGATATATCGATGAGGCGGGAGCCGCAGGTGCGAGACTGATCGCGTTTCCGGAAACCTGGCTTCCCGGCTATCCGTGGTGGATCTGGCTCGGCGCTCCGGCCTGGGCGATCATGCGCGGTTTCGTCTCGAGGTATTTCGACAATTCGCTGCAATATGGCAGTCCGGAGGCAAAGCGTCTGCAAGACGCCGCCAGGCGCAACAAGATCTATGTCGCGCTCGGCCTGTCGGAGCGCGACGGCGGCAGCCTGTATATCGCGCAATGGATCATCGGGCCGGACGGCGAAACGGTTGCGCAACGCCGCAAGCTCAAGCCCACGCACGCCGAGCGGACGGTGTTCGGCGAGGGCGACGGTTCACATCTGGCCGTGCATGATCTCGATATCGGGCGCTTGGGCGCGCTTTGCTGCTGGGAACATCTGCAGCCGTTGTCGAAATATGCGATGTACGCGCAGAACGAGCAGATTCACGTCGCCGCCTGGCCGAGCTTCTCGCTGTATGATCCGTTTGCGCACGCGCTTGGCGCCGAGGTCAATAACGCCGCGAGCAAGATCTATGCAGTCGAGGGATCGTGCTTCGTCGTCGCGCCGTGCGCGACGGTTTCGCAGGCGATGATCGATGAGCTTTGCGACACCCCTGAAAAACATCAATTCCTTCATGTCGGCGGCGGCTTCGCCGTCATCTACGGTCCCGACGGCTCGCCGCTGGCGAAACCCCTGCCGCCAGATCAGGAGGGACTTCTCTATGCCGACATCGATCTCGGCATGATTTCGGTCGCCAAGGCCGCCGCCGATCCCGCCGGACATTATGCGCGTCCCGATGTGACGCGCCTGCTGTTCAACAATCGTCCGGCAAATCGCGTCGAGAAGTTGGCGCTGCCGGTCGATCAGGAAGCCGAAGCAGAGGGTACGCCGAAGGCTCCTGACGCGCCTTCCAAAGTGACGGCGCTCAAGGCGCCCCAGGCTGCGGAGTAAGATCATGGAATCGGCCATTCCTCCCCATCTGCAGGTTTCCCGCAGTCGTCACCGCCGCGTGCCCGACGACTATAAGCCGCCGTACCCGTCCTTTGTCGCGCGGCATCGTCCGGCCGTCGGTAGCGTGGTCATGGCCTATTTCGGCATTCAGCATTCGCCTGACGCGCCCAAAGGCTTGCCGGCGGCACTCACGTCGCTTGAGGCCGTATTCGCATCGGCCAACGGACCGCGCCACTGGGACCGCGCCGCTTATGTCGATGAGGCCCGCTATAACAACACGGTCTCTGTCGCCTATTGGGACGACCGCGCCGTATTCGATGCCTGGTTTCCAGCCGCACGCGCGGCCTGGACTGGCACCGAAGCAGCCGGTCTCGGCAAGTTCATCGAGGTGCTCTGTCCATCGGTGAACGATTACGAGACGCTGTTCTCCTCGCTTGGCCGTCCCGAAGGCGTCGCGGTCATCGCAGACGGCATGAGCGGCGAAGTGCTGGAGCACGCCTATTGGGGCGGCATGCGCGATCGCATTCCGCTTTCCCAAACGAACGAGATGGCGCCAGTAGGCGTACCGTCTGTCGTGCGCGAAGGCCGGCGCTTGCGGGTGAAGCCGCATGACAATATCTGCTTGATCCGCTCCGGCCAGGACTGGAGCGATACCGATTCCGCCGAACGCAAAATGTATCTGGAAGATGTCGAACCGGTGCTGCGCGAAGGCATGGAGTTCCTGCGCGACGAAGGTCTCGCGATCGGCTGCTTCGCCAACCGTTACATGACGGTCCTCGATGGCGATGGCCGGCCAACCGAGAAGAGCTACGGCATGAGCTGGTGGAAGAGCCTGGCTGCGCTCGAACGGTGGGCCGAGTCGCATCCCACTCACGTGCGCATCTTCGGTGCGGCGATGAAATATCTTTCGACGCTAGGGCCGGCCGCAAAGCTCCGGCTCTATCACGAGGTGACGGTGACGCGCGCAGCCGATCAGTTCTTTGAATATCTGGACTGCCACCCGGGAACCGGAATGCTGAAGGCGGTAACGGTCGAGGCCTGATGGTGGGGCAGGTCTGCAGGCGCCGGACCCGGTTCGGTCGCTTGCCTGCCCGGTGCGATGGCTCAGTCCTGCGGCTCGGCCAGCATTTCGCCGGAGGCGTCGATCCGGATCCACCCCGAAGGCGCAAGGCGCTGCTGCGGCAGGAAGCGGCCCTTATAGTCCATCTTCTTCGAGCCCTCGATCCAGTAGCCGAGGTAGACGTAAGGCAGCCCCTGCCGTCGCGCTCGATTGATGTGGTCGAGGATCATGAAGGTGCCGAGCGAACGGTTTTCCTCGGAAGGCTCAAAGAATGAATAGACCATCGACAGCCCGTCGGAGAGCACGTCGGTCAGCGCCACGGCGACCAGGTCGTTGCCGCGGCCGGTGACGGCGGTGTCGACGCTGCGGCGGCGGTATTCGATGATGCGGGTCTCGACGTGGCTGTCTTCCACCATCATGGCGTAATCCAGCACCGTCATGTCGGCCATGCCGCCATGACGATGACGCTGGTCGAGATAGGCGCGGAAGATCGAATATTGCTCCGATGTCGGCACGGCGCTGCGCTGTTCGCCGACGATGTCGGCGTTGCGGGCCAGGATCTTGCGGAAGTTGCGCGAGGGGCGGAATTCATTGGCGACCACGCGGACGGAAACGCAGGCGCGGCACTGGTCGCAGGCCGGCCGATAGGCGATCGACTGGCTGCGGCGGAAGCCGCCATGGGTCAAAAGGTCGTTGAGGTCGCCGGCCTTGTCGCCCACCAGGTGCGTGAAGACCTTCCGCTCGTGCCGTCCCGGTAGATAAGGGCAGGGAGAGGGCGCGGTTAGATAGAATTGCGGGGTATCACGCGAATGCTGGGTCACGGGATGCTGTCGAACTCCGAAAGGCGAAGCGTACGGACACTAGCGCAGCATCGCGCCACCGAGCCTAACGGTCAATTGGTTTGCAAACCGTTCTCCAGCCCGACCGTTACCCCAGATTTCCAGCCGGCGGGTCAAAAAGTCCGGGCCGGCTGACCCACGGCGGCGCGCACCGACGTGTTGATGACCACAGTTCCCAGCACGAAATCGTGCAACAGCCGTTTCCGGCCGTTGAAAAGCCCGACCAGGACGACCAGTGGCGACAGAAACGAGATGGAAACCCAGAACAGCACGGCGTGCATGGCACCCAGCACGAAATAGCCCGGTGCGCCGTACCAAGTCCGCAACTCCAGATCCATCACCCGCATGCCCAGCGTCGCCGAGTGCGGACCGCCGAGCGAGGCGCCGTAATAGACGATGGCCCACAGCACCGAGGCCGGCCATGCCAGCCAGAACAGCATCCAGCCGAGCCCGAGGGTCAACAGTCCGAAGACGGCGATAAAGACGTAGCCGAATACGACCGGCACCGAGAGCACGACGAGGTCGATCAGGAACGCGAACACCCGCCGCGTCAGCACGCCGCGAAACAGTTCCGGCTCGAATTCCGGGTCAAAGGCATGCTGCGGTACGCCGCCGTCGTTGCGCCAGGCGCCGCCACCACTTGATGCCCCGCCAGGACCATAGGCGCCGCCGGCATTACCGGTATTTCCAGAACCGCGATACGACATGATCCATCCCTCCCTGGCGGTCCGATTCTAACATTTGCATCCCGATAGGGCAGGCACGTTTGCAAATGTTAGAATCGAAGGACCTCCAGCAAATGTAAATCTCTGGTGGAGTTTAGGATTTGACATTCGCAACTGGAATCCGGGGTCAGCGATTGGCGGATGTCAAATCCACTCCACCAGTGATGGTCAGGACATGGGATTGGGCAAGGCGGTTGCAAGGCCGGCGGCCCGCGGGCAAACGGAAATATTCCGCCATTTTCGGTGTCTAAATCCCTTGGCAAGGAGACTTCGTAATTCCACGCTGGTTGCAGGTGACAAGGGGAGCAGATGGGCACACGGGCGGAATTTCGTTGCCGTTGTGGAGAAGTGCGCGGCTTCGTCGCGGATGCTTCGCCGCGGGCGGTCAATCGTGTCGGCTGCTATTGCGACGACTGTCAGGCTTTTGCGCATTGGCTCGGGCGCGCCGACCTGCTCGGCGCGCAAGGTCTGTCTGACATCGTCCAGGTCGCGCCGGCCTCATTCGCTTTCGAGCAGGGGCAGAACCGCATCAAGGGGGTGCGGCTGTCGCCCAAGGGCCTTTATCGTTGGTATGCGACCTGCTGCAACACGCCCGTCGGCAACACGCTGACGCCGTCGGTTCCTTTCGTCGGCATGTTTGCAGCGGCATTCGATCAGGGCGGGCAGCGCGCAGATGCCGTGTTCGGCCCGCCGACCGGCGCCATCATGGGAAAATATGCGGTTGGCGAGGCGCCACCGGGCACGACGGGAGTGAGGCTACCTCTGTTACTACGCGTGATCAGCAGAGTGCTGGGCTGGCGTTTGCGCGGCAAGGTATGGCCGCATCCGTTCTTCACGCGCGGCAACGACGCGCCGGTTTACCCCGTCAACGTGCTGACGCGCGAGGAGCGCGATGCACTGCGGCCGTATTGCGGCCCGCATCCGGCCGCGTCGGCTTGACGCGCCCTGGAGCAGTCAGGCCATCGCCAGCACGACCTTGCCCTTGGCGTGGCCGGTCTCCAGATAGGCCATCGCCTCCCTGGCCTCGGCGAATGGAAAGACGCGGTCGATGACGATTTCGAGCTTTTTCGCCTCGATGAGCGAACCGAGATAAGCCAGCTCCGCGCCGCTCGGGTGCATGAACAGGTAGCGATAGCTGACGCCGTGGCGGGCCGCGCGCCAACGCGTGGTCAAACTGGCGGCCCAGAACAGTGCGGCGAGGCCGCTGCCGGCTTCGAGATCCTTTCGCGCCGTCACGGGTTCCGGCATGCCTGCAATCGAGACGACGCGTCCACCCCGCTTGAGCACTGGCCACAGCCGCGCCAGCGTGTCGCCGCCGATAAGATCGAAGGCGCAGTCATAGCCCGACAGCTTGTCTTCGAAACGCTCGCGCGTGTAGTCGATCGCCACATCGGCGCCGAGCCGTTTGACGAGCGCCTCGCCGCGCGAGGATGCCGTGGTCGCAACATAGCCGCCGAGGTGCTTGGCAAGCTGGATCGCGAAGGTGCCGACGCCGCCGGCGCCGCCCGGTATGAAGATGCGATCGCCGGCGCTTAAGCGTAATTCGTCGCGCAGTGCCTGCAACGCCGTGAGCCCGGCGAGCGGCACCGCTGCCGCCGAAGCGAAGTCCAAAGACGCCGGTATCGGTGCGGCAAGATCTTCCTGGACAACGGCGTAATCGGCGAAGGCGCCCATGGCCTTCTTGTCCACGCGTGCGAACACCCGGTCGCCTTTGGCAAAGCGCGTGACGGCGTCGCCTGCGGCTTCGACGACCCCGGAGAGTTCATTGCCCATGACGATCGGCAGCGGATATCTGTGAATGATCTTCAGGTCGCCGGCGCGCGTCTTGTAATCGACCGGGTTGAGGCCGGCGGCGTGGACGCGGACCAGCAGCTCATTGGCCCGCGGCGTCGGCTGCGGCACCTCGGTCAAGCCTGCGCATTCAGGTCCGCCATAGCCTGAGAGGACAAATGCCCGCATGCGGCGAGTTTAGACCCGCAGCCGTTGTACTGCTAGCTTCCCTTTTTCAACCGTTCCGCGGCCTGCGGCGCGAAGTAGGTCAGGATGCCGTCGGCGCCGGCGCGCTTGAATGCGGTGAGGCTTTCCATGATGGTGCGCTCGCCCTCGAGCCAGCCAGTGTTGATGGCGGCCATCAGCATCGCGTATTCGCCGGACACCTGATAGACGAACGTCGGCATTCCAAACGTGTCTTTGACGCGGCGCAGGATGTCGAGATAGGGCATGCCGGGCTTGACCATCACCATGTCCGCGCCCTCGGCGATGTCGAGTTCGACTTCGCGCAACGCTTCGTCCGAATTGGCGCTGTCCATCTGATAGGTGCGCTTGTCGCCGCTCAGCGTCTTCGCCGAGCCGACCGCATCGCGGAACGGGCCGTAAAAGGCCGAGGCGTATTTCGCGGCATACGACATGATCTGCACGTCGAGGAATCCGGCCGCATCCAACCCCGCGCGGATGGCGCCGATCCGGCCGTCCATCATGTCGGAGGGCGCGATGATGTCGCATCCGGCTTCCGCCTGCACCAGCGCCTGCCGTACCAGCACGGCAACCGTTTCGTCATTCAGGATCTTGCCGTCCTCCAGCAGTCCGTCATGGCCGTGGCTGGTGTAGGGATCGAGCGCGACGTCGCAGAGCACGCCGAGATCGGGGAACTCCTTCTTGATCGCACGCACGGACTGGCACACGAGATTGTCGGCGTTGACCGCCTCCGAGCCCGCCTCGTCGCGCAGCTTCGGGTCGGTATAGGGAAACAACGCGATGCAGGGGATGTCGAGTTTGACCGCGCGCTCCGCCTCGCGGACCACCTGATCGACGGACAGGCGCTCGACGCCGGGCATCGAGGCGACGGCGGTGCGCTTGTTGTGGCCTTCCGAGACAAACAGCGGCCAGATCAGATCGTCGGCCGTGAGCGCGTTTTCGCGCACCATGCGCCGCGCCCATTCCGCCTTGCGGTTGCGGCGGGGACGGATCGACAGATCAAGGCGCGGGGCGGTGAGGGCGGCGTCGGCGCGCGGCGTGTCGCGCATTTCGATCGGACGCCCAAATTTGATCGCCATTGGATGGTGTCTCCCGAAAACGGCTGGCTCTTGGTTTCCTACATAGCTAGCACTTTGTTCCCTTCTCGTCACCGAGGCCAAAGGTGGCACACCCAATTGATTTTACTATGCCAAGGGGCCATGACTGGCCCCGCAAAGCACCGATCCCGAATAGTCATTCCAGAACCGGCCGGTAACGCCATCGATGTCAGACAGCTCAGCGCGCGATTCTTCCAGGGACCATGCGATATCGGTCGAGGCGATATCGTCGGAACGCATCGAAACCGGCGATAACGTCTGGACGCGTCGGCTGGTCATATTTCTGCGCATCATGGCCGTCGTCTCGGTCTTCAAGGGGCTTTATCACTGGGCGCAGGTTACGGGTTTCGTCGGCGGTGAGGAAGAAGCCTTCGAAAACCAGTCGCTCGCCTGGCAGGCCTCGACGATCTATTTCGCGGTCATCGAACTCGTCGCGGCCGTCGGCCTGTGGCTGGCGACGCCATGGGGCGCCGTTGTTTGGCTGATCACCGTCGTATCAATGACCGTGATCGAACTGATGTTTCCCGCGATCTATGGCGGCAGCCTTGCCGTCGTTGGCGCCGAAGCGCTGATGCTCACGGCCTATCTGGCACTGGCATGGATGGCGGCCCGTGAACGGCCGCCATAACCCATCATAATAAGTCGAAAAATCGCGGTAAGGATTTGGTCATCCTGAGGCGTTCGGCCATATCAGTTACGCAAGCGTTGCCGCTTTCACTGGTCCTGTTTCCATATGTGACAGCGCCAAAGACGAAGCGTGAACACGGGGTGCGCAGCGTCAATGAAAGGTTGCGAAAAGCCCTTGTATTGCAGGCTTAATCCGCGATTCACTCTCTTAAATTCATGATCTCTTTATTGTCTTATTTAAGCTGATCTTCAAACGCTCCCCTTAAGTTGCACCTATCAGGCGGGACAAAAGTTTCGTCGAATAAGTCGATAAAAACGACAAACAGGGGAAGTGTCATGATGAAAGCCGCAGCAACCGCGGTGGAAACCGTCGAGCGCGCGCCGGGGCAACAGGCTCAGGTTCAGCCGCTCTATCTCGAAGCTTTGACTCTTGTTGAGCGGCTGCATCGCCGCCTGCTCGATGTCATCAAGGACGAATTTGATCGTCGTGGCCGCGCCGATATCAACTCGGTGCAGGCGCTCTTGCTCTATAACATCGGCGACAAGGAGCTGACCGCGGGCGAGTTGCGCACGCGCGGTTATTATCTCGGCTCCAACGTCTCCTACAATCTGAAGAAGCTGGTCGAACTCGGCTTCCTCGACCATCAGCGTTCGCGTGTCGATCGCCGTTCGGTTCGCATTCGCCTGACCCCGCAGGGCCAGGAAATCCGCAAGATCGTCGACGCGCTGTATCAGAAGCACGTCAAGACGGTGGAGCAGGTTGGCGGCATCTCGAACGAAGAGTTTGCGACGCTGAACAAGTCGCTGCATCGCCTCGAGCGCTTCTGGACCGACCAGATCCTCTATCGGCTCTGATCGCAGCCTCAAGTTCTGCTGCGGCCAAGCCGGCGACTTAAAAGACCGGCGGCCGCAACGACCGTAATACTTCCCCCATTACGCACCGGTTCGGATTTTTCCGAAGCCGGTGCGTTTTGTCGTTTACCGGTGCTGGACTACGGACTTGACGCGTTTTGTTCACGCGAGCTGGTAGCCACTTCACGAGAACGCGCCGGATTGGAACTTTTGCGCCCGACCGTGCTTAACGCTGCGGATCGGAGAACGCAGATGCTTGTCGAGCGCGGCATACAGGTCATGAATGTGGGAGCGGTCAGCGACGCCTATGCGATCGCAGCCAACTACCTGTACCGCGCCGGCGCCGTTTCCGACAGTTTTGCAACCGACGAGCGGCTGCTGGCGATCATCATCAGGCTGTTCGAGCGCGGCGAATTCAACAAGATCAGGCTCGCCAACAAGGCGATCGCTCAATACGAGGCGCTGGAAATCGCTTGATCGACTAGTCCGAAAGAATTGGATCAAAACGCGAGGAAGTTATGGAAGCCGCCATCGATCGTATCATGATGACCTATGATCTGTTGCTGAACCGTTCAGCCGCCGCGAGCGCCGAGGCCCGCGAGAAGGTGACCGAATACGTGACGACCCTGTTCGAGGCCGGCGAGAAAGATATGCATCGCCTGACGGTGTGCGGCCTCACATACTTGCGCGAACTCGACGGCACCAACGATCCCGTCAAGGCCGGCTATACCGGTCTGTAAGACCCAAGCTTCTGCTTTCCCGAAAGCTCTGGTAAACGCTCACCTGGACAAATATCCGGGCGAAACGTTTGATTGTGCCCTTAAATTTGCCCAATCCGGCACTATCGCGCTCCTGGCGTCGGCGATGCCGGCCTTAGGCCGTGCCATTTTGGGTACGTTGGCTGTGTAGTGAGGGCAGGGAGTTCCTGGGTGGATCACGGGTTCAGGCATTTGATCGAGAGGGGCGGCCCCAGCCGGCTTGCGAACTGATGCCAACGCCTCGCATGAATCGTCTGCGCTTGCTGGGGCTGTTGTCGCTGCTGGCTGCGACCGCCTGTACGCAGCAGCCGAGCTTCCTCTCTTCATTCGCCGAGCGAAACACGGCAGCCGCGCCCGTCGAGCGGTTGAATCCGGGAACGGCGCCGCCGGACAAATGGAATCCGGCGCCCGATCCGCTGGAAGACGAAGATCTCCCGAACACCGAGCGCATCTCGAAAATGCCGCGCAAGGTCGGCGAGTGCTTCGAGACCACGATCACCTCCATTACCGATCGCTACGGCGAGGACATCGAGCCGAAGCCCAAGAAGGGCGCCGATCCCGGCACCATCGTGCGCTTCTCCAATTCCGGCGTTCAGGTCTCGCTGCGCCGGGAAAACTCCATCGTTCGCTCGCAGGTCTTCGACAAGGTCAATTTATGCCTGGTCGAGGTGCCCAAGGAGTGTCCCGGCGACCTTCGCGGCCGCGTCTACCGCACGACGAATCTGCGCACCAAGGAAAGCTGGAATCTCGCCAACGACATCAAGAATTGCGGCGGCCCGGCGGGCTAGCTGCCGGGCGTTTGGCGCACGCGCCGGAAACGTTCGGAAATTCGGCGAAGCGCCTTTCACGCATTTGCGATGGTTCTTCAGCCTTATCGCTCACGCCAGGGTTTGCTATCAAGGCGACATAAACCCGGCCGCCCATCATGAGCGCGATCACCCGACGATCTTTCCTGACCACCGCCGCCAGCGGACTTGCGGCGGGCGCGCTTGCACGCGTGGCCTGCGCCGCCGAAGGGCAGACCTCCGATCAGATGCTCGACCAGCTGATGCGGGAAAATCAGGAGAACGGGCTCGGCAGCGGCTTCGACAACTCCTCGCGTAACGTCCGCCTGCCCAAGAAATCGCTGCCGACGCTGTCGCCATCGACGGCCGAAACCACGCAGACTTCGATCGCGCAATACGAGGCCATCGTCGCCAAGGGCGGGTGGCCCAACGTGCCGGCTTCGGCCACCGGCTTGCGCGTCGGCGCCAGGGGCCCCGCGGTGCCGTCGTTACGCACGCGGCTGTCGATCGCGGGCGACCTCGAGTTGAATTCCGGCGAGGCGCAGGTGTTCGATTCCTACGTCGATGCGGCCGTGAGGCGGTTTCAGGTGCGCCACGGGCTGCATGCCGACGGTCTCGTGAACGAAGCCGCGCTGCACGCGCTCAACGTTCCGGCCGAGCAGCGGCTGGCGCAGCTTCGCACCAACGCAGGTAGGCTGAAGGCGCTGACCGGCAATCTCGGCAACCGCATCGTGGTTGCGAACATTCCGGCCGCGCAGATCGAGGCGATCGAGAACGGCGTCGCGGTGACGCGCCATATCGCGGTTGCCGGAAAACCCGACCGCCCGTCGCCGGATGTCCGCAGCAAGATCACCCAGATCAACTTCAATCCGTTCTGGACCGTGCCGGTGTCGATCATCCGCAAGGACCTGATTCCGAAGATGCAGGCCGAGCCGGATTATCTCACCAAAAATCACATCCGCATCTACGATCCCAAGAACAACGAACTGCAGCCGTCGCAGATCGACTGGTATTCGACCGAAGCGGTGAACTACAAATTCAAGCAGGATGCCGGCGATTTCAATTCGCTCGGATCGATGAAGATCAATTTTCCCAGTCCCGACGGCGTCTACATGCACGACACGCCGTCGAAGAATCTGTTCGGCGAGGATTTCCGCTTCGCCTCCTCCGGCTGCATGCGCGTGCAGAATGTGCGCGAACTCGTCTACTGGATTCTGGCGGAAACGCCGGGCTGGTCGAAAGCCGAGATCGACGAGGTCATCAAGTCGGGCGAGCGCAAGGACGCCAAGGTCGCAAAGCCGCTGCCGCTCTATTGGGTCTATGTCACGGCCTGGGCGACGCCGGATGGTGTCGTGCAATTCCGCGACGACATCTATGGCCGCGACGGCGTCAGCTAATCGCCGATATTCCAGCGCCGCCACTCCAAAGACGCATTGCCGAAAGCAGCAGCAGCGGTTACGGATTCGAGGTCGTCCGGGCCAAGGCTCCCAAAGAGAGCCGTCCGGGGATCACGAGGGAGGGATTTCATGGCTATCGCTTTTGCGCGGCGCTCGGCTGCGCTGCTTGCTGTTATGGGAATTGGACTTGTCGCCGCGACTGCCGTGCAGGCCGATGACAAGGTCGTCAAGATCGGCGTCCTCACCGACATGGCGAGCCTTTACGCTGACATTAACGGCCCCAACACCTTGATGGCGGTCAAGATGGCGGTAGAGGATTCTGGTCTCGCGGCAAAAGGCTGGAAGATCGACGTGATCGGCGGCGATCACCAGAACAAGCCCGATATCGGCGTCAGCATTGCGCGGCAATGGATCGACACCGAGAAGGTGGATCTGGTCGAAGACACGCCGAATTCCGGCGTGGCGTTGGCCGTCAGCAACCTCGTGAAGGAGAAGAATTCGATTCTGCTCAATTCGGGTGCGGCCACCGCGGACCTCACCGGCAAGGCCTGCAATGCCAATACCATCTCCTATACCTACGATACCTATATGCTCGCCAACGGCACCGGCGAGGCGCTGACCAAGGCCGGCGGCAACACCTGGTTCTTCATGACCGCCGACTATGCCTTCGGCGCCGCCCTCGAGCGCGACACCACCGCCGTGGTCACCGCCAATGGTGGCAAGGTGCTCGGCGGCATCAAGCACCCGCTCAACACCTCCGATTTCTCGTCCTTCCTGCTGCAGGCACAGTCTTCCAAGGCCAAGGTGATTGGTCTCGCCAACGCCGGCGGCGACACCACCAACGCGATCAAGCAGGCCTCCGAGTTTGGCATCACGGCGGGTGGCCAGAAGCTCGCGGCGCTTCTGCTCTTCATCAACGACGTACATTCGTTGGGTCTGAAGACCGCGCAGGGCCTGACCTTCACAGAATCCTTCTACTGGGACATGAACGACGCCACGCGCGCATGGTCGAAGCGGTTTGCGGAAAGAGCGAATAATCATGCCATGCCGTCGATGAACCAGGCCGGCAGCTATACCGGAATCCTGCATTACCTGAAGGCGCTCGAAGCACTCGGCGGCAATCCGCACGATGGCGCC
Organism: Bradyrhizobium erythrophlei; assembly: GCF_900142985.1. Lineage (NCBI taxonomy): Bacteria > Pseudomonadati > Pseudomonadota > Alphaproteobacteria > Hyphomicrobiales > Nitrobacteraceae > Bradyrhizobium > Bradyrhizobium erythrophlei. The sequence goes on from NZ_LT670849.1 coordinate 6,474,541, forward strand.
AAGGTCGTCGCCAGGATGAAGGAAATCCCGACCGACGATCCGTTGTTCGGGAAAGGCGTGCTCCGCGCCGATGGCCGCCGTCTCATTCCGGCCTATTTGTTCGAGGTGAAGAAGCCGGAAGAGTCGAAATATCCGTGGGATTACTACAAGCTGGTCGCCACGATTGCGCCGGAAGATGCCGCAAAGCCGCTCTCGCAGAGCGATTGCCCGCTGGTGAAGAAGTAAACGCAAACACTTCGTTCCAGAGCGTGCTGACTGAACTCGGGCTCGCCCCGAGTTCAGCAGGCACGAACGCAGCAGGCGTGACGTTCCCCTTCAATTGTCCGCATCAAGCTTAACGACAAGCCTCGCTTGCCTGCGAACGCACGCGAGTTATTTTGCGCGCGGGCAAGGGGTTCACGGGCGACTTGAAGGGGAGAGCTTTATCGTGGCCGATAACGATTCCAATGCGCGACGAAACGAAGAAGCTGAAAAGCTGAGAGCATATCAGCGAGACCGCGAGATGCAGCGGCGCGGCGTGAAAATAGACGATGCCATCCGCGGCATTAGCGACGACGATCGAAAAATAATCATCAACAAATCTCTCCGGAAAGTGCGCTCCGCGCTGTCAGTGGATTGACTTCTCTCGTCGCAACGGCGTCATTTCCTACCTCGCGCTCGCGCGATGTGAGCGGGCATTCGGTCGAATGCTTGACAGCCGCTCGCGCGGCCCGACTGATTTGCCCGTCGCGCCAATGTGCCGCAGGCGCGTATCCTTGTGACGTCGGGCAAATCAGAAGCACATTTCCGCGCGTCTCGTGCCCCACAAAAGAGGGCGCTTCGCGATCGTCACGAACGTCGGGTGCGGGATGCGATGGACGCTTTCGCATCGACTGACGAGCGATGGGCTAAGCGGACGGTGAAGTCGTGTGGTCCTGATGCCTCGATGCCGGCATCAAGTCGGCGAGGATGCTTTGGCAATCCGCGCCGGCGACGGTGGCAACAAAGCCCGATCGCCGGGGAGAGCACGAAGGAAACCGTAAAACCATCGCGCAGGGAATGCCGGGATGCCCGGTGAACCTGTGGTGGATTTATCTGCGTGCTTTCATTTTTTGCACGCGGAGCTGCGGGTACCGCCGTGTACCCGGCATTCCCTGCGTCCTCTGAAAAGGGGGACTTCGGCCAGACACCCGGGCATGGCCTGCCGCGGGAACGTGCCGCCATGGCCGCGGCCTGCGGGGAGGGGGCGGGAACTGGCAAAAAGGCCTATCCCCACCATATCTTGCATAAATTTCAGGCTTGTACCGCAATCGCTTGGCCGTGGCGGGCCGATATGGTATTCGGCAAATACCCTTTCGACCGCCATTAATAGACCGCCCGCGACCCCCCTCGGCTCGCAGCGGTGGAGATATTCTGCCCATGACTTCTTCCTCGAGCGCCAAGACGGCTTCCACGTCCAACTCGTTCTTCTCGGCGAGTCTTGCCGAGGCCGATCCCGAAATCGCTGCCGCGATTGCCGGCGAACTCGGCCGCCAGCGCCACGAGATCGAGCTGATCGCCTCGGAAAACATCGTCAGCCGTGCGGTGCTGGAAGCGCAGGGCTCGGTGATGACCAACAAGTATGCCGAGGGCTATCCGGGCGCCCGCTACTATGGCGGCTGTGAATGGGTCGATGTTGCCGAGACGCTCGCGATCGAGCGAGCCAAGAAGCTGTTCGGCGCCGGCTTTGCCAACGTGCAGCCGAACTCCGGCAGCCAGATGAATCAGGCGGTGTTTTTGGCGCTGTTGCAGCCCGGCGATACCTTCATGGGCCTCGACCTCGCCGCCGGCGGACACCTGACCCACGGCTCGCCAGTCAACATGTCCGGCAAGTGGTTCAAGGCCGTGCACTACACAGTGCGCCGTGAAGATCAGCTCCTCGACATGGATGCGATCGCGAGGCAAGCCGAGCAGGTTCGCCCGAAGCTGATCATCGCCGGCGGATCGGCTTATTCGCGCGCCTGGGATTTCAAGCGCTTCCGCGAGATCGCCGACAGCGTCGGGGCCTACCTCCTCGTCGACATGGCGCACTTTGCGGGTCTTGTGGCCGGCGGCGTCCATGCTTCGCCCGTGCCGCACGCCCACGTCACGACCACCACGACGCACAAGTCGTTGCGCGGTCCGCGCGGCGGTCTCATCCTCTGTAGTGACGAAGCGCTCGCCAAGAAGTTCAACTCGGCGATCTTCCCGGGTTTGCAGGGCGGTCCGCTGATGCATGTGATCGCGGCGAAAGCCGTCGCCTTTGCCGAGGCGCTGCGGCCCGACTTCAAGGTCTACGCCAGGAACGTGGTCGAGAACGCCAAGGCGCTCGCGGAGTCCTTGCGCGCGGAAGGCCTCGATATCGTCTCCGGCGGCACCGACAACCACCTGATGCTGGTGGATCTGCGGCCCAAGGGTCTGAAGGGCAACGTCTCGGAGAAGGCGCTGGTTCGCGCCGCGATCACCTGCAACAAGAACGGCATTCCCTACGATCCCGAAAAGCCGTTCGTCACCTCGGGCTTGCGTTTGGGAACGCCGGCCGCCACCACGCGCGGTTTTGGCGTCGCCGAGTTCAAGCAGGTCGGCGGCATGATCGCCGAGGTGCTGAATGCAGTCGCGCAATCCAAGGATGGCTCCGCGCCGCTCGTGGAGCAGGCGATGAAGGAACGGGTCAAGGCGCTCACCGATCGTTTCCCGATCTATTAACAAGGTTCATCCGCATGCGTTGCCCAAGCTGCAACAGTCTCGATACGCAGGTGAAGGATTCCCGTCCGACGGAAGATTCCGCCGTGATCCGGCGCAGGCGCGTATGCGTCGCCTGCAACTTCCGCTTCACCACATTCGAGCGCGTGCAGCTTCGCGAATTGACGGTCATCAAGCGCAACGGCCGCAGGGTGCCGTTCGACCGCGACAAGCTGGTGCGCTCGCTGCAAATCTCCTTGCGCAAGCGCCCGGTGGAGGCGGAGCGGGTGGAGAAGATGGTGTCCGCCATCGTGCGCGAGCTCGAAAGCGGCGGCGAGGCGGAGGTTTCGTCCGAGGCGATCGGCGAAATCGTGATGGAGCATCTGCGCCAGCTCGACGACGTCGCCTATGTGCGCTTTGCCTCGGTCTACCGCAATTTCCGCGAGGCCAAGGATTTCGAGGCGGTGCTCGGCGAACTCTCCGGCGAGGACGAAGCGCGGATTACGCTGTTACGCAAATGATCTCCCCCGGTGCGCTGCAACGCACGACGGAATCGAAGGCGGCTGATCGCCGCTTCATGGACCTGGCGTTGACGCTCGGCCGGCGCGGCCTGGGTCGCACCTGGCCGAATCCCGCGGTCGGCGCTGTCGTGGTCAAGGATGGCATCATTGTCGGCCGCGGCTGGACTCAACCGGGCGGAAGGCCGCACGCAGAACCCGTCGCGCTGGCGCAAGCAGGCGAGGCGGCGCGCGGCGCCACGCTCTATGTGACGCTCGAGCCCTGTTCGCATGTCGGCAAATCGCCGCCTTGCGCGGACGCGGTCATCGCCGCCGGCGTTACGCGCGTGGTGTCGGCGATCGAGGACCCCAACCCGGAAGTCGCAGGGCAAGGCCATGCGAAGTTGCGCGACGCCGGCATCGAGGTCGATGTCGGGTTGATGGCGGAAGAAGCCGCCCGTGCCCATGCCGGACATTTCCGGCGCATCCGCGAGCACCGCCCGCATGTGATCGTGAAACTTGCGGTCTCCGCCGACGACAAGATCGCGGCCTCAGGCCACAAGACGGTGGCGATCACAAGCGAGGCCGCCAACGCGCGCACGCATCTGTTGCGGGCACAGTGCGACGCCATTCTCGTCGGGATCGGGACGGTGCTGTCGGACAATCCGCTGCTAACCTGCCGGCTGCCGGGCATGGAGGCGCGTTCGCCGGTTCGCGTCGTACTTGATCGGGGTCTGCGGATTCCTCCCAAGAGCCGTCTGGTTCGTTCGGCACGCCACACGCCGCTGTGGGTCGTTGCCTCGGAACTCGCGGAGGCGCCCGCCGCGGCGATCCTCGGCGCCAATGGCGCGCAGGTGATCCGGCTCGGTTCCCGCCCGCAGGGCGGGCTCGACCTGTCGGAAGTGGTGCGCGTTCTGACGGAGCGGGGCATCACCCGGCTTCTGGTCGAGGGCGGCTCGCGCGTGGCCTCGTCTTTCGTCGCGGCGGGCTTGGCCGACGAGTTCTGGTTGCTTCGCGGTGCAGCCGCGATCGGCGCCGATGGCGTGGCGGCGCTGGATGCATTGCCACTCACCGCAATCACCGAGTCGCCGGCCTTTCGCGTTCGTGCTAGCGAGAGCCTCGGCCAAGACACTCTTACTGTTTACGAGCGAAATTGATGTTCACCGGCATCGTCACCGACATCGGCGAGATCGAAAGCCTTAAAGCTGTCGCGCAGGGGCAGTTGCACCGGCTGCGCATCGGCTGCCACTATGATCGCGCTGGGATCGCCGATGGCGCCTCGATCGCCTGCAACGGCGTCTGCCTGACCGTCGTCGCCTCCGGGATTGCGAACGCCAAGACCTGGTTCGATGTCGACGCCGCCGCGGAGACGCTTTCGATGACCACCGCGAAGCACTGGGCCGCCGGGACCCGCCTCAACCTGGAGCGAGCGCTGAAGATCGGCGATGAACTCGGCGGTCATATCGTGGCCGGTCACGCCGACGGCATCGCCACCATCCTCAGCCGCGAGGATCTGCCCGATATGGCGCGGTTCGAGCTCAACACGAGGCGGGACCTGGCGCGCTTCATCGCGCCCAAGGGCTCGATTACGCTGGACGGCGTCTCGCTGACAGTTAACACCGTCAACAGTACGGCCTTTTCCGTGCTGATCATTCCGCACACGCTCAATGTCACGACCTTGTCGTCCTGGCGCGCGGGCAGTGAGGTTAATATCGAGGTCGATCTGATGGCGCGCTATGCGGCGAGATTGACGGAAATGAAGTGACGGCGTAGCCGTCAACGACGATATCAGATGGATTGAACCATGGCCGACGCGCGACGCGCACCGTTAAAGGACACAACCGACATTTCCGGCGCGCGGGCGCTGATTGTCGAAGCGCGCTTCTACGACGATATTCAGGATGCGCTGCTCGAGGGCGCGATCGCCGAGCTGAAAGTGGCCGGCCTCAGTCACGACGTCATCACGGTGCCGGGTGCGCTGGAAATTCCGGCCGCCATCGCGATCGCGATCGAGGCCGCGGAAAAGGCTGGCAAGCCCTACGACGCCGCGATTGCGCTCGGTTGCGTCATCCGCGGCAACACCATCCATTTCGAGATTGTCTCGCAGGAATCCTCGCGCGCGCTGATGGATCTTGCGGTGTCGAAGAAGTTTCCACTCGGCAACGGCATTGTGACCGTGAACACCGAGGCGCAGGCATGGGCGCGGGCGCGCGCCTCTGAACTCAACAAGGGCGGCGACGCCGCACGCGCGGCGATCGCGATGCTGCGGATCAAGCGTCGACTGGCGAAAAACGCATGATGGTCGAGAGCAAAAAGAAGCCCGTCAAAGGCGCAGACAAAAAAGCCAACCGGCGCGGCGCGGCGAGGCTCGCCGCGGTGCAGGCGCTTTACCAGATGGACATCGCAGGCGCCGGGATCAACGACATTTTCGCGGAGTTCGAAAGCCACTGGCTCGGCAACGAGGTCGAGGGCGACAAGTATCTGCCGGCGGAAGCCGCATTTTTCCGCGACGTGGTGTCGGGGGTGGTGCGCGATCAGGCGAAACTCGATCCCTTGATCGACGAAGCCCTGTCGAAAGGCTGGCCGCTGAAGCGGATCGATGCAATCCTGCGCGCGGTGTTGCGCGCCGGCGCCTATGAGCTGGAACATCGCAAGGATGTGCCCGGCCGCGTCGTGGTGTCGGAATATGTCGACGTTGCACACGCCTTTGTCGAGGCGGAGGAGACCGGCATGGTGAATGCGGTTCTCGATCAGATCGCTCGCCAGTTTCGTGGCAGCGAATTTGCGCGGGCCGGTGGCTGAGGTGGCTACGCCCGGTGCGCCAGCATTCGGCGAGGACTCGCTGATCGCGCGCTATTTCAAGCCGCTGGCGACCGACGCGGGCGCCTTCGGATTGAGCGACGACACCGCGGTTCTGAAGGCGCTCGGTGAGGACATCGTCGTCACGACCGACGCACTCGTTGAAGGCGTTCATTTCCTCGCCGACGATCCGCCCGATACCATCGCGCGGAAGGCGCTGCGGGTGAATCTCTCGGATCTTGCAGCCAAGGGGGCGACGCCCGCGGGTTTCGTGCTCTCGCTGGCATTGCGCAAGGTCGATGAGGCGTGGCTTGCGGCCTTCGCCCGCGGTCTTGGCGCGGACGCGGCCGATTTCAACTGTCCGCTTCTCGGGGGTGACACGGTTTCGACGCCGGGCCCGCTGATGATCTCGATCACCGCGTTCGGCCGTGTTCCTCCGAACGGGATGGTTCGCCGTAGCGGTGCAAGACCGGGCGATCATGTCGTGGTGAGCGGGACGATCGGCGATGCCGCGTTGGGTCTTGATATATTGAAGCGGGGCAGGGTGGCTGCGGCGTTTGGCGGCGACGCCGCAGCGCGCGACTTGCTGATTAGCCGTTATCGCGTGCCACAGCCGCGCAATGCGCTCGCTTCCGCGGTTCGCGCGCATGCGCACGCGGCGATGGACGTGTCCGACGGTCTGGCCGGCGATCTCGCCAAGCTGTGTCGCGTATCGGGTGTGTCGGCGGTGATCGATTTGAAATCGGTCCCGTTGTCGGAAGCCGCCTCCATCGCGCTCGCCGCTGGTTTCGTCGGCATGGCCGAGATCATCTCGGGCGGCGACGATTACGAGATTCTCTGCGCAATTCCTCAAGATGCGCTCGAAGACTTCGCCGTAGCGGCTCAGGCAGCGGGCGTGGCCGTCAGCCCGATCGGGACATTCATCGCGGGCGATTCTCCCCCGAAATGGTTGGACGTGGAGGGTAAGGAGCTGCCGCTAACGCGAACGTCCTACAGCCATTTCTAGGAATTTCGTGAAATTGGCCCGTTCCCGTGCAAATACCTTTCGAAATCGCCCATTTTTGCGGCCCGTGGCGTTGCGCCGCGCATGCGATTTTGGCATGGTCCCGGCCGATTTCAGGCCACCCTTTGGGCAGGGCGGGCCTGCTTTTTAAGCGCCCGCCGCGATCGCGGCCGTGGCGTGGGGCCATCTCAAGAGATCTGAGGCAAGTTCAATGACAGCATTATGGTTGATCGTGCTCTGCGGCGCGCTATCCATCGTCTACGCCATCTGGGCGACCATGTCAGTTCTGAAAGCCGATGCCGGCAATCCGCGCATGCAGGAGATTGCGGCTGCCGTGCGTGAAGGCGCGCAGGCCTACCTGCGGCGCCAATACGCCACGATCGGCCTCGTCGGTGTCGTGATCTTCGCCCTGCTGGCCTATTTCCTCGGAGTTCTGGTTGCGGTCGGCTTTGCGATCGGCGCCATCCTGTCGGGTGCGGCCGGCTTCATCGGCATGAACGTGTCGGTTCGCGCCAACGTCCGCACCGCGCAGGCGGCCACCACCTCGCTTGCCGGCGGTCTCGAACTCGCCTTCAAGGCCGGCGCCATCACCGGCCTTCTGGTGGCGGGTCTCGCGCTGCTCGGCGTGACGCTTTACTTCGGCTTCCTGACCTATTCGCTGCATCTGGCGCCCGACAGCCGTATCGTGGTCGATGCCATGGTGGCGCTCGGGTTCGGCGCTTCGCTGATCTCGATCTTTGCCCGTCTCGGCGGCGGCATCTTCACCAAGGGTGCTGACGTCGGCGGCGACCTCGTCGGCAAGGTCGAGGCCGGTATCCCCGAAGACGATCCACGCAACCCGGCCACCATCGCCGACAACGTCGGCGACAACGTCGGCGACTGCGCCGGCATGGCCGCCGACCTGTTCGAAACCTACGCGGTGACGGCGGTCGCCACCATGGTGCTGGCCGCGATCTTCTTTGCCAAGACGCCGATCCTCGCCAACATGATGACGCTGCCGCTCGCCATCGGCGGCATCTGCATCATCACCTCGATCATCGGCACCTTCTTCGTCAAGCTCGGCGCGAGCCAGTCGATCATGGGCGCGCTCTACAAGGGCCTGATCGCAACCGGCGTGTTGTCGCTGGTCGGCGTCGCTGCCGTGATCCACACGCTGATCGGCTTCGACAAGCTCGCCGGCGTCGATTTTACCGGGATGGCACTGTTCGAGTGCGGTGTCGTCGGCCTGATCGTGACCGGCCTGATCATCTGGATCACCGAGTACTACACCGGGACCGACTACCGTCCAGTGAAGTCGATCGCGGCAGCGTCGGTGACCGGTCACGGCACCAACGTGATTCAAGGCTTGGCGATCTCGATGGAAGCGACCGCGCTGCCTGCGATTGTCATCATCGCCGGCATTCTGGTGACCTATAGTCTTGCCGGCCTGTTCGGCATCGCGATTGCGACCACCACCATGTTGTCGTTGGCCGGCATGATCGTCGCGCTCGACGCCTTCGGTCCGGTTACGGATAACGCGGGCGGCATTGCGGAAATGGCCGGCTTGCCGAAGGAAGTGCGCAAATCGACCGACGCGCTCGACGCGGTCGGCAACACCACCAAGGCCGTCACCAAGGGCTATGCGATCGGTTCGGCCGGTCTCGGCGCGCTGGTGTTGTTCGCCGCCTATAACCAGGACCTGAAGTTCTTCATCGCCGACTCGGCTCAGCACCCCTACTTCAAGGGCGTCAATCCGGACTTCTCGCTGAACAACCCTTACGTGGTTGTCGGCCTCTTGTTCGGTGGTTTGCTGCCGTATCTGTTTGGCGCGATGGGCATGACCGCAGTCGGCCGCGCGGCCGGCGCGATCGTGGAAGAGGTCCGCCGTCAGTTCCGCGAGAAGCCCGGCATCATGCAGGGCACGGACAAGCCGGACTACGGCAAGGCCGTCGACCTCCTGACCAAGGCGGCGATCAAGGAAATGATCATTCCGTCATTGCTGCCGGTGCTGTCGCCGATCGTCGTCTACTTCCTGATCTATGCGATCGCGGGTGGCGGCGTGGCCGGCAAGTCGGCGGCGTTCTCCGCCGTCGGTGCGATGCTGCTCGGCGTCATCGTCACCGGTTTGTTTGTCGCGATCTCGATGACCTCGGGCGGCGGCGCCTGGGATAACGCCAAGAAGTACATCGAGGACGGTCACTACGGCGGCAAGGGCTCGGATGCCCACAAATCGGCCGTGACCGGCGACACCGTCGGCGATCCCTACAAGGATACGGCGGGCCCCGCGGTGAACCCGATGATCAAGATCACCAACATCGTGGCGCTGCTCCTGCTCGCGATCCTCGCGCACTAAGACGTCATCCGAGAAAACAAAACCCCGCGGGTCATGTGGCCCGCGGGGTTTTTGATTCGGACGGTGAGAAACGCCGGGCTATCCAGCCGTCAGCCCGGAAGGCTAGTTGCTGCTCTGGCCGATATTGAGCGCCTTGAACAGCGGCGCGACGTAATTGATTTCCTGACCCGAGGTCGGCGTGGTGCGGCTGATGAAGTCAAAAATCTTGCCGTCTCTCAGCCCGTAATTGGCAAGACGCCGCACCTGGCGGTTCCTGTCGAAATAGATCGCGATCACGCGTTGATCGACAATCTTGTCATTCATGAAGGCGATCGTACGCTCGGTGCGCTGGGAGATGTAATAGAAGACCTCGCCGTTGAGCGTCGCGACCGTGGATGGGGTTCCCATCACGATCAGCACCTGGTCCTGGCTCGCGCCGATCGGAATTTGTTCAAGCGCGCCTGGCGGCAGGATGTAGCCCTTCTGGAACTGTTCGCCGCAGCCGCTGACGACAGCGCACAGCAGGGCCGCCGCGGCCGCGGTTCGCAGACCACGCCAGCCGCAGCTGCGTGCAAAACCTAGCAAATTGGACTTGATCATTTGGGAAAGCGTCCCATCCCCTTGCATCACGCGAGGCCTTGACGTACCCGGCAGAGCGCTTGATTGCAACAAAGGGCTCGCGGGCGAAACCCACAATGCTTTGGCCGTTCAAACATTTCAGCAAATCCCGGGTGCCCCTGCGCGGCACCATCGAAGCCATCTATGGCATGATCGTGACGCAGGCGCGAGAACCGGCATTCTACCGGAGCCTCGGCGTGCCTGATACCGTTGATGGCCGTTTCGACCTCCTGGTGTTGCATTTGTGGCTCGTGCTGCGGCGTTTTCGATCCACGTCGGAAGCGAAGGACGCCTCGCAGGCCCTTTTTGATCGATTCTGCGACGATATGGATGCCAATTTGCGGGAAATGGGAGTTGGAGACCTCACGGTTCCCAAGCGCATGCAGGCCTTCGGCGAAGCATTTTATGGCCGAGCGGCGGCCTATGATGTCGCCTTTGGAGCAGGCGGCGATGCTCCGGCCAAGGCCCTGTGCAAGAACATCCTGAACGGCGAAGGCATGGAAAATGCGCGCCGGCTTGCTACCTATGCGCAGACGGTGATGGCCCGTCTTGATGGCCTCGACGCGGCTGCTTTCGAAGCCGCCGGATGGGCTTTTCCTGCTCCGGCCGAAGGATGATAACCAATGAACCCCGCCGATCCCTGGCGAGTCCCTGTCATCGTCGCGCAAATCCCGGATACCGGGCTGCATCGCGCGTTTGAGGCCGGTGACGCCACGCGCGCGGCGATGGCCGATCTTGCGGGCTTGCGCGAAATTGTCTCGGCGCGCGCATCATTCGATCTGGTGCCCAAGAGCGGCGGACGTGTGCAGGTCACCGGCGAGGTGCACGCCCGGGTCGGGCAGAGCTGCGTCGTGACGCTGGACCCGATCGAGAACGACATTGACGAGGTGATCGATCTGCTGTTTGCGCCCCCGGAACAAATTCGAAGTCTTGCCGCATTGGTCGATGAGGTAGCCCAACGCGAAGACGACGAAGTTCCCGATCCGCCCGAGCCGATCGTCAACGGGGTGATCGATCTCGGCCGCCTGGCCACCGACGCCTTGTTCCTGGCTATCGATCCTTATCCGCGTCGGCCGGAGGCCGTATTTGAGCCGCTTGCCGAGGTCAAAGATCCCGCCCAGCACCCGTTTGCGGCACTGAGAACGCTGCAATCGGGCGACCAACCGGCGGTGGCCGAAAAGGCCTCCAGGAACGCGCTGGACGACGAGGAGCACTAAGGGCGAAGCTTGAAAAGCCACGCTCTTTTGCTTTCTCGTGTTTTTCTGATAACTGATTGAATCACATGATGTTATCTTGTTGTTGCGATTCTGCTGCGAGCTAACTTGAGCGGTAAAAGACGGCGGTCAAGAGGTTGTGTCGGTACGGGGAAACGCTATTGTCGCGGCCCAGTCTGGTCTCCGCGACCAGCATTCCAAGTCCGATGAGAGATCGGCTTTCCGGGACGTTCATGCCTAAAAAGGTTCGAATAGCGCTTGACGCCATGGGAGGTGACGTCGGCCCGTCAGTTGTCATTCCCGGTGCCGCGATTTCGTTGACCCGACATCCCGACACGGAATTTCTTTTGTTCGGGGATCGTGGCGTCATCGACCCGCAACTCGCAAAACATCCGGCTCTCAAGGCGGTCGCTTCGGTCATTCATACCGACGTTGCCGTCAGCATGCACGACAAGCCAAGCCAGGCTTTGCGACGGGGGCGCAAGACGTCCTCGATGTGGCTTGCCATCGATGCTGTGAAAAAAGGCGACGCGGACGTTGCGGTATCCGCAGGCAATACCGGTGCGTTGATGGCGATGGCGCGCTTCTGCCTGCGCACGCTGCCTGGCGTCGACAGTCCGGCGATCGCGGCCGTGTGGCCCACAGTGCGCGGCGATTCAGTCGTGCTTGACCTCGGCGCCACGATCGGTGGCGACGCGCATCATCTGGTGACATTGGCGATGCTCGGCAGCGCCATGGCGAGCGTGTTGTTCGACCTGCCGAGGCCGACCGTCGGTCTGCTCAATATCGGGGTCGAAGAGATCAAGGGGCGCGAAGAGGTTCGTGAGGCCGCGGAACTCTTGCGTGCAATGAACCTGCCTCAACTCGAATATACCGGTTTCGTCGAAGGCGACGGCATCGGACGAGGGGCTGCCGACGTGATCGTTGCCGAAGGTTTCAGCGGCAACATTGCGCTCAAGGCCGCCGAGGGGACCGCACGCCAGATCAGCGAGTTCCTGCGTGAGGCGCTGTCGCGCCGTTGGCTCTCCAAACTCGGTTATCTGCTGGCGAAGCCTGCATTCAAGGCGTTGCGCGACAAGCTCGATCCCAGTAAGTCCAATGGCGGGGTTCTGCTCGGCCTCAACGGCGTGGTGGTCAAAAGCCACGGTGGAACCGACGCCGACGGCTTTGCCTATGCCGTCGAGGTTGGCTATGAGATGGCCAAATACGACCTTCTCAACAAGATCAATCAAATGCTCAAACTCGATGGCGGCACGTTGGTCCAGGCGTCTGCCGCGCAGGAGGCTGTTTCGTGACTGCACTACGCTCGGTCGTGCTCGGCTGCGGCTCCTATCTGCCGGAGCGGATCCTGACCAATGCCGAATTGGCGTCGCAGATCGACACCTCCGACGAATGGATCGTGCAACGCACCGGCATCCGCCAGCGTCATATCGCAGCCGAGGGCGAATTTACTTCGCATCTCGCAATCAATGCGGCGCGGTCGGCGCTCGCCAATGCCGGCGTCGACGCGCAATCGATCGACCTGATCGTGCTGGCGACCTCGACGCCCGATAACACGTTCCCGGCGACGGCAGTCGCAGTACAGAACGGGCTCGGCATCCACCACGGCGCCGCCTTCGATTTGCAGGCGGTGTGTTCGGGCTTTGTGTTTGCGCTCGCCACCGCCGACAATTTCCTGCGCAGCGGGACGTTCAAGCGGGCGCTTGTGATCGGCGCGGAGACATTCTCGCGCATTCTCGACTGGAACGATCGTGGCACCTGTGTGCTGTTCGGCGATGGCGCAGGCGCCGTGGTGCTCGAAGCCCAGGAGCAGTCAGGGCTGTCCTCCGATCGGGGGATTTTGACGGCCCATCTGAGATCCGACGGACAGCACAAATCGAAGCTTTATGTCGACGGCGGCCCATCCTCGACGAAGACGGTGGGCTACCTGAGAATGGAAGGACGCGAAGTCTTCAAGCACGCGGTCGGCATGATCACCGACGTGATTGTCGCTGCGTTCGAGGCGACCGGCCTGACGGCGGACGACATTGCCTGGTTCGTTCCACACCAGGCCAACAAGCGAATCATCGATGCCTCGGCGCACAAACTTCATATTGCGCCGCAGAAGGTGGTGCTCACGGTTGACCGGCACGGCAATACGTCGGCGGCTTCGATTCCCTTGGCATTGGCGGTTGCTGTGGGCGATGGCCGCATCAAACGGGGCGATTTGGTCCTGCTGGAGGCCATGGGCGGCGGCTTCACCTGGGGCTCGGTGCTGATCCGTTGGTGAGCAACGGGTAAATTAATCCCGATGTTTTGCGCTTTTCTTTCATGCTATTAAGGCAGGACGGCTGTTGACCGTCGGTACTTAAGCTCATAATTTCAGAAGCGAATATTGTTCGCCGAGAGTGGGGCAGGCGATGACCGGAACCGGAAAAACTGTCACGCGTGTTGATCTGTGTGAGGCCGTCTACCAGAAGGTGGGACTGTCGCGCACGGAATCATCCGCGTTTGTCGAACTGGTGTTGAAAGAGATTACCGACTGCCTCGAAAAGGGCGAGACGGTGAAGCTTTCCTCTTTTGGCTCTTTCATGGTGCGCAAGAAGGGCCAGCGGATCGGACGCAATCCGAAGACTGGAACCGAGGTGCCGATTTCGCCTCGCCGCGTGATGGTGTTCAAGCCATCGGCGATTTTGAAGCAGCGCATCAACGGCCACGGCGCCGGAACCAACGGCACCAAGCCCGCCTAAAACGCGGTTCTTTGCACCGGGGCGAGGGATAGAGGAGCGAGCATTTGGACAAAGCGCCGGATGCCTTCCGAACCATCAGCGAGGTCGCTGAAGACCTCGATATTCCGCAACACGTCTTGCGGTTCTGGGAGACGCGGTTTTCCCAGATCAAGCCGATGAAGCGAAGTGGCGGCCGCCGATACTACCGGCCGGACGACGTCGACCTGCTGCGGGGAATTCGCCGTCTGCTCTACGGCGAGGGGTATACGATCCGCGGCGTCCAGCGCATTTTGAAGGAGCATGGCATCGCCTCGGTGCAACGGCTCGCCGATGCCTCCGCGGTTGCGTCCTTCGGTGCGATCGAGGAGGTTGTCGGTCAGAGCATCCTGGATGACGATGAGGCTGCGCCACCGATCGACCTCGACGACGACGACTATGACAGCTCCGAGGAAAGCGGCGTTCCACGGATGGCCGAACGCCGCACCAGCCGGCGAGACGTCGACAGCTTTGACGACGAGGAAGCAATCGCGGGAGTGGCGGATATTGCTCCGATCCTTGACGTGGCGCGCCTCAAGGGCGCGCTAGAAGACCTGATCGCCTGCCGCCGGATGCTCGACGCCGCACTCAAGGACGGCTGACGGCAATTGCGGCAGCGACCGGGGCGGCCGGCCCGGGGCCTGTTGAACGGCTTTAACCTGCCGGCAAATGACGCGCCAGGCCGATCGGCCGCCTTGCGCGGCCGCCTGATCAAAGCTAAGGGAACGGCATCGGAGCGTGGCGCAGCCCGGTTAGCGCACTAGTCTGGGAGACTAGGGGTCGGAGGTTCAAATCCTCTCGCTCCGACCATTTTTACCAATATTTTCAACGGTGGCTGTCACGGGTTGGTTTGCAGCCAACGGCCCGTTTGCAGACGGTTTGCAATTTTGTTCGTGGCACGCTCGCTTCCGGTTTCCGATACTGGCTTGTTTGCGAGCACGCTGGCCTAGTTTGCGGAGGGCACCTTCTTGACGCAAACGGTAGCGCTTGGCTTCGCGTTTGGTGGGCAGTCCCAACTGCTATCGAATCCCATGTTGTTAAACGGCCCAAATGGCGGCCCAAAGAAGCACGGAATTTTTGCTCATCGTGAGTCCTGGCCGCCTCAGTTGGCGGCCTCTTTCCCCTGGGGCGGCGCTGCGTGCGGGAAGCCAGCCTTGTCCCGGTAGTATCAGGCTTCTGGCTGGCATGGGCCGCGTGTCGAAACTGTCACAGCCGCGCATAAATTGCTCCCGCGCCGCCGATTATGTGAACTAGGAAACATTCCTGAAGCCGAAACGCGATTACGGTGTGGCTGTCCGGCTTACAGAATGTGTAAGGACAGTTTGATGTTTGAGTTCGTTGTTGCCGCTATTGCATTATCAAGCGCCAGCATTTTCTTCGCGCACATCGTTGACGCCTACGTAACCCGATAAGGGCGCGCAAGGATCCGTAGCAGCTGCTCGACGTTCTGATTCAGTCCCGGACGATGGTTTGGGTTAATCTTTCATTAACCAGAATCGCGTGAGCCTCCCGACAAATAAAATTGCATCCCGGGCTTCGGTCCGAGAATTTTGATTGTTCATCCTGGGGCGACGAGCAAAAGGCTCGAGGGGGCTCGTAGGAGTGGCATCATGTCGGTTCGTAGCGTGTGGCTCAATGGAGCCCTGCTTTCTGAAATTGCGCTCACAATCATGGGCATCTTGAGCATAGGCATACCGCTGGCGTTAGTCATCATTTTGGTATGCAGCTGAGCAGCCTGGCACGCGAAGCGGAGCGTCACGCGGGGGTGGCGGCAAGGTCCGTACACCACTTAGTGAACTAGTTCATCAAACCAAATCGGCGTGTGGAGTACGAATAGCAAGCAGTGGAAAAAACTCTCATGCTTGCTGAGAAGTTCTTCTTGTTTTTGGAAACGCTCCTTAGCCGTACCTCCGCGCCAACCGCAACCTATCCCGATGGTGGCCCGAAGGTGAAAAGCCAGTCGCAATTCGTGCCGATCAAATTGTCGGACGCGGACAGCCGACGCTAGCGCGGAATAATTTATCTGGCCGCGTGAAGTTGTCGGCCACGTTCGCGCATCGCGCGATGAACGATCGGCCGACATCATTCACAAGACTCAAACGCCGCCGGGCGCCACGTAGCAATAAACGTAATCACCGCGGCTCAAAAATATGACACCGTGCCCGGTCGGATTGGATTGGTCATATTTCAGTTTGTGATTTGGAACGACGATCTTGGTTCCGACCTCGACGTGTTTACGACGCAACGGTGCGTCAGGTCGGGAGTCCGTGACGATGGCGACATATTTGTCGCCGTCAACTTCGAAAGAATCCGCCCAGTACGCATCCGCCTCGCCGCAGCATGAGACAGCAGGATTGTCCGGCTGCATCAACGCCTGGTACCACCGCCGGATTTCCGGATCTGTTCCTTCCCACTGCCCGAAATCACGGGCGTTCGCTACGCTCATCAACAAACCGAACGCTGTACAAAGGACGAGGCGTCTCATGCCGCACTCCTGAGTTTTTTCAGCCAGTTCGTTCGAAGCAATGTTCGTGCCGCGAATCAGTATGTCGTAATATTGTATGTTAAAAATTTGAGACGCGCGGGCGACCGTTTATTTGCAGTTGTTTGTGTGGCTTTGCTGCATCGATTTCAAACGATCTCCGTTATATTACGGGCAAGCCGATGGCGATCAGTCGTGATGATGATAGCGCTGCGACTTCGATAGGATCGTTGCAAAGCCGCCACATCATTTCTTCGCATTGACGAAGGGTTTCGCAAATGACTGCTTTAAAGCCGGGCGATCTTGTTGTCCTGAAATCCGGCAGCCCGGTGATGACGGTCGACACGGTCAACACTGACGTTTTCGACGACGACAAGGTCACAGGCATTTTGTGTGCCTGGTTTGTCGGCAACAAATTGGAACGGGCGCGATTTGACCCGGGCGCGCTGGTTGCAGCGCCGTCGCCGGACGCGCAAACGGAGAAAGCGGAAACCCGTCCCGTCGAAAGCGCCGGAGCCTACAAGGCCATTCTTGACGAGATGGCCGCTGCTATGAACGACCCCGCGGAGGCTCCGCAGGAAGCATCGAAAGCATCCACCGCGCGGCCAAAGCAGGCGTCTTCCCGGAAGCACGCCGCCAGCGATTCGGCGACGGAGGTGACTGGAACGCACTGATCACGTCTCACGCATATGTTCTGCGGGGGCATCTCAGGGGAATTCGGTCGTCTCCTGCATTAGATAGAGTGCAACGAGGCCGATGGTGATGAGTGTGGAGAAGATCGCGACCGACAGCGTCCAGTTGGCGTGACGTTTCGGGTGACGCCCGAGGGCCATGAGTGCCCTTACCGCTTTGAGACCGCTCTTTGCCATGTGGTCAATGCTCCGCGCCCCGCGCGCTGATGGAGATCGTACCCGACCTCACTCTAGCACGTTTCGGCGGATCAGGCGCGTTCCTCGGCGGAATAGCCCGATGGGAACCGCGCGGCGCGGGAGGATCAGGCCGCGCGAACGCTGTCGAGGAATTTTTCGACCTCGTCCCGGAGGTGAATGCTCACCTCGGAAAGCGACTTGGCCGATTGCAGCATCTGGCCTGAGGTCGTCTCGGTCTCGCTGGCGCCATGCGCAACGCGCCCGATGTTTTCGGCGACGTCGAGGGTGCCGCCGGCCGCTGCCTGGACGCCCTGGGCGATGTTCTGGGTGGCCGCGCCTTGCTCTTCGACCGCGGCCGAGATTGCGCCTGTGATCTCGCTGATGCGCTCGATGGTCTGTCCGATCGCCTTGATCGCTTCCACCGATTCTCCCGTGGCGCGTTGCATGTTGTCGATGTGCGAGCTGATCTCGTCGGTGGCTTTCGCGGTTTGGCCGGCCAGGTTCTTGACCTCCTGGGCAACGACGGCAAAGCCGCGGCCCGCATCGCCGGCGCGCGCGGCCTCGATCGTCGCGTTGAGGGCGAGCAGGTTGGTCTGTTCCGCAATCGAGGTGATCAGCTTGACCACGTTGCCGATCCGGTCTCCGGCGGCGGACAACTCGGCCATACGTTCGTCGGTGGCGTTGGCTTGCTTCACCGCCTCGGCCGCAACACTGTTGGAATCCTGGACGCGCCTGCTGATCTCGACGATCGACTGCGACAGTTCATTGGACGCCGTTGCGGCGCTGCGGACGTGCTCGGAGGCTTGCCGCGAAGCATCGGCCGATTGGTCGGACATTTCAGAGGTCGTGTGCGCCGTCACTGAGAGCTGCTGCGCATCCTTCTCGAAGCGGTGGGACGAACTCATCACCTGCTCGATGATGCCGCCGATCCTGGTGCGGAAATCCTCGACGAACCGGTTGAGCTCCGACTTGCGCCGCTCGGTGGCCGATTTTTCCGCATTGATGCGATCGGCCTCGAGCTGGCGGCGCTCGATCCGGTTGGTCTTGAAGACGTCGATGGTTCGCGCGATCACGCCGATTTCGTCGCGGCGGTCGGCGTACTTCACCTCCACATCAGTCCGGCCTTCGGCGAGTACGGTGAGACTGGCGGCAACCGCCTTGAGCGGCTTGGTGACGCGGCGGACCAGGAGCGCGGTCGCGCCGAGCGCAAGCAGCGCCGCGATGCCGGCGGCGATCGCCATGGCGTAGATCGCCTGCCACAGCATGCCGTCGAGTTCGTCCATCGCGATGCCGACATAGGTAACGCCGACGACCTTGCCAGCGGGATCGAAAACCGGGTGATAGGCGGTGTAGAAGCGGCGGCCGAACAACATCGCCGGCCCCTTGTAGGCCAGGCCGCGGCGAAGCATCGCTTGTCCGGGATGGTCCGCCGCTAATTGCGTTCCGACCGCGCGGTCGCCGTTTTCTTTCGTCACATTCGTCGTCCGCCGGACGAACTGGCTCGTCGTATCGTCAAAGACGAACAGCGTGGCGTTGCCGCCGACATAGGAGGTTGCGCGGTCGACAATGCGATGGTCGGCGAACTCCGGCATCTTCGGCACTTCGACGCGCTCGACGACCCCGTCGCGAATGGTGATCTTGGTGTCCGGATAGGTCTCGCCAAAGGCCAACGCAAGCGTACGAAGGCTGAGATCGATGTCGCGTACGGCGCGGGCGTTGAAGTCGCGCGTCAACGACCAATATCCCGCTCCAACCAGGAACGCCGCAGTGATTGTGATCAATAACGCCGCGCTGAGGGCAGCCTTTGGGCCGAGGTTCAAGCGCGACAGGCCGAGCAGGCCCCCAAACCCTTTCGTCATGCGAAATACCTCATAAAATATCGGGATGAGGTTACAGATAGTTGCTTAAGATAATCTTTGAGCGCCCGGCCTGGGCGGTTAGGTCGCAGGGCGCGGCTACCATAATACCGCTATCGTCATCCAGGTTTTGTGTCCGAAGAGAGGGAATCGGGGAGCCTGCCGGACGGAAATCACGACGTCAGTGCAACGGATGATCCAAAAATTGCCAGAGATTTTGCGCAAGCGTTTCTTGGCGACGCTTCAGGCGCAGTGGTAAAAGGGAATCAAAAGGGAGTTTCCTAGTATGAGAGTTCTTTCGGCCGCCATCGTTTTGACGCTGTTGCTCAGCGGACCCGTTTTCGCGCAAGCCAAGCCGCCGGCGGCGCCGCAGGACCCGCCGAAGTCGCCGGGACAGATCGAACAGGAAAAGAACCAAGACCGGGCCTACAAGAATTCGCTCGGCAACATTCCGGACAAGCCGCCGGCGGACCCGTGGGGCCAGGCTCGCGCCGTCGACGGATCGAGCAGCACGACGACGACCACCAACGCCACCAAGCGAAACAAGTCCAATTAAGCCGGATTGAACGATCGGGCAGCCGAAGCGGGAGCTTCGGTTGCCCGTTTGATTCGTCAGAGCGTCTTCAGATATTCGATCAGGTCGTAGCGTTCTTCGTCGCTCAAGAGACGGCCGATAACGCCGGGTTTGCCGGGGCCAGGCGTTCCCTGCAGCGAATGGCCGAGGTTGCTGTTGCCGGGGATCCGGCTGCCGTCCGAAGCCTCGACAGAGAACAGTGTTTCGCCCTTGGCGCAGGTCAGCTTCTTGCCGGGCTCGACGCGAAAGCCGACCTGCTCCGGATCGAAATCGCGCGTGCCCATGCAGAATTGCGTTGGCCGTTCGGCGGCCGGCCTGAGCATCCAGTAAAGCGACGGCACCGAGCCGTTATGCAGATAGGGTGCGGTCGCCCACACACCGTTCAAGGGACGCACGCGATAATGCGCTTCCTGGGCGTTGCCGGGATTGGGGCAATTTTTCCGAGGGCCCCACAGCGCCTGGCGTTCGGCATCCGACAGGTTTTTGCCGTCCATCCATTTCCTGATGGTGAGATCGACGACGTCCATCAAGGCAAGCGCGAACGGCATCTCGGCCGTGGAGGAGGCGGGGACATCGGTGCATCCCCAGAATCTTGAAAGATCGCGCGCGGGATCGAGGCCGAGAAAGCCGGGCACCTTGACCGTGCGTAACGTCAGAACATGAGACTGGGCTGGATCGGTACCCATTCCGCCCACGCCCTTCTGGACTTCCTCAAGCACCGGCCCGCTCCAAACCCTTTTCCAATGGGATTCGTTTACGGACCAGAAGCTCTTGTCCGGATAATTCTTATCAAACACGGGATCGTTGACCGGCCCGAGATGGCATTCCACGCATATCTCAGCGTAGATCTTTCGTCCGTTTTCGACCCGTGCGGGTTTGATCTTCCAGGCGTCATCGTCCGGGAACATTTGCGCGGGCCATGGCGGCGATTTCAGCCCGGCAAAGCGCGGTGGTGTTTGCTCGAAGGGGTTTGATCCCTTCAGCAGATTCTCGATGGCGGCGAGATTTGCGACGTCGACAGACGAACGAAAGAGCGTATCCGGCGAATAATCGGGCGAGACGTTAAGGAGCGCGGAGACGCCGAGCGCCTCGCCGGCATTGCGAATCAAAGGCTGCTGAATTGAAGCGTCGTACTGCGCCCAGTAGAACCACGACACGGTCCAGATCGGCGGAAACGACACCGGCGCATCCCGTACATGAAGGTTCTCTTCGAAGCCCGCAACCCCGCTCAACGCCGGATCGGTCGCGAAAACCTGATTGCCGATCCGGTTCAGTGCATCGAGGCGGCCGTAGCCCTCCTCGGTGTCCTGCTGGTGCACTCTGTCGTACAGGTTCGATAACGAATCCGCCTGCATCTTCACGAAGGCTCCCGCCTCCAACAGTCCCTTTTTCAGTTCGGCGCGGGCCGCTTTCGTGGCGCCGGCGCCGAGCACGCGCGTGGCAAAACGGTCGAAGCGGCTCGAGAAAAACAGCGTATAGGCGATGGAGAGACCGGTTGCTTGCTCGAGCTTCAGGAGATTCACCATCGCCGGACCGCCGTCGTAGCGGATGCTGGTGCCTTTGTAGCGAATGCTGCCGGTGTGGCAGGCGGCGCAAGTCAATCCGATCAGATCGGGCTGGGCGACCCCGGTTGCGGGGTCGGTCGCGCCGGTCAGGCGTGCAAACCCGACGGGAAGGCCATCGAAATTCTCGACCGGCCACTTGCTCGACAGGGCTGGCGTCGATGCCGGTGCTTCGGCGGACTCCGCATAGCCATAGCGAAGCAGCGTCGGCTTGTCCGTGTCGATGGCTTTCGGACTGGGGATGAAGCCGAAGCGCTCAAGATAGCTGGTGTCGCTCAGCAAACCCGGCCGCGAAAACAGATGGATGCGCGGCTGCTCCAGCGCCACGAACCAGGCGTAGGGCACGGGAAACGTCTTGGTGCCCTGGCTCGCATGGTGAAACCAGTGCCGGTCTTCGGTCGACCAGTTCTGATCGAGCCAGCGGGCCGTCTTGACCGGCGGCATGTTCGGCAGAGGGGAGGGCAGCAACTGCGCCAGCTTGTTCACGGGGCCGGGCAGCGCGGCGAGCCGCGTCTGAAGCCAATCCGGAAACTGGGTGATTGCCACAAGCGCCAGGACCGCGGCCGCAACTGTTGCGGAGATCACCCAGCCGAAAAAGCGAAGAAGGCGGCTCGGCGGCACCGGCCCCGCCGCGAGCCTTGCCACGATGCGCGCGGGAAATTTCCGCTCCACGAACAACGTCTTGACTTCCGTGACGCTGAGATAGCGGTCATCGCCTTCGCCCTTGCCCATGATATTGAGCAGGACCGGCCATTCGCCGTTCATCAACAGGCGATCGATCGGACGCCGATGTCCCTTGGCGCGCTCGAAATTGGCGTTCATGTAGGTCGTGATCTGCTGCGAATTCAGCCCGCGTTCGGCGCCACCAGAGGGATTTGCGTAATCCGAGCCAAATTCGCCAAGGCGCGCGATCTCGGATTCGTCCACCTCGCCGTCGACAGTGAGGATTCGCGAGCCGGCGCCATGCTTGTCGAGCGGGCCGTTACGCAATTCGTCGAGGACCGCGCCCGACCACCAGCTTTTGAACAGCCGCAGCGGATTGAGCCCATTTGCGATCAGTGCGACCCCATAGATTTCCATTCCGGCGAGGCGCTCCTTCAGGCCTTTTTCGCCAGTCGCAGCTTCGATGGTGCCGGTCAGTTTCGGCAGCGGAACCGTGTGTCCGCCGACATAGCCGTTGGCGACGAGGCCGCGCAAGAACGGGCAGGGATTGTTGGGGGAAACGGGAATCTGTTGGCTGGTGCCGGCAGATGAATTGGCGTGCGTATCAGACATGGCCTGCAATCCCCAAAATACGACGTTGCCAAACGGACCGGCGTTGAATTGAAAATCAAAACTCGCCTCGCTCTACCTTCAGTTGAGCATTGGCGGAATCGGGCGGAGTGTCAATTCTACGCAGGCAACTAGCGCGGCGCAATTTGTCGGGACACGCGCGGCGCGTGGCCCGATCTCCGCCGAATAAACGAGGCTGATCTAGTTGGAGGGAACGCCCGCTTTCAAAAGCCCGTCCCGGTAGTGGGCAATGTCGGCGGGGTTTTTCCAGCGGAAATTCCGCAAGTGTCGTTCGACTGTCATGGAAGGGAAACAGTTCAAGAGGACCGCGGTCGCCTTTGCGGCTTCTTCCCTTCGACCAGACTGCGCGAGCGCTGCGGCCCTGACCGAGAGCACCTGGAGATGATTGGGATTGAGGTACAAGGCCTCCCGCGCCCAGGACAGGGACGCGTCGTATTGCTTCAACAAATAGTGGGCGAAGGCGAGTAACGCTGTCCATTTGTATCGGGGGTCACTGTTGCCGCGCTGCACGGCGGTGGAAAACAGCTCGATCGCCTGCTGATGCTCGCCTTCGGAGAAATGACATATTCCGAGAATGCCGCGCGCGCCCATGTCATACGGGTTGAGGTTCACCGCTCTTTTCGCGGCATCCATCGCCGTGTCGTGGTTTCCCTCCATCGCATGCATGTAGGACAGAAGGCCAAAGGCGAAGGAGGAGCGGGGATCGAGCCGGACACTGCTTTCGGCGAGGCTCATCGCCTCCGTCCACAGTTCCTTGGTGCTCTTGATCCATCCGTATTGGACGCCTTGCACCATGATCGTGGCGAGGTAGGCGCGTGCAATCGAAAGCGAAGGGTCGAGAACGGTGGCCTGCCTGAACAAGTCGATCGAGGTTTCGAAATCGGCTTTGGTGTGGCGGTAGTAGTGGGAGAGACCTTTCAGGAACCGGTCCCACGCGGTCGGGTCGGCCGACGGCCGGGCAGGGGCCGACGCCTCGGCTCGGAAAATTTCAGGCGCGATCGCCGCCGACAGATTCGTGGTGAGTTCGTCCTGCATCGCAAAGAGGTCACCGATATCGCTGTCGTACCGGTTGGCCCACAATTGCTCGCCGCTTTCAGGGGAAATCAGTTGCGCCGTCACCCGGATCTTGTTGCCGGCGCGCCGCACCGAACCCTGGATCAGATAGGTTGCGTCGATTTCGCGTGCGATCAGGCGTGTCGAGAGATCTTTGCCCTTGAAAGAGAACGTCGCGTTTCGGCTCAGCACCCGAAAGAACGATTGCAGCGACAAGGCGTGGATGAGGTCCTCGGTCAGGCCGTCGGAGAAATACTCTTCGGCGTGGTCGCTGAGATTGACGAAGGGCAGCACGCCGACGATGGCGGTCCGGTACTGTGCGGGGAGATTCGCTTTATTGTGGAGATCGCGGTCGTCGGTGGCGGTTCTGGCCGGATCCCAGGTCCATACGCTGATCGCTTCCTCGATGTTCTTGAACCGGCGGCTGCCGGCATCGATCAGCGGAACGTGAATGTGCTTGCTCGCTTCCTGGTAGGCCTTGCCGGAAACCGCGACGCCTCCGGGAGTTGCGACAGACTCCAGGCGGACGGCGATGTTGACGCCGTCGCCGAAAACCTCGTCCTCATCGGCCATGACGTCGCCCATGTGGACGCCGAGACGAAACTGCATGAGCCGATCTGTGGGCAACTGGCTGTTGCGCTCAGCCATCAGGTTCTGCAGCTCGATCGACGATTGCAGCGCGCCAACGACGCTCGGGTATTCGAGCAAAAATCCATCGCCGGTGTTCTTCACCAGACGGCCGCCGTGATTGAGGATGATCGGGTAGATCGCACTGCGGTGGGCCTTGAAGATCGCATGCGTGCCTTCTTCGTCAGCGCCCATCATGCGGGAGTAGCCGGCGACATCAGCGCAAACGATGGCAGCCAGGCGTCTCTCCATCCTCAAGCCTTCTCCAGTGGTCGCGCTTCGCGCACGTCATCGTCCGTTCGGCGTACATCAAGGTAAGCGGTCGTGGAAGCGAATCCAATGACTTAAGTGTGGACGCCGCAAACACCTCCGTAAGTGTTCATCCGTGAACAATTGCCTTGGCGATCATGCAATGAATACCCTTGGAACCGTTGACCGTTTGCGTGACCCGCAGATCGGCCGCCAGGCTGCACAACGTGTAGGCATCCTCACGCGACAGGTTTCGCTTTTCGCCGATCAGCACGATCATGTCACGCAGCGCCCGGACGACGCACTGGTCGAGATCGGGATCCATGGCCATCGTCATATAATGGGTCGGCGTCTCGGCGCGCGGGTAGTCGAGCCGCAGGTCCTTGCGCAGCGTCAATTTGAAACGGCCCTGCAGCGCCGTTTCGATGGCCGTGACGCAGACTTCGCCGTCGCCCTGAACGCCGTGGCCGTCGCCGCAGGAAAACAGGGCGCCCGGCACGAACACCGGCAAATAGAGCTTGGCGCCCGGCGTCAGCTCCTTGTTGTCGAGATTGCCGCCCATCGCACGCGGGATCAGCGAAGTGATGCGGCCCCAGGCGGGCGGCGGCGCCACACCCATCACGCCGAAGAACGGCGAAAGCGGCAGTTCCAGCCCCCACGGCATCCGGCCCACCATCCGCTTTCTGTCCAGCGGAATGTTCATCAACCTCGGCGTATGGAAATCGTCCGGCAAGGTGCCCGCCAGCGGCCGGATAAGATTATAGCCCCAGTCCTGGCGCAGCTGGATATCGAGGATATCGACTTCAAGCACGTCGCCGGGCTCGGCGCCGGCGATGGCGACCGGTCCGGTCAGGATATGGCCCGGTACCATCCGTTCGCTTTTGGCATGAACTTCATCAAGTTCGGGCGGAACGTGAAATTGGCTGCGGTCCGGCACCACCTCCGGCCCGCCGCTGATGGTGTCGACGGTGATCTCATCGCCACTTTCGATCGTAAGGACGGGCCGCAATTTGGCTTCGAAGAAGCCCCAATGGCAGGTTTCGGGGCTGGCTTGCAGGTGATGATGTTTCATGACGGGTCTTCTGTACGGAGTGGACGTCGCGTATGACGCTGTATCAGAGATATCGCCGGCAAATTGTGGATTCTGGGGGAGCTCGTGTTTTTTTTACTATCGAAAACGCTGGGCACCATGCTGATGCCGGTGAACTTTCTGATCGGCATCGGGATGCTGGGTGCGCTTCTTCTGGCGACCCGGTACGCCAGGTCTGGCCGCTGGCTTCTGGTGGTTTCGGTTCTGCTTTTGGCGTTATGCGGATTTTCTCCGCTCGGACGGCTCTTGCTGCTGCCGCTTGAAGAGCGGTTTCCATCGTGGGATCCGGCCCACGGCGCGCCCGATGGCATTGTTGTGCTGGGTGGGGCGATCGATCCCGATCTGTCCGCGGCGCTTGGCAGACCGGCTCTTGGCCGTTCGGGCGACCGGATGGTTGCGACGGCGGAGCTTGCCCGGCGCTATCCGAAGGCCCGTGTCGTTTTTTCCGGCGGCAACGCCAACCTGGTCGGCGATGATTCCGCCAAGGAGGCCGACTATGGGCTGTCCATGCTGGAAGACCTCGGTGTTGCCAGGGAGCGGCTGGAGGCCGAGCGGTTGTCGCGCAACACGGTGGAAAATGCCGAATTCGTCAAAAGAACAGCCAAGCCCAAGCCAGGCGAACGTTGGCTGCTGGTGACATCGGCCTACCACATGCCGCGCTCGATCGGCCTGTTCCGCAAGGCGGGATTTGAGGTTGAGGCCTATCCGGTCGATCGGCGCACCAGCCGATCCGACGTTTTCCAGTTTTCGTCGGTTTCGACCAACGGTCTGGACCGTACCGACATCGCCATGCGCGAATGGATTGGTCTTCTCGCCTACCGGCTGACCGGGAAGATCGACGATCTCCTGCCGGGACCGAGCCAGAAGTAGCGAAGCCCCAATGGTCGCAAGCACGCGACAATCAGGCTAGTGTCCGGGTTCCGACATTCGTATCTTTTAGCCGCGGGCACTTTTACGAATGTCAGAACCAAACGGACACTAGCAAATATATGATGCTGGTATGGCTTTGACTCTGACGTTCCTTTGAAGTGATCGCCGCGAAACTGAAAGGAACGTCACAGTGCCACACCAGTATTGCGGCTAACAAGAACGCCAATCCGGGAGCAAGCGCCATGCAACAACAGACATCGTCGGAAACGTTTGATCCCGTCAGCATGGTCGCGGAGCTCAATAACCTGCTTCGGCTCAAGACAACGGTGATCGGCCTGAAAATGTTTGCCACCGTCGAGGAGATGGCAGCGATCCCGAAAATCAGGCGGCCGAGCGCAATCCACACCACCGACCAGATCGTAAGCATGGCCTCGCGGCTCGGCTGGACGGTCGGCATCACAGGTGACGATCTTGCGGGCGCGCAGTGCCGCGCCGTGATCGGATTGGGACCGCAGGACGAGACGTGGCGTGCGGGAGCAAATTATGTCGGGGTGTGGCACGGCACAGCCGAAGATGCGCGCAAGCGCCAGGAAGCGCTCGACGTCGTTCCTTTCGGCCACTACCAGGCGATGGCGGTCAGTCCGCTCGCGAGCGGCCGGCTCGATCCGCCGGATATCTGCCTCGTTTATGCGACGCCGGGGCAGATGATCATCCTGATCAACGGGCTGCAATATACCGGCTACAAGAAGTTCGAATGGAGCGTCGTCGGCGAGACGGCGTGCGCTGATTCCTGGGGGCGGGCGATCAAGACCGGCGAGCCGTCGCTGTCGTTGCCGTGTTTCGCCGAGCGCCGCTATGGCGGCGTGCCGGACGAGGAAATGCTGATGGCGCTCAAGCCTTCCGATCTCGCCAAGGCGATCGTTGGCATGAAACAACTGGCGAAGAACGGCTTGCGCTATCCGATCGCGCCCTATGGTATCCAGAGCGACGTTCGTGCCGGCATGGGCGTTTCCTACGGCAAGAAGTAAGACGCGTTTTCAAGTTCAGGGAATTCAAATGACATCTTCGCCCAAGTTCGACATCGTGGTGTATGGCGCGACCGGATTCACCGGTCAGCTCGTCGCCGAATATCTGGCCGCGCATTACCGTGGCGACGCGCGATTGAAATGGGCGATGGCCGGGCGGAGCATGGACAAGCTTGCCAAGGTGCGCGACGCCATCGGAGCGCCCGCCGACACACCGCTAATCGTCGCCGACGCCAGCGATCCCGGCTCGATCAAGGCGATGGTCGATCAGACCAGGTCGGTCGTGACCACGGTCGGTCCGTACCTGCTCTACGGCAACGAACTGATAGCGGCTTGCGCGTCCTCGGGCACCGACTATTTCGATCTTTGCGGCGAGGTGCCGTGGATGCGGCGGATGATCGACGCCCATCAGGCGACCGCAGAGCGGAGCGGTGCACGCATCGTGTTTTCGTGCGGGTACGATTCCCTGCCTTTCGAACTCGGCGTTTTCACCTGCGAGGAGGCCGCGAAGAAAGCATTCGGCGCGCCTGTTACCCGGGTCAAGGGACGCATTCGAGCCATGAAGGGCACGTTCTCCGGCGGCACGGCGGCGAGCGGCAAGGCCATATTTGACGCTGCGGCGAAAGATCCGAGCCTGCTGACGCTGGTGCGCGATCCCTTCGCTTTGACGCCGGGATTTAGCGGGCCGAAGCAACCGCCCGGCAACAGGCCGGTCTATGACGAGGATTTGCAGACCTGGTTGACGCCATTCTTCATGGCGAACATCAACACGCGCAATGTCCATCGCTCCAATGCGCTCCTGGGTTTCCCCTATGGGCAAGACTTCGTCTACGACGAGATGCAGATCGCCGGACCGGGCGAGGAGGGCGAGGCCAGGGCCAAGCGCATCATGGCGGCCAACAACAATCTGGCCTCGGGGGCTGCGGTCCCCAAGCCGGGCGAGGGCCCTTCGAAGGAAGAGCGGGAGAGCGGCTATTACGATCTGCTGTTCGTCGGAATTTCCCCGGACGGCCGTCAGGTCCGTACGTCGGTCAAGGGCGATCGCGATCCGGGCTACGGGTCGACGTCCAAGATGATTTCAGAATGCGCGATCTGCCTGCTGCGGGACACGCCCGACGTTCCAGCGGGAATCTGGACACCGGGCGCGGCCATGCAACACAGACTGATCAAGCGGCTTGTCGATCACGCAGGCCTGACGTTTCAGGTCGAGGCGTGACTTCGCGCGTCGCATCATAGGCAAACATAAAGTCCATTCCACGCGAAGCGAATGGTATCAGCGCGCTGAACATCCGGTCACGGATCCAGGCGCCTGTCGCGCTGAACTCGCGCTTGCTGTTGCCATTGCGCCGGGCGATCGCGACGATATGCTCCACGCGCGTGCGCCTTTCCTCTTCGAAGGCCCTGAAGGTTTCCCCAAGGTCCCGCCGTTCCTGCATCAGGCGGCAAAGCCGCATCGCATCCTCGAGCGCCAGCGAAGCACCCTGGCCCGCATGCGGGCTTGTCGCGTGCGCGGCATCGCCGATCAGGAGCGTCCGCCCGCGCGACCAAACCGGCAGGGTAGCGACATCGAGCGTGTCAGTGACGAGAATGCCTTCGGCATCATGCAGAATACGCGGTATGGGATCGCGCCATCCGGCATGAAAATCGAGCAGATGTCGCCGAATGGTCTCCTGGTCCATGGAGCGATGGGCCGCTGCATCGAGACCGCGGGAAGGCTGCGTGCTCCACCACATCGCGCCGCAATGCGGGTCGGGGCTGCAAAAGCCGTATCCGAAGAAGCCGCTTTGTCCGAAAGTAGCTTCGATCCCCTGTCCCATTGCGCCGCCTTCGATCAGCGATCTCGGAATGAATCCGCCAAAACTAATCAATCCGGTATCGAACGGGCGTGGTCCATCGGGCAGCACGTGCTGGCGCACCATCGAGTGCACGCCATCCGCACCGATCAGAAAATCGCCTTCGCTGCTGCTGCCATCGCTGAAATGCGCGACGATGGGCCGGTCGGCGCGATCCTCGATGCGCGCCAGCCGCTTTTCGAAGCGCAGTTCGACGTTCTCGCACCAGGCCCTGTTGATGAGCGTTTCGAGCAGGTCCGAGCGGCGCATATTCACCGCTGGCATGCCGAAGCGCTGCTGCATGCTCCGGTTGACCGAGCCGAGCTTTCTGCCCGACTTCGAATAGAAGTCAAAGGATTCCGAGATCGAGCCGGTGGCGATCATATCGTCAGCGAGCCCGATCTCGGCCAGCACGCGCATGCCGTTGGGGGCGATCTGCAAGCCGCCGCCGATGCCGGCCGAGTAGGGCCATGCCTCGAACAATTCGACATTGAAGCCGGCCCGCTTGAGAAGAATCGCGGCGGCAGGGCCGGCAATGCCGGCTCCGATGATGAGGGCTTTTGGGGAACGGGTAACCATGGCTTGCTCCTGTCGTTGCGGCGAGCTAAGAAGTCACGGATACTAATTATCTTAGTATCTAAGATACATACCGACTAAGATAAGAGACCAGCCTTGTCAAGGACGAAAGCGCGCGCCGCGTTGCTACAGGAACTCGAAACCGCGATGCGGAAATCCTCCGCACAGGGGACGTTGTTTGCGCAGGCCGTGGCGGAACATGCCGGAATTTCCAGTTCCGACATGGATTGCATGGACTTCCTCAACATGGAGGGCCGGATGACCGCCGGCCGACTCGCAGAACTCACCGGGCTGACGACGGGTGCTATCACCGGCGTGGTCGACCGGATGGAAAAGGCAGGATTTGTGCGGCGGGAGCGCGACGACAGTGACCGTCGCAAGGTCTTCATCGCGCCGGTCCCGGAACGGCTGGCCGAAATCGGACGCTTCTACGTGCTCATGCAGCGCGCAATGGAGAAGCTGTCGGACGGTTATACGGATGCTGAATTGAAGTTGCTGCTGCGCTATGCGACCGAGGCCTACCACTCGATCCTGGAGGCGACCAATCAGCTCAGGGCGATGATGAAGGAGCTGCCGAAGGGAAAGCGCGCCGAGGTCAGGAAACCCCAGCGGCGCTGACGCCACGATTGGATCGGGCTTTATAGGCCTGCGCCGCGGCGAACATGCCCCACATCGTGCCGAGCATCATCCAGAAGTGACGCCAGTGGTCGGTGTCGATCACGAAGGCCTCGCCGGCGGTGCCGAGAAACGCCGCAAAGATCGCCAGATACAGGCGCTGCCATGGCACCGGTGTCAGCACGTGCCGAAATCCCATCACCATCGTCACCGCGATCAAGGCCGGATAGCAGATGCCGGAGAGCCAGCCGCCCGACATGAAGGCGTTGAGGTAGGAGTTATGGGTGTCTTCCGGAAAGTAGCTGTGGAATTGCAGCGGGCCGATGCCGAACGGAAGGTCGAGCGCCATCTCGGCGCCGAGAATATGGCGGCCGAACCGGCCGAAGCGGCCCTCGTCGTAGCTTTGGTCGAAGCTTGCGCGCTGCTTGAACATGTCGGCGATGGAATCGAATGACAGAAGCGCGGCGATCAGCAGCACCAGCAAAATGGCTGCGAGAAGCGAAGTCGTCACGATCCGTGAACGCTGCGCGTGGCTGCGGCTCGTCATGATCATCATGGCGAGCATGAAGGCCGCAGTGATCGCAAGTCCGCCCCAGGCGGCACGCGAGAACGCGAGCAGAATCGCCAGCGCCATGATGGTGAAGGCGACGCCGTTGCGGAGCGCCTTGGCAAAATGGTCGGAAACGACGCTCTGCAAGGCAAACAGGGCCGGCAGAATCAGAAAGGCGCCGATCACGTTCGGATCCTTGAACGTGCCACGGGCGCGTCCGTAGAGCGTGAGCAGGTCGTGCCCGCCGGGGACGAGATTGAGGTAACCCGCAATGGCCGAAACGGATGCGATCATCGCGCCGACGACGAGGCCGCGGCGAAGCATGTCGAGGCGCGCCAGCGTGTCTTCCGAGATCACCATGGCGAAGAACATCACGGTAATTGCCATGTACCAGGACGTGGCAATCCAGCTTGCGACCTCCGGCTTGTCGTAGAATGGAATGGCGCCGATGCTGTAGCCGATATTGATCAGAACAAGCAGAAGAAGCAGTGGCGCCAGCACGAGCCGCAGGCGCAAGCCGGTGGCGCAGAACAGCACCGCCGCGCCGAGCGTCATGATCTCGTAGGGGCTCGGTTCGATGAACACGATGGCGCCGGAAGCGCCAACCAGCCACACCAGCGCGCGCTGGAACGACAATAGGCGCGGCGGTGCCGTTAGTGCGGCAGGAGGCCCGGCGAGCGCCGTGTACGCCATCGACATGTCAGATACTCAAACTCACGCAACTCACGCGCAGAGGGCGCCGCATCAATAGGCGTTGTCGTTCTTCGTCAGCAGAGCCAAAGGCGTCTTGAACAGAATGACGAGGTCGAACAGCACCGACCAGTTCTCGATGTAATACAGGTCGAACTCGACGCGCTTCTGGATCTTTTCCTCGTTGTCGATCTCGCCGCGCCAGCCGTTGATCTGCGCCCAGCCGGTGATGCCGGGCTTGACACGGTGGCGCGCGAAATAGCCGTCGACCGCCTCGTCGAACAGCTGGTTCTGCAACTTGCCTTGCACCGCATGCGGACGGGGCCCGACCAGCGAAAGATTGCTCTTGAACACCACGTTGAAGAGTTGCGGCAATTCGTCGAGGCTGGTCTTGCGGATGAAGCGGCCAACACGGGTGACACGTTTGTCGTTCTTGGTGACGACCTTGGAGGCCAGCGGGTCGGCCTGATCATGATAGAGCGAACGGAACTTGAAGACGTCGATGCGTTCGTTGTTGAAACCGAAACGCTTCTGACGGAACAGCACGGGGCCCGGACTGTCGAGTTTGACCGCCAGCGCAACCAGCGCCATCACCGGCGCGGCGAGCACAAGCACGATCGCGCCAACGAAGTGGTCGAACATCCACTTCATCACCAGATCCCAGTCGGTGATCGGCGCCTCGAACACGTCCAGCGTCGGCACTTTGCCGATGTACGAATAGGAGCGGGGACGGAAGCGGAGCTTGTTGGTATGTGCCGACAATCGGATATCGACCGGGAGCACCCACAGCTTCTTCAGCATTTCGAGAATGCGAGTTTCCGCTGAAATGGGAAGGGCGAACAGCACAAGATCGATGCGGGTACGCCGGGCGAATTCGACGATGTCGTCGATCTTGCCGAGTTTCGATTTGCCGGCGCAGGTGTCGAGCGCACGATTGTCGTTGCGGTCGTCGAATACGCCGAGCACGTCGATATCGGAATCGACTTGCCCATCGAGTGTTTTGATCAGCATCTCGCCGTTTTCGTCGGAGCCGACGACGATGGTGCGCCGGTCGAGCCGGCCCTGGCGGGCCCAATAGCGGACCAGCCAGCGCAGCAGCAGGCGCGACGAGATTAGTACCGCAAGGCCGACGAAGAAGAACGCCGAAAGCCAGAGCCGCGAAATCTCGCCACCGAGCTTGGCAAAGAAGGAAACGCTGATGAACAGCAGGAAGACGAACGCCCACGATGAGATCATTCGCGTCATCTGGCGAAGCTGGCCGCGGAATATCTGGACGTCGTAGATGTCGGCGGCCTGGAAACAGATCACGGCCGCAAGCGTCATCATCAGGATGGCGCCAATGTATTCCCAGTGAAAACCGGAGAGCGGTGCGACGTAACCCAGATAGAGTACGATTCCGATGAAGCTCAGCGAGATAAAATCCGCGAGGCGCACGACGCCTGCGATCACGATCGGCGAATAGGCGCGGCGTACCTTCTGACTGGCGACGACGAGCGCGGCCTGCGAAAGCCGGCGTCGGCGTTCGAGCGGCGGAGCGCCTGCGGCTACCGAGGCCGCGGCGGCGGCATTCAACATCGAGCGTGCATTAACCGGTTCCACTGTCGTTCAACCCATTCTGGTCGCAATGCATATAATAAGCGGGCGCGTGCTGCGCCTAAATCCCAAGTCTTCGGATTAGATGAGAAATCGCAAGAAACGGTTATCGGCGTAAGGAATGGTTAACGCCGGGCAAAGGCTTCGCCGTAGCTTGCAAGAACGCCCTGCACCATCGCCTTTTGCGAAAAGTGCATGAAGATACGTTCGCGAAGCGTCTTGGCGCGCTCGGTGGCGGCTGCCGTATCGTCGAGCGCGGCTTCGATCGCATCCGCCATTGCGCCGGCGGAATTCGGCGCAAACAGCGCCTCCCGATGCGGCCCGAAGATTTCGGGGATGCCGCCGACATTGGCCGCGATCATGGGAATTCCGGCGGCGGCAGCCTCGATCACGACATAAGGCATCGAATCGCCACGCGAAGGAACGACGAGAAGTTTTCCTTTCGAGAAACCGAGGCGCGCCTTGACGTGGCCGATGAATCGCACCGCTTCGTTGAGGCCGAATTTTGCGACCTGCGCTTTCAGGGTGTTGAGCTCTTCGCCATCACCACCGAGCGTCAGCGTCACAGGCCGGCCATCGGCGCGCAGCCGTGCCACCGCATCGATCAGGAGGTCGGCGCCCTTGATGTGCCTGAATTCGCCGACGTAGGCGACGTCGGTAGCGTCTGGTGCCAGCGTTACGGCATCGAACTCCTCGGCGGTGACGCCGTTGAAGACGCAACGCACCAGTCCCGTCGCCGGTATGCCGATTGTGCGCTGATAGGTGTCGCGGGCGAACGCGCTTTCAAACAGAAAGAGCTCGGTGTTGTCCATGAGCGCGCGTTCCAGCCGGCTATAGAAGGCGCCTCGCCAGGTGTTCAACGGGTAGTGCAACGAGCCGCCATGCGGGGTGTAGACGCGGATGAAGCGCTTTGATCGGCCGCGCATGCGGATGAATGCGCCGGCCTTGGCGCCGTGCCCATGCACCACGTCAGGCTTCAGCCGCGCGACCAGGTACATGAAGCGCGCCCAGACCAGGGCGTCGGCGAGATGAGGCTCGCGATGGATCGCGAGACGCCGGACGCCGAGCTTGAGCCGTGGCGCGATCTCGGCGAAAGCCGCGTTGGCGCGCTCGCCGCCGGTCAGGCTGTCGGCGATAATGCCGACGTGGTGACCGGCATTGATCTGGCCATTGGCGAGATCGAGGATGTGGCGGATGATTCCGCCGACTGGCGCGCGCACCGCGTGGACTATGCGAAGGGGCCGGTTGGCTATCTCCGACATGCGCTAGAACCAGCGTTCGCCGACGAGGATGGTATCGCCGGGGCTGATGGCGGTGCCGAGCGGGACGATACCGCGGCCGGCGTTGTGGGTCAGCGTGACGCTGTCGCGTTTGGCGCGGGGCGAGAAGCCGCCGGCAATCGCGACCGCGCTTTCGACGCTCATGTTCGGCACATACGGATATTGCCCGGGGGCTGCGACCTCGCCGAGGATGAAGAACGGCCGGTAGGTTTCGACTTCGACCGCGACCGAAGGCTCGCGGATATAGCCGTTGCGCAAGCGGGCCGAAATGTCGGCGGCGAGGCCCGCCGGCGTTTTGCCGCGCGCGGCGACCGCGCCGATCAACGGCATGGTGATCGCGCCGCCGGCATCGATGGCGTAGGTGTTGGTGAGGCCTTCCTGGCCGTAGACGACGACGCGGAGCTTGTCGCCGGCATCGAGGTGATAGGGCGCATCATGCGTGGCCGCGACGGGAGCCGCGGCATAGGCGTTGGCGACCACGGCGGGCGTGCTTGCGACCGCTGTCGATGCGTAAGTCGCGCGCGGCGAAGTGGCATAGTTGGCGCGAATAGCGCTGACAGCGCCGCCGGAATCGCTTGAGGCAACCGGATAAGAGGTTTGCGCGGTCTGGCCGTAGGCGAGGGTATCGAGGTCGTTGCGCGGCGCCATCGCGACCTGCTGGCCCGTCTGCATGCAGCCCGCAAGCGCAAGCGCGGCCATCAAACCGGCAATTTGGGCGCGAACGCCTCGCATCGAAAAACCCACCGTCAAATTCTTGATTCCGATTAAGGGCTTTCATGGTTAACAAAACATGACGACAGCGGGTCCGCGATTCCTGCGAAAGGCGTCAAAGACGCCAAATTAACCCAGCGGCAACCTTAATTGAGTGTAATCGCGCCACATGGGTAGAGTCGTGGCGTCCCGCGGGGAGTGAGCGATGCGTTTAGCGTTCTGGCGTTCGGGGAAGGCTGAGGCCGAGGCGGCCGAGGTGGCCACCCCCCAAATTACGCCGGCCGCGGAGCGGCCGGTGTCCGCGCAAATCGGCGAACTCGATTTTCTGGCGATCGGCCAGGCGATCGGGCGCAAGCGCAGCTGGATTATCCTGCCGACGTTGCTTGCAGCCGCGCTCTCGATTACGGCGGTGAATCTGATCACTCCGCGATACAAGTCCGAGGTGCGGATCCTCATCGACGGTCGGGAAAACGTCTTCCTGCGTCCCAATGGCGAGCGGAACGACGATCGTAACTCGCTCGATGCGGAAGCCGTTACCAGCCAGGTTCAGCTCTTGCTGTCGCGGGATCTCGCGCGCGAGGTAATCAAGAAGAACAAGCTCGCCGAACTCCCCGAATTCGATCCGGTACTGCGGGGCTTTTCTCCGCTGAAATCGCTGCTCGCCTTGATCGGGATTGGCCGCGATCCGATCTCGCTGACGCCGGAAGAACGGGTGCTGGACGCCTATTACGAACGCTTCACCGCCTATGCGGTCGACAAATCGCGCGTCGTCGTCATCGAATTTCAGTCGCGCGACCCCGATCTCGCGGCGCAGGTCGCCAATTCGATCGCCGACGGTTATCTGGTGTTTCAGCAGGGCGCCCGACGCGAGCAGGCGAGGTCGGCCGGGCAGTGGCTGGCCGGCGAAATCGAAAGCCTGCGCAAGAAGGTGGCGGAGGCCGAAGCACGCGTCGAGGATTTCCGCTCCAAGTCGAGCCTCTTTGTCGGCACCAACAACACCACGCTCTCCAACCAGCAGATGGGCGAGCTGAACACCCAGTTGAATAACGCGCGCGCACTGAAGTCCGACGCCGAGTCCAAAGCGCGCCTGATTCGGGAAATGCTGCAAACCGGCAGGCCGATCGAAGCCTCCGAGGTTTTGAATTCGGAGTTGATCCGCCGCTTGAGCGAACAGCGCGTGACGCTGCGCGCGCAACTGGCCGAACAATCGTCGACGTTGCTCGACAATCATCCGAGGATCAAGGAGATCAAGGCCCAGCTTGCCGATCTCGACCGGCAAATACGCGACGAAGCCAGCAAGATCTCGCGCTCTCTGGACAATGATGCGCGGATTGCAGGCGGCCGGGTCGAGGACGCGAGCGCCAGTCTTGAGCAGGTGAAGAAGCAGGCGAGCTCGACCAATGGCCAGGACGTGCAGCTCCGCGCGCTCGAGCGCGAAGCCAAGGCGCAGCGCGATCTGCTTGAATCCTATTTGGCCAAGTACCGCGAGGCGACCACCCGTGAAAATATCGACGCGGCACCAGCAGACGGCCGGATCATTTCCCGCGCCAGCGTATCCAACACGCCAGCCTATCCCAAGAAGCTTCCGATCGTGCTGATTGCGACGCTGGCGACACTGATGTTGTCGACCGGATTGATCGTCACCGGCGAGCTGCTGCGCATGACAATCCCGCGCGCGACGGCCGCGTTCGTGTCGGCTCCGGCGCCGATGCGCGCATCGGCAATGACAAGCGTCGTTGTCGCGCCCGTTGAACCGAAGTTCGCTGCCGCCGAAGAGCCTTCCGTGCATCCCGTTGCGGTGCCGCTCGCACCCGAGATCGAACCCGAGTTGGGCGAAGTCGAGCAACTCGCCGAAACGCTGCTTGCGGCAGCGGGGGCAGCTCGCAAGGTTACGATCCTCGGCACCGCCTCGAGCGGAAGCATTACGCTTACCGCGCTGACCATCGCGCGACTGGCCGCTCGCAAGGCAAGGGTGATTGTGGTCGATCTGGCGGGAGCCTCGCCGACCTTCGCGGCGGTGTCGGCGGATCCCAATGCGCCGGGATTGGCGGAATTGATGCACGGCGAAGCGTCGTTTACCCAGATCATTACCAAGGATCGCCTGTCGCGGGTGCATCTTGTCAGTGCCGGACGGCCCGGCTCCGATCGCGCCCTTTTGCAATCGCCGCGACTTGGCCTTGCCATCGATGCGTTGCTGAAGGTCTATGATCACGTCCTGCTCGATGCAGGCAGCGCCTCAGACTTGCCAGCCGAGCTTTTGACGGCACAGGCACGCGCGGTGGTGGTGCCGGATGCCTCGATGGCTTCGGATGCGCGCGAACTGATGTGCGAGGAACTCAGGGCGGTAGGGTTCAGCGTCGTCACGATGCTGAGCAAGCCGGTCCTGCCATCGGACGCGGTCGAGCCCGCGCCGCGCGTCGTGGCGGCCTAGTTCTTTCTCAGAGTCTCAGTGAAGCGCGTAGCGCAGGCGTTGCGCGAGATACGATAGCCTCGGACTACGTTTGACAAGGCGTTTGGCCCGATTGGCGGCTGACATGACCGCGGCTACCACGGTGCCGCGCGGGCTCAGCGGAATGAAGCAATCGAAGATGGATTCATTCGCCTTGCAAAACAGCTTCTTGTAATCGTCCGAACCAATTCCGAGATCGAGCGCGCGATAGCCGCGCTCAGCGTAATGGTCGACGATGTCGCGGATCAGGATCAGCCCGGGGCTGTAGCGCGAGCTCGCCGACAGTGTGTAAGTGTTGAACATCATCGAGAAACGGTAGCCGTCGGCAACGCCGGCAAACAATGCGATCACGTCGCCGTCGCATTCCAGGGCGTGAATTTCGATCACACGGCCGCCGTCTGCTCGCGGCGCCATACATGTGCCGCGAATGAAATCCTCGACGCCGGGGTCGGCAAACACGTTTGGCAGCTTTTGCTCCGCCATTCGCTGCGGCTTGATCCGGAAGAACGCGTCCAGCAGCCGCTCGATGCCGGCGTCGTCGGCCGCGACCTGATAGCGATAGCCGGGCAATGCTTTCAGCTTGCGTTCTTTTCCCTTCAGGCGGCGGCGCAGCGAATTGCTGATGCGCGCTGCGTCGGACGCGCCCGGCGCGAACGTCATCATGGGGCAGTCATTGGGTGAGGCCTGATGCGGCAGCAAGGCAAAAGGGTTTTCTAGTTCGCGCCACTTGAGCGGTTGCTGCTCGAATGCGAGCACATCGACGCCAGCGCGCTCGCGGAGTGAGGCGAAAAGAACATTGAGATCGGCGCGGGATGCGACCGTTGCAAAATCGCGGTTCCACAAGGCCATATTGAAGGTGGCATGCTTGCCGCCCATGAAATGTGCGCTGCGGAGGCCGCGGCTCTGTTTGATCACGAGGGGGAGCAGCAACAATGGCGCACGGTCGCGGTCGTAGGCAACGACAATGAGAGGGCTCAGGCCTTCACGTATCCCGACCAGCGTCTGCCAGGGGCGCAGGAAATCCAGCCTCTGATATGGCGTGGAAATGTGGTGATGACTCTCGAGGCTTCGCCAGACCGTCTCACTGCTGTCAATGTCGGTGAAGATGTCGATAGCGGCGATACGGCTCGATTGTGACCATGCCGGCGTACCTGCCTTGCGGCTTTCAATCGCGGCAGCCATGGTCATCACAATATCCGTCCGCAAAGATCCGTGTAAGGCAAAACTTAACTTTTTGAGTCGGCCGACCTTTGCAAAGAAATGTCAACAAAGAGTAATGACATCGCGTTGAGGCAAGGGCAAACTCGGCTCACGCGTGTACTTTTGCGAGGTCCGCGATCCCTGTCTGAAACACGCGCTGAAAGACGAGACGTTGTCATCTGCTGCCGCCCTTCTGACAAGCCTCAAACTGGAACTTGCCTATTTCAGCGGTCATGCGTGGTTGAAACGGCGGGGCGCTGGCGTCATTCTGCGGTTTGAGCGCATTCGTCAGCGCCAGGCTGGACGATTTCAGCCGCGGCTCTCGAATGAAGTCACGCCTGGTTTCCTCGACCGTACGATCCGCGCGTTGAAGCGTTGGAAATACGACATCGTTTCGATCGACGAGGTTTGCCGCAGGGCCGTCACGCTGGCCTCACGGCGGCGGTTCGTTTGCCTGACATTCGACGGCATGTACAAGGACCTCGTCGCGTCCGCCTATCCGGTGTTGTCCCGGCACCGGGTTCCTTTCACCGTCTATTTGCCGACCGCGTTTCCCGACGGAATTGGCGAAGCCTGGTGGCTGGCGCTCGAGCAGGTGATCGCGAAGGAGCGGCGCATCAGCCTGATGATGGGCCGCAGCGAGATGCACTTCAACATTTCGACGGTGGCCGAAAAACATCAACTCTTCGATTTTCTATCGGGCTGGATGCGTGCGCTCGAGCCGGCGGACTTGTCCGCAGCGATCAAGGATCTCTGCACGCGCTATGCGGTCGATCTTGCGGCGCTGTCGCGGAAAGCCTCGCTCGACTGGCGCGATCTTGCGGCGCTGGCGGCCGATCCGCGTGCGACGATTGGTGGCGCAACCGTCAACTTTCCGGTTCTGTCGAATATGAAAGATGCAGCTGCGCTGCGGGAAATGACGATGGGAAAGGCGGTCATGGAGGCCGCGCTGCGTCGTGACGCCAAGCACTTCGCCTATCCCTTTGGGGAGCGGAAAACCTGGCAGCGCAAGCATATGGCAATGGTGGAGGAGGCCGGTTTCGTCAGCGCGGTCTCGACGATTCCCGGGGTGATTGAGCCGGCGGGGCACACTCCGCTGCTGGCGCTGCCCCGGATTACTTGGGACGGAAAGCTGCGCTCGCTGCGGGCCATGCGCGTGGTGCTGGCTGGGGCCGGGTCCGTCTAGAACAAATCAAGCCGGGTCCGGCCGCGACATCCAGCTCACGATCGGCATCGCCGGCAACACCCAGCCGAGGCCGGCGACGACATAGAAGACGGCCTGCAAGAGGCCGGAACTCGCCAGCCACGGCATCTGCGCAACCGCCATGCCCGTCAACGACCACACCGCGGCCAATAGCAGCAAGGCGATGGTTCCGAGCAGTTTGCGGGTGCGTATCTTCATGACGGAACGGGTCGCCTATCGTTGATTTTCGCGCTTTTCGCGCGGCAGGCGGCGGACTATAAGCTCGATGAAAGTTGGATCAAGTCTGGCGCAATGGCCGTTATTTCTGCTTCCCAAACTCCGGATATCCGGCCAGTTCGCATCTGGCTGATCGCGGTTGCCGCGTTGATCGCGGTGATGGTGCTGGTCGGTGGCGCCACCCGGCTCACGGAATCGGGATTGTCGATCGTGGAGTGGAAGCCGGTGACGGGTGCCTTGCCGCCGCTCAATGAAATGGAATGGACGCGCGCCTTCGAGGCCTACAAGACCATTCCGCAGTACCGCCAAATGAATGCCGGCATGTCGCTCGGCGAGTTCAAGACGATTTTTTGGTGGGAGTGGAGTCACCGGCTGCTCGGACGCGTGATCGGCATGGCCTATTTGCTGCCGTTCCTCTGGTTCCTGTGGCGTGGTGCCTTCGGCGGCGAGCTGAAGCGTCGATTGTGGGGAATTTTCGCGCTCGGCGCGCTGCAAGGTGCGGTCGGGTGGTGGATGGTTGCGTCCGGGCTTTCGGAACGGGTCGAAGTCTCTCAATATCGCCTCGCGACGCATCTCGTGCTGGCGCTTCTGATTTTTGCAAGCATCGTCTGGACGCTGCGCCGGCTTGCCGAAGCCGCGCCATCGACTGCATCGTTACGTCTGAAGATCAGCGCGGTCGTCTTGCTGGCGTTGACCTTCGTGCAGCTCTATCTCGGCGCGCTGGTGGCGGGGCTTCGCGCCGGCAAGATCTACAACACCTGGCCGGATATCGATGGCGGTTTCATTCCCTCGGCCGCGCGGCTGTTCTTCGATACACCGTGGTGGCGGAACCTGTTCGAAAATACGCTGACCGTGCAGTTCGAGCATCGCATGGTGGCGTACACGCTATTCGTGCTGGCTTTCCTGCACGCTATCGATGCGGTTCGCTCGCGCACTGGCCGCGCGACGATCGGCGGCGCATTGTGGCTCCTGGGCGCCGTCTCTTTGCAGGCGACGCTCGGCATCCTCACACTGCTCAATCAGGTGCCGATGGATCTCGCACTCACGCATCAGGCGGTTGCGATCGTTGTGCTGACGCTGGCGGTGGTTCAGGCGGAGCGTTTGACGCGGACGGAGCGTCGGCCCGTGGAGCGTAAGATCGGTCAGCCCGCTACGTTGGCTCGTTAGTGCCCACTAGCAGTAGCCGACTACACCGCAGGCATAGGGTAGCTGGAAGCGGTAGTTGATATTCGGGCCGCCGTAATACGGACCCTGATAGTCGTAGGAATGCGTCGAGCCGTAATAGCCCGGCAGCGTCGCCGATCCCAACAGGACCGGCGTATGCGGTGGCAGCTTGACGATGGGAAAAGCCTCCGACGGCGTGAAGAGAAGATCGGAATCTTCCTTGACCTCGCCGCGCTGGACTGGCGCCTTGCCGTAGACAGGGACACGCGTTGACGGCATGTCGGCGGCAATCGCCCGGCTCAACGTGAGCACCGCAGCCGTCAACAGAAACATCCAGCGCAACATGGTTCCGCTCCGAATCATCCTGCGATGATTCAAGCACCTTTGAACGGAACGAGTGTTAACGAGCGATAACTTCTAACCCTCACGCCGCAACGCCTGATCGAGGTCGGCGATCAGGTCTTCCTTGTCTTCGATGCCGATCGACAGCCGCACCACGTCGGGAGCTGCGCCGGATTTGACCTTGGCGTCGTCGTCGAGCTGGCTATGGGTGGTCGAGGCCGGATGAATCACCAGCGAGCGCGTGTCGCCGACATTGGCAAGGTGCGAGAACAGTTTCAGCCGCGAGACCAGATCGACGCCGGCGTCATAACCGCCCTTGAGGCTGAAAGTGAATACCGCACCTGCGCCCTTGGGCGCGTATTTGCGCGCGAGGTTGTTGTACTTATCGCCGTTCAACCCGGCATAGTTGACGGCCGCAACAGCCGGATGTGCCAAAAGCCACTCGGCGATTGCCCTGGCGTTCTCGCAATGCTTTTGCATCCGCAGCGGCAACGTCTCGATGCCGGTCAGGATCAGGAACGAATTGAACGGCGAGATCGCAGGTCCCAGATCGCGCAAGCCCAGCACGCGGCAAGCGATCGCAAATGCGAA
This sequence comes from Bradyrhizobium erythrophlei, assembly GCF_900142985.1. Classification (NCBI taxonomy): domain Bacteria; kingdom Pseudomonadati; phylum Pseudomonadota; class Alphaproteobacteria; order Hyphomicrobiales; family Nitrobacteraceae; genus Bradyrhizobium; species Bradyrhizobium erythrophlei. The sequence goes on from NZ_LT670849.1 coordinate 6,516,969, forward strand.
GTTGCCGAACGTCTCCTGGATCTTGATGCCGTGATATTCGGGCCGCGGTTCGCTCAGCATCGGGTATTTGTTGTCCTTCGACCAATCGAAGGTGCCGGCATCGACGATGATACCGCCGATCGAGTTGCCATGGCCGCCGAGAAATTTGGTCAGGGAGTGCACGACAATGTCGGCGCCGTGATCGATCGGGCGGATCAGGTAGGGCGTCGCCAGCGTGTTGTCGACGATCAGGGGAACGCCGGCCTTGCGGGCAATGGCCGCGATCGCTTCAATGTCGGTGACCGTGCCGCCGGGATTGGCTATCGACTCGATGAAGATCGCCTTGGTATGCGGCGTCACCGCGCGTTCGAAGCTTCCGATATCGTCCGAATCGGCCCACGCCACGTTCCAGCCAAAGCTCTTGAAGGAATGGGTGAACTGGTTGATCGAGCCGCCGTAGAGTTTGCGCGCGGCGATGAATTCGTCGCCGGGCTTGAGCAGCATCTGGAACGTCACGACCTGCGCCGCGTGGCCCGACGCAACCGCCAGTGCCGCCGTGCCGCCTTCAAGCGCGGCGACGCGTTCTTCCAGTACCGCCTGGGTCGGATTGCCGATGCGGGTGTAGATATTGCCGAACGCCTGCAAACCGAACAACGAAGCCGCATGGTCGGCATCGTTGAACACGAAAGACGTGGTTTGATAGATCGGCGTGGCCCGCGCACCGGTCGTCGGATCAGGTTGCGCGCCCGCATGCACGGCAAGGGTCGAAAAGCCGGGGTTACGGTCGGTCATTCTGGCTCCTTTGTGTCGATCTCGTGATGCTGACGTACGAAAGCCGTCACACGGAAAATCAAAAAGCGAGGTATAGGTCGAGGGTCGCCGTCGCGCGTCATCCTATCGCAGGACAATCGCGTCACCCGCACCAGCCGTCAAGGCGGCAAGACGGATCATGCATCATTCGCTATAGCCGTGCTCCATGGTATGGCGTCGCAGAAAAAATGTTTCGCGCGGGCCTCAGGACGGATCGGTTCTGTTTTTCGCCGCCCGATCAGATGCCGCCGTCGCTCCGCCGCCAAGGCTGGTACGCCCGAGCGAAAGCCGCATGCCCTGCGTGGGTATCGGTGCACGCTTGGAACTCAGGGTGCGCGAATTCACGCCCATCCAGGATATCTCGGAAGACAACCGGCCGTACTCGATTTTCGGGCAACGGTTCATCACGACTTTCATGCCGGCGGCTTCGGCCTTTTCCGCGGCTGCGTCGTCGCGCGCGCCAAGCTGCATCCAGATTACCTTGGGCAGCGGCGTCATCTTCAGCGCTTCATCGACCGCCGGCATGATGTTGCTCGAGTTGCGAAAGATGTCGATCATGTCCACCGGCCGATCGATATCGAGCAGCGAAGCGACAAAGGGCTTTCCGAGCAAGCTCTTGCCGACATGGCCGGGATTGACCGGAATCATGTCATAGCCGCGCTGCGCCAGATATTTGAAAGCGAAGTAACTCGGCCGCACGTTCACCGGAGAAGCGCCGACCATGGCGATTGATTTCACGCCATTGAGAATCGCGCGAATGTAAGTGTCATCGTAATTGTCGTGGTTCATTTATCCTGCCATTTCGGCTCGCGCTTCTCGATAAAGGCGCCGATCCCTTCCTCGGCGTCGCGTGCCATCATATTCTCGGTCATCACTTCCGCCGCGTAAGCGTAGGCATCGGCGAGATTCATCTCGGCCTGACGGTAGAATGCCGCCTTGCCGATCTTGACCGTGTAGGCGGATTTGCGCGCGACCTTTTGCGCAAGCGCAATGGCCTCGTTCCGTTCGCTGCCCGCTGGCACGACCCGATTGACAAGACCAATGTCGCGCGCGGTCGTCGCCGAAATGGGCTCGCCGGTCAACAGCATTTCCATCGCCTGCTTGCGGGGGATGTTGCGCGAGAGAGCTACCATCGGCGTCGAGCAGAACAGTCCGATATCAACGCCGGGGGTTGCAAAGCTTGCCGCCTCGGAGGCGACGGCAAGATCGCAGGTCGCAACCAGTTGGCATCCGGCGGCAGTTGCAATCCCCTGAACTGCGGCGACCACAGGCTTCGGTAGATGCACGATCGCCTGCATCATGGTGCTGCATTTGGTCATCATCTCGGCGAAATAGGCTCTTCCGCGATCGGGATCGCCGCGCCGGGCAGTCAATTCCTTCATGTCGTGGCCGGCCGAAAAGGCGCTGCCGGTGGCGGTGATCACCACGGCGCGCACGGCTCTATCGTCGCGAATTTCGCGCAATGCCGCATCGAGCGCCGCAATCAAACCCTCCGAGAGGCTGTTGCGGGATTCCGGCCGGTTGAGCGTGAGGACGGCGATGTCGCCGACATTTTCGCGCAGAAGGATTTGCGGTTGCGAAACGGCGGCGCGTGCGGTTTGACTGATCATCGAAATATCGCTGGCTGGTTGGGCGACGGGCTATCAACCTAATGTAAGAAGCGCGCAGAGGCGAGGGCAGGTGGGGAGAATGGCGGTTGCAAAAATGACGGTGCCGGAATTGGAGCAGTTCCTTCGGCGGGAATTTCCGCAAGCCTTCTCCGCCGGAGACATTGCGATCGAAGCGGCTGATGGCGCCTCGTGTCAGCTCAGGCAGCGTTACAGCGAGCAGATGCTGCGGCCGGGTGGGACGGTTTCCGGTCCGACGCTGATGGCGCTCGCCGATTTCGCGATGTATGTCGTGCTGCTTTCGGCGATCGGCCCCATCGGGCTGGCGGTGACCACCAATCTCAACATCAACTTCCTGCGCAAGGGCGCGCCCGGGCACGACGTGCTGGCGCAGGCGCGGCTTCTGAAGCTCGGCAAGCGCCTGGCGGCTGGAGAAGTGAGCCTGATGTCGGCCGGATCGGCTGACGTGATCGCCCATGTGACCGCGACCTATTCCATTCCTGTTGCTAAGGGAATCGAACGGTAATATAAAACCATATTTACAAGATATTGTTTTCATTACAGTAATTACTTCAGTTTGGCGTTGACGCCGCAACAAGACCTCTCTAGAACCCGCCCCAGTTGGGCGCACGCGATGTGCGCCTTTGCCTTTTCACGGATTGCTCACATGAAAACCTTTACGGCCAAGCCCGCCGAGGTGACGAAGAAGTGGGTCTTGATCGACGCCAAGGGTCTGGTGGTCGGTCGGCTTGCTACGCTCGTCGCCATGCGCCTTCGCGGCAAACACCTCCCGACCTACACGCCCCATGTCGATTGCGGCGATCACGTTGTCATCATCAACGCGGCGCATGCCGTGCTGACCGGACGCAAGCGTGAGAACAAGGTCTACTATAACCACACCGGCTATATCGGCGGCATCAAGGAACGTACCGCCAAGTCGATCCTCGAGGGACGTTTCCCCGAGCGCGTGGTCGAGAAGGCCATCGAGCGCATGATCCCGCGCGGACCGCTCGGCCGCATGCAGTTGGGCAACCTGCGCGTTTATCCGGGCGCGGAGCATCCGCACGAGGCCCAGCAGCCGGAAAAAATCGACATCGCCAAGATGAATCGCAAGAACATGAGGGCCGCATAAGATGGCTGATACCGTGCAGTCGCTCGACCAGTTGTCGCAGCTCAAGCCGGCCGCTCCCGAAGCGCCGAAATACGTCAAGAAGGTCGACAAGTTCGGCCGCGCCTATGCCACCGGCAAGCGCAAGGACGCGGTCGCCCGCGTCTGGGTCAAGCCCGGCTCCGGCAAGGTCACCGTCAATACCCGCGAGGTCGAAGTCTATTTCGCCCGTCCGGTGCTGCGCATGATGATCCAGCAGCCGCTCGTCGCCGCAGCCCGCGCTGGCCAGTATGACGTGATCTGCACCGTTACCGGCGGTGGCCTTTCTGGCCAGGCCGGCGCGGTCCGCCACGGCATTTCCAAGGCGCTCACCAATTTCGAGCCGGAACTGCGTAGCGTACTGAAGAAGGGCGGTTTCCTCACCCGCGACTCCCGCGTGGTCGAGCGCAAGAAGTACGGCCGCGCCAAGGCCCGCCGTTCGTTCCAGTTCTCGAAGCGCTAATTGCTTCGTTAAAATTGCCGCGAACGCGGCCGATACCGACATCGAAAAGCGCCCCCTCGCGGGCGCTTTTTTGTTGCGGTTTTGTTGATGAGTTGAGGCAATTTTTTTCGGAAAACTTGCAGGTGGAAGCAAACGGATTGCCAAGGCGGGAGGTCTAGCCTGCGAAATGCGATGGTCTCGGCCGCGCGTCTACTACTGTGCATCACAACCTTCCGGTGACACCCATGTCGCTCGATACCTCCACGCTCTATGCCGTCGCCACGATGATCGCGGCGCTGCTCGGCATGATGCTTTTGTTCTTCGGTTTCCAGGAGAGAATTGCCGCGCTGAAGTGGTGGGGATCGGCCTATCTGGTCGGCGCAGCCTCGGTGGCGATGTGGACGTTCGGCGCCGCGCGGTTCGGCGACATGTTCGCGCTCGCGCTCAACGCGGTCGGCTTCCTGACCTGCGGCATGGTCTGGAACGCCTCGCGGCTGTTCCACGGCCGCAAGCCGAATTACCCCGGCCTGGTGCTCGGCGCGCTGGCCTGGGTCGCCGCCGTCATGACGCTGCCGCCGGGTACGACCGCGATGCGCATGACGATCGGCGCAGCTATCGTTGCGGTCTATGCCGGGCTGACGGCCACCGAATTGTGGAGCGAGCGCCGCCGGACCTTGCGCAAGCGCTGGCCTTCGGTCGCCGTTCCCGTGCTGCATGGCTTCGTGCTGATGCTGCCTATCCTGCTCGGCGATCTCCTGCACCCGCACGATCGTGCCTTCGACGACAGCATCTGGGTCACGGTTTTCGCCGTTGAACTGGTGCTCTATGCGGTCGGCACCGTGTTCCTGATCTTCATGCTGGTTTCCGAGCGCGCGGTGACCGTGCACAAGAACGCCGCCTCGGTCGACCCCCTGACCGGCATGTTCAACCGCCGCGGCTTCTCCGAGGCCTGTTCGCGGGTGATCGAGCGCGAGGCCCATGCCGGTCGTCCGGTGACGGCGCTGATCTTCGATATCGACCATTTCAAGTCGATCAACGATCGCTTCGGCCATCCCGCCGGCGACGAGATCCTGAAATTGTTCTCGGCTGTCGTGGTCAACAACCTTCGCATCAGTGATCTGTCGGGGCGCATTGGCGGCGAGGAGTTTGCCGCGCTGTTGCCGTGTCCGCTCGAGGAAGGCGTCATCGTGGCCGAGAGGGTGCGTGAGGCCTTCGAGGCTTCGGGCATCGTCTGCGACGAAGGCCCGGTCGATACCACCGTCAGCATCGGCGTTGCCGGCGGTCCGGCGGGCACCGAGCTCGAGGTGCTGCTGGCGGCGGCCGACACCGCGCTCTATCAGGCCAAGCGTGGCGGCCGAAACCGCGTCGAGGCGGCGGAAGAGCTGCCGCTGTCGCTGGAACATTGGCGGCGCAAGAGCGCCGGCTCTGCACGGCCCGTATCGGTCGTGCCGCGCCTGGCGTGACGACAACGCCGCGGATGGTAACTTGGTGTTTACCATCCGCTCCGTACCCTCATGCCTATGGATTCGATCCGCAAGCGCAATCCGCAAGCCGCTCTGAACTCGCTGGAAGCAGCGGCGATCTCGGCGCGCGGCGGCTTCGCCTGCATGTTCTCGACCGCGGAAGAATATGAGGCCGCGCTGATTTCCGAACGCCGTGCCAGCGGGCGTTACACGAGCCGCTGGCCTCTCCTGATGTTCATCGGCTGCGCCATGATGATTGCGGGCACGGTCCTGCTCCTCACCTGAACGCAACGGCGGCCTTCGCGGGCGCCTCTTTTCTTTTTGGCTGGCTCGGTTACAGACAAGCCTCCCAAACGGAGAGGCTGAACAATGGTCACCGAAATCGCCCAGATCGAAGTCAAACCCGGCACCGAAAAAGACTTTGAAGCCGGCGTCGCCAACGCCAAGCCGCTGTTCCTGCGCGCCAAGGGATGTAGCGGCATGGAGCTTCACAAATCGGTCGAAAAGCCGACGCGCTACCGGCTCTTCGTGAAGTGGGCGACGCTGGAAAACCATACCGTGGACTTCCGCGGCTCCGACGATTTCCAGACCTGGCGCGGACTGGTCGGGCAATATTTCGCGGCCCCGCCGGAAGTCGAGCACACGCAAACCGTGGTGAGCTGACGGCTACGCCGTTTCCGGCTCAGCCTTGAAGTGATCGATCAGCACCTTGACGATCGCCATCAAGGGCAGCGCCAGCGAAATGCCCCAGATCCCGAACACGATGCCGAGCAGGATCTGGAACGCGAACAGCGTGGCAGGCGGAATATCCAGCGCCTGCCGCTGCAGGATCGGGGTCAGGATATAGCTTTCCAGCGCATGAACGCCGAGGAAGAGCACGAACGCGCTTGTGGTCGCAATCCAGCCCGAGGCGAGAGAAGCGAGCACGACGATCACGCCTGCGACGATCGCGCCGACCGTCGGAATGAAGGCGAGCAGGCCCGCCTGAATGCCCAGAATGAAAGAGCCAGGAATGCCGATGATGGCGAGGCCGAGCCATGTCACGACGCCCACGGCGGCCATGGTGAGCATCTGCGCGATCAGCCAGCGCTCCAGCGTCTCGCTGATCCGGTCGATGATGAGCGTGGTCTGGGCGCGGTGTTTGGCAGGCGCCAGATAGAGAAGGCCGTTGCGGTAGACGCTCGGCTGGGCGGCAAAGGCCAATCCGAGAAAAATCACGATAAAGAAGTTGCCGGCCGCATTCACCGTGCCGAGCAGCAGCTTCCAGGTCTGGCTCACGATGGCGCCGCCGCTTGAGGCGAGTGCGCCGGCGCTGGGCAGGTTATGCGGCTGGGCCGGATTGGTCGTGGCGTTACCCGACTGCCCCTGCGCGGGGTTGGCGAGATCGAGATAGCTGGTATCGATCCCGTTGCGGTCGAGGAACGACTTCACGTTGACGAGTTGCGATTTGAGGGTGTCGCTGAGCGCGGCCGCCTGTTGCGCGATCGTGGTGCCGCCGAGAAAGATGATGCCGGCAAGCGCCCCGGCCAACACCAGGCAGACGATAGCGAGCCGCAACGGCTGCGGCCATCCGACTAGTCGGCCGAGCTGGTGGGTCAGCGCGTTGAGCGTCACGCCGAGCAAGGCGCCTGAAAAGATCAGAAATAGCGCCGCCGCAAACGACCAGGCGAACAGCAACAGACTCGCGAAGGCCACGGTGGCGATGCCGCCGACGGCAATCGCCCAGGTGAGGTCGCTTCTGGTTTGACGACGGTCATCCGATGGCTGCGGCACGATTCCCATTTTCCTGTTTTCAGGCTCACTCTTTCGTCAAAAGCTGCCCACGATCAAGCCATCCGAGCTGTTTGTCGCCGCCACTTGGGCGCTTCGGGCTGTCCGCCAGCGCGGAATGAAAGCATTGCAGACCTGCTTGGCCGTGGAAAGCCGTTCCAAAATGTTGATCCGGCGCAGCAGCAAGTGCATTATCTTAAGCTTCGAACGGTTCGCGAGACGGAAAGGGTATGAAGAAGCCAGTTGTCGGTGTGATTGGGAATGCCCACCGCCTTGAAGGTCGTTTTGACGTCCAGGCGGTCGGGGTGCGAAACCTTCGTGCCATCGCGCAGGTGGCAGGCGCCTTGCCCCTGATATTTGCCGGCTGTCCCGAGATTACCGACGTTCCGGCCTTGCTCGACGTGGTCGACGGCATCGTGCTGACCGGCGCGCGGGCCAACGTCCATCCGACCCGCTTCAAGACCGAACCCCATATCAAGCACGAACCCTACGACATCCCGCGCGACGAAGTGGCGCTGACCCTGTCGGAAGCCTGCGTCGCCCGCGGCATTCCGCTGTTCGGCATCTGCCGCGGCCTTCAGGAAATGAACGTCGCTTTCGGCGGCTCGCTCCATCCCGAGATCAGGGAGTTGCCCGGCCGCATGAACCACCGCATGCTGCGGCTGGAGAACGGCGAAATTCATCCCGACCCCAAGGTGATCTTTGCCGACCGGCATGAGGTCAAGCTGCTCGCCGGGGGCGCCTTTGCCGAACTGCTCGGCTGCGACACCATTCGCGTCAACTCGCTGCATGGTCAGGGCATCCTCGATCCCGGCGCGCGGGTGGTCGTAGAGGGGATTGCGGAAGACGGCACCATCGAGGCCATTCGTATTGCGGACGCACCGTCGTTTGCGCTCGGCGTGCAATGGCATGCCGAATACGATCCGCATCGCAATCCGATCAACCGTGCGCTGTTCGAAGCGTTCGGCAAGGCGCTTCGCGAACACAAGCGCGTCGCGGCGTAGGCGAACTCCCTCCTAACTGCAAACATGCATCATCGCTCTCGCGGCATCGATTGCCCGAGCTTTGCATCAATCTGCCCTCTGAAACAGAGGGCGCAGGGAAAGCCGGATGCGAAAGCCGCACCCGCAGCCTCGCGTGGGATGAAAAAACCACACGAGCGTAGTCACCACAGGTTTGGCCGGTTCGATCCGGCTTTCCCCGCGCGATCGGTTTTAACGGCTTGCTTCGTGCTCTCCCTGGTGAACCGGGCTTTGTTGTCACCATCATCGGCGCGATCCGGAGGATCGTCGCCAACTTGGCACCAGCATCGGGGTGTCAGGACCACACGACTTCGCCGTCCGCCTCGATGCGTTCGTCTCGCGCATGTCAGCGTCCATCGCGGCCCGCACCCAACGTTCGTGACGATCGCGATACGCCCCTTGTGTCCAGGAAATCTGGCAGAACATGCGAACGGGCGGTTGGATCAAAACCGCCCGTTGCTGGAACTGAGCCCGTTACGCCCCAAAGGCGGCAAAACCTGTATCAGAGCGAGGGACAGCTCCGGTGTCTTCCTCAACCCGAACAGTTGCAAGGGCTTCGAGCCCGAACCGAGCAAGGAAGGGAGTGGATGATGGCACAAAATGATCTCGCTGTCGTGGGCATCGACGTCGCCAAAGACAAGGTGGACCTGTGCATTCGAGCATTGGCGTTGCGGCAGACCTGTCCGAACACCGCCCAAGGTCGCCGCAAACTGGTGGCCTGGCTTCGCAGGCACCAGGTAGGCAAGGCGGTGATGGAGGCGAGCGGCGGTTACGAGCGTGAATGGCGCAAGGTGCTGCACGATGCCGGCATCGAGGTACGGATCGTGGACCCAAAGCGGGTTCGTCACTTCGCTCAATCGGCCGGACGGCTTGCCAAGAGTGATACGATCGATGCTGAGATGATCGCCTGGTTTGCCGAGACGTTCGGCGAGACGCCGAGCCAGACACATGATGCTGCGCAAGAGGAACTGGCGGCCCTGGTGAAAGCACGCCTAGCGCTCGTTGAGTTGAAGATCCGATTGCAAAGCCAAAGCGCACATGCCTCGCCGGGGCCGGTTCAAAAAGCACAGGCCCGCGTCTTGAAGAGTCTGGCGACCGAAATTGAAAAGCTCGAGACTGCGATCGCAGCCAAGGTCAAGGCGACACCGCACCTTGCCGAGCGTGCCGAAATTATCGAGAGCGTGCCGGGCTTTGCCGAAACGACCTCCGCGATCCTCGTTGCAGGGATGCCAGAACTCGGGCAAGTGAACGATAAGATCGCCGCGGCTTTGGTAGGCATCGCTCCTTACGACGATGACAGTGGAAAGCGCCGGGGCGAGCGCCACATCAAGGGCGGCCGCCGCTGGATCCGCAACGCCATCTACATGCCTTGCCTCGGCGCTGCCACGCAGAACAATCCAGTCGCCAAGGCCTTCTATCGCCGCCTGATCGCCAAGGGAAAGGAGCCGAAGGTGGCCCTCGTGGCCTGCATGCGCAAGCTGATCTGCATTCTCAACGTCATGATCGCTCGCCACCAGAAATGGGACACCGCTCGTTACGCACCCGCCTGATCGAGCGAACCTTTATCGCGCCCAGGCCCTCGTCTATCTCGACACAGTTGCTCGTAGGGAGCGCGGGCCGGGGCGAGCTGATGCCAGTGATTTGCCCGACGGGGCAACAGAGGGGCCTGCGACCAATTGGCACGAAGGGCAAATCAAGGCCGTCCACACAAAAACGCGCTCGGGAAGGCTCTGAGGTGGTGCTTGCGAGGCGCTTGCATCCTAGGCGCTAAATGGCTTGCCCAACTTTGGCAGTGCCCAGAATCAAAGTATTTGCGACAATTGCAGCCGTCATGATAGTGGCGTCGCGGAAGAAGTGGTCCCCGATAGACATGGCGAAGTCTGCAAAGCTATTGGCAATCAAGAGAGGAAAGGTGCTCCTGGTCCGACGCAAACGCGACCGACTATGGATGTTTCCAGGTGGACGAAAGCGCGCACGCGAGAACGAGAAGGACTGCCTGCGAAGGGAGATCAGTGAGGAGCTTCCTAAACTCAAACTCGGGAAGCTCGCGCTTTGGGAAGAGGCCAAGGTCAAGAATCGTTTCTCCGGAAGGAGGATGAGCGATGCAATCTTCATTGCGAAGAAGGCGTCTGGCAATCTGACGATTGGCGACAAGAAAGAGATTGACAGAGCCGCATGGCGCAAACCTCGCGGGTTGCGGCTTACGCCAACGTCGCGTTACATCAGGGACAAAGTCTTTCCTAAGCGCAAGCGCGAATAGCGCACATCAGCGCCTAGATATATCCTCAACCGCATTCCAGATGACGGGCAACATCGTCCTCCGGCGCGTGCCGGAGCGGCTAACCTGCCGAGGCGGCATCTTTGTCATCGGTTGAGCTTTCGTCCGGCTCTACTACGCGGAGACGGCTCGGCTGCAAGGCACCTGCGCGCTCCAGTACCGGATAGGCGACCGAGCATATATGCGAGTGGATGCGTTTCAGGTCGCGCAGCACGTCGAGATGTAGTGAGCTCGATTCGATGCTCTCGGGACGACGCTCGCGCAGTCGCTCCAAGTGGCTTTCGGCGGCCGCCAGCTCTGCCGTGCGCAATGTCGCCTTCTCCGCGATCAACTGACGGGCGATCTTCACATCGCCGGACATGAAGACGCTGAACGCAAGCTTAAGATTGCCTATGACCTCCTGGTGGAAGGCCTCCAGCTCCGCGGCGCCCTGTTTGGAGAAGGCGAGCTTTCGTTTGATCTTCTTCTGGGCCAGTTCCATTAGATTCTTGTCGATGATATCGCCGATATGCTCCAGGTTGATGGAGAACGCGATGATCTCCATCGCGCGGTGACCGTCCCGTTCATCCAGGCTTTCGCGCGTGAGCCGCGTCACGTAGAGCTTCACGGCCTCGTCGAGTTTATCGACGGCGTTGTCCATCCGGCTGACCTCAGCAACGAGGCGGCGGTCATCGGTCATCAGGGCTGTCATGCCTTGAAGCAGCATGCTCTCGACGATGTCACCCAGATGAAGCACCTCGCGTTCTGCGCAGGCGAGCGCGACCGACGGCGTGCCGAGGGCCGCCTCATCAAGATAGAGAGGTGCCGTGGGATTGTTGGGTTTCGCGCGTTCAGGCAGGAACCGGGTCAAGAGCGAAGCCAGCCAAGCCAATGGGAGGATGAAGACGATTGCCAGCACGAGGTTAAATGCCGTGTGGAAGTCCGCGGTCATGCGCGATGCGTTCGGCTCGAACCGACTGAGCGCATCAGCGATTGGATGCAGGAACGGTAACGCCAGAGCGCACCCGACCATGCGATTGAGGAGGTTGCCGAGCGGCAAACGATAGCTGGCCGGGTTGCTGCTGTTACTACCTTCAATGACAGGGTTGATGGCGCTACCGAGATTTGCGCCAAGTGTCAGGGCGAGTGCTGCCACTGGCGTAATAAAGCCCGAGTAAGCCAGCGACATGATCAACAACACGACCGTGACGCTCGAATGGGCGACCCAGGTCAGCACGGCGGCCATCAATACGCAAAGGAAGGAATCACCGGTGATCGCGGCGAGGAGCGTGCGAACCGCCGGCGCTTCCTCCGCCGGCGCCAGCGTGTCGAGCAAGATGTGCAGCGACAAGAGCATCAACCCGATGCCGATCGCGACGCGGCCGAGATCGCGCGTGCGGGTCTGACCACCTCGCTTGAATGCGATAACCCCAACAAGGAACAGCAACGGTGCCACGGCCGTGACGTTGAAGGAGAGAGCTTGCACGATCAGTGTCGTGCCGACATTCGCGCCCAGCATGATGGCGAGCGCTGGAGCAAGATCGACGGCGCCGCCGGTGACGAACGAAGCGGTCATCAGCCCGGTCGCTGTGCTGCTTTGCAGGAGAGCCGTCACGATGATGCCGGCGAGGAAGGCCAGAAAGCGGTTGCGCAGCGCGGTCCCGAGGATGCGCCGCAAATCGGATCCGAAGGCTCGGACGATGCCACTATGGACCATGTGCAGCCCCCACAGCAGTAGCGCGACGCCGCCGAGGAGGTCGAGGAGGATCATGCTGCTCAACGTTTCCTCCTTTCGTCCCAAATCTCGGTATGGGAGCGGACTCGGTCTCTTCAACCGATTAAGGCCGTCTACCCATAAAATGATCATACCCGCCTGGTTCCGAAAAGCGACGCAAAAGCAGATATGAAAATATAGACGCGATGGGTCAATCGGTTGGGGGATTTCGCATTTGGCTCGTCATAGCCCGGGCTGTCCCAGCCATCCACGTCTTGGTTTTGCAAGGTAGGGAGACGTGGATGCGTTGGACAAGCCCGCGCATGACGAGGGGAGAGATCACGCAATGTGCGCGGCCCATTGGCCCAAAGCGGTAGTGCCCTGCCGCGCGAGGTTGGCTAACATGGCAGTCCATAACCAATAAAAACAGCGGCATGCCGTGGGGAGAGACGCTCATGGGTAAACGGCACTGGTCGCGGCGCGAGGTGCTTGGGGCTTCGGCCGGAGTTGCGGCTGGAATGGCTTTTGCCGAGCCTGCCAAAGCCGCGGCGGCTCCGTCTGCCGTCACGCCGGAGCTGATCGAGGCGGCGAAGAAGGAGGGCAAGGTCTCCTATTACGCAGCCATCCAGCTCGAAGTGGCCGAAAATCTGGGAAAGATGTTCGAGGCCAAATATCCGGGCATATCGGTGCGCGTTGAACGTTCCGGCGCCGAGCGGATTTTTCAGCGCATCGCCCAGGAGCAGGGCAGCGGAATCCACGCGGTCGATGTCGCCAATTCGACCGATGTTTCGCATTATCTCGAATGGAAGAAGAACGGCTGGCTGGCGTCATACCTTCCAGAAGAGGTCGCGAAGAATTTTCCGGCCGATCAAGTCGACGGCGAGGGGATGTATGCGACCGCGTGCGCCTGGCTGGAAGTGATCGGCTACAACACGAATTTGGTGAAGCCGGAGGATGCGCCGAAGAGCTATGCGGACCTGCTCGATCCGAAGTGGCAGGGCAAGATCGTCAAGGGTCATCCGAGTTACTCGGGCGCCATCCTGACCACGACCTTCGTGCTCTCGCGCGAGTTCGGCTGGTCGTATCTGGAAAAATTGGCCAAACAGAAGGTGATGCAGGTGCAATCGGCGGGCGATCCGCCGATCAAGATCATGCTCGGCGAGCGCGCGGTGATGGCTGACGGCAACGACTACAATCTCGTGCTGTTCAAGGACCAGGGCAAGCCGGTTGAAGTCGTGTATCCCGCCGAGGGCTCGCCCCTGATCATCGTGCCTTCAGGCGTATTCAAGGAGGCGCCCAATCCGAACGCGGCGCGGCTGTTCCAGAGCTTTTTCTTCAGCACTGAGGCCCAGCAGATGCTGGTCGATAAATTCGCCCATCGCTCTTTTCACGCCGAAGTGAAGCCGAGGGCAGGGCAGAAGCCGATGTCGGAAGTGAAGATGCTGAAATCCGATCCGGTCCAGGTGCAGGCGCAAAGCGAAGAGATCAAGGCGCGTTACGCCAAGCTGTTTCGGGTTTGAGCGCGTCGTAACTGCGGGCGCAGAGCTAGCGGTCAAGCGGTACGACACGTGGCAGCAAATGTCGTGTACACTTCCGTGATGTGAGATCCGTCGGAGAGGCGCCCATGAAGTCTGAAAGGGACGGTATCAACCCGGCAGTCAAGCCAAGTGGAACAGGTTGCGTTGATTGCATGGCTTCCGGGCGATGGTGGTTCCACCTTCGAAGATGCGCCGCATGCGGGTACATCGGCTGCTGTGATAGCTCACCAAATCAGCATGCATCGAAACACTATGCCGCTACGGGTCATCCGGTTATCACGAGCTTCGAGCCGGGCGAGCATTGGTTTTACGACTATCGTACAGAACAACCCTTTGCCGGCCCCAAGCTTCATCCCCCTCATGCGCATCCGCCGGAGCAGCCGGTGCCCGGACCGGCCGGAGCGGTGCCTTCGAATTGGCAAACGCTCATTCGGGGATGAACGCGCGTCAGGTATGGCTTTCCAGCTTCAGGTGGATGACTTTGTCGCTAGTCGTCGCGTGTCATGGCCAGCGCCAACGACCTGATCGCGGGCGCCGCCAGCACAACCACCGGCAACATGGCCGCCCAGGCAATCAACCAGGAAGTTGCCCAGTTCTGCAAAAAATTGCCGCGTGCCAGTGAAGGAAAACTGGCGATGCCGGCGGCAATCAGCGACGTCAGTCCGGACTGGATGACGCCGAAAACGAAATGGCTGTAGCGACGGGGAATGCGGAGCATGGGAGGGTCCTTGCTGATCTTTTGCAAGGCCGCTGCAAGGCGTGTGCCGAAGCTCGATGCAGCCTTCTGATCGGTGACTGGTGCTCGCAATGTATTGTGCGTCGCGGGACATTGCCATCAACATATTTTGTGCGTCGCGGCAGTGCGCGCCGATCAAATGATCTTGGTCACTCGCTCCGCGCCAGCCTCTTGTACTCAGCGAAGTCCAGTTGCTAAAGGGGACCGGCCGCTACGCAACGGCCAGGCAGCACGTCGCGCCGATGGGCCACGTGTCCGCAACGGGAAACGCAAAAGGAAAAACAAAATGCCCGCCTACAACATTCTCCTCCTCGGCGCGTCATATGGATCGCTGCTCGCCTCCAAACTGCTGTTCGGCGGCCATTCGATTCACCTCGTGTGCCTCCCGGCCGAAGCCGAATTGATCAATGCGGAAGGCTTCAAGGTCATTCTGCCCGTTCGTAACCGCAGGGATCCCGTGCTGCTGGAGTCCCGCAAGCTGCCGGGCAAGGTGACGGCGGGCCCCGCGACCGGCGTCGATCCCTCGAAATACGATTTGGTTGGGCTGTGCATGCAGGAGCCGCAATACCGGTCCGACGGCGTACGTCAGCTGCTGGATGCCGTCGGCAAGTCGGGTGTGCCCTGCATGTCGATCATGAACATGCCGCCGCTGCCCTATATCAAGCGGATTCCCGGTCTCGACTACAAGGCACTGGAGGCGGCCTACACCGACGCGCGTGTCTGGGACTCGGTCAGCCCGCACAAGATCACGCTGAACAGCCCCGATCCGCAAGCCATCCGTCCGCCGGACGGCAAGGCCAACGAGCTGCTGGTCACGCTGCCGACCAACTTCAAATGCGCGAAATTCGAGGACGACAAGGATACGCAGATCATTCGCAACCTCGAAAAGGACGTCGATGCCGCGCGCTTCAAGATCGCGGGCGACGAGATCGAACTGCCGGTCAAGTTGAAGGCCTATGACTCGATCTGGGTCCCGCTGGCGAAATGGTCGATGCTGCTGGCGGGCAACTATCGCTGCATCACCAAGGACGGCATGCGGACGGCGCAGGAAGCGGTGCATTCCAACATCGAGGAATCGCGTTCGGTCTACAACTTCGTGTTCGATCTGTGCGTGAAGTTGGGGGCCAATCCGGCCGATCTGGTTCCGTTCGAGAAATACGCTGCCGCCGCGCAAAGCCTGTCGCGTCCGGCTTCCGCTGCGCGCGCATTGCAGAACGGCGCGCCGAACATCGAACGCGCCGACAAGCTGGTGCAGCTCATTGCCCTTCAGAAGGGCTTGAGGCATCCGGCGATCGATGCCCAGGTGGCCCTCGTCGACGAGCGCCTCGCGGCCAACCGGAAAGCAGCGAAGGCCTGAAAAACGCGCTCGCCGATCGGACGGGTTAACCGTCATGGCCAAAGAAGAAGGGCCCCGCTGGATGCGGGGCCTTTCTTGTTGAGACTGGCGGACTAGTCGTTGTCCCAACGATGTTCGCGGATCACGACACTGCGGTCATAGTCGCGATCACGGTAGTCGCGCCGATAGAAGCCGTGCCGGAATTCGCGGTCACGCTCATGAAGGCGGAAGCGGGGGCCGTCATAGCGATCACCATAATATCCACGGTCGGCGCCGACGCCGACATAGATGTCCTGGGCATTCGCAAGCGTCGGAACACCAGCCGCAATCGCGGCCGCGGCCGCCAAAGCATAAACGAGCTTTCTCATCATTTTCTCCTCCGTTTAACGAGGAGACAACAAGCGCCGCTGCGCGAGGTTGCCGGAACTGGCGAGGAACTTTCTTGAACGCCTATTCACCATGCTGGCTTTGCTTTGAAAGCGGAGAGGCAGAAGCGTGAAATAGCGGGAACGATCGGCACCGAACCACGTTGGACGTGTTTCCGATTGGGAGCACTTCCATGCGCACGTTGACGGTCGCTCTTGGTTTGGCGGTATTACTCGGCGCAAACGGGAGCGCGCCGGCGCAGCATATAGGAACGAAGCAGGAGCAGAGCGCATGCTCGCGCGATGCATCGCGCTTCTGCCGCAAGGATCTCGGCGATGACAACGCCGTTCAGCAATGCCTTCAGGGCAAGCGCGCCAGTCTGAGTTCGTCGTGCAGGAAAGTCTTCGAAAGCCACGGAATGTGAACGCGCCGCGCCGCGGGAGCGCCGGCGGCTCAGAATCTTTGCGAAAATACACCAAAACTGAAAGAGAATGAGGCGGAAGGCGTCGCAAGCGTTAGCCCTTGACCTGACACGTGCCCCGCGGGAAAAATCGGCAAGGGGCAGGCTGCCGTTCAGAGGCTGGCATGAAACGTTTCGACGCGATTGTGATGTTCGTGAGCCTTTGGCTGCTCGCGTCGATGGTGGTTGACGTCCTGACGCCGCCAGAACTGACGGTCTACGCCATCGGCATGGCGCTGGCGCCGGCAACGCTGATATCAGCGCTGCTCTACTGGCTGGGCGTGCCGAGGATCGACTTTGCGGTATGCTTCTCGGTGCTTTGGATGGTCTCGGGGATGGTGCTTGAGCTGATCTCGCCGCAGCCGTTGTCGCCGTACATGATCATCGTTGTGGTGCTGCCAACGGTGGCCGTCGGGATCGTGATCAATTTCCAGCGCTGGCGGCGCGCGTTTGCAGCCGTCGTGCCGGAGACGAAGCCGACCGATCCGCGCGTTTCCTAAAAAAGTTTCGTGCCGGTCAAATAAAAAGGGGCGCTTGCGCGCCCCTTTTGTCTTGCGGGTTCGTCCGCGAGCTTTACTGCGAGTAATACATGTCGAATTCGACCGGGTGCGGGGTCATTTCGAAACGCTCGACCTCGGTCATCTTCAGCGCGATATAGGCGTCGATGAAATCGTCATCGAACACGCCCCCGTTCTTGAGGAACGCGCGACCCTTGTCGAGATTTTCCAGCGCCTCGCGCAACGAGCCGCACACCGTCGGAATCGCCTTCAGCTCTTCCTTCGGCAGATCGTAGAGGTCCTTGTCCATCGCCGGACCCGGATCGATCTTGTTCTTGATGCCGTCGAGGCCCGCCATCAGCATCGCGGCAAAGCCGAGATACGGATTGGCCATCGGATCGGGGAAGCGCACCTCGACGCGCTTGGCCTTCGGGTTCGACGTATAGGGGATGCGGCAGGAGGCCGAGCGGTTGCGCGCGGAGTAGGCGAGCAGCACGGGCGCTTCATAGCCCGGCACCAGGCGCTTGTAGGAGTTGGTCGACGGGTTGGTGAAGGCGTTGATCGCCTTCGCATGCTTGATGATGCCGCCGATATAGTGGAGGCAGGTCTCGGAGAGGTCGGCGTACTTGTTGCCGGCGAAGACGGGCTTGCCGTCCTTCCAGATCGACTGGTGGACGTGCATGCCCGAACCATTGTCTCCGTAGATCGGTTTCGGCATGAAGGTGGCGGTCTTGCCATAGATGTGCGCGACCTGGTGAATGCAGTATTTGTAGACCTGCATCTGGTCGGCCATCAGCGTCAGCGTGTCGAATTTCATGCCGAGCTCGTGCTGGGCGGAAGCGACTTCGTGATGATGCTTCTCGACCTTGACGCCCATCTTGGCCATCGCGCCGAGCATTTCCGAGCGCATGTCCTGCACCGAGTCCTGCGGCGGAACGGGGAAGTAGCCGGCCTTGGTGCGGATGCGGTGGCCGAGATTGCCGCCTTCATATTCGGTGTCGGAGTTGGTCGGGAATTCCGAGGAGTCGAGCTTGAAGCCGGTGTTGTAGGGCAGCGCGGAGAAGCGGACGTCGTCGAACACGAAGAACTCGGCCTCGGGGCCGACGAACACGGTGTCGCCAACGCCCATCGACTTGACCATGGCTTCCGCCTTCTTGGCGATGCCGCGGGGATCGCGGTTGTAGGGCTCGCCCGTGGTCGGCTCCAGCACGTCGCAGGTGATGACCATCGTGGTCTCCGCGAAGAACGGATCGATCGTGGCGGTGACCGGATCGGGCATCAGGCACATGTCGGATTCATTGATCGCCTTCCAGCCGGCGATCGAGGAGCCGTCGAACATCTGGCCCTCGGTAAAGGTGTCCTCTTCGATCATTGTGATGTCGAAGGTAACGTGCTGCCACTTGCCGCGCGGGTCGGTAAAGCGCAGGTCCACGTATTTGACGTCGTTGTCCTTGATCGACTTGAGGACGTCCTTGGCGGTCTTCATGAATCCCCCTTTGACTGGTGTTGGTTTGGGGCCGCAGGAAGCGCAGCGCCCGGCAATAAGGTCAATACAGTCGGGGGATGCTCAAGACAATATCAGACTGGCAGGATAACTGCCGCTAGAAGCGGCATCCAGCCGAAGGGTCGTCTTGTAGAATTCGCCTCTCCAGGCGAAGGATATTTAGATCGCGTCGAGCCCGGATTCGCCGGTCCGGATGCGGATGGCCTCCTCGATATTGGACACGAAAATCTTGCCGTCGCCGATCCGCCCGGTCTGCGCGGCGCGCCGGATCGCATCGATGGCGCGCTCGACGAGCTCGTCGGAAATGACGATCTCGATCTTCACCTTGGGCAGGAAGTCGACGATGTACTCCGCGCCCCGGTACAGCTCGGCATGGCCCTTTTGACGCCCGAAACCCTTGGCTTCGGTGACCGTGATACCCTGGAGTCCAACTTCCTGGAGCGCTTCTTTAACCTCGTCCAGCTTGAACGGCTTGATGATGGCTTCGATTTTCTTCACAGGTTGCCTCCCGGCACTTTCATGGTCTCAAGGACGTTCAGGTTTGTTGTCGCGGATTGCGCGAAATGAGTGGATCTCGTGGCCGAATGCGGGCTTGGTAGTTGCCTGCCTAGGCCGTCGATCTGAAACTGACCCCACGAAAGCAGGGTCTATGCCAGATCGTTAAGACGCTAGATTTTTTAATTTTATCAGCTCTTTAGTGGGCGCCGAACGGCCGCCGGCGAGATTCGTCCAATCATAGGGCAGATGTAAAAATAGGCAAATAGGTCAAACGATGTGCATACGGTCATGGGTGGCCGCGCGCGAAATGCCTTCGGAAGAGGCGTTTCTGTCAGGGGATTGGGCATGGAAGTTCTGACGACCACCGAGATGGAGCGCGCCGACCGGCTCGCGATCGCGGCGGGCACGCCGGGGTTCTCGCTGATGCTGAGTGCGGGACAGGCGGTCGCATCGGTGGCGATGGACCTCGTCGAGGAGGGGCCGATCCTGGTGATCGCCGGGCCCGGCAATAACGGCGGCGACGGCTTTGTCGCGGCGGCCGAGCTTGCCGCGCGCGGCCGGGATGTTTCCGTCATTCTGTTGTGCGAGCGCGACAGCTTGCAGCGCGATGCGGCGTCGGCCGCTCGAGGCTGGAAATATCCGGTGCTGCCGTTCAACCCCCAGGCCATCGGCAAGCCGGCGCTGATCATCGACGCGCTGTTTGGCGCCGGTCTTGACCGCCCGGTGAAGGGCGAACCGCTCGACATGATCGAGGCGATCAATGCCAACGGCGCGCCAGTGCTGGCCGTCGATCTGCCGAGCGGCATCAACGGCACGACGGGCGCCGTCATGGGCACGGCGGTAAAGGCGCTGGAAACCGTCACCTTCTTTCGCCGCAAGCCCGCGCATCTGTTGTTGCCGGGACGCCGGCATTGCGGCCGCGTACGTGTCGCCGATATCGGCATCGATGCGGCGGTCCTCGCCGAGATCGGGCCCAGGACATTCGAGAACGTGCCGTCCTCGTGGAAAGGCTTTTATCCGGTCCCGACCATCGACGGTCACAAATATAGCCGCGGCCATGTTGTGGTCGTCTCGGGCGGGATCGCCGCAACTGGTGCGGCGCGTCTGTCGGCGCGCGGCGCGTTGCGCGCAGGCGCGGGCCTGGTCACGCTGGCCTCGCCGCGCGATGCGCTCGCGGTGAATGCCTCGGCGTTGACCGCCGTGATGGTTAGCCAGATCGACACGGTCGTCGAGTTCGCCGAACTTCTCAACGAGAAACGCCTCAACGGCTATGTGATCGGGCCAGGCGCGGGCGTCGGCGAACGGACAAGAGATTTTGTGCTGACGGCGCTCGCGGCAAAACGTTCGATCGTGCTGGACGCGGATGCGTTGACGAGTTTTGCAGGCAGGCCTGAGCAGTTGTTCGAGGCGATCAAGCGCGCGCACGACCCACAAGTGGTCTTGACGCCGCATGAAGGCGAGTTTCCGCGACTGTTCAGCGATCTCAGCAACAAGTATCCGCTGCGCTCGAAACTCGAGCGCGTGAGAGACGCGGCCGAACGCTCCGGAGCGGTGGTGCTGTTGAAAGGGCCGGACACCACGGTGGCTTCGCCTGATGGCCGCGCGACCATTGCCGCCAACGCGCCGCCGTGGCTGGCGACGGCCGGCGCCGGCGATGTGCTGTCGGGCATGATCGCGGGGCTGTTGGGGCAGGGCGTGCCGGCGTTCGAAGCGGCGTCGATCGCGGTGTGGATGCACGGCGAAGCCGCGCGCGAGGCAGGGCCCGGACTGATCGCCGAAGATTTGCCTGAGACCTTGCCGGCGGTGACGCGTCGTCTCTATGACGAGTTCGGTGTCGCGTATTAATTCTCAGATTTAGTCGACGCTGTACCAGCGCAGCAGTCTTGGCGCGCTCCAGCGCGCCTCGACCGCTTCGAGCAGCCAGCGCCCGGCGTATTCGGCGGCGAACGCGACACGCTGTGTTTGTCCGGCGTCGATGGCAATCGTGTCGAGCCAGAACGGCTTCCAGCCATCGTCGAGCCGGTCGAGGTGCCGGAAATGATGGCCGTGCAGATGAAAGGTGGACGTCGTCGGCGCGCGGTTGGTCAGCGACAGCACCACCGCGCGGCCGGCTTTGGCTCGGAACGCCGGCGCTGCGGTGGCCGTGAACGTCATCGGCGGCAACCAGTCCTTTGCGTCACCACCGAAAGCAAGATCGACGCGCAGCGCGCTTTTCAGATCAAGCTTCGTTGGCAGGCCGTTCGACGGCAAGGCGCCCGGCATCGGAAGCGCCTCAGAGCGGATCGGCGCTTCGCCTGACATAATCAGTTGCGCGATCGGCTGCGCCGCTTCGCCATCATGCATCAGGATCGGCGTGGCGCCGGTGTTCGGCGTGATATCGACAAACACATCGGCCCGGCCGCCGGGCGCCAGCGCAAACGCGCCGTTGCGCGCCAGAAACGGTTCGGCGGGCTGACCATCGAGCGCCATGATCGTCACATTGTGATGCTCGATCTTCAGGGCGACCACATTGCGTGGCAGGGCATTGATGAATCGGAGCCGCAATCGTTCGCGGGCGCGCACTGAAAGGTCGTGCGTTCGCTGCCCATTGACGGTGTAAACCGGCGTGGTGCCGTCGGCATCAAGACCGGGCGCGAGCGCCGAGCCGTCCGGCTTCAGCCGCCAGCCTTCGATCAGAACGACTTCGTCGCGATCGGCCGTGACCGGTTCGTTTTCGGCGACGATCAGCGGCAACGCGCGCATGGCCCGCGCTGCGCCGTCGCCAAGCAAGGCCGCGTCACACAGATAGGTTCCGGCATGGCGCAGCTGAAGCTGAAATCCGTCGCTGCCCGACGATTTCAGGATCGGGCGCGCCAGCAGCGGTTCGGCTGACGCAGCGCCGTCGATCCCGCGCCAGTTGAGCGCGACCGGCGCCGGCAGATCGTTGGCACATGTGATCTCCGCACGATCGCCGCGCTTGAAACGAAGCGCCTGATGGCCCAGCGACCAGATCGGCGTGGCCGGCTGTCCGTCTTTCAAATCCAGGAAATCGGGTTTGCAACGGAGCGCCGGCGGCTGTTGCGCGCAGGCCGTGCCATCCGTGCCCAGGACGACCGCGGTCGCCAATCCCGCCGCCACCGCGCGCCGGTTCGGCCGGAAGAAAAAGTGATCGGACCTGGACCCTGACATGGCGGTTGATGCGGACCATTTTCCGCACAATATGTCCAGCGTCGACGTCGTTTGTCGTGTCAGGACAGCGCATGTTATAAGCGCGCCGCCCGCGGTGTCGCGGCCCTATTTGATGCTTTCTCTTTGCGGGCGTGGCGGAATTGGTAGACGCGCTGGATTTAGGTTCCAGTGACGAAAGTTGTGGGGGTTCGAGTCCCTCCGCCCGCACCAGCGCTCCCGGCATCCGAGGACGCGCATCGCCCGCGCCAAGTCTCCCACGTGCCATTCGGATTTGACCGCTTTTACCCCATTCCTTCTCGGGAACTGTTGATCTCGTTCCGTCATTGGGCTACGAGCGTCAGCCTGTTGCCTATGGGCCGCCGGTCGCCCGGTGCCTTTGCGACCCCGACGCGAGGGTCGACGGAATAAGGCAAGAATTTCAAAGGGTTTTGGAGACCGCCGAAACCAGTAGCGCAAGGCGTGAGGCCGTGCGCCATCCACAACAAGCCGTCCGGTTGTCGCCGGACCTCAATTTGAGAAGATTTAGAGCCATGCAGGTCAAGGAAACGGTCGCCGAAGGATTGAAGCACGAGTTTCAGATCAGCGTTCCCGCGGCTGATCTCGATGCCAAGGCCGACGCTCGTCTGGTGGAACTCAAGGACAAGGTCCGCCTCAACGGCTTCCGTCCCGGCAAGGTGCCGGTTGCGCATCTGAAAAAGGTCTACGGCCGCTCGGTGATGGCGGAAGCCATTGACCAGACGATCCGCGACGCCAATTCGCAGCTCTTCACCGAGCGCGGTTTCCGCCTGGCGACCGAACCCAAGATCACGATGCCGACGGAAGAAAAAGAGGTCGAGGAACTGCTCGCGGGCAAGTCCGATCTCACCTACACCGTTGCGATCGAGGTCGTGCCGTCGATTACGCTTGCCGACTTCAAGAGCTTCAAGGTCGAGAAGCCGGTCGCCGATGTGACCGACACCGAGGTCGATGACGCCGTCAAGCGCATCGCCGACCAGAATCGCGCTTATGCTGCGAAGGGCGAGGGTGCCAAGGCCGCCAGCGGCGACCGCGTCACGGTTTCGTTCAAGGGCACCATCGACGGCGTCGCGTTCGAAGGCGGATCAGCCGAGAACATCCCGGTGGTCACCGGCTCCAACAGCTTCATTCCCGGCTTCGAGGATCAACTGACGGGTATTGCATCAGGCGAAACCCGCACGCTGAAGGTCACGTTCCCGGCCAACTACGGCAACACGGAACTCGCCGGCAAGGCTGCCGAGTTCGAAACCACCGCCTCTCAGATCGAAGCGCCGCAGGATGTTGCGATCGATGACGAGTTCGCCAAGACGCTTGGCCTGGAATCGCTCGACAAGCTGAAGGACGCTGCGCGGGAGCGGATTGCCGCCGAATTCGCCGGCGCCACGCGCCAGCGCGTCAAGCGCATCCTGCTCGACCGCCTCGACGAGACCCATCGTTTCGAAGCGCCGCCGTCGCTCGTCGACCAGGAGTTCGAGTTGATGTGGAACTCGGTCAAGTCGGAAATGGAAGCTGGCGGCAAGACCTTTGCCGATGAAAACACGACGGAAGAGGCGGCGAAGGAAGAATACCGCAAGATCGCGGACCGCCGCGTTCGGCTAGGCCTGGTGCTCTCCGAGATCGGCGAAAAGAACAAGATCACTGTTACCGATGACGAAGTTGGCCGCGCGGTGATCGAACGTGCGCGCCAGATGCCGGGCCGCGAAAAGGAGGTCTGGGACTTCTATCGCAACAACGCCAATGCGCTCGCCCAGCTTCGCGCACCGATCTATGAAGACAAGGTCGTCGACTTCATCCTCGAGCTTGCCAACGTGACCGAGAAGAAGGTTTCGCGTGAAGAGCTTTACAAGGACGATGAAGCCGAGAAGAACGCCGCTTAACTGCTTGTAAGTGCTGCGTTAACGTTGAGGCGCAAAAGGCCTTCAAGAGGTTGGCTGGCGGCTGTTCCTCGCCGCCAGAATCAGCTTCAACTGCTTCGGCTGAGCTTCTCAGTTACCGGCCGTGTGGCCGGGGAAAATATGGGCTTGTGGCGGGAGAACAGAAGCCTATCTGTGAACCTGTCCAAGCCACGTCCTGCATCACGAAACGCCCAACCCGCCGATTTGAATTCATATCGTCCGTTCGGTGGATGTTCGTTTCTGCCAACCTTTGGGTGACTAATGCGCGATCCCGTTGAAACCTACATGAACCTCGTGCCGATGGTGGTCGAGCAGACCAACCGTGGCGAGCGGGCCTACGACATCTTCTCGCGCCTTCTCAAAGAACGGATCATCTTCGTCACTGGCCCGGTTGAAGACGGCATGTCGACGCTGACCGTGGCGCAGCTCCTGTTCCTCGAGGCCGAGAATCCGAAGAAGGAAATCTCGATGTACATCAACTCGCCGGGTGGCGTGGTGACCTCGGGGCTCGCGATCTACGACACGATGCAATTCATCCGTCCGCCGGTCTCGACGCTGTGCACGGGCCAGGCTGCCTCGATGGGCTCGCTGCTGCTTGCCGCCGGCGAAAAGGACATGCGTTTCTCGCTGCCCAATTCGCGCATCATGGTGCATCAGCCTTCCGGCGGATTTCAGGGCCAGGCCACCGACATCATGCTGCACGCCCAGGAAATCCTGAACCTGAAGAAGCGGCTCAACGAAATCTACGTCAAGCACACCGGCCAGACCTACAAAGCGATCGAGGACGCGCTGGAGCGCGACAAGTTCCTCACCGCCGACGACGCCAAGGCGTTCGGTCTGGTCGACAAGGTGATCGACAAGCGCGCCGAGGATCCTGCCGCCCTAAAGGCAACCTGATCCGGCTTATTTCGTTCAACTTGCGTTAACGGTTGCTGGCTGTCCGGAAATGGTCCCGAAGCGGTCCTTTTTGGCCCCGTTTGGGGCGAAAGTTCCGCTTTCGTCCCGGCCGTTCGGCGTGACAATCGCGCAACGTTTCGCCGATTTCGGCCGTTAACTCATGGGTGGATGTGCAAATCACGGTATTGTCACGGATATCCAGCGACCCGCCGATTAGCGAATTCTTGATAGTCGGGTGCGAGCATGGTTGGCTAGGTCGCTCAGGGTATGCTTGCATGGGATTCGAGTTTGCTGCGATTCTAGCAGCGTCTTGGGAATAGGGTCTTTTTTGGTACGAATTTTGCTCTATCTACGATTTTTGGACTTTCAAAAGTCGAGGCCGGCAACGTCCGGAATGAGGGCGAGCGTGCTGGATCGAACTGCGGACGGAGATAGGAATGAGTAAGGTTGGCGCCAGCGACTCGAAGAACACGCTGTATTGCTCGTTCTGCGGCAAGAGCCAGCACGAAGTTCGCAAGCTGATCGCCGGTCCCACCGTCTTCATCTGCGACGAATGCGTCGAGCTTTGCATGGACATCATTCGCGAGGAAAACAAATCCTCGCTGGTGAAGTCGCGCGACGGGATTCCGACGCCGAAGGAAATCTGCAAGGTGCTGGACGACTACGTGATCGGCCAGAGCCATGCCAAGAAGGTGCTCTCGGTCGCCGTCCACAATCACTACAAGCGCCTCAATCATCAGACCAAGCACAATGACGTTGAGCTGGCGAAGTCGAACATCCTGCTGATCGGTCCGACCGGTTCGGGCAAGACGCTGCTCGCGCAGACGCTCGCCCGCATTCTCGACGTGCCCTTCACGATGGCCGATGCGACGACGCTGACCGAAGCCGGGTATGTCGGCGAGGACGTCGAGAACATCATCCTGAAGCTGTTGCAGTCGGCCGACTACAATGTCGAGCGGGCCCAGCGCGGCATCGTCTACATCGACGAAATCGACAAGATCAGCCGGAAGTCCGACAATCCCTCGATCACCCGCGATGTGTCGGGCGAGGGCGTGCAGCAGGCGCTGTTGAAGATCATGGAAGGAACCGTGGCTTCGGTTCCCCCGCAGGGCGGCCGCAAGCATCCGCAGCAGGAATTCCTTCAGGTCGACACCACCAACATCCTGTTCATCTGCGGCGGCGCTTTCTCGGGCCTCGAGAAGATCATCTCGGCGCGCGGCCGTTCGACCTCGATCGGTTTCGGCGCGCAGGTGCTGGCGCCGGAAGATCGGCGGACCGGCGAGATCTTCCGCCACGTCGAACCTGAAGATCTGCTGAAATACGGCTTGATCCCCGAATTCGTCGGCCGTCTACCGGTCGTCGCCACGCTTGAGGACCTGGACGAGGCTTCGCTGAAGAAGATCCTCACCGATCCGAAGAACGCGCTGGTCAAGCAGTATCAGCGGCTGTTCGAGATGGAGAATATCGAGCTGACTTTCGCCGACGAGGCGCTTGGCGCGGTCGCCCGCAAGGCGATCGAACGCAAGACCGGCGCGCGTGGCCTGCGTTCCATTCTCGAGAGCATCCTGCTCGAGACGATGTTCGACCTTCCGGGCCTTGAGGGTGTGGAAGAAGTCGTGATCTCGCGCGAAGTTGTGGAAGGAACGGCGCGTCCGCTCTACATCTACGCCGATCGTTCCGACCGCGCGGTCGAGAGCAGCGCCAGCGCCTGAGGTTTTGGGCCATTTTACTGGCGTATTTGACGCGGCTGCCGAGCCTTTCGGCGGCCGCCTGAGCTCAACCTGAGTGCCGCGTTCAGCCCTGCGGGACAGGGCTTTCCTGCGACTTGACACCCCTGCCACCGATAGCCACCTAATGTCATTGGCGGCGTGAAATCAGCTCAAAGATTCGCTCCGACAGGAAACCGGAACAGACGGCTTTGTGGGCCTTAACCTCTTCCGGAATATCTGGCACCTTGTTGCCGTTGCGCATGATGCGGATGGCGTGCAAGGGGGCACAACAAAAGGATAAAGGCCATGACCACCCCTAAACCCCGGCCATCTATCGTTCACGGCGAAAGCCACGCCTATCCCGTGCTGCCGCTGCGCGACATCGTCGTTTTCCCGCACATGATCGTGCCGCTGTTCGTCGGCCGCGAGAAGTCGATCCGCGCGCTTGAAGAGGTGATGAAGAACGATGCGCTGATCATGCTGGCGACGCAGAAGAATGCGTCCGACGATGATCCGGCGCCCGACGCGATCTACGAGACCGGTACGCTTGCAAGCGTCCTCCAGCTCCTGAAATTGCCTGACGGCACCGTCAAGGTTCTGGTCGAGGGCCTCGAACGCGCGCGCGTCGAGAAATATACCGATCGCACCGAGTACTACGAAGCGACTGCGGTTGCGCTCGCCGATACAGATGCGACCTCCGTCGAAGCGGAAGCGCTTGCGCGTTCGGTGGTGTCGGATTTCGAGAGCTACGTGAAGCTCAACAAGAAGATTTCCGCCGAGGTCGTCGGCGTCGTGCAGGCGATCACCGATTTCGCCAAGCTCGGCGATACCGTGGCTTCGCATCTGGCCGTGAAGATCGCCGACCGTCAGGCGATCCTGGAGACGCTGTCGGTGACCGCGCGGCTCGAGAAGGTGCTCGGCCTGATGGAGAGCGAGATCTCCGTGCTCCAGGTCGAGAAGCGCATCCGCTCGCGCGTCAAGCGCCAGATGGAGAAGACCCAGCGCGAGTACTATCTCAACGAGCAGATGAAGGCGATTCAGAAGGAACTCGGCGATGACGAGGGCCGGGACGAACTCGCCGATCTCGAAGAGAAGATCAACAAGACCAAGCTTTCCAAGGAAGCGCGGGAAAAGGCGCAACACGAACTGAAGAAGCTGCGTCAGATGTCGCCGATGTCCGCGGAAGCGACCGTCGTGCGCAACTACCTCGACTGGCTGCTGTCGATTCCGTGGAACAAGAAGTCGAAGGTCAAGAAGGACCTCGTGGCCGCACAAGAGGTGCTGGACAGCGATCACTATGGGCTTGAGAAGGTCAAGGACCGCATCGTCGAGTACCTCGCCGTGCAGTCGCGCGCCAACAAGTTGACCGGACCGATCCTGTGCCTCGTCGGGCCTCCCGGCGTCGGCAAGACCTCGCTTGGCAAGTCGATCGCGAAAGCCACGGGGCGCGAGTTCGTTCGCGTGTCGCTCGGCGGCGTGCGGGATGAGGCCGAAATCCGCGGCCACCGGCGGACCTATATCGGGTCGATGCCGGGCAAGATTATCCAGTCGATGCGCAAGGCGAAGACCTCGAACCCGCTGTTCCTGCTCGACGAGATCGACAAGATGGGCGCCGACTTCCGTGGCGATCCGTCGTCGGCCTTGCTCGAGGTGCTGGACCCTGAGCAGAACTCGACGTTCAACGACCACTATCTGGAAGTCGATTACGACCTCTCCAACGTGATGTTCATCACGACCGCGAATACGCTCAATATTCCCGGTCCCCTGATGGACCGCATGGAGATCATCCGGATCGCCGGCTACACCGAGAACGAGAAGGTCGAGATCGCGCGCAAGCATCTGATCCCGACCGCGATCTCCAAGCACGGTCTGGATACCAAGGAATGGTCGATCGACGACGACGCGTTGCTCTTGATGATCCGCCGCTACACCCGCGAAGCGGGCGTGCGTAATCTCGAGCGTGAGCTTTCGACACTCGCCCGCAAGGCGGTGAAGGAGCTGATGATCTCGAAGAAGAAGTCGGTCAAGATCACCGAGAAGACGCTCGAGGAGTTCCTCGGTGTGCCGAAGTATCGTTACGGCGAGATCGACGAGGACGATCAGGTCGGCATCGTTACGGGCCTTGCCTGGACCGATGTCGGCGGCGAGTTGCTCACGATCGAAGGCGTCATGATGCCCGGCAAGGGCAAGATGACGGTCACGGGCAATCTGCGCGACGTGATGAAGGAGTCGATTTCGGCGGCGGCATCGTTTGTCCGTTCGCGGGCCGTCGGCTTCGGCATCGAGCCGCCGTTGTTCGACAGGCGCGACATCCACGTTCACGTGCCGGAGGGGGCGACCCCGAAGGACGGACCGTCGGCGGGTGTTGCGATGGCGACCGCCATCATCTCTGTGATGACGGGGATTCCGGTCCGGCACGATGTCGCCATGACCGGCGAGATCACGCTGCGGGGCAGGGTGCTTCCGATCGGTGGTCTGAAGGAGAAGCTGTTGGCGGCCGCGCGTGGCGGCATCAAGACGGTGCTGATCCCGGAAGACAACGCCAAGGATCTCACGGAGATTTCCGATGCGATCAAGGGCGGGATGAACATCATCCCGGTCGCTCGCCTCGACGAAGTCGTCTCCAAGGCTCTGGTGCGGACGCCCGTGCCGATCGTCTGGGAGGAAGACTCCGCCAAGGTGCCGGTAACGCCGGACGCGGGCGACGAAGCCTCCGGTGGTCTGACCGCCCACTAGGTCGTTAAGTCGTTAAGCAGATCAATGAAAACGGCGCCTTTTTAGGCGCCGTTTTTTTGCCTGGGCGTGGGAAGTGCGACCGTATCGGACCTTGCGCTGAGAGGGGCCGCGAGGCTAAACACCCTCCAATGGGCGGCTAGCTCAGCTGGTTAGAGCATCTCGTTTACACCGAGAGGGTCTGCGGTTCGAATCCGTAGCCGCCCACCATTTTTTCAAGTGCCCGGCATTTTGGTGCAGTCGCTTCTCCGGACCTGATCGACTTGCGACCCCGCAACGAGCCGGCCCCCGGCGCCACCGGCCCCTTCAGGCCGCAGTTAACTCCCCGCGATCCGATTGTCTTTCATCCTAATGGGAAGATTTGCTGTTTGCAAAAGGTGGAAGAAGGCCGCGCCGGTAAAAGCGCGGGCTGCGGAGGAGATTTAAACAGAGGATTTTCAATATACTAAAAGTTGCTGCCACGCTTTCGGTCGTCAGCTTCATGGTGCTGGCGTGTCCAATGCCCGGTCGGAGCGCTCCGCTGATGCCGAGCCCATTGGTTGCAAAGTCTTCGACCGAGAACGCCAATAAGGTTGAGGTCCGCTACCGCTGGGGAAGGTGGCATTGGGGCCATTATATTGAAGGCTACTCTCCCGCTGAATACGCCTATGAACTTGACGCGGCATCGAACGTCTACGGACTCTTTCCGTATCCGCGCTACTACGCGGGCCACTACAATCCATATTGGCATCGCGATTACGCGCCATACCATTACGGCTGGTAACTCCTTAACGCCGAAGAGATTGCCAACGTCGTTGCAGCCGTCATGCGCGCGACGCCAGGCGTCAACGATCATGTCGGCGCTCCTTACCTGATTGAGTTGAATAGCCCCGACATCGTTCGGGGCTTTTTCATGCGAACAGCTCGAAAGCGAAGCGACGTCGTCCGATTGTTCGCGCTCTGACTCCATTATGTTCTCAAAGAACGAATCGGAATCGAGCAAATCAGCGCGGCGCAATTCCTAACAAATCGTAGTCGATCAATTCGTTGCGCTTCGATCTGCGCGGTGACGTCTCACGCAAGTGTTTTGTCACGGCAGGATCGCGAACGCGCGCGCCGGAAAGCCGAGGCCTTCACGCACCTTCGGCCAGGTCACGACAATCAGCGCGTCCCTTGGCGGCACCTTGTCCAGATTGGCCATAACTTCGATCTGATAGTGGCCGTGCGTGAGGATGTAGGTTTCCGAATCCATCTTGTCGGTGGTGTCGGTATCCATGGCTTCGTGACCGGTCGCCACAACGCCGCGCTCTTCGTAGAGGAACTTGATGGTCTCGAAGGCCCAGGCCGGGAACGGCGCGCGTTTGAACCGCTCGGGATCCTTGTCCCAATCCTTGTACATGTCGGTACGCAGCGCGACGAACGATCCCTTCGGCACTTTCCCGTGTCGGGTTTCCCACGCCTTGAGGTCAGCGACCGAAAACGCGTGGGTCTCGTCTCGTTTCTGATACGGCGTGTTGTCGAGCACGATCAGCGGCAGGATCATCTGCTTGAGCGGGATCTTGTCCATGGTGATGCCGCCTTCCGCGAAATGCGCCGGTGGATCGACATGCGTGCCGTATTGCCCGACCATGTCGTAGGTGGTCGTGCGGAAGCCGTCTTCCTTGAAGGTGTAGGGTCTTCTGGTTTTCGGATCGGAGGCCGGCGTGAAACTGGCCTGGCCGAATCCCGACCACACCGGTGTGGTCGGTCCGAAGCTGTGCGTGAGATCGACGAACTCCTTGCCGGCGATGATGCGGTAGGCTGACGCGAGGTCGCCGCCGGCGCCGGCCGGGGCGGCTGAAAGCAGGGCGAGCGCCAGCACGATCGAAGCCCGGAAATGCAAGTGGCCCTCCTCGAAGGATTGCACTGCGGATAACGGCGCCGATTATATCCGCATCGGCTAGTGTCCCGATTCCGAAGTTCGTACTATTTTTCGGAGCCACGTTTCGAACTTCGGAATCGAAAGGACACTAGCAAACCCATTGATCTAGTGTGGCTTTGGCTCCGAAGTCCGCATGGCGAGTTCGCGGCAAAAATGATGCGGACTTCTGATCCGCCACACTAGGGTTGGCGCTGCCATCCCGCGCTGAAGGCGCGTCAGCCTCAGCACCCGCTGAGCGACCCGCCTACCATCTCCGTGATGTTGGCTGAACCGCCATCCGAGGTGGGGACCGACGGCGGGCAGACAGTGGAAGAGGAGGCCGCATGGCTTGCCGCCGCAGCAGTGGAAGTTGCCGACTGGGTCGAGGTGTTCGGTGTCTCGCCTGGCAGCTGTAACGGCACCTGGGACGTGTTCGACGAAGACGCGCTGATGCTCGACGCGCCCGCGCGGTCTGATGTAGCCGCGGATGCGCCGAAGCCGGCTGAGGAGCCCGAAGGCAACGGCTGTGTCGGCACGCTGAGCGGATCGGAACCGGTTCCGGTCGTGGATGCGGTCTGAGCCTGGGCCGTCGCGATGCCCAAAATCATGATCGCGATCAGAGGAAATGGTCGCATCGCTCTTCTCCTGCAGTGGTCCCCGAGCCTCCGTCCGAGACAACGCTCGACTGGCGAAAAAGAGCAGATGAAGTTTCAGGAAAGTGCGCGGGTGGAACCGCGGTGCGCTTCGCGGACCGGGCAAAAGCGAGCGCGCATTAACGCTCAGAACCGGGCCGATATGCCGGTGTAGACCTGAGCCTTGGGCGCCGCGCTGTTGAGGCCAAGATTGAGGCCGACGTCGAGAATGACGTGCTGGCTCAGGCGAAAATTCATGCCGAAGTCGAGCGTATAGACCGGCGCCGTGGCCGGATCGGTTCCGACGGACGAATAGAGTTCGACCATGGCGTTGATGCCGTCGGCTCCGGGCACGGCATGGCTGACGCTGACGAGGTTGACGAAATTGGCGTAGCGGTTGTTGCCAACAGCGCTTTTCAGGTCGTCGACTTCCGTCATCAGGGTGATGATGAAATCGTTGGGCCGAAGCGCAAGCGGCGCGATCAGGCCGCCCTCGACCGCGCCGTTGCTGATAAGCGGGTTGGATGAGGACGGCAGCTTGACGTAGGGAATCAAGGCAAATCCCATCGGGCCGCTGTCGTTGCCGAACAGGTTGATCTTGCTCCGCAGGAAAACGTCGCCAAATCCGGTCGCGTTCAGGAAATTGAACGGCGACGTTCCGTCAAACGATTCCGTGTATTGCAGCCCGTTGAACTGGACCTCGAGATCCATCCAGTTGGTCAGGCCAAGTTTCAGGGTTGGGTCGAGCGTCTGAAAGCTGCGCGTCGTGCCATTTGAATTTGAAATCGTGGTATTGGCGAGGTCGGTTTCGATCTCGAAGTGTCCGGCGTCGATCGTGCGAACCGAGAAACCCTTGGTTGGCCGGTCGGGCGCAAATTTTCGCAGCAGGTCTTCGGGCGTCGGATCGAAAAGCGTGTAGCCGCTCTTGTCGAGATCATCCGCCTTGCCCCGCGAGGGGATCAGCGTGATCAGGAATGCGATGGCCACCAGCCGGACGATCATTGTTTCAACTTTCGGTGCGGCGGTCACGGTGCGAGAGGTGTTGCGTTCCATCGGTACAAGCGGGGTGCAAGCTCGGTGCCAGCCTCGATGTCACAGCACATTCAATCCGCTTTGCCGATGGTGCGGGATTAAAAATTCCGTCATCACCGTGGACCTGCCGTGCGCGAGAATATGAGGGCTGCGTTGCAGGCTATTTTTATGCTATTTCGATGACAAGTTCGGCGAGTGGTCCGATCCTAACATTTGGATCGAATCCACTCCACTAGATGACAGTGAGTTCAGGACATGGAAGCGCCCACCGGACACGATCAGAACGCCGACCAAATTGCTTACTGGAACGGCGCGGGCGGCCTGCGATGGGCCCAGCGTCAGCCGGTGCAGGACATCCTGCTTCAGCCGATCGCCGACCTCATTATCGAGCGGGCAAAGATCAGGAGCGGCGAGCGGGTGCTCGATGTCGGCTGCGGCAGCGGATCGACCACCTTTGCCTTCGCAAAAGCCGTAGGCGCAAGCGGGCATGTCATGGGCATCGATATCTCTGCGCCGATGCTGGCGGTGGCACGGGAGGTCACACCGCCGGGCAGCCCGGTCGAATTCGCGCTTGCCGATGCGACCATCCATCCGTTTGTGCCGGAGAGTTTCGATCTGCTCGCCTCGCGCTTCGGCGTCATGTTCTTTGCCGATCCCGCATTGTCCTTTGCCAACTTGCGCAAGGCGATGCGGCGAACGGGACGATTGGCTTTCGCCTGCTGGCGGGAGGCGCGATCAAATCCGTTCTTCATGGTGCCGCTACAGGCCGTTTATCAGCACGTTCCGAAGATGCCGCAGGTCGGACCAGAAGAACCCGGCCCGTTCGCATTTGCTTCCGAGGAGCGCGTGAAGCGCATTCTTGGCGCCGCCGGATTTTCGGAAGTCGCGATGGAGCCGGTCGATCTGGCGCTCGACGTTGCAATCGGGGGCGGGCTGGAGGCCGCGGTCAGGAGCGCGACTGAAATCGGACCGGCGGCGCGCGCCCTGACCGATCATCCGCCGGAAACC
The DNA here is from genome assembly GCF_900142985.1 of Bradyrhizobium erythrophlei. NCBI lineage: Bacteria > Pseudomonadati > Pseudomonadota > Alphaproteobacteria > Hyphomicrobiales > Nitrobacteraceae > Bradyrhizobium > Bradyrhizobium erythrophlei. The sequence continues at coordinate 6,551,083 of NZ_LT670849.1, forward strand.
GTTGCCGCCGCCACGCAGGCGATTCGTGAAGCGCTGCGGCCCCTCGTGAAAGGACAGACGGTCCTGCTCGATGCCGCCATCTGGATCGTGACGGCTAAAGTCTGAAAACCTAGGCCCGTTCCTCCCAGATCATCGCGAGATGAACGATGGTCTGCACGGCCTTTTCCATGTCCTGGCGGCTGACCCATTCGAGCCGCGAGTGGAAGGCGTGTTCGCCGGCAAAGATGTTGGGGCAGGGTAGCCCCATGAACGACAGGCGCGAACCGTCCGTGCCGCCACGGATCGACGTCTTCACCGGGGTAAGCCCCGTGCGCCGGACCGCCTCGACCGCGTAGTCGACGATCTCCGGGTGACGATCGATCACCTCTTTCATGTTGCGGTATTGCGGTTTGATCTCGAGCCGATAGGTCGATCGTGGATAGTTCTTCATAACGCCCTGGATGACTGTCTCCAGCAGCGCTTCCTTTTCGCGCAGGCCCTGTTCGGTGAAGTCGCGCACGATCAGGCCAAGCGTCGCCGTCTCCAGCGTGCCGCCGATGGCGATGGGATGCAGAAATCCCTGCCGGCCTTCGGTGGTCTCGGGCGACTGGTTTTTCGGCAGCCGCTCGACGATCGTGGCCGCGATCTTGATCGCGTGCTCCATCTTGCCCTTGGCAAAGCCCGGATGGGCGGAAACCCCTTCGATCACGATCGTGGCCGCATCCGCCGAGAAGGTTTCGTCCTCGATCTGGCCGGCGCTTTCGCCGTCGATCGTATAGGCGAACGCAGCGCCAAGCTTCTTCAGATCGGCCTTGTCGACGCCGCGGCCGATCTCTTCGTCCGGCGTGAACAGGATCTTGATCGTGCCGTGCTTGATCTGCGGATTGTTCTTCAGGAAGTGCACCGCGTCCATGATCTCGGCGACGCCGGCCTTGTTGTCAGCCCCAAGGAGGGTGGTGCCGTCGGTCGTGACGATGTCATGGCCGATCTGGCTGGCGAGCGCCGGGTGCTCATTGAAGCGGATCACCTGCGAGGGATCGGCCTTGAGCACGATGTCGCCGCCCTGGTAATTGCGGACGATCTGGGGCTTCACGTTGGCGCCGGAGCAGTCCGGCGACGTGTCCATATGCGAGCAGAAGCAAATCACCGGCACCTGCTTTTCGCTCGTCGCCGGCAGCGTGGCGTAGACGTAGCCATGCTCGTCGAGATGGGCATCGGGAAGCCCGATGTCGCGCAATTCCATCGCAAGCAGCCGGCCCAGATCTTTCTGCTTTTCCGTCGAGGGGCAGGTCGGTGACGCCGGATCGGACTGGGTGTCGATCACGACATAGCGCAGGAAGCGCTCGGTTACGGTGTGGGTGAAGTTGAGGGGGGCGCCTGCGGTCATGCAACCGCGAGTAACAGAAAACGCCCCTTTGGGGTAGTCTCTACCTCGCCGGAATGACACCAATTGGCTTAAAAACCAGCGGCTTAGGCCGGCTTTTGTCAGACAGATTCCTTCAGCTCCTTGGCGGCACGGAAGGCAACCTTCTTGCTGGCCTTGATCTGGATCGGCTCGCCGGTGGCGGGATTACGGCCCATGCGGGCAGCGCGCTTGCGGACCTGGAGAATGCCAAGGCCGACGATGCGGATGCGCTCGCCCTTCTTGAGATGCCTGGCGATCCGGTCCACCAGATCGGTCAGGATGGCCTGCCGCGAGGTGCTTCAGCGTGATAGTGGCGGCGGTTGCTGCCTTCTTCGCCATGTTTGGCCCTCCTCGTTGTTTTCGGATTTCAAGAAACCAAGTGTGGCAGGCCTTAAACGATTCGAGCTTCGGCGGCCTACGCCGTTTGACCGAAAAACAGGCGGTTTTTTGCATCGATATCGCAAAAAACCCTGTGGGTGAGGGGGATTTGCAACATCCTTGACTAAAGAGAGGCTCCCCTTTAATTCCTGCCCCGTGCGGACCGATCCTCTCTGGATTGCAGCATCCGCGGGAGTAGCTCAGTTGGTTAGAGCGCCGCCCTGTCACGGCGGAGGCCGCGGGTTCGAGTCCCGTCTCTCGCGCCATTTTTGAACAACGAATCCAGTGACCTGACGATAGGCCGTTTCGTTGATCCAGCTTTCCAGCTAGCCGGAACTTCGCCTTTGTCCCAGAGCCACCGGCCGCTCTGCTTCCAATTTGTCCAGACGTTTCGCACCAGCTAGCCAAGCGGACGCGGCGCTTTCCGGGCGGTGGCCGAGCTCTGGCCCAAAAGGCAAAAGGGCCGCTGGGGGAAGCGGCCCTTTCACATCCTCGTTGGGGGACGAGGTCCTCGGGGGGGACGAGGTTAGCGAACGATTGATGTATCCGAGCTGGTCAGGACGACCGGCTTGCCGGCTTTCAGGACTCGAGCGGTCTGGGCGTAGTCGGAGCTCACATGGGCTGACAGGGCAAAGCCTGCAACCGCGATTCCCGCCACCAGCGCCATCACCACGATTTTCAGGTGGGTCGCACGGTCCGCGGAGTGGATCGAGTGGTTCATGAGAGCCTCCAGGCGTCTTTGGCGCCGTCTGTTGGTTCCCGATGTACCCTGCAATTGTTTCCGGCTGGTTTCGTCGACTCCGCAAAATGGTTTCATTCCCGCCTTTGAGCGCCGAAACCGCTGGCCGGCCCGGCCGCGCTTCCGGGAATTTGGGACCTCGCAATTCGTGTGGCGACGGGCGGGCGCGAGGGTAGTTTTCCACGCGCCGCAGGGCGGGAAAGGGCGTCAAGATAGCTTGTCTTGCGCCCCTTGGTGCGCTGCGCTAAGCCTCGGAACAATTCTAATCCTTACGAATCTGCGGCCCCTCCACCGCCGCGGTAAAAGGACCCTCCCGATGACCGGCATCTTGCAGAATTACCTTCCATTGGTGGTCTTTGTCGCCGTCGCTGGTCTGATCGGTCTGGTGCTGCTGATCGCGCCGTTCGTGGTGGCCTTCCAGCAGCCCGATCCGGAAAAGCTGTCGGCCTATGAATGCGGCTTCAATGCCTTCGATGACGCGCGCATGAAGTTCGACGTCCGCTTCTACCTGGTCGCCATTCTCTTCATCATCTTCGACCTGGAAGTGGCCTTCCTGTTTCCCTGGGCGGTGGCGTTTGGAAAACTGGGCGCGACCGGATTCTGGTCCATGTTTGTGTTTCTGGCCGTGCTCACGGTCGGCTTTGCCTATGAATGGAAGAAAGGCGCACTCGAATGGGATTGAGTCCCGCTCCCGCCAAGCCAGGGTTTGCGCCGGCGGCGGCTCCCGCCGCGACCGGCATCATTGATCCCGCAACCGGAAGGCCGGTCGGCGCCAACGACCCGTATTTCCTGGAGATCAATCACGAGCTCTCCGACAAGGGCTTCTTCGTCGCCGCCACCGACGACCTCATCACCTGGGCGCGCACGGGTTCGCTGATGTGGATGACGTTTGGCCTTGCATGTTGCGCGGTCGAGATGATGCAGGTGTCGATGCCGCGCTATGATGTCGAGCGCTTCGGTTTTGCGCCGCGCGCCTCGCCCCGGCAATCCGACGTGATGATCGTGGCCGGTACGCTGACCAACAAGATGGCGCCGGCGTTGCGCAAGGTCTACGACCAGATGCCGGAGCCGCGCTACGTGATCTCGATGGGATCGTGCGCCAACGGCGGCGGTTACTACCACTACTCCTACTCGGTGGTGCGCGGCTGCGACCGCATCGTGCCCATCGACATCTATGTGCCCGGCTGTCCGCCCACGGCGGAAGCGCTGCTCTACGGCGTTCTGCTGTTGCAGAAGAAGATCCGGCGCACCGGAACCATCGAACGCTAAGGTTTTTGGGTCATGGACGACGGCAGGCTTGACGCTCTGGGGCAGACGATCGTTGGCGCGCTGGCCGGTGCGGCAACGGGCCACTCGGTGGCGTTCAACCAGCTCACCGTGGATGTGAAGGTCGAACGCATCGTCGATGTCGTTCGGTATTTGAGGGACGATGCGGCCTGCCGCTTCGTCAACCTGACCGACGTGACGGCGGTCGACTATCCCGGCCGCGAGAAACGGTTTGACGTGGTCTATCATCTGCTGTCGCCGACGCTGAATGCGCGCATTCGTTTGCGCGGCGAAGCGGACGAGACCACGCAGGTGCCATCGATCATCGACGTGTTTCCAGGCTCCGACTGGTTCGAACGCGAAACCTACGACCTCTATGGCGTGATCTTTGTCGGACACCCGGACATGCGGCGGCTGCTGACCGATTACGGTTTCGACGGCCATCCCCTGCGCAAGGATTTCCCGCTCACCGGCTTCGTCGAGGTGCGTTACGACGACCAGGAGAAGCGGGTGCTCTACGAGCCGGTCCGGCTCAACCAGGAATTCCGGAAATTCGATTTCATGTCGCCGTGGGAGGGAGCGGATTATCCCCTGCCGGGCGATGAAAAGGCGAAGGCGGAGCCCAAGCCATGAACGAACAAAGCCCAGCCTTACGCAATTTCACGATCAATTTCGGCCCCCAGCATCCGGCCGCACACGGCGTGCTGCGTCTGGTGCTGGAACTGGATGGCGAGATTGTTGCCCGCGTCGATCCCCATATCGGGTTGCTTCATCGCGGCACCGAGAAGCTGATCGAGCAGAAGACCTACCTTCAGGCGATTCCGTATTTCGACCGGCTCGACTACGTCGCGCCGATGAACCAGGAACACGCGTTCTGTCTCGCGGCCGAAAAACTGCTCGGCATCGAGGTGCCGCGCCGTGGCCAGCTGATCCGCGTGCTCTACTGCGAAATCGGACGCATCCTGTCGCATCTTCTCAACGTGACCACGCAAGCGATGGACGTCGGCGCGCTCACCCCGCCGCTGTGGGGCTTTGAGGAGCGCGAGAAGCTGATGGTATTCTACGAGCGCGCCTCGGGCTCGCGCATGCATGCGGCGTATTTCCGCATTGGCGGCGTGCATCAGGACCTGCCGCTGAAGCTGATCGACGATATCGATGTGTGGTGCGATCCGTTCCTGACCGTCGTGGACGATCTCGAGACATTGCTCACCGGCAACCGCATCTTCAAGCAGCGCAACGTCGATATCGGCGTGGTGACGCTGCAACAGGCCTGGGAGTGGGGCTTTTCGGGCGTCATGGTGCGCGGCTCCGGCGCGGCCTGGGACCTGCGCAAGGCGCAACCTTACGAATGCTACGCCGAGATGGATTTCGATATTCCGATCGGCAAGAACGGCGACTGCTACGACCGCTACTGCATCCGCATGGAAGAGATGAGGCAGTCGGTCAAGATCATGAAGCAGTGCATCGCGAAGCTGCGCGCAGCCGACGGGCAGGGGCCGGTCGCGGTCCAGGACCACAAGATCTTCCCGCCACGCCGTGGCGAGATGAAGCGCTCGATGGAAGCGCTGATCCATCACTTCAAACTCTACACCGAAGGCTTCCACGTGCCGGCCGGCGAAGTCTATGCGGCGGTCGAAGCGCCCAAGGGCGAGTTCGGCGTCTACCTCGTCGCCGACGGCTCCAATAAACCTTACAAGTGCAAGATCCGCGCGCCGGGGTTTGCGCATTTGCAGGCGATGGATTTCATCTGCCGCGGCCATCTGCTTGCCGACGTCTCCGCCATCCTGGGCTCGCTCGACATCGTGTTCGGAGAGGTCGATCGGTGATCGCCCCACCGCCCATCCAGTTTGACCGCGCCTCGGGGGCCCTGGAAGGGGCCAACCTGTGGGAGCGGACGGCTGCGTTGGCGCTGGCGACGGGAGCGAAAGTATCGTCGCATTTCTCGCACCGCGGCTACATCGGCTGCGCGAATCTGCTGCGCAAGGCGCTGCCTTCACGCAACATCGCGATCAAGCTCAACGAGGATGCGACGTTCGAGTTTCCCTATGGCGACGGCTACTGGAGCAAACTGCTCGATCGCACGTACCATTACGAAGACGAGCTGGAATTGCTGTTCCGCCATTCGAGCGATGTCGATTACACGCTGCTCGATTGCGGCGCCAATTACGGCTACTGGTCGGTGCTGGTGACGAGCAGGCCATTCGGCCCGCACCGGGCGATTGCGATCGAACCGTCGTCGGATAATTTTGCCAAGCTCGCCAATAACGCATACATCAACGGCAATCGCTTCGAGACGATGAAATGCGCCATTGGCGCTGCCAAGGGCACGGCGCGGCTGTCCGGGACCAAGCACGAGGCGTTCAGCATCGCCAGCGGCGCGAATGGCGGCGGAGAGGAAGTGCCTGTCCTGGCGCTCGATGACCTGCTGGACGACGGCAAGATCGCTCCCGGCGGCAAATACCTCATCAAGCTCGATGTCGAGGGCGTCGAGATCGACGCCATCAAGGGCGGCAAGAAATTGCTCGCGGGCGACAGCGTGATCATGTGCGAAGAGCACGGCAACGATCCCGATCACACCGTGTCGCGCTACATCCTCGAGCAGACGCCGCTCAAGCTCATCGTCTACGATCCCTGTTCGAATCGTCTTGAAACCGTGAGCGAGCTTTCGATCCTCGACCGGATCAAGGTTTCAACCCACGTCGGCTATAACGTCTTCGGCACGTCCAGTGCGTTCTGGCAGGAGCGGATCAACGCCCTGAACGCCAGCACCTCGCGCCGAATGCAATGAGAGACTGAGCACCATGTCCGTTCGTCGCCTTGCGCCCAAGGAAGTTCAGCCCGCGAGTTTCGAGTTCACGCCGGAAAACCTGGAGTGGGCAAAGAAGCAGATCGCCCAATACCCGGAAGGCCGTCAGGCGTCGGCCGTGATTGCGATCCTGTGGCGCGTTCAGGAACAGCATGAGGGATGGGTGTCGGAAGTTGCGATCCGCGCGGTCGCCGATCTGCTTCACATGCCCTACATCCGCGTGCTGGAAGTAGCGACCTTCTACACGATGTTCCAGCTCCAGCCCGTCGGCAAGAAGGCGCATGTCCAGGTCTGCGGCACCACGCCGTGCCGCTTGCGCGGGGCCGCGGACCTCATTGACGTCTGCCAGAGCCGGATCCACCACGATCCTTTCCAGCTATCGAAGGACGGCAATTTTTCCTGGGAAGAGGTCGAGTGTTTAGGGGCCTGCGTGAACGCGCCGATGGTGCTGATCTGGAAGGACACCTACGAGGACCTGACCAAGGAAAGTTTTGGCAAGGTGCTGGACGGTTTTGCTTCTGGCAATCCGCCGAAGCCGGGCCCGCAGATTGACCGTCAATTTTCCGCGCCCGTCGGCGGACCGACCACGCTGAAGGAAATGACCTGATGCTCGAGGACAAGGATCGCATCTTCAAGAACCTCTACGGCCTGCATGATTGGGGCCTCGAGGGTGCGCGCCGCCGCGGCGCCTGGGATGGCACCAAGGCGATCATCGACAAGGGCCGCGACTGGATCATCAACGAGATGAAGGCGTCAGGCCTGCGCGGGCGTGGCGGAGCCGGATTCCCGACCGGCATGAAGTGGTCGTTCATGCCGAAGGAGTCCAAGGACGGACGCCCGAGCTATCTCGTGGTCAACGCCGACGAGTCCGAGCCCGGCACCTGCAAGGACCGCGAGATCATGCGGCACGATCCGCATCTCCTGGTCGAGGGTTGCCTACTCGCGAGCTTCGCGATGGGCGCGCATGCCTGCTACATCTATGTCCGCGGCGAGTTCATCCGCGAGCGCGAGCATCTGCAGGCCGCGGTCGACCAGGCCTACGAGGCCAAGTTGATCGGCAAGGACAACGTCAACGGCTGGCCGTTCGACCTCTACGTTGCGCACGGCGCCGGCGCTTATATCTGCGGCGAAGAGACCGCGCTCCTGGAGAGCCTCGAAGGCAAAAAGGGACAGCCGCGGCTGAAGCCGCCGTTCCCGGCCAATGTCGGCCTGTTCGGCTGCCCGACCACCGTCAACAATGTCGAGTCGATTGCGGTTGCGCCGGACATTCTGCGGCGCGGCGCGGCGTGGTTCGCCGCCATCGGCCGGCCGAACAATGTCGGCACCAAGCTGTTCTGCATTTCCGGTCACGTCGAACGGCCCTGCAACGTCGAAGAGGCGATGGGCATTCCGTTCCGCGAATTGATCGAGAAGCATTGTGGCGGTATTCGCGGCGGCTGGGACAATCTGAAGGCGGTGATCCCCGGCGGATCGTCCGTGCGCATGGTGCCGGCCGAACAGATCATCGATACGCCGATGGACTTCGACAGCCTCGGCAAGTTGCGCTCGGGCCTCGGCACCGCCGCCGTGATCGTGATGGACAAATCGACCGACCTGATCCGCGCGATCGCCCGCATCTCCTATTTCTACAAGCACGAAAGCTGCGGCCAGTGCACGCCGTGCCGCGAGGGCACCGGCTGGATGTGGCGCGTGCTGACGCGCATGGCCGGCGGCCGCGCCCACAAGCGCGAGATCGACATGCTGCTGGAAGTCACCAAGCAGGTCGAAGGCCACACGATTTGCGCGCTCGGCGATGCCGCCGCCTGGCCGATCCAGGGCCTGATCGCGCATTTCCGTCATGAGATCGAAGAACGCATCGATCAATATTCGCACAAGGCCGATCTCGACGATCAGGGTGTTCTCGATCCAGCTCACATGGTCGCGGCGGAGTAGGATTGATGGCACTGCCCGCTACATTCTGGCAGAAATTCGGAACGCTGGCGCAGATGGCGCAAGCGACCGTGGCGCTGCTCGGCTTTGTGGCGGTCCTGCTCCAGGTCAATGAAATCCGCTCCAACAACCGCGCCGTCGCCGCGCGGCAGGCGTTCCTGGCCTACACCGATCTCGCGTTCAAAAACCCGAAGTTTTCGGCGCCCGATTATGCGACCATCAAGGCCGGCGGACGCGATACGCTGGTGCAGTACGAGAGCTTCGTCTCTTACTTCCTCTATGCGTGCGAGGAAACGTTCAACGCCTTTTCCGACCGGCGCGAGTGGCTTGCCTCCTGCGACTACGATCTGAAGCCGCATTTGCCGTTTCTCTGCGAGAAAAGCCAGGCCGAGCCCGGCTACCTCGCGACCTATGGCGATGTCGCCCGCGACTGGGTGAAGACATCCTTGAAAACCGCCAGCGTAATGCCACCCGACTGCAAGCTGGGAAAGACCTGAGACAGCAATGACCAAACTCATTGTCGATGACAAAGAAATCGATGTGCCCGCGGAATATACGCTGCTGCAGGCGTGCGAGGCGGCGGGCGCAGAAATTCCGCGCTTCTGTTACCACGAGCGGCTCTCGATCGCCGGCAATTGCCGGATGTGCCTCGTTGAAGTGAAGGGTGGTCCGAAGCCCGTCGCGAGCTGCGCTTGGGGCGTGCGCGATTGCCGTCCGGGCCCCAACGGCGAACCGCCGGTGATTTCCACGCGTTCGCCGATGGTGAAGAAGGCGCGCGAAGGCGTGATGGAGTTCTTGCTGATCAACCACCCGCTGGATTGTCCGATCTGCGACCAGGGCGGCGAGTGCGATCTGCAGGACCAGGCGATGGGTTACGGCGTCGACACCTCGCGCTTCGCCGAGAACAAGCGCGCGGTCGAGGACAAATACCTCGGCGCGCTGGTCAAGACCTCGATGAACCGCTGTATCCAGTGCACGCGCTGCGTGCGTTTCTCGGCGGAAGTCTGCGGCGCGCCGGAGATGGGCGCTACCGGCCGCGGCGAGGACATGGAGATCACGACCTATCTCGAGAGCGCGCTGACCTCGGAGTTGCAGGGCAATCTCGTCGATATCTGCCCCGTGGGGGCGCTGACCTCGAAGCCTTATGCGTTCGCAGCCAGGCCGTGGGAACTTGGCAAGACCCAGTCCGTCGATGTGATGGATGGCGTGGGCTCCTCGATCCGCGTCGATACCCGCGGGCGGGAGGTGATGCGGATCCTGCCGCGCGTCAACGAGGCGGTGAACGAGGAATGGATTTCCGACAAGACCCGTCACGTCGTCGACGGCCTGCGCACCCAGCGGCTCGACCGTCCTTACATCCGCGAGAACGGACAGCTTCGCGCCGCTTCATGGCAGCAGGCCTTTGCGGCCATCGCAGCCAAGATGTCGCGCACCGACGGCAAGCGGATTGGCGCCATCGCCGGCGATCTTGCCGCGGTCGAGGAGATGTTCGCGCTGAAGGAGCTTCTAGCAAAGTTCGGCTCGGTCAATCTCGCGGTGCAGGGCGGCGATGCTTTCGATCCCAAGGCGGGCCGCGCCTCCTACATCTTCAACCCGACCATTGCCGGTATCGATCGCGCCGACGCGCTTCTGATCGTGGGTTCGAACCCGCGCAAGGAAGCCGCCGTTCTCAATGCGCGCATCCGCAAACGCTGGCGCACGGGCCAGCTCAAGGTCGGCGTGATCGGCGCCAACTCCGATCTGATCTATGCGCATGATTATATCGGCGCCGGTGTGGATTCCCTCAACGACCTCGCCGCGGGCAAACATTCGTTCGCTGACGTCCTGAAGAACGCGAAGAACCCGATCGTGCTGGTCGGCGTGGACGCGTTTTCCCGGCATGATGGCGCAGCCGTGCTGGCGCGGGCTGCAAAACTCGCGCTCGACGTTGGCGCGGTCAAGGACGGCTGGAACGGCTTTGCGGTGTTGCAGAACACCGCCTCGCGCGTCGGTGCGCTCGACATCGGCTTCGCGGCGGGGACAAACGGATTGAACCTGGCGCAGATGACCGCGTTCGGCACGCTCGACGTGCTGTTTTTGCTTGGCGCCGACGAGGTGAAAGTGCCGGATGGCACCTTCGTCGTCTATATCGGCACCCATGGCGATGCCGGTGCCCACCGCGCCGACGTGATCCTGCCCGGCGCGGCCTACACCGAAAAGTCCGGCATCTTCGTCAACACCGAGGGCAGGGCGCAGATCGCCAACCGCGCCGGCTTCCCGCCGGGCGAGGCCCGCGAGGATTGGGCCATCATCCGTGCGCTCTCGGAAGTGTTGGCCAAGAAGTTGCCGTTCGACTCGCTCGCGGCATTGCGCCAGGCGGTCTTCAAGGCGGTGCCGCATCTGATGCGGCTCGACCAGATCGAGGCGGGCAATGCGGCTGACCTCAAGACGCTGGCGGGCCGCGGCGGCGATGTCGAGAAGGTGCCGTTCAAGGCCGTCGTCGAGGACTTCTATCTGACCAACCCGATCGCGCGGGCCTCCACAGTGATGGCGGAGTGTTCGCGGCTTGCCCACGGGCATATGCTGACGGCAGCGGAGTGACGTGATGGCCGAATTCTGGACCAGTACCCTTTGGCCGCTGATCATCATGGTCGCCGAGAGCCTGTTGCTGCTCGTGGTGCTCCTGATCGCAATCGCCTACATCCTGCTGGCCGACCGCAAGATCTGGGCGGCGGTGCAGATCCGCAGGGGTCCGAACGTGGTCGGGCCTTGGGGGCTGTTCCAGTCCTTCGCCGACCTTCTGAAGTTCGTGCTGAAGGAGCCGATCATTCCGGCCGGCGCCAACAAGGGCGTGTTCCTGCTTGCGCCGCTGGTGTCCTGCGTGCTCGCACTCACCGCCTGGGCCGTGATCCCGACCAATCTCGGCTGGGTGATCGCGGACATCAATGTCGGCGTTCTCTTTATCTTCGCGATTTCTTCGCTGTCGATCTACGGCATCATCATGGCCGGCTGGTCGTCGAATTCGAAATATCCGTTCCTCGCCGCGCTCCGCTCGGCGGCGCAGATGGTGAGCTACGAGGTCTCGATCGGCTTTGTGATCATCACCGTCCTGCTCTGCGCCGGCACGCTCAATCTCTCGGGGGTGGTCGAGGCGCAGAACACCCGAGGTCTGGCGAGCCTGATCGGCCTGCCGCAGCTCACCATCCTGAACTGGTATGTGTGGCCGCTGTTTCCGATGTTCGTCGTGTTCTACGTCTCGGCGCTGGCGGAAACCAACCGTCCGCCCTTCGACCTGGTCGAAGCCGAATCCGAACTGGTCGCCGGCTTCATGGTCGAATACGGCTCGACGCCGTACCTCCTGTTCATGCTCGGCGAATATGTCGCGATCACCACGATGTGCGCGCTGGCGACGATCCTGTTTCTGGGCGGTTGGCTGCCGCCGGTGAACTTGCCGCCGTTCAACTGGGTGCCGGGCGTCATCTGGTTCGCCCTGAAGCTGTTTTTCATGTTCTTCATGTTTGCGATGGCGAAGGCCATCGTGCCGCGCTACCGCTACGACCAGTTGATGCGGCTTGGCTGGAAGGTGTTCCTGCCGCTGTCGCTCGCCATGGTCGTCATCGTTGCGGGCGTGCTGCAACTCGCAGGGATTGCGCCGAAATGAGGTCGCTATGAGTATCAACATCAACGCTACCGCGCGCTCGCTTCTGCTGTCGGAATTCGTATCGGCGTTCTTTCTCGCCATGCGCTATTTCTTCAAGCCGAAGCCGACCTTGAATTATCCGTTCGAGAAGGGGCCAATATCGCCCCGCTTCCGCGGCGAGCATGCGCTGCGCCGTTATCCGAATGGCGAGGAACGCTGCATCGCCTGCAAGCTCTGCGAGGCGATCTGCCCGGCGCAGGCGATCACGATCGAAGCCGGTCCGCGGCGCAACGACGGCACCCGCCGCACCGTGCGCTACGACATCGACATGGTGAAATGCATCTATTGCGGGCTGTGCCAGGAAGCCTGTCCGGTCGACGCGATCGTCGAGGGACCGAATTTCGAATTCGCGGCCGAAACACGCGAAGAACTCTACTACGACAAGGCGAAGCTGCTCGCCAACGGCGACCGTTGGGAGCGCGAGATCGCCAAGTCGATCGAACTCGACGCGCCGTACCGGTGAGGTTAAGGGAATGATCCTTCCGGCTCTGTTCTTTTATCTGTTTGCGGGCGTCTGCGTGGCATCCGCCGTCATGGTGATTGTCTCGCGCAATCCCGTGCATTCCGTGCTGTATCTGATCCTCGCTTTCGTCAACGCCTCAGGCCTATTCGTGCTGATGGGGGCGGAATTCCTGGCGATGATCCTGGTCGTGGTCTATGTCGGCGCGGTCGCGGTGTTGTTCCTGTTCGTGATCATGATGCTCGACGTCGACTTTACCGAGTTGCGCGAGGGCTTCATCCAGTATCTGCCGGTCGGGCTTGTGATAGGCGGCATCTTCCTTGTCGAGTTGCTGCTGGTCGCCGGCGGCTGGGTGATCAACCCGAACGTCGCCAAGTCGATCACCTCGGCGATCCCCGCCAATGTCAGCAACACCGAGGCGCTCGGCCTCGTGCTCTACACGAAGTACATCCACTACTTCCAGATCGCGGGCATGGTGCTCCTGGTCGCGATGATCGGTGCGATCGTGCTGACGCTGCGCCACAAGGCGAGCGTCAAGCGGCAGGACATCAATGTGCAGAACGCGCGGACGCCGGAAATGGCGATGGCCGTGCGCAAGGTGGCCTCGGGGCAGGGCCTTCAGGACGCGGATTCGGCGGAGTGGGTACGATGACGATCGGACTCGGACATTATCTTGCGGTCGGCGCCATCCTGTTCACGCTCGGGATTCTCGGCATCTTCCTCAACCGCAAGAACATCATCGTCATCCTGATGTCGATCGAACTGATCCTGCTCGCCGTCAACATCAACCTGGTGGCGTTCTCGACCTTCATCGGCGACATCGTCGGTCAGGTGTACGCGCTACTGGTGCTGACGGTGGCGGCCGCGGAAGCCGCGATCGGTCTTGCCGTGCTCGTGGTCTACTTCCGCAACCGCGGCTCGATCGCGGTTGAAGACGTCAATCTGATGAAGGGCTAACGTGCGATGATCCAGGCAATCGTCTTTCTGCCGTTGATCGGCGCCCTCATCGCGGGCGCGATCGCCATCACCGGCGCGCATGCGCGTAACCCCGGCGGCGACGAGGTCGAGCATCACGATGACGGCCACGGCGCCGATGCCCACGCCCACGCTTCGGAAGCCCATGACGATCACGCTCACGACGATCACCACGTGTCCGAACCGCCGGCGGCGGGATCCCGTGCCGCCGAGGTCATCACCACGGGTCTGTTGCTGGTGGCGGCCGCGCTGTCATGGTGGACGCTGTTTGAAGTCGGCTTCGGCCATCATGACGTTCGGATCGAGCTGTTCCCCTGGATCAATTCGGGTGATCTTCAGGTCTCCTGGTCGCTGCGTGTCGATACGCTGACCGCCGTCATGCTGGTTGTCGTCAACACGGTGTCGTCGCTCGTCCACCTTTATTCCATCGGCTACATGGACGAGGACCCGTACCGGCCGCGTTTCTTCGGCTATCTCTCGCTGTTCACCTTCGCGATGCTGATGCTGGTGACGTCGGACAACCTCGTGCAACTGTTCTTCGGTTGGGAAGGCGTGGGTCTGGCGAGCTACCTGCTGATCGGGTTCTGGTACCAGAAGCCGTCAGCGAATGCGGCCGCGATCAAGGCCTTCGTGGTCAACCGTGTCGGCGACTTCGGCTTTGCACTCGGCATCTTCGCCATCTTCATGCTGATCGGCTCGACCGACTTCGAAACCATCTTCCATGCGGCGCCCGGGCTCACCGGCAAGACCATCAACTTCTTCGGCTGGCATCCGGATGCACTGACCCTGACCTGCCTGCTGCTGTTCATGGGCGCGATGGGCAAGTCCGCGCAGTTCCTGCTGCACACCTGGTTGCCGGACGCCATGGAAGGTCCGACGCCGGTCTCGGCGCTGATCCACGCCGCGACCATGGTCACCGCCGGCGTCTTCATGGTGGCGCGGCTGTCGCCGCTGTTTGAACTGGCACCGACGGCGCAAGCCTTTGTGATGCTGGTCGGCGCGACCACGGCGTTCTTCGCCGCGACCGTCGGCCTCGTCCAGAACGACATCAAGCGCATCGTCGCTTATTCGACCTGTTCGCAGCTCGGCTACATGTTCGTGGCGATGGGAGCGGGGGCCTATTCAGTGGGCATGTTCCACCTCTTCACCCATGCCTTTTTCAAGGCGTTGTTGTTCTTGGGCTCCGGCTCGGTGATCTACGCGATGCATCACGAGCAGGACATCCGAAACATGGGCGGGCTGCGACACAAGATTCCCTATACGTTTGCGGTCATGTGTGTCGGCACGCTGGCGCTCACGGGTTTCCCGTTCTTCGCCGGCTACTATTCCAAGGACGCGATCATCGAATCCGCCTATGCCTCGCACAATCCGTTTGCGGTTTATGCCTATCTCGCGACGGTGGTCGCGGCGGGTCTGACCTCGTTCTATTCCTGGCGCCTCATCTTCAAGACATTCTGCGGCGAGCCGCATGATCGCGAGCATTATGAGGCGGCCCACGAAGCGCCGCTGACGATTCTGATTCCGATCGGCCTGCTCGCGATCGGGTCGATCGCGGCGGGCGTACCTTTCATTGAGTTGTTCACCGGGCCGCATGGCGTCGAGGAGTTCTTCCGCGAGTCGCTGAAGATGAATCCGCATATCCTCGAAGACATGGAACACATGCCGTGGCAGTTGAAGCCGCTGCCGACGGTGATGATGGCTGGTGGCCTCCTGGTTTCCTACATCTTTTACATCCGCCGGAAATACCTGCCGGTCAACCTGGCGAACCAGCAGCCGCTGCTCTACCAGTTCTTGCTCAACAAGTGGTATTTCGACGAGCTGTACGATTTCATCTTCGTCCGTCCCGCGAAACGGATCGGCTACTTCCTGTGGAAGGTCGGCGACGGCAAGATCATCGATGGCTTGGGTCCCGACGGTGTGTCGGCGCGCGTGCTCGATGTGACGCGGAACGCCGTCAAGCTTCAGACCGGCTATCTCTACCATTACGCCTTCGCCATGCTGATCGGGGTCGCCGGCTTCATCACCTGGTTCATGTTCGGCGTGGGAGCTAACTGATGACGACCTGGCCCATTCTTTCGGTCGTTACCTTCCTGCCCATCATCGGCGCGCTGATGATCTATCTGGTCAGGGGCGATGACGAAGCGGCGCAGCACAACGCGCGCTGGATCGCGCTGTGGACCACGCTCGTGACCTTTGCAGTGTCGCTGATCCTGGTCGCCCGCTTCGATTCTTCAGTCGCCGACTTCCAGTTCGTCGAGAAAGCGCCCTGGCTTGCCAGTGCCATCACCTACCACATGGGCGTGGACGGCATCTCGCTGCCTTTCGTGATCCTGACCACGGCCTTGATGCCGTTCTGCATCGTCGCAAGCTGGAAATCGGTCAAGCTGCGGGTGCGCGAATACATGATGGCGTTTCTGGTTCTGGAAACGCTGATGGTCGGCACCTTCTCGGCGCTTGACCTCGTGCTGTTCTACCTGTTCTTCGAAGGCGGCCTGATCCCGATGTTCCTGATCATCGGCGTATGGGGCGGACCGCGCCGGGTCTACGCGTCGTTCAAGTTCTTCCTTTACACGCTGCTCGGCTCCGTCTTGATGCTGCTTGCGATCATGGCGCTGTACTGGAACGCCGGCACCACCGACATCCCGACGCTGATGCACACCGCCGTGCCGCGCTCGTTGCAGATGTGGGCGTGGTTTGCCTTCTTCGCCTCCTTTGCCGTGAAGATGCCGATGTGGCCGGTTCATACCTGGCTGCCCGACGCTCACGTCGAAGCGCCGACGGCGGGCTCGGTGATCCTCGCCGCCATTCTTCTGAAGATGGGCGGCTACGGCTTCCTGCGTTTCTCGCTGCCGATGTTCCCGCTGGCGTCGCACGAGTTCGCACCACTGATCTTCACGCTGTCCGTGGTTGCGATCATCTACACCTCGCTGGTTGCGATGATGCAGGAAGACATCAAGAAGCTGATCGCCTATTCGTCGGTCGCCCATATGGGCTTCGTCACCATGGGAATCTTCGCCGGCACCATGCAAGGCGTGGCGGGCGGCGTATTCCAGATGATTTCGCACGGTATCGTGTCCGGAGCGTTGTTCCTCTGCGTCGGCATCGTCTACGACCGCATGCACACCCGCGAAATCGCCGCCTATGGCGGCCTTGTGAACCGCATGCCGATCTACGCGCTGGTGTTCATGGTCTTCACCATGGCCAATGTCGGTCTGCCCGGCACTTCCGGCTTCGTCGGCGAATTCATGACGCTGCTTGGCACTTTCAAGACCTCGCTGCCGACCGCCGTGTTTGCAACGACCGGCGTGATTCTGTCGGCAGCCTATGCGCTCTGGCTCTATCGGAAAGTCGTGTTCGGCGCGCTGGTCAAGCCGTCGCTCGCCTCGATCAAGGATCTGACATTCCGCGAGTGCCTGACGCTGGTGCCGCTCGTCATCCTGACCATCCTGTTCGGCTTCTATCCGAAGCCCGTGCTCGACATGTCGGCGGCGTCGGTGCAGCAGCTGGTCAACAACTACAATACCGCAGTGACGGCCGTGAAGGCTGCATCCCTTCTGCATTGAGACTGGACAACGTTGCCATGAGCTTTGAGAGCGCAGGTTATCAATTGCAGCCCGTACTGCCGGAGCTCGTCCTGGCGGTCGGCGCCATGGTGCTGCTGATGGTCGGGGCCTATCGGGGCGTCCGCACCACGGGCCTGGTCACGGTCCTTTCGCTCGTCCTGCTCGTGGTCGTTGGCGCGCTCGAGCTGACGTTGCCCGCCGGCAAGCAGGTCACCTTCAACGGCAGCTTCATCGTTGACGACTTCGCCCGTTTCATGAAGATTCTGGCGCTGATCGGTTCCGGCGCCACGCTCGTTCTCTCGACGGAATTTCTGGCTGAGCCGTCGCGGCGCATCTTCGAATATTCCATTCTGGTGCTGCTTTCGACACTCGGCATGATGATCCTGATCTCGGCCGGCGACCTGATCATGCTCTATCTCGGCCTCGAACTGATGAGCCTTGCGCTCTATGTCGTGGCCGCCTCCAACCGCGACGACGGCAAATCGACCGAAGCGGGCCTGAAGTATTTCGTGCTGGGCGCGCTGTCGTCGGGCATGCTGCTCTATGGCGCT
The DNA here is from genome assembly GCF_900142985.1 of Bradyrhizobium erythrophlei. Taxonomy (NCBI): domain Bacteria; kingdom Pseudomonadati; phylum Pseudomonadota; class Alphaproteobacteria; order Hyphomicrobiales; family Nitrobacteraceae; genus Bradyrhizobium; species Bradyrhizobium erythrophlei. The sequence continues at coordinate 6,568,813 of NZ_LT670849.1, forward strand.
TCGCTGATCTATGGCTTTACCGGTACGGTCAGCTTTGTCGGCATTGCGGCGGCGACCAAGACCAGCAGCATCGGCATCGTGTTCGGCATTGTGTTCCTGCTCGCCGGCCTTTGCTTCAAGATTTCGGCGGTGCCGTTCCACATGTGGACGCCCGACGTTTATGAGGGCGCACCGACCCCGGTCACCGCTTTCTTCGCCTCTGCGCCGAAAGTCGCTGCGCTCGCCGTTTTCACCCGCGTGGCGTTGACGGCGTTTCCCGGCATCACGCTGCAATGGCAACAGATCGTGGTGTTCGTCTCGATCGCCTCGATGGCGCTGGGGTCGTTCGCGGCGATCGGCCAGAAGAACATCAAGCGCCTGATGGCCTATTCCTCGATCGGCCATATGGGCTTTGCGCTCGTTGGTCTTGCCGCCGGCACGGCCGAGGGCGCGCAGGGCGTGCTGGTCTATATCGCGATCTACGTTGCGATGACGCTGGGCAGCTTCTCGGTCATCCTCGCGATGAAGCGCAACGGCCAGCACGTCGAGAACATCAGCGATTTTTCCGGCCTGTCGCGCACCAATCCGCTGCTGGCGTTTTTCTTCGCGATGCTGCTGTTTTCGCTCGCCGGCGTGCCGCCGCTCGCGGGCTTCTTCGCCAAGTGGTACGTCTTCAGCGCCGCGATCAAGGCAAACCTGTTTGCGTTGGCCGTTATCGGGGTGGTGACGAGCGTGGTGGGCGCATTTTACTACCTCTCGATCGTCAAGGTGATGTATTTCGACGAACCGCTGAAGGAGCTCGACCCGATGCGGGTGGAATTGCGTGCGGTGCTGGCGATCGCCGGGCTCTTCACTATCTTTTTCTTCGCTTATCCCGGACCGCTGGTGAGCGTGGCGTCAGCAGCGGCGAAATCGCTCTTTTAGGGCATGATCCCAAAAAGTGGATTCCGGTTTTTGGACAAGATCATGCCCCCAAAAAACATCGACACCCAGCCGGCTTTGGCTAAGCCGGATCAGCCCTGAGATGGGATTCACGCTCGGTCCACGAGCCATATCGGCCGGTTATCGGCTCGCAAGTTTCGATCAGATCGGCTCGACCAATTCGGAAGCGCTGGCGCGCGCCAATGCGGGCGAACGCGGCCCGATGTGGTTTGTCACGACCGAGCAGACGGCTGGGCGCGGACGGCGGCACCGGCCATGGATCGCGCCGCGCGGCAATCTGGCAGCAAGCGTACTCGAGACCATCGACGTGGCGCCCGCGACCGCGGCAACGCTCGGCTTTGCCGCTGGGGTGGCGCTCGCAACCGCGCTGCGCAATGTGGCCGGCTCTGTTTCGGTCCCGTTTTCCCTGAAATGGCCAAACGACGTGCTGGCGGGCCACGCCAAGCTCACCGGCATCCTGCTGGAGGCGGAGGCCGTGGCGGGCCGGGGGCTTGCGGTGGTGGTCGGTATGGGAACCAATGTCGTTGCCGCGCCCGAGGGGACGCCAACGCCCGCGACGTCGCTTCGGGCGCTTGGCTTTGAGGTCACCGCCGAGCAGCTCTTTACGGCCCTGTCGGATAGCTGGGCCGAATGCCGCGGCATCTGGGACGAGGGCAGGGGTTTTGGCGAAATCCGGCGGCGCTGGCTGGCGCTGGCGGCGGGACTCGGACAGCCTGTCTCGGTTCACACCGGCCAGACCACGGTGTCTGGCATCTTCGACACCATCGACGACACGGGCTGCATGATCGTACGAACCTCAACCGGCGACAGCGTGCCGATTTCCGCCGGCGACGTGCATTTCGGTCAAGCCGCTTCCGCGAGGGTCGGTTAATGGCGGGCGCCGACGAGCTTACCTTCGCGCCGCTCGGCGGCGTCGGCGAGATCGGCATGAACCTGTCGATCTACGGGTTCGGCGGTCGCCAGAAGCGCGCCTGGCTTGCGATCGATCTCGGCGTTTCCTTCGGCGATGAGGAACATCTACCCGGTATCGACACCATTATGCCGGACATCAGTTTTCTCGTGAAGGAACGGAAGAACCTGGTCGGGCTTGTGTTGACCCACGCACATGAAGACCATTTCGGCGCCATCATCGACCTCTGGCCAAGGCTGAAATGCCCGATCTACGCGACCAAATTCTCGGCCGCATTGTTCGAGGCGAAATGCGCCGCCGAGCGCAACCCGCCTAAAATTCCGGTCAGGGTCGTGCCGTCGGGCGGTCGCATTCAGCTTGGGCCGTTCGGTGTCGAATTCATTCCGGTCGCGCATTCGATTCCGGAATCGCATGCCATCGCCATTCACACCGGAGCCGGCACGGTGCTGCATACCGGCGACTGGAAGCTCGATCCGACGCCGGTAACGGGTCCGCCGACCGATGAGCGCCGTTTGCGTGAACTCGGCGACGCCGGCGTGCTCGCGCTAGTCGGCGATTCCACCAATGCCGTGCGGGACGGCCGTTCGCCGTCAGAATCCGAAGTCGCCAGGACCATCATCGAACTGGTGAAGGCCGCCCGTGGCCGCGTCGCCGTGACAACCTTTGCCTCCAACGTCGCGCGGATCCGTGCCGTGGCGGATGCGGCGCGTTTGTCGGGCCGCGAGGTGGTGGTGGTCGGACGCGCCATGGAGCGCGTGGTCCAGGTGGCGCGCGAAACCGGCTATCTCGACGGCGTACAGAATTTCAGAGGCCCCGATCTTTACGGTCATTTCCCGCCGGACAAGGTGCTGGCGCTCTGTACCGGCAGCCAGGGCGAGCCGCGCGCGGCGCTCGCGCGCATCGCCAATGACGATCATCCGCAGGTGACGCTCAACAAGGGCGACTGCGTGATCTTTTCCTCACGCACCATTCCCGGCAACGAGAAAGCCGTTGGGTCGATCATCAACGGCCTGATCACGCAAGGCGTCGAGGTCATCACCGATCGCACCCATCTCGTCCATGTGTCCGGTCACCCGCGTCGCGACGAACTGCGCGACATGATCGGCTGGGTGCGCCCGCAACTGCTCATTCCCGTTCACGGCGAGGCCTTGCATCTGTTCGAGCACGCCAAGCTCGCGCGAGCCGTTGGGGTCCCCAAGGTTCTGACCTGCCGCAACGGTGACCTGGTCAGACTGGGGCCGGGCGATCCCGGCATTATCGAGGAACTGCCGTCAGGACGGCTCTACAAGGATGGCAACATTCTGGAAGACTCCAAGTCCCGCGCCGTGGTCGAGCGGCGGCGCATGGCGTTTGCCGGCTGCGCCTTTGTGGCGCTGGCGATGGACGAGAAGGGCGAACTGGCCGACGATCCCGAGATCGAATTGATCGGAATCCCCGAAAAGAATGCGGCCGGCGAGGTGATCGATGACATCGTGTTCGATGCCGTGGTCTCGACCGTCGAAGGTCTGCCGCGGGCGCGGCGGCGCGATCCGGATGCGCTGGCGGAATCGGTGCGCCGCACCGTACGCGCGTCTGTGAACGAGCATTGGGGCAAGAAACCACTGTGCTTCGTGCACGTGCTCACGGTCTAGTTTAGTGGTGTGGCTCGGGCTATAACACGGCCGGAGGAGCGCCAATGCTCGGACGGTTGAATCACGTCGCAATCGCTGTCAAGGACGCTGAAAAGGCGGCCAGGATCTATGGCGCGCTCGGCGCGGAGGTTTCGCCGGCGGTGCCGTTGCCGGAGCACGGCGTCATCACGGTCTTTGTCACCTTGCCCAACACCAAGATCGAATTCATTCAGCCGCTCGGCGAGACCTCTCCGATCGCCAAATTCCTGGAGCGCAACGCCGACGGCGGCATTCACCACATCTGCTACGACGTGCCGGACATCATCGCGGCCCGTGATCGTCTGGTGAAGGAGGGCGCGCGCGTGCTCGGCGACGGCGTTCCCAGGATTGGCGCTCACGGCAAGCCGGTGCTGTTTCTGCACCCGAAAGATTTTTCCGGCGCGCTTGTCGAAATCGAACAGGCATAAGCAGCCCATGGCCTATACAATCTCAACGGGGTTTGCGATCTACTTCGTCCTGTGGTGGGTCACACTCTTTGTGACGCTGCCGTTCGGCGTGCGCAGCCAGCATGAAGATGGCGGCGGCAGTCCGGGTACCGATCCCGGCGCGCCGGTCGCGAGCCGGATGGGCCGCAAGCTGATCTGGACGACGGTGCTGTCAGCCGTGATCTACGCCATCGGCATGGCCGCCTATTACGAAGGTTTTCTGAGCATCGAGCGATTGTCGAAAATGATGGGCATGCCGTTCTGAAGAGAAGCGCCGGCACGTTTCGGGGGAGTGGGGGGAGACGATGTGGTTTCAGCGGATTACGACCGGGCTGTTGTTGCTCGCCATCGCAGGTCTTGCCGCCGTTTCGTATTTCAGCTTCAGGACCAACAGCCAGCTTCAAACGCTGAAATCCTTCGTCGAGGGTTATGTGTTCGCTGATGCGGTCGCGGCCTGCGAAAAGGCGTCGAGCGCCACGCCGTTCAAGTGGAACGGCGGCACCAACACCCGCGTGATTGGCCTGAACTCGGTGAAGCTCGACAAGTACAACATCGTCTCGAGCTACACGCTGGTGGCTGACGGTGTTTTTTGCGATTTCGATCCGATCAAGAAGAAGGCTGATATCGGATCGAACTTCCTCGAGCGCGAGTAATCTCCGCGCAAACGCGTTTGCGTTTGTCGCGCCTCGAAAATTTCCGGCTCATGGAAATACAACTTGGTGGCGAATAAAAAAAGAGCAGGACCTGTTCAGTCCTGCTCCGAAAATTGTGTCGTCCCTGTTTTCCCGTATCGTTGATTGATCTTGATTGACGGGTCGGCGCTGCTTTTGCGCGCCAGGGCTCCTCCCGAGACTTGGACCACCAGACATTCGACCTTGCGGCCGGTCTGAGGCCGGGATTCGTAGACGAAAATCAGTGGCCTGTCACGCTTTTCAGCAACGAATGTTCAAATTTACAGCAGATCGCGAAATGATTGGAATTTCGGCATTAGAAACCCAAATGGCGGTATTTCAGTAGCTTATCGACGGATCTAAGGCGCCGGTTCGGAGTCGAAGAGGTGCCGGGCGGCCATGGCCGCATCAAATCGCCCTGCGGGGTCGAGCTTGTTCCAGCCAAGGATAGCCGGCAGCCAGTCGTCGGAGATGCTGTATCTCAGGGCTTCGCCTGTCTTGCGGTTGCGGATGACGATCGCCGCCATCATGCCCGCGGGCGCCTTCTCGGAAGCCATCTGTAGCGTTCCCTGGCCCGGGCTCGATTGAGTGGCGATCATGACGCCGTCGGCCACGCACGGGCAGGGCGGCTTCTCGCCGCCATAATAGGTGACCGAGAGACCTCGCGCGTCCGCCTTGAGCCGCTCTTTGGCATCGAGGCCGATGCGAATGCCGACCGGGATGAAGGCGCCAAACGCGCCATGGATCTTTGCCCCCCATTCGATCCATTGCTCCCGCGTCTCTGATCGGGCGGGAGAGAAACCCAGCGATAGCAGCAAGGCGGCTGCGAGCAACTTTGGTGTCTTCAACGAAGTCTCCATCGACATGTCATGATGTGCGGATGGTTTATCAGCTCAACCGGGATCGCAAAAAGCAGGCCGGTTCGGGAATAAACCGGCGAGGTGAGCGGTTGATGGTTCCGGGTTCTACGGCGCGTGATGCCGGTGGCGATCTCGACTTACGGTTCGTTTGGTGATTAATAGACCCCAACGGGTTTTTGCGGATGTGGCGGTTTAAGCGATACGCTCCGATCTTCTTGATCGCGCTGATGGTGCAGATTCTTGCACCCATCGGCGCGAGCTGGGCGTTTGCGTCAGCCGTTTCCGATCCGCTGGCTGCTGCTGAAATCTGTCTGAGCCACTCGCCCGCGTCGGGCGACGAAAGCGGCCAGCAGCAGACCCACGACGCAAGCTGCCTGATTTGCTGCGCCTTCAATGCCGGTGCGGCGTCATTCAGCACGCCGGAGCCGGCAGCCTGGGCGGCTCCCCATCGTCCCGTCAGCCAGATCGTCTGGCGGGATCGCGATCCGCAACTGGCGGATTCCTGCATCGGCTCGAACGCAAAAGCGCGAGCACCACCTTCGATTTCCTGACTGCGATCCCTAAGCGGCGGCACAGCCTCCTGCGCCGCCATGTGTATCGTTCAAGCCGGCCGCAAAGTGCCGGCATCAGGAAAGTCAGATGTCAAAGTTCAGTGCCCTCTGTGGCGCGAGCGCGATAGCGCTGGAAATTGCGGTGTCGGCATCGCCCGATGTGGCTCGTGCCCAGAGCAACGAAACTTCGCTGCCGTCGGTTTCCGTCGACGCTCCGAAGATGGCCGCGAAGCCTGCCGCAAATCCTGCGAAGCGAGCGGCCCGCGCTTCGCGGCAAGCCAAACGACAACCGACACCGGCGTCACAGACGACCAACGTGGCGACGGCGCCGGCAACGGTCACGCCGAGCGCAGCCCGTGACGGCTTCAACCAGGCGCCGACCGGTCAGACCGCGACCACCATTGACCGCAGCCAGTTCGACAACAAGCCAGTTTTTTCGATCGCGGATCTGTTGGGCGACAGCCCCGGCATCGACATCAAGCAGGGTAACGGTCCTCGTGATATCGGAATTTCGATCCGCGGATCGAACGCCCGCAACGGCTTTGGCATTCGTAACATCGTGATCTTCGATGACGGCTTTCCGGTAACGCAGCCGGACGGCCTTTCGCGGAGCGATCTGGTCGATCCGCATGCCTATGGCGCGATCGACGTCATCAGGGGCCCGTCGTCGGCATTGTACGGGAACTATGCCACCGGCGGTGCGCTGAACTTCGTGACTCGGCCAGGCGGAACGATCAACGGATTTGAATACGGAACCGAAGGCGGCAGCTTCGGCTATCTCAACAATTACCTGTCCTACGGACAGAAAGCCGGCAACGCCGAGGTATCGCTGTTCGCAAGTGACGCTCGTGGCGATGGCTTCATCCAGAACAGCTGGTTCAACACCCAGACGGTGAATTTTCTGGCGACGGTGAAGGCCACGCCGGACGATCGCTTCACCTTCAAGCTGATCAACAACAATCTGGACACGGCGTTGCCGATCAGGCTGTCGTTAAACCAGTACAACCAGAATCCCTTCCAGCAGGGATGCCAGGTGGCGACCACACTCGGTTGCGGAACCGTTTCGCTGTTCAACAACGGCTTTAACGGCGCCAAAACGCCGGAAACTGCGGAACAGGCGGGCCTCGGCCGTGAGGACCGGCGCACGATTGTGGGCGCGCGTTGGGAGCACGACTTCGACAACACGACGACCTGGCGGAATCAATTCGTGTTCGACGACCGCAACATCAATCAGCCAACAGGTTCGACCAGCGCGATCGGCGACTTTCCCTCCTACAATTTCATGAGCGATATCACCAAGCGTGGTCAGATCCTTGGGATGGATTCCACGACACTGATCGGCGGCTGGTACAACACGCTTTCGGACACCAGCAACACCTTCAACGTGATGCCGGGCGGCGAGGCGAATCTCGGCCTGTTGCAGAGCAGTCAGCTTCAATCGACGACCAATTACGGTGTGCGGGCGCGGGAGGAACTCAAGCTCGTTCCGTCGTTGACCGCGGTTGCTGGCATCGGCTGGGAAACCACGACCCTGAACGGCGTGAATACGCTTTTTCAATACAACACGCCCAACGTTCCAACCGCGACGATTCCCGTACCAACCACGGCGAACCTTCGGTTTCAAAATACGGCACCCGAATTCGCACTTGTCTATAAACCGAGTAGTGAATGGCAATGGCGTGCCCGCGTGGCGACTGGTTACGGAACACCGCAAATCGGCAATCTCTTCGTGTTGTCAGATGGAACCTTTGGCAACAACACTGGGCTAAAGTCGCAGACCAACCTCGGCTACGACCTCGGAATGGACTGGACGCCCAACAAGACTTTGACGCTGAGTGCGACGGCCTTCTACGAGTTCTTCCGAAACGAGCTTGTTACCCAGGCGACGTCTTCGGCTAACGGGCAGACGCCTCCGAATCTGACGTTCACCTTCAATGCACCGCGTTCCGAACATCGCGGCGTGGAGCTCGCGGCCAATTGGCGCTTCTATCCAGGCTGGCAATTTCTGGCCGCCTACACCTATCTTGACGAAGTCTACACCGAGTACACGGAAGCGCTTGCCAGCGGCGCCAATACGTTCAACTTCAACCGAGTCGGGAACAAGATTCCGGGAATTTCGCCGAACGATCTGACGGCGCGGTTGAGCTACGACCAGCCCATCGGATCGTTAAAAGGTCTCGGCGGGTTCGTCGAACTCGTCTGGAAAGACTCCTTTTACATGGACAACGCCAATTTGCTCAAAGCGCCGGGCTATGAGCTGGTCAATGTCAACGTGCACTACAAGACGGACCTTACGTCGGACTATTTCCGGCAACTTACGTTGTTCGCCGAAGTGCGGAACGTCTTCGACAAGACCTATGTCGCGTCTGCGAACAATATCACCAACACCGTGAGCGCCGCCGGCGTGCAGAGCCCCGCGAGTTCGCTCGCGAATGTAACCCAATCGATCTACGCGGGATCGCCCCGCGCTTTCGTCGCGGGAATGAAGGTTGCCTTCCGATGATCGAGGAACTGACCATGAAGCACCGAACGTTCATCGTCACGCTCGCCTTGGCGCTCACTCAAGGGAGCGCGTGGGGCCAGATGAGCCACAATCACGCCTCGGAAGCGGCTTGCGAGACGACCGAACTGCGCTGCGCTTCCAAGGTGACCCCGACCTTTGGCGCAGACGGCACGTTGTGGCTGGCCTGGATGGCGGGCGGACAGGTGTTGGTTGCAAGCTCCGGGGATGGCGGACACTCGCTTTCGCCTGCCGTTCAAGTCACGCAAGACAAGCCCAATCTCGATTGGGGCCCCGATGCGCGTCCGAAGATTGTGGTCGATCGCAAAGGCGGCATTGCCGTCGCTTTTTCGACGTTCCGCGACAAGGCGTTTAACGGTGAGGTTTTCTACAGCCGCTCGACCGACGGCGGCAAGACCTTTGCGACGCCGCGGCCGATCACCGACAATGCCGAAAGCCAGCGCTTCGAAGCCGTGGGCTTCGATCCTGAGGGAAACGTGTTCGCGGCGTGGCTCGACAAACGCAATCGCGTCCCGGTCCAGCAGGCTGGAAAGAAGTATGACGGCGCCGCGTTATTTTTCGCCAGCTCAAGGGATGGCGGCGCTACGTACTCTCAGGCCACGATGGCTGCGGACAACACCTGCGAGTGCTGCCGGCTCGGTCTCGCCTTCGACCCGTCGGGTCATCCGGTGATCGCCTTCCGGAACATATTCGAAGGCGGCGTCAGGGATCATGCCGTCGTCACCTTTGCCGACCAGAAAACTCCGGGAGAGGTCCATCGGGTGAGCCAGGATGACTGGCAGGTCGCGGCATGTCCCCATCAGGGACCGAGCCTGTCGATCGCAACCGACGGAACGTATCATGTCGTCTGGTACACCAACGGCAAGGCCCGCAAGGGTCTGTTCTATGCGCAGTCCCGCGACGGCGGCAAAACATTCTCGCAACCGATGCCGATCGGCCGGCCCGACAGGAATCCATCGCGGCCTTACGTCATGGCCGGGCCGCAGGAGACGGAGATCGTGTGGAAGGAATTCGATGGCGAGAAGACATCGGTCAACCTCATCACAACAACGGATGCGGGAAGAACCTGGTCGCAGCCGCGGGTCATCGCCTCAACCGCTGATTCATCGGATCATCCGTTGCTGGTCTCGAACGGACGGCAAACTTATTTGTCCTGGATGACGAAAGCCGACGGCTACCATCTGCAACCGATCGAGGGCGAGCCATGAAGCGCATGACACTTGTCGCAATGCTGCTGCTGACAGGCGCGTATGCGGGGGGCGCCTCGGAGCCATCGAAGCTAAGGCCTTTCGAGCGAGGAAGCTGGCAGCGGCTTTTGAAAGCCCATTTGGGCCACGCAACGCTGGTGCATTTTTGGGGCGTCACATGCGGGCCGTGCAAGGTCGAACTGCCTGAACTTGGCGACTTCATGAAACGGAATCCTTCCGTGGATGTGGTCACGATCGATGCGGACCTCGTCCCGAACTCGGATACGGCGGTCTTGTCGATGCTGGAAGGTGCCGGTCTTTCGGCTGCCGAGAACTGGATGTTCGATGACGGCTTTCCCGAACGGCTTCGGTACGAAATCGATGCCGCCTGGCAGGGAGACATACCGCGCACGATCCTGATTTCCCGCAAGGGAGAAATGGCAACCATCGAGGGATCGGTCGAGCCATCCATGCTCCAGAAATGGTCGGACGCGCAGGTGGCCGCGGCCAGGTAGCAAGAAACGGGCATTCTGAGTTTCAAACGCTGAAAAGAGATATCGATGAACAAATCAGGAAAATTGGCGGCAGCTATCTGGTGCGCGGCGCTCATGTCCGGTTCGGCGTTCGCCGCCGACGAAGACTTCTTCACTCACATTCACACAGACAAGGCGATGGCGAATGTGACGATTTCGCCGGGCATTTCGGGCCCGGTCGACATCTCGATCCAGCTCGAGACCGTGGATGAGACGCCTCTCTCCGCAAAGAGCGTATCGATCACGCTGTCGAACCCTGACAGTGGAGCAAAGCTGTCGACCGTGGCGGCGTCGCGCTCGGCAGATGATGGCTGGAAGGCAAGGGCCTCGCTCGGGCCCGGGAAATGGATGCTCGCGCTCAACATCGCACTATCGGACACCGACCATGTCGAGGTGGAGTCGCCGATCCTGGTGAAGTGAGTTTGAAGGAAGCGATATGACCAAAGCGGCGCTCCCCGCTGACACGCCGCCTCCAGCGGAAGATCTGGCGCCGTGTGGTTGGCTTGTTGAGCTGAGCTTGGCATTTGCCGGCAATTCAGGTGAACGCCGATACTTTGCCGTCGGATTGGAGCGCGCGTCCGACGCCGAGGAGGCCGCGCTTCGTTATCCCGGAATAACGCGTAATGATCCGCGGAACGCAAGGCGACTTCTAACGCCCACTGAATTGGATTATCTGGCTCTGAAGCAAGACACCATCTGCCCCTTTGGTTGCTCGATAAATTCGAGACCTCGTGAATGATCTATGTTTTATTCCGGGGAAGTAAGGGCGGGACGGACCAAGCAGGGAGAGTTTTATGAGAACAGCGATTGCGGCAACTTTGTTCACGGCGTTGATGACGGGCCTTGTTGGCTCACCGGCGCGCGCCGAAGACGTCAAGGGCGGCGATCTCGTTATCTCGCAGGCCTGGAGCCGCGCTACCCCCAACGGCGCCAAGGTCGGCACGGGCTATCTCACCATCGAGAACAAGGGCACGACCGCCGACAAACTGGTCGGCGTCACCGGCGACGTCTCCTCCAGGATCGAAGTGCACGAGATGTCGATGAACAATGGCGTCATGAAGATGCGGCCGGTCGACGGTGGCCTCACCATCGAGCCCGGCAAGACGGTCAAGCTCGCGCCGAGCGGCTATCACCTGATGATCATGGATCTGAAAAGTCCGCTCAAGCAGGGCGACAAGCTGCCGCTCACGCTTCAGTTCGAGAAGGCCGGCAAGGTCGCCGTGACGCTGGATGTGCAGGGCGTCGGCGCGCAGGGGCCTGGTGGCGGCGACGGCATGATGAAGATGTCGCCCGGCATGAAGATGTGAGGCGCGAGCGGGGCTAACGACCCATCGTCAAACGGGTCTCGGCGCTACCGGTGCCGCCGTTATGCAACCGTCGGCGGTCTCCGACTTCCGGGAAATCAACCGGGAAGACGACATTGACGTGGCCTCGCCATCGATGGTTGCCGTAACAGCCTGCAATCCGGACCCGACTTCGGTAAAATCGCTGATAGTTGGGGCGCTTAGCCGGTTTTTCTAACGCTTCTCTTGTGTTTTGACGCCCGATCCGGTTTGACTTGCCCCCAATTCCGGTAGGTCCGGACTGATTCCTCCAGGGTTAGGCCCATGCGACTGTCGCGTTTCTTTCTTCCCATCCTCAAGGAGAATCCGAAAGAAGCGGAGATCGTGTCGCATCGGCTGATGCTGCGCGCCGGCATGATCCGTCAGGAAGCGGCCGGCATTTATGCGTGGCTCCCGCTCGGCTTGCGGGTGTTGAAGAAGATCGAACAGATCGTGCGCGAGGAACAGAACCGCGCGGGCGCGCTCGAACTTCTGATGCCGACGCTGCAACTCGCCGATCTCTGGCGCGAGAGCGGCCGCTACGACGCCTACGGGCCGGAGATGCTGCGCATCGCCGACCGGCACAAGCGCGAATTGCTCTACGGGCCGACCAACGAGGAAATGATCACCGAGATCTTTCGCGCCTACATCAAGTCGTACCGAAACCTGCCGCTCAATCTCTATCACATCCAGTGGAAGTTCCGCGACGAGCAACGGCCGCGTTTCGGCGTGATGCGCGGGCGCGAATTCCTGATGAAGGATGCCTATTCGTTCGACCTCGACGAGGCCGGCGCGCGGCGCGCCTATAACCGGATGTTCGTGGCTTACCTGCGTACGTTCGCGCGGATGGGATTGAAGGCGATCCCGATGCGCGCCGAGACGGGGCCAATCGGCGGCGATCTCAGCCACGAATTCATCGTGCTCGCCGAGACCGGTGAATCTGGTGTCTATTGCGACCGCGATGTGCTCGACCTTCCGGTGCCGGACGAGACGGTCGACTATGAGGGCGATCTCACGGCGATCATCAAGCAATGGACCTCGGTCTATGCCGCGACCGAAGACGTTCACGACGCCGCCCGCTTCGAGCAAGAGGTGCCGGCGGAGAAGCGGGTGCACACGCGCGGCATCGAAGTCGGCCAGATCTTCTATTTCGGCACCAAGTATTCCGAGCCGATGAAGGCGATGGTCGCCGGTCCGGACGGGGCCGAGGTCGCCATTCACGGCGGCTCCTACGGTGTCGGTGTGTCGCGGCTGTTGGGCGCGATTATCGAGGCCTGCCACGATGATGCCGGCATCAAATGGCCGGAATCCGTTGCACCGTTCAAGGCGGCGATCCTCAATCTTAAGCAGGGCTCCGAAGATACGGACGGCGCCTGCGAACAGCTGTACCGTGAGCTCACCGCCAAGGGCGTCGAGGTGCTTTACGACGACACCGACCAGCGCGCGGGCGCGAAGTTCGCCTCCGCCGATCTGATCGGGATCCCCTGGCAGATTCTCGTCGGTCCCAAGGGCCTCGCCGAGGGCAAGTTAGAACTCAAGCGCCGAAGCGACGGCACGCGCGAGAATTTGAGCGCGGCTGAAGTGTTGGCACAGCTCACTTAATTATCCACCGTGGGGCAAGCGGGGATCGTGGCCGTTATGACCACAATTGGCCCGAATCGTGTGAAAATCGGACATGGACCAAGCCATGAGCGAGCCCGTTCAAACCCCACCTTTCGCGCCCTTCGAGTGGCTGCTGTCTGGACGCTATCTGCGGGCGCGCCGCAGGGAAGGATTCATTTCCGTCATCGCCGGCTTTTCGTTCCTCGGCATCATGCTTGGGGTGGCCACGCTGATCATCGTGATGGCCGTGATGAACGGCTTTCGCAAGGAACTGCTCGACAAGATTCTAGGCCTCAACGGTCACCTTCTGGTGCAGCCGCTGGAATCGCCGCTGACCGACTGGAAGGACGTCGCCGACCGCATCAACCAGGTGCAGGGCATCCGGCTTGCCGCGCCCGTCGTCGACGGCCAGGCGCTGGCGTCCTCGCCGTTCAACGCCTCGGGGGTCTTCGTTCGCGGCATTCGTGCCGACGATCTGAACAATCTCACCTCGATCGCCTCGAACATCAAACAAGGTTCGCTCGAGGGATTTGACGAAGGGCAGGGCGTCGCCATCGGCCGAAGGCTGGCCGACACGCTGTCGCTGCACGCCGGCGATAACGTCACTCTCGTGGCGCCGCGCGGAGCGGTGACCCCGATGGGTACGACGCCGCGGATCAAGCCCTACAAGATCGTGGCGGTGTTCGAGATCGGCATGTCGGAATACGACGCGAGCTTCGTGTTCATGCCGCTGCCCGAGGCGCAGGCCTACTTCAATCGCAACAATGACGTGTCGGCGATCGAGGTGTTCACGACCAATCCCGACCGGATCGATGCCTTCCGCAAGAGCGTGACGGAAGCGGCGGGGCGGCCGGTGTTTCTGGTCGACTGGCGGCAGCGCAACTCGACCTTCTTCAATGCGCTTCAGGTCGAACGCAACGTGATGTTCTTGATCCTGACCATGATCGTGCTGGTCGCGGCGCTGAACATCATCTCCGGCCTGATCATGCTGGTGAAGGACAAGGGCAGCGATATTGCGATCCTGCGCACCATGGGCGCCTCGCAAGGCGCGATCATGCGGATATTCCTGATTACGGGGGCGGCGATCGGCGTGGTCGGCACCCTCACCGGATTGTTCGTCGGCATCCTGATCTGCCTGAACATCGAATCGATCCGGCAGTTTCTGTCCTGGCTCACCAACACCGATTTGTTTCCGCGCGAGCTCTACTTCCTGTCCAAACTGCCGGCCGAGATCGACTTCGGCGAAACCAGCGCGGTCGTGATCATGGCGCTGACCTTGTCTTTCCTGGCCACCCTCTATCCGTCCTGGCGTGCCGCGCGCCTCGATCCCGTCGAAGCGCTGCGGTACGAGTGAGGGAACAGATGAGCGAGGGGGCGGAGGAGGTACCAGTCGTCTATCTCCACGAGATCAAGCGACAGTACATGCAGGGCGAAACGCCCCTGACCATCCTCAACGGCGCCAAGCTGGCGCTGTGGGCCGGACAATCGGTTGCATTGGTGGCGCCGTCCGGCACCGGCAAATCGACCTTGCTGCATATTGCGGGGCTGCTCGAAAGCCCCGATGAGGGCGAGGTCTATGTCGGGGGCACGCCGACGTCTGGCCTGTCGGACGTCGACCGGACCCAGATCCGCCGCACCGAAATCGGCTTCGTCTACCAGTCGCACCGCTTGCTGCCGGAGTTTTCGGCGCTGGAAAACGTGATGCTGCCGCAAATGATCCGCGGCTTGAAGCGGGGCGAGACCGTCAAACGGGCCACGGAAATCCTCAGCTATCTCGGGCTCAGCGACCGGATCAAACACAGGCCCGCGGAGCTCTCCGGCGGTGAGCAGCAGCGGGTGGCGCTCGCGCGTGCGGTGGCCAATGCGCCACGAGCGCTGCTTGCCGACGAGCCCACCGGCAATCTCGATCCGAACACGGCCGACCACGTGTTTCAGGCGCTCATGCAATTGGTGAAGGCCACGCGGGTCGCGATGCTGATTGCCACGCACAATATGGACCTGGCGGGCCGCATGGACCGGCGCGTATCGCTGGTTAACGGCGAGGTGGTCGAACTCGACTAATGGCGGTCGATTCCGCGGAACGTTCTGCTTTCACGGGCATTTTTCGAAATATGAATGTTGTGCGAAGAAAATGTGATGCGGTTCGGGCTGGAAAGCTGCGCAGCGTCGCGGCATAACGTCGGCATGAAGAAATCCGATCTGATTTGTCCTACCTGCAACGCGGGTTATCGCCGCATCGAGCTGACGTCACGGCCGGGCACGAAGGGCGAATATCGTTGCATGTTCTGTGACGAGGTTCTCGAGAAGTTTGACGGTTCTACCGATGTCGCGATCCGCCTCACGGTGCAGCCGGAGAGGACTTTCGAAGCCGACGTGGGATCATCCTGATCTTCTCCGAATCATAGTCGATTGAACCGGTCGCCTCCGCGCAACAGGCGTGCTTGCTCTCGCCATTCGATTCAATTTCGAAATATTTCGCATGCACAGATCGGTCATCGATCATTCTGTTCCATGGAACAGATGAACGAGGGAACTTTTTTGTATCCGTATGTTTCAAGAAACCCTTATTCCGCAGGGGTTTCTTAAATTTCTTTAATCTGGCTTTTCCTCGTGAATGTTGCGTGCGGGTGACAGCATTCTCCCTCAAAGGTGCTAGGAATTTTCGCGGGGCATCTAGGCAAACGAAGATTCGAAAGCAGGATTCAGATATGAACAGACTTACCCTTCTCGCAGCGGCGGCGATCGCGGTTGGAGCGGCTGCACCAGCCCTCGCTGCCGACCTTCCGGCGCGGGCACCTGCTCCATATACGAAGGCGCCTGCGATCGTGCAGGCTGCGTATGACTGGAGCGGCTTCTACGTCGGTATCAACGGCGGCTGGGGAACCAGCAGGCTCGACTGGAATGCTGACCCGTTTGCGAACGCCGGCTTCCCCGCGTTCCCCGGTGGCGATGAAGGCAGGCACAACGCGTCAGGCGGAACGATCGGTGGACAGATCGGCTACCGCTGGCAATTGGCTTCCTGGGTGTTCGGTGTCGAAGCGCAGGGCAACTGGGCCGACTTCAAGGGCAGCAATCTGAGCCAGCAATTCGCCGGACAGACCAATCAGACCAAGATCGACTCGTTCGGCCTGTTCACTGGCCAGATCGGCTACGCCTGGGATCGTGCCTTGGTCTACGTGAAGGGCGGCGCCGCGGTCACCGACAACAAGTACACCGCGATTGGAACCCTTCCCAGCTTTGGTGTTGCCGCCGGTGTCGACACGGCGAGCGAGACCCGTTGGGGCGCCACGGTCGGCGTCGGCTTTGAATACGCCTTCGCTCCGAGCTGGTCGGTCGGCTTCGAGTACGACCACCTGTTCATGGGCAACAAGGACGTTATTTCGAACTCCGGCTTCCTGATCGCCGACCACATCAAGGAAGACGTCGATCTCTTCACCGCCCGCGTGAACTACAAGTTCGGCGGACCGGTCGTCGCTCGTTACTGAGTTCGGCCCCCAGAACTTCAAACCCCGGCCTCACTTGGCCGGGGTTTTTGTTTGGGCGGTTGCCGGAACCGCCCAGCCATTAACCAACGAGCTTCGTTTTCCTGACCGACCACCGCCCGCCGCTTGCGCGAGAACAAAAACAGAACTATGTTCCCTGTACGTTCTTGAACAGGAGGCAAGTCATGTTGCGGGTTTTTGTTGAGGAAGCAGCGGCTTTGGCGTCGATCGGGCTGTTCGTCGGGATGATCGCGATCTGGGCCCAGTTGATCCCCCAATTCTGAGGTTTTCAGGCGGTCCCGGCATCACGGGCGTGCCCGAGTTGTCGGCTCTTTTGCCCGTCCCTGGGGAAAAGCCTGACGGCGGCTGGCGAGGGGTGAGAGCTGCGTGGACAGAGGTTTTCGGAAGCCTCACCATGGGGGTAGCGAGTCGTTTGATGCGGCTCTTTTCCCTCCATATCCGGTGAATGGCCGATAACGACATGTCAAAGCCCGTGGCGCCGTCTTCCAGTCCCGGATTCGTCCATCTCCACGTCCATTCGGCCTATTCGCTGCTGAAGGGGTCGATCAAGATCGCAAGGCTTGGCGAATTGGCGAAGGCCGATCGCCAGCCGGCCCTGGCGCTGACCGACACCGACAACATGTTCGGGGCGCTGGAATTCTCCGACAAGATGGCGGGCTACGGCATCCAGCCGATCGTGGGATGCGAACTCGCGGTCGATTTTGGCGATCAGGATCCGAACGCCCGCAACGCAATGGCCGCGACACCGTCGCGAATCGTTCTGCTGGCGGCGCGCGAACGCGGCTATCGCAGCCTGATGCATCTCAATTCCCGTGCGTTCCTGGAAACGCCGGTCCACCAGACGCCGCATATCAAGCTCGACTGGCTGACAGACCACGCCGAAGACCTGATCGTGCTAACGGGTGGCCCGGACGGACCGATCTCGCTCGCGCTGACCGCCGATCAATCGGCGCTGGCGACGTCGCGCTGCGAACGGTTGGCAAATCTTTTCGGCGATCGCCTCTACGTCGAGTTGCAACGCCACAGCATCGACAAGGAGCGGCGCGTCGAATCGGGGTTGATCGATCTCGCTTACGCCAGGGGCTTGCCGCTCGTGGCAACCAACGAGCCGTACTTTGCGACGTCGGACGATTACGAGGCGCACGACGCGCTTCTCTGTATCGCCGGCGGCCGGTTGATTGCCGAGACCGAGCGCGAGCAGTTGACGCCGGATCATCGCTTCAAGACCCGCGCCGAGATGGCGGTGCTCTTCGCCGATATTCCGGAAGCGCTGAGTTCGACGGTCGAGATCGCCGAGCGCTGCGCATTTCGTCCGAAGACGCGCAAGCCGATCCTGCCGCGCTTCACGGTTGGCGCCGGCACCAATGCCGAAGATGCAGCCAAGGAGGAGGCGGCCGAGCTGCGCCGTCAGGCCGAGGAAGGCTTGAATCGCCGGCTTGCCGTGCATGGATTGTCGCAAGGTCGCACTGAGCAGGATTACCATGCGCGGCTTGCCTTCGAACTCGATGTCATCAGCCGCATGAACTATGCCGGCTACTTTCTGATCGTTGCCGACTTCATCAAGTGGGCCAAGTCGCATGGCATTCCCGTCGGACCGGGGCGCGGTTCGGGCGCCGGATCGCTGGTGGCTTACGCGCTCACCATTACCGATCTCGATCCGATCCGCTTCGATCTCCTGTTCGAGCGCTTCCTCAACCCGGAACGCGTGTCGATGCCCGACTTCGACATCGACTTCTGCCAGGATCGCCGCGGCGAGGTGATCAGCTACGTTCAGCAGCGCTACGGCCGTGATCAGGTGGCCCAGATCATCACCTTCGGAACGCTTCAGGCGCGCGGCGTGCTGCGTGACGTCGGCCGCGTGCTGCAAATGCCCTATGGGCAGGTCGACAAGCTGACCAAGCTGGTCCCGCAAAATCCGGCGGCGCCGGTGACGCTGGCCGCCGCGATCGAAAGCGAACCCAAACTTCAGGCTTTCCGCGATGAGGATCCGGTGGTGGCGCGGGCGTTCGACATCGCGCAGCGCCTGGAGGGTTTGACGCGGCATGCGTCCACCCACGCCGCCGGCATCGTGATCGGTGATCGTCCGTTGAGCGAAATCGTGCCGCTCTACCGCGATCCGAAATCCGACATGCCGGTGACCCAGTTCAACATGAAATGGGTCGAGCCCGCGGGCCTCGTCAAATTCGACTTCCTCGGGCTGAAGACGCTCACCGTGCTCGATGTCGCGGTGAAGCTGCTCAAGCAGCGGGGCGTGGAGGTGGATCTGGCGACGCTGCCGCTCGATGACGCCGCCAGTTACCAGATGCTGGCGCGCGGCGACGTGGTCGGCGTGTTCCAGGTGGAAAGTCAGGGCATGCGGCGGGCGCTGGTCGACATGCGACCTGACCGCTTCGAGGACATCATTGCGCTCGTGGCGCTCTATCGCCCGGGTCCGATGGCGAACATCCCGACCTATTGCGCGCGCAAGCACGGCGACGAGGAGCCGGAATATCTGCATCCGATCCTCGAGCCGATCCTGAAAGAAACATTCGGCGTCATCATCTACCAGGAACAGGTGATGCAGATCGCGCAGGTAATGGCCGGCTATTCGCTCGGCGACGCCGACCTGCTGCGGCGTGCGATGGGCAAGAAGATCCGCGCGGAGATGGAGAAACAGCGCGCCATCTTCGTCGCCGGCGCCGTCAAGAACAACGTGCCGAAAGGGCAGGCGGACACCATTTTCGAATTGCTGGCCAAGTTCGCCGACTACGGCTTCAACAAGAGCCACGCCGCGGCCTACGCGCTGGTGTCCTATCATACCGCCTACATGAAGGCGCATTACCCGGTCGAATTCCTGGCCGCGTCGATGACGCTGGAATTGAACAACACCGACAAGCTCTCGGAATTTCGCGCCGAGGCGGTGCGGCTGGGCATCAAGGTCGAAGCGCCCAACATCAACCGCTCCGGCACGGTGTTCGAGGTTGGCGATGGCACGATCTATTATGCGCTCGCTGCGCTCAAGGGCGTCGGTCAGCAGGCCGTCGAATTGATCATCGATACGCGCCGCGGCGGGCAATTCACTTCTCTGGCTGATTTCGCCTCGCGCGCAAATCCGCGCGCGATCAACAAGCGGATCGTCGAAAGTCTCGCGGCTGCCGGCGCGTTCGATTCGCTCGAGCCGAACCGGGCGCGCGTCTTTGCCGGCGCGGACGTGATCCTCGCCGCCTGCCAGCGCAGCCACGAGGCCGCGACGTCGGGCCAGAACGACATGTTCGGCGGCGCGGCGGATGCCCCGACCATCATGCTGCCGCAGGTCGAGCCCTGGTTGCCGGCCGAGCGGCTGCGGCGCGAATATGACGCGATCGGCTTCTTCCTGTCGGGCCATCCGCTCGACGACTACACGACCGTGCTCAAGCGGCTGCGCGTGCAGTCCTGGGCCGAGTTCTCGCGCGCGGTGAGGACCGGCGCGACCGCCGGCAAGGTCGCGGCGACCGTGGTCTCGCGCATGGAGCGGCGCACCAAGACCGGCAACAAGATGGGCATCATCGGGCTGTCCGACCCGACCGGTCATTTCGAGGCGGTGCTGTTCTCAGAAGGTCTCGCCCAGTACCGCGAAATCCTGGAGCCGGGTGCGGCAGTGCTGATGCAACTGGGCGCTGAGTTGCAGGGCGAGGACGTCCGCGCGCGGGTGCTGCATGCCGAGGCGCTTGACGATGCCGCCGCCAAAACCCAAAAAGGCCTGCGCATCTTTCTGCGCGATACCAAGCCGCTGGAATCGATCGCACGGCGGCTTTCGCCGCCGACCGGCCAGGCCGGCAGCGGCGATATTGCGCTGGTGCTGCGGCTCGATATGCAGACCGAGATCGAGTTCAAGCTGGAAGGCCGTTTTCAGGTGTCGCCGCAGATCGCCGGCGCTATCAAGGCAGTGGCGGGCGTCGAGATGGTCGAGACGCTGTGACGGCCCCGGCACTCAACCTTAATTGGTAGCAAGCGGCAGACTGCCGAATTTATAGCTGACGCCGAACGTCGCGGTATGTGTGCGCATGGCGACGTCGAAATTCGTAAACAGCGGCGTGCCTGCGAACTGCCGGGTAATGGTGAGGGACGTCGGCGCAAAACCCGCATAGCGATACTCGGCGCGGGCAAACCAGTTGCCGGACAGCATCGTCTCTGCGCCGAAGCCCGCAGTCCAGCCCGTCTTGGTGAGAGAATCGGTCACAACGATCGGTGTGGAACCGCCACAACCGGCCGAGACGCAGGCGGAATTCACGTCGAAATGCTGCCAGGCGGCGCCGCCGGTGGCGTAGAGAAGCGTTGCAGGTGTCACGAGGTAGCCGACGCGGGCACGGGCGCTCGCGTCCCATGTGGTGCGCAAAGCGAAGCTGTCGACTTTGGCCAACTCAAAGGCAGGAACGCCCGGCGAGAAGCCAAATCCCTGAAGCGATGTGGTCAACACCAACATCGCCTTCGACGCCGGCGACCCATCGCGGTGCAATTTGCCAGTTCCAACCGATGTAAGGCGCACCGCGGAAAGCGGTGCCGTCCAGAGGTTCGTTAGTTGTATTGGTCGGCGAGAACCCGACAACGACGGCATCTGCCGCTGCGGTGGTGGTCACTCCGCTGTCGTTTGCACGCAGGCCAAGGCCTGCGCCCACGTAAAAGCCGTTCCATAACGACGCGGCCGGGGCCTTCATCGCCGGCGCCTTGACCGGCAGCACGCCATCCAACCAGCCTGTGGATGCACCGGACGGCGCAACCTCGTCGCCGAACTTGTAGGCTAGTCCGAGGCTCACGGTATGGGTGCGAAGCGGCACGTTTGCGGTGTCCACAATGGGATTGAACGGCACAAATGTGCTGATGCGTGTGATGGTGAAGGTGGTCGGACCGAAATCGGCGAAACGATAATCGGCGCGTGCAAACCAGTGGCCTCCGAGCGAGGTTTCAACGCCGCCGCCAACCGTCCAACCGAGCCTGGTGACTGCACTGTCGGTGAGGGCTGGCGTCAGGGTGTTGTTTCCGAAGGGCAAGCCGAGCAGGAAGCTGCTGGCGCACAACGCGCTCTTGCAGCTCGTGCTGAGATCGAAGTGCTGCCAGGCCGCGCCGCCTGTCGCGTAAACAAGCGTCGCCGGCGTGACCAGAAAGCCGAGCCGGGCGCGGGCGCTGGCGTCCCATTTGGTTCGCTCCGCAATGCCGTCGGCGGGCGAGAACGTCGCAAATCCCTGGTTGGGAAAAGGTCGCCCGGCGAAATTGGTGGTCTGATCGGCGAAACCGACATCGCCCTCAATGCCGAGCACCCATCGTGGAGTGACTTGAAAATTATATCCGGCAAAGAGGTTGCCACGAAGCGCAATGCCGTTGAGGGGCTCGCTGGTGGCGGCATTCGGGGTGACGGCTGACGCCGGCAAAAGCGGGCCGCCCCCAATACTCTCGGCGGCGAAGGTCTCGCTGGTTTCCGATGCCCGAAAACCGAGCCCGCCGCCGAGGTAAAATCCGCTCCAAGGTGAGGCGGCGGGAGCGGCGTAAGCTGGCGCCTTCACGGGCAGGTCGGCAGCGCTTGCGGCGGAGACAATGACGGCAGGGAGAAGCCCCGCCCAATACTGCACGCATTTCCGCACGCCCCCGACACGATGCTGCAATCAGCGGCCCGCCATGGATGTGTCGCGCCCCGCACAGCAGGCCAAAAATCGCCGTCGGAGGGGCGAGTGGAGTTCAAAGTTGTGTGACATCCGCACAATCGGCGTCAGGGCTCTCATGACGGCCGAATGGGAGTGACGCGATGCGATCGGCTCAAATCGGGCACTTTAAACTTCGAGACGTGTCAAAAAGGGCTATCATCAAGTCGGAGACGGGGCGGAAACAACGGAGGTTTCGATGTGCAGGACGTGCGGCACGGATTCGCATCACACGTTCGTACCGACGCGACGAAAAGTGCTCATGGGCGCGGCGGCGACAGGTCTGTTCTGGGCAAGCGCTGCTCACGCCAAGGAAACCAAGCCGCCACCAAAGCCCGAAAATGTGCTGTCTCCGGACGCGTCGTTGAAGCGCCTGATGGAAGGCAATCAGCGCTATGTTGGGGGCCTTGCCCTGCGGCATGATTTCAAACATGAGCGCGAAGCGCTGGCGGGCGGCCAGAACCCTTACGCCGCGATCCTGAGTTGCGCCGACTCGCGCATCGCCCCCGAATACGCCTTCGACAGTGGACGGGGCGATCTCTTCGTCTGCCGCGTCGCCGGCAACTTTGCCACCGAGGAAACCATAGCGAGCCTCGAATACGCCGTTGCCATACTGGCTGCGCCACTGATCCTGGTGCTCGGCCATGACGCCTGCGGTGCGGTGGATGCGACCATCAAGTCTCTGAAGGACGGCCCGCTGCCGGGCCATATGCCCTCGCTGGTTGCCGGGCTGGCGCCTTCGGTCAAGGCCGTCGCCGGGCAGGCGGGCAATACGCTCGACAATGCCATCCGCCAGAACGTGGTCGACAACGTTGCCAAGCTGAAGGCTGCGACCCCGATCCTTAACGCCGCGGTTGAGCAGAACAAGCTCAAGGTGATTGGCGGTATCTATCGGCTGAAGGATGGCAAGGTCGATATGGTGGCGTGAACGGCCCAAAAAGGGCAATTTTCGCGCCAAACGCTCTTGAAACCGGCCGTATTTCCTTGCTTCTCGCGAAAATCCGGCTATATACCGCGCCATCTCACACGGAAACATGGCTCAAAAGGCCGTCCGGTGGCAACCGGGCCGTCAGGCTCGTTTGCTCACACGTTTCCGGAGGAACCAACCGGAGAACTCAGACCATGGCACTGCCCGATTTTTCTATGCGTCAGCTCCTTGAGGCTGGCGTCCACTTTGGCCACCAGTCGCACCGCTGGAATCCGAAAATGGCCGACTACATCTTCGGTGCCCGCAACAACATCCACATCATCGACCTCGCGCAGACCGTGCCGATGATGCATCGCGCGCTTCAGGCCGTCAGCGATACCGTCGCCAAGGGCGGCCGCATCCTGTTTGTCGGCACCAAGCGGCAGGCCCAGGACGGCGTTGCCGAGGCTGCCAAGCGGTCCGCGCAGTATTTCGTCAATTCGCGCTGGCTCGGCGGCACGCTGACCAACTGGAAGACGATCTCCGGCTCGATCAAGCGGCTGCGGCACCTCGATGAAGTGCTCAATTCGGGCGACGCCAGTGCCTACACCAAGAAAGAGCGGCTGACGTTGCAGCGCGAGCGCGACAAGCTCGATCGCTCGCTCGGTGGCATCAAGGACATGGGCGGCTTGCCGGACATGATCTTCGTGATCGACACCAACAAGGAAGACATCGCGATCCAGGAAGCCCAGCGACTGAACATTCCGGTGGCGGCGATCGTCGATACCAATTCGGACCCGAAGGGCATCACCTTTGTCGTGCCCGGCAACGACGACGCCGGCCGCGCCATCTCGCTTTATTGCGATCTGGTCGCGCGCGCCGCGATTGACGGCATTTCCCGCGCCCAGGGCGATGCCGGCATCGACGTTGGCGCGTCGGCCCATCCGGCCCGCGAGGAAGTTGCAGCCGCACCGCAGGCTTCGGGCTTCCAGGGCCTGGCCGGTCCGCGTGGTGCGCCCGACAATCTCAAGAAGCTCACCGGTGTGTCCGGCACCATCGAGAAGAAGCTCAACGATCTCGGCATTTTCCACTACTGGCAGCTGGCCGAGCTCGATCACGACAAGGCCCACAAGATTGGCGAAGAGGTCGGTCTTCCGGCTCGCGCCGACGCCTGGGTTGCCCAGGCCAAGACCTTGACCGCTGAAGCGGAATAATCAAATGCCGGCCGGAGACCCCGGCCGGCATCAAGCACATTCCAGTTTACGGCATTGGTGATGGTGGGAAACGGCGGCGGGCGAACCGCATGCCACCGCCGTTGCAGGCAAAGGACGACAGCGACATGGCGACAATCACGGCGGCGATGGTCAAGGACCTGCGCGACTCCACCGGCGCGGGCATGATGGATTGCAAGCAGGCGCTTTCCGAGAACGACGGCAACATGGAAGCTGCCGTCGATTGGCTGCGCAAGAAGGGCCTGTCGAAGGCTGCCAAGAAATCCGGCCGCGTCGCCGCGGAAGGCCTGATCGCCGCGCTGACCAAGGGCACCGAGGGCGTCGTCGTCGAGGTCAACTCCGAGACCGATTTCGTCGCCCGCAACGAGCACTTCCAGGGGCTGGTGAAGATGATCGCGCAGGTCGCGCTCGACGTCGGCGCCGATGTCGAAAAGATCAAGACCGCCAAGGTCGGCGCCATCACAGTTGAGGCCGCCATCTCCGACGCGATCGCCACCATCGGCGAAAACATGTCGTTGCGCCGCGCGGCTGCGCTCGAGGTGAGCAAGGGCGTGGTGTCGAGCTACGTTCACAACGCCGTCGTCGAGGGCGCCGGCAAGATGGGCGTGATCGTGGCGCTGGAATCGCCCGGCAAGGCCGATGAGCTTGCGGTGCTTGGCAGGCAACTCGCAATGCATGTCGCGGCAGCCAATCCGCTCGCTGTCGATCCGTCCGGGCTCGATCCGGCCACCGTGAAGCGCGAGAAGGACGTGCTTGCGGACAAGTATCGCCAGCAGGGCAAGCCGGAGAACGTGATCGAAAAGATCGTCGAGTCCGGCCTGAAGACCTATTACAAGGAAGTCTGCCTTCTGGAGCAGGCCTTCATCCATGACAGCGGCAAATCCGTCGCCCAGGCCCTCACGGAAGCTGAGGGTAAGGTTGGCGGACCGATCAAGGTTACCGGCTTTTTGCGCTATGCTCTCGGCGAGGGAATCGAGAAGCAGGAAAGCGACTTCGCAGCCGAAGTCGCGGCTGCGAGCGGCCAGAAGAAGCCTTGAGACGGTGAAACTGTCGCCTAGGCCTTTTCCGGTCCTAAGGAGAGCGGTTAGCAGATGACAGGGCCGGTCTATCGTCGCGTCGTGATCAAGCTGTCGGGCGAATATTTCGCCGGTCCGAACGCTTCGGGCTTCGATCAATCGACGATCGACCGGGTTGCCGGCGACCTGATTGCAGCAAGAGAATTGGGCGTTGAGATCGCCGTCGTCGTCGGGGGCGGCAATCTGGTCCGCGGCGTCGAGGTTTCCTCGCGCGGCATGTCCCGGCCGGCCGGCGACACCATGGGGATGCTGGCAACGGTGATGAACTGTCTTGCGCTCGAGGCGGCGATCGAACGCAAGGGAACACCGGCGCGAACCCTCACAGCCCATGTCATGCCGCAAGTTTCCGAGCTATTCACCCGAAGTGCAGCGCACAAATATCTGGCGGAAGGACGCATCGTGTTGCTCGGCGGCGGAACCGGTAATCCGTTTTTCACCACCGACACGACTGCCGTGTTGAGGGCAGCGGAAATCGGCGCGCAGGCGGTGCTGAAGGCGACCAATGTGGACGGCGTCTACAGCGCCGATCCGAAAAAGGACCCGTCCGCCAAGCGATTTGATCGCCTGACCCATTCTGAGGCCATTGGCGGCGGCTACAAGGTCATGGACGCCACCGCATTTGCGCTTGCCCGGGAGACGTCGCTGCCTATCATCGTATTTTCGATCGCCGAGCCGGGTTCGATTGGCGCCATTCTGAGCGGCACCGGTCGCGGCACGATCGTTGCCGGCTAGTGGTCCGATTCTAACATTCGCATCCCTTCTCAGCGGGCACTATTGCGAATGTTAGAATCACCTGCGCCATGTGGCCGAATTCAGGAGGAACGACCGTCATGTCCACGGGTAATTTCGACATCAACGAGTTGAAGCGCCGGATGCAGGGCGCGACGCAATCCCTCAAGCACGAACTCGGCGGTCTGCGCACGGGCCGCGCCGCGGCATCGATGCTGGAGCCGGTCCAGGTCGAGGCTTACGGTTCGCATATGCCACTCAATCAGGTTGCGACTATCAGCGTTCCCGAACCGCGCCTTTTGTCGGTGCAGGTGTGGGACAAGTCGATGGTCAAGGCGGTCGAGAAGGCCATCGTCGATTCCAATCTGGGATTGAGCCCTGCCACCGAAGGCCAGGTTCTCCGCTTGCGGATTCCGGAACTCAATGAGGATCGCCGCAAGGAACTGGTCAAGGTCGCGCACAAATATGCGGAAGCCGCTAAGGTTGCGGTCAGACACGTCCGCCGCGACGGCCTCGATACCCTCAAGAAGCTCGAGAAGAATCACGAGATTTCCGAGGACGATCAGGAGCGCTTGGCGAACGACGTGCAGAAGGCGACCGATGGCACGGTCTCGGAAATCGACCAGCTGCTCGCGGCTAAGGAAAAGGAAATCCTGACCGTTTAGCCTAATGTTGGGGCGCGATCCTGCGAACCGATGGTTTAAAGATCGTGGCCTGAGGGATTGATTGATGTCGAATGCCGCAGCGCCCGCGACTGAGGGACCGGATCGAGGGGGCGGTCCTTTGCACGTGGCGATTATTATGGACGGGAACGGACGATGGGCCGCGGCCCGCGGCCTCCCGCGTGCCGAAGGTCACCGCCGCGGGGTCGAGACCTTGCGCCACGTCGTTCGTGCCGCCGGTGAACTCGGCGTTCGCTATCTGACGATATTTTCGTTCAGCTCCGAAAACTGGTCGCGGCCCGCCTCCGAAATCGGTGACCTGTTCGGACTGTTGCGGCGCTTCATACGCAACGATCTGGCGATTCTGCACCGTGACGGAGTCCGTGTCCGCGTGATCGGCGAACGCGAAGGGCTGGAGCCGGATATTTGCGCGCTTCTCCAGGAAGCCGAAGACTTGACGCGCAACAACGATCGCCTTCATCTCGTCGTCGCGTTCAACTACGGCTCGCGGCAGGAAATCGCCCGCGCCGCACAGCGGCTGGCGACCGAAGTGGCGGAAGGCAGGCGCGATCCGTCGTCGATCGACGACGATGCGATTGGCCGCTATCTCGACGCGCCTGAGATTCCCGATCCCGATCTGATTATCCGCACCAGCGGTGAACAGCGGCTGTCGAATTTTCTGATGTGGCAGGCGGCCTATAGCGAGCTTGTTTTCGTACCCGTTCATTGGCCCGATTTCGACAAGGCCGCGCTTGAGGGCGCGATCGCCGAATATGCCAGGCGCGAGCGCCGGTTCGGTGGTCTGGCTGTGAAAACCGGATCGTGACCGAAGGCCACGCATCGATCGGAGCGGCCGCACGGGAGGGAAACAACCTTCTGTTGCGGATCGCCGCCGCGCTGGTGATGGCTCCGCTTGCCATCGCGATCGCCTATGCCGGCGGATGGCTTTGGACGGGCCTCGTCACGGTCGCTGCGATCGGGCTTTATGCCGAATGGCTCACCGTCACCGGTGCGCGCAACCTTGCTCTCCTGTTGTTGGGCGCGCTGGTTCTGCTTGGCGCGGCATGGATCGAGAGTGGGCACTTCACCGCCGCCAATGTTTCCATCGTTGTCGCGCTGGGTGTCGTTGTCGCCACCATCTTCTCCAGCGAGCGGCGTAGCTGGGCCGTGCTTGGAATCGGCTATGCACTGGCGGCTTCGATTGCATCCAGCATGGTCCGGCGCGACCCGGATTCGGGGTTCGCCGCGCTGATGCTGGTGCTGTTGACGGTGTGGGCGACCGATATCGGCGGATATTTTGCCGGCCGGCTGATCGGCGGTCCCAAGCTGTGGCCGCAGGTGAGCCCGAAAAAGACCTGGGCAGGCGCTGTCGGCGGCTTTGTCGCGAGCCTCGCGGTCGCTGTGGGATTTGCCGCATTCGACCTCGGAAAGTTCATGCCGCTGCTGCTGCTGGCCGCGGCTCTCTCGGTCGCAGCACAGCTTGGCGATCTGTTTGAATCGGCCGTCAAACGCAGGTTCGGTGTCAAGGATTCCAGCCACATCATTCCCGGACATGGCGGGCTGATGGACCGGCTGGACGGTTTCGTGGCTGCCATCGTTCTGGCGGCAATTTTCGGTTTTTTGCGTGGCGGTGCGGATGGCGTCGGCCACGCTCTTATGGTTTGGTGAGATATGAGCGCTGTTCCCTTGCGTAACAATAAAGCGGCTGCGGCCGTTCGTTCGGTCACCGTGCTGGGTGCGACGGGTTCGATCGGCGACAGCACGATGGATCTGCTGCGGGCCGCGAAGGATCGCTATCGCGTCGAGGCGTTGACGGCGAATAGCAACGTTGCGGGCCTGGCCAAGCTCGCGAAAGAATTCGGAGCGCGCTATGTCGCAGTCGCAGACAGCTCCCGATTGACCGAGTTGAAAGACGCGCTTGCCGGTACCCGCACCGAGTGCGGCGCCGGCGAAAGCGCGGTCGTCGAAGCGGCGGCGCGGCCGGCGGATTGGGTGATGGCTGCGGTGAGCGGCGCAGCCGGCCTGAAACCGGCGCTCGCAGCCGTTGATCGCGGCGCGACGGTCGCTCTCGCCAACAAGGAATGCCTGGTTTGTGCCGGCGATTTCTTCATGGAGCGTGCAAGCAAGGCGGGCGCCTGCATTTTGCCGGCCGACTCCGAGCACAACGCGCTGTTTCAGGCGCTGGCTTCCGGAAATCGCGAGGAGCTGGTTCGCGTCGTCATCACCGCTTCAGGCGGCCCGTTCCGAACCTGGTCGAGCACTGATATCGAACAGGCGACGCTGGCGCAGGCGCTCAAACATCCGAACTGGAGCATGGGCCAGAAGATCACGATCGACTCGGCCTCAATGATGAACAAGGGCCTTGAGGTGATCGAGGCGGCCTGCCTGTTTGGACTGACGGCAGACGAAATCGATGTTCTGGTTCACCCGCAATCGATCATTCACGGGATGGTCGAATTTTCCGACCGCTCGGTGGTGGCGCAACTGGGGGCGCCGGATATGCGCACGCCGATTGCGCATTGTCTGGGATGGCCCGACCGAATCGTGGGGCCCGCGGCGAAGCTCGATCTCGCCAAGATCGGACAGTTGACGTTCGAGACGCCGGATTTCGCGCGGTTCCCCGGACTGAAACTAGCCTACGAGGCGTTGCGGACCGGCCGCGGCGCGACCACGGTCTACAATGCGGCGAACGAAGTGGCGGTTGCCGCGTTCATCGCCGGCAAGATCCGGTTTGGCGCCATCGCCCGCCTGGTCGAGGCGACGCTGGAAGCCTGGATTCGCGCTGGGAATCTGGCGCCGCTGACGTCCGCCGACGATGCAATAACTGTTGACCATAACGCGCGAAATAAGGCGGTCACCCTATTGCCTCAAATTGCCTTAAAGGCATCCTAGAGGGTGGGGTGGAGCCTTCTGGCTCTGGGTGAGGGAATAAAATGTCCGAGTTTTTTCAGCATGGTTTCAATGTGTTAGGTCATGGCCTGATCGGATACATTGTTCCCTTCCTGTTTGTGCTGACAATCGTCGTTTTCTTCCACGAACTCGGTCATTTCCTGATCGCCCGCTGGGCCGGCGTGAAGGTATTGACGTTTTCGCTTGGATTCGGCCCCGAATTGGCCGGCTTCAACGATCGCCACGGAACCCGCTGGCGGATTTCGGCCGTTCCGCTCGGGGGCTACGTCAAATTCTTCGGCGACGACAGCGAAGCCTCGACCCCTGATCTGGAATCGCTCGGCAACATGACCGCCGAAGAGCAGGCGGGCAGCTTCCATCACAAGAAGGTTGGCCCACGGGCCGCGATTGTCGCCGCCGGTCCGATGGCCAATTTCCTGCTGTCGATCCTCATCTTCGCGGGTATGTCGCTCTATTTCGGCAAGCCGAGCTCAATCCCCCGTGTGGACATGGTGCAGTCCGATAGCGTCGCGGCCACCGCGGGATTCAAGATTGGCGACGTCGTGGCTTCGATCGATGGGACTGCGATCGAAAGTTTCGCTGACATGCAGCGGATCGTGTCTACCAATGCGGGCTCCAAGCTGACGTTTCAGGTGAAGCGCGACGGGGCGACAGTGGCGATTGCGGCGACGCCGGCGCTGAAGGAAGTGAAGGATATTTTCGGTAACAGCCACAAGATCGGCGTGCTGGGTATTCAGTACAATGCGCAGCCAAGCGATCCGAAAACGACGCCGGTTGGCTATGTGGAATCGCTCAAGATCGGCGTCGAACAGGTCTGGTTCATCATCGATGGCACGTTCAAATTCGTAGGCTCCCTGTTTGTCGGGGCCGGCAATACCGGCGATCTCGGCGGACCGCTTCGAATCGCACAGCTTTCGGGCCAGGCGGCCAGCCTCGGTTTCCAGTTCCTTTTGCAGCTTTGCGCGGCGCTTTCGGTGTCGATTGGTCTGTTGAATCTGTTCCCGGTGCCGCTGCTCGATGGCGGTCATCTTTTGTTCTATTCGGTGGAGGCCGTGCGCGGGCGTCCATTGTCTCCGCGAGCCCAGGAAATGGGAGCCCGAATCGGGCTGGGGTTGGTACTGATGTTGATGGTATTCGTGACCTATAACGACATCTTGCACTTCGCCTCATCGTGAAGCGGCTTTTTTATGACGTGGCCGATGGGCAACGTCTTGGAATGAAAATGAAATCGCGCTGCCACATAAGGTTTGCCGGCTTGGTAAAATTGGCTACAAGCGGGTCGGAAAAGGTGATTTGCCGGTTCGTGGGGGTGCGGACCGGCAGCAGGATCGTAAGGGCGCCCGGCGCATGAAGTTTGGAATGGGGGTACGGGGAGGCTTGTTGGCCGCCCTGGTCATGTTGGCGACGCCGGTTGCCGCCACGTTGGCGGTCGGACTCGCGTCTTCGCCGGCCGCGGCGCAATCCGTGGATTCGATACAGGTGGAGGGCAATCGCCGTGTCGAGGCCTCGACCATTCGTTCCTATTTCAAGCCCGGTCCGGGCGGAAAGCTGGATCAGGGGCGCATCGACGACGGCTTGAAAGGCCTGATCGAGACCGGCCTGTTCCAGGACGTGAAAATCAACCAGGCCGGCGGTCGTGTCATCGTGACGGTGATCGAAAACCCGGTCATTGGCCGCGTGGTTTTCGAAGGTAACAAGAAGATCAAGGACGAGCAGCTTTCGTCCGAAGTTCAGTCAAAGCCGCGCGGAACCTTGTCGCGTCCAATGGTCCAGTCCGACGCGCAGCGAATCGCGGACATCTATCGTCACTCCGGCCGCTATGACGTGACGGTGGTTCCCGAGATCATCGAACAGCCGAACAATCGCGTCGACCTGATCTTCACGGTCAAGGAAGGCAACAAGACCGGAATCAACTCGATCGAGTTCGTCGGTAATGTCGCCTATTCATCGTACCGGCTGAAGGACGTCATCAAGACGCGCGAATCGAATCTTTTGAGCTTCCTCGGAGGCAGCGACGTCTACGACCCTGACCGGATCGAAGCCGATCGCGATCTGATTCGTCGTTACTATCTCAAGCACGGCTTCGCCGACGTGCAGGTGGTGGCCGCGCTGACCGAATACGATCCGGACAGGAAGGGATTCCTGGTCACCTTCAAGATTGAAGAAGGTCAGCAATACCGCGTCGCTTCCGTCACCTACCAGTCCAGCATCCCCGCGCTCGACGGCAACGTACTCGCGCGGTTCTCGCGCGTGAGTGTCGGCTCGCTCTACAACGCCGAAGCGTTGGAGAAGTCGGTCGAGGAAATGCAGATCGAGGCTTCGCGGAGAGGATTTGCCTTCGCAATCGTCAAGCCGCGCGGCGATCGCAATTTCGAATCGCATACCGTCTCGATCGTATTTGGCATCGACGAGGGGCCGCGCACCTACATCGAGCGCATCAACGTGCGCGGCAATACGCGCACGCGCGACTACGTGATCCGCCGCGAATTCGATATTTCGGAAGGTGACGCTTACAACCGCGCGCTGGTCGACCGCGCCGAGCGTCGCCTGAAGAATCTCGACTTCTTCAAATCCGTCAAAGTCACGAACGAGCCCGGCTCCTCGAGTGACCGCGTGATTCTCAACGTTGACCTGGAAGAGAAGTCGACCGGTGACTTCTCGGTGTCGGGTGGCTATTCGACGACCGACGGCCCGCTCGCCGAAGTCAGCGTTTCCGAACGCAACCTGCTTGGCCGCGGCCTGTTCGGCAAGGTTGCGGTTACCTACGGCGAGTTTGCGCGCGGCGTTTCGCTTTCGTTTATCGAGCCCTATCTGCTGGACTATCGCGTGGCGCTCGGCCTTGACGTTTACTACCGCGAGCAGTTGGCCAACCAGTACATCGCTTACGGAACCAAGACACTTGGTTTCAGCCCGAGGATCGGCCTGACGCTGCGTGAAGATTTGACCTTGCAGCTGCGCTATTCGATCTATGATCAGAAAATATCGCTGCCCAGCTATTTGGATAACTGTAACAACCTCACGAACAACGGGCTGCCCTTCAATCCCTCGCCGGCGTTCGCAAATAATCCAGCTAATGCGGCGACCATCAACTCGTTCTTCCCGGGAGGAGATCCCACCGGAACCGGCCTGTTCTGTTACGGCGATGGCGAGGCGTCGCTGCCGGTGCGTAAGGAACTGTCTCAAGGCGCGACGCTGACATCGGCTGTGGGTTACACGCTGAACTTCAACACGCTGGACAACAACCGGAACCCGACCGACGGTCTTATTATCGACTGGAAGCAGGACTTTGCCGGCGTCGGCGGCGACGTGACCTACCTGAAGTCGGCGGCGGACCTGAAGTATTACACGCCCCTGGTAGCCGACATCGTCAGCATCGTTCACATGCAGGGCGGCTTGATGACCCAGATCGGCAGCCACGAGATCCGGATGCTTGATCAGTTCCAGGCGGGTCCGAACCTGGTTCGCGGTTTCGCGCCCAATGGCATCGGTCCGCGAGATATCAATCCGTTCGGCACGCAGGACGCCATCGGCGGCACCCAGTATTGGGGCGCTTCACTCGAATTCCAGATGCCGTTCTGGTTCCTGCCGAAGGAAATCGGCCTGAAGGGCGCCGTCTATGCCGACGCTGGCTGGCTGGGCGATTACAAGGGACCGACCGATTGGGCGTTGACGGGTGAAGTCAATACACCCGGATGCATTCGGCCCACCAATAACGGCTTCAACTCCCCGGCGTTTGCCGGCACCTGTTTGGGCTTGCAGTATGATCCGCAGAACGTCGTGCGTTCGTCGGTCGGTGTGGGCCTGATCTGGCAGTCGCCGTTCGGACCGCTGCGCTTCGACTACGCCATCCCGCTGACCAAGGGTCCCCACGACGTGGTTCAGCAATTCAAGTTCGGCGGCGGCACCTCGTTCTAACCGCTATGCCGGCCGATCGGGCCGGCAGCGGGAAGGGCAGCCGGAACAGGAAAGCGGGCCCTCACGCCAGGCTGCGTGAGGATTGCCAAGGATCGCCAATGAACGCAAAGTCGGCTCAAGGCTGGGGTCTTGCCCTGGCCTGGAGCTCGCGCAATGGTTGCCCGCATGGCGCGTGCACGCGAAGTGCTTGAAGGGGAGGGTCGGGAGAAATGTCGGAGGCGTCGGTCAGGTTTCCGCTCGTGGATATCAACGATATCCTGAAGACGCTCCCGCACCGTTACCCCATGCTGCTGATCGACCGCGTGGTCGATATCCGAACCGATTACAGCGGGATCGGCATCAAGAACGTTACCTATAACGAGCCGCCGTTCCTCGGTCATTTTCCCGAGCGGCCGGTCTATCCTGGCGTGATGATGATCGAAGCCATGGCGCAGACCGCGGGCGTCATCGGGATCAAGTCGGTCGAGGGCACCGAGAAGCCGCGCGCGGTTTATTTTTTGACCATCGACAAATGCAAGTTTCGTAAACCCGTGCTGCCCGGAGACACCATCGAGTACCACATGCGCAGCATCGGCCGGCGCAAAACGATGTGGTGGTTTCACGGCGACGCCAAAGTGAACGGCGCGATCGTTGCAGAGGCCGACGTCGGCGCCATGCTGACTGATT
Organism: Bradyrhizobium erythrophlei; assembly: GCF_900142985.1. Classification (NCBI taxonomy): domain Bacteria; kingdom Pseudomonadati; phylum Pseudomonadota; class Alphaproteobacteria; order Hyphomicrobiales; family Nitrobacteraceae; genus Bradyrhizobium; species Bradyrhizobium erythrophlei. The sequence goes on from NZ_LT670849.1 coordinate 6,603,237, forward strand.
GATGACCTGGCAATGACGCGTGGCCTCGCCTGGCCGTCAGCCGAGCTCCGATCGACAAGCCCAAGGCTTCTTTTTTCTAAAAGGCTTCTGTGTTCTAGTTGAATATCGGGCGCGGAGGGGGGGCGGATGCGAAACCTGACGATCTTGGCGGCCTCGGCAGCATTGTTCGTCGCGTTCAGCGAGCGCGCCACGGCGGGCAAGACCTGCGTCGCTTCAGCGACCGAGGCCTTGCCGAAACTCGCCGGACTCGTCGTCAAGCGATCACGGACCCGTCCGGTCCCGCCTGCCATCCTGGATACCTGGAAAGGCCAGTCGAAGCCGGTCATGATCGATGTCGACATCGAGACCGAAGGTGAGGCCCAAACCTTTTCCTATATGTGTGTGATCACGCAAGGCTCGGCTTTCGTCCAGCGCACCATGAATTAACGCAAAAATGCGTTCAGAAGGCGGCTCGGCAGATCACTGGACAGCCCCGGCGGCGCGCGCTAACCACTGAAAAATCGGACAATTTACGCCAATCCTGGCCAGAGAGACGGGCTCTTCATGACCACGATCGACCCAACCGCGCGGGTTGAAGACGGCGCTGTGATCGGCGCGGGCGCGGCCATCGGCCCATACTGCGTGATCGGCCGCGACGTCACGATCGGCGCGAATTGCAAGCTGATTTCCCACGTCCACGTGATGGGGCAGACCGCCATCGGTGCCGGCTGCACCGTCTATCCGTTCGCCTCGCTGGGAGGCGCGCCGCAATCGCTCGCCTACCGCGGTGAGCCGACGAAACTTCAGATCGGCGAGGGCTGCACGATCCGGGAGTCGGTGACAATGAGCACCGGGACGGTTGGCGGCGGGGGCATCACCCGCGTCGGCGATCGAGGCTACTTCATGAATTGCAGCCACGTCGGACACGACTGCCAGGTCGGCAACGACGTCATCTTCGCGACGTCGGCGACGCTCGGTGGACATTGCGAGATCGGTGATTTCGTTTTCATCGGCGGCTTGTCGGCGGTGCATCAGTTCACGCGCATCGGTCCGCAAGCCATGATCGGTGGCGTCTGCGGCGTCCGCGGCGATGTTATTCCCTATGGCCTTGTGAACGGCCAATACGCGCGCCTTGAAGGCCTGAACATCGTCGGCATGAAGCGCCGCAAGTTTACCCGCGAGCGGCTCGCCGTCGTCAGGTCGTTCTATCAAAAGCTGTTTGAAGCTCCCGGTGTCTTTTCCGAGCGTTTGGACGCGGTGCGATCTCTCGCTGCGACAGATCCGGCGGTGGCCGCAATCCTCAGCTTCATCGACAGCGGTACGCATCGCCCGCTGTGTTTGCCGTCCGGCCGGACCGGTGAAAATGGATGATGGAGTAGTCGCAAGCTCATGACAGCCGCGGCCTTAGGTGTTTCATCGCCGGTTGGCGTGATCGCGGGGGGCGGGGCGATGCCATTTGCCGTTGCCGAATCGCTGAAGGCGCGCGGTCTTGATCCCGTTCTGTTTGGGCTGAAAGGCGTCTGCGATCCCGCCGCCGCCGAACGCTTCCGCCATCATTGGATCACGGTGGGGCAGTACGGACGGGCGAAGAAACTGTTTCGCCAGGAAAACTGCAAGAACCTGGTTTTCATCGGAACTTTGGTGCGGCCCTCGCTTTCGGAAATTCGGCTCGACTGGGAAACGCTTCGCATCATGGGGCGGGTATGGTCGGCCTTTCGCGGTGGCGACGATCATTTGCTGTCCGGCGTCGGCCGCATCTTCGAGCAGGATGGCTTCCGTCTTCTCGGCTTGAAGGAAGTGGCGCCGGATTTGCTCATGCCCGAAGGTTGTGTGACGCGAAGGATGCCGGATCGGGGCGCGATGTCTGACGTCGCCCGCGGACGCGAGGTGCTGCGGGCGCTCGGTCCTTTCGACATCGGGCAGGCCGCTGTGGTGATCGATAACCACGTCGTGGGCGTCGAGGGTATCGAGGGGACAGACTCATTGCTCAAGCGCGTCGCAGATTTGCGGGCGAGTGGCCGCATTCGTGCAGCCGGCGGCCGCGGGGTGTTGGTGAAAGCACCGAAAAGTGGACAGGACTTGCGTTTCGACTTGCCAACGGTGGGATCGCGAACTGTCGAGGGCATCGCTGCGGCCGGACTTGCAGGCCTTGCTGTGATTGCCGGCAACACCGTGGTCGCCGATCCGCAAGCCATGATCGAGACGGCGGATACAGCCAGTCTCTTCGTCGTCGGTTTGCCGTCCTGATGCCGGGCCCGGCAAATGGCAGCATGGCGCGCAGGATTTTTCTGATCGCAACAGAGGAATCCGGCGATCGGCTGGGGGCGCAGCTGATGAAGGTGCTCCGGCAGCGGCTGGGCGATGCCGTGAAGTTCGAAGGCGTCGGCGGTCGCGGAATGACGCGCGAGGGGCTGAAATCGCTGTTTCCGATCGAGGAGCTGTCGATCATCGGTTTTTCCGCTGTCGTCAAACAACTCCCCAAGCTGCTGCGTTTGATCCGTCAGACGACGGACGCCGTGTTGCAGGCCGCCCCCGACATTCTCATCATCATCGATAGTCCCGACTTCACCCACCGCGTTGCCCGTCGGGTACGCGCCCGCGATCCGGCGATTGCGATCGTGGACTATGTTTCGCCGTCGGTGTGGGCGTGGAGGCCCAGCCGGGCGCGCGCCATGCGCTCGTATGTCGATCAGGTACTGGCGCTGCTCCCGTTCGAGCCGGAAGCCTACCGTCGCTTGCATGGGCCTCCCTGCACATATGTCGGCCACCCCCTAACCGAACAGCTCGCCTCGCTCAGGCCGAGCGCCGAGGAGCAGGCGCGGCGTGACGCCAGCCCGCCGCTGCTGCTGGTTCTGCCTGGAAGCCGGCGCGGCGAGATCAGGCACCACATGGCCATTTTTGGCGAGGCGCTGGATCGATTGCAGGCGCAGGGAAAGCCGTTCGAGTTGATCCTGCCGACCATGCCGCATTTGCTGGAGCTCGTCAGGGAAGGCGTCAAGTCCTGGAAAGTCACGCCGCAAATCGTGGTCGGGGAGCAGGAAAAGCGCGCAGCGTTCCGGACCGCTACCGCAGCGCTGGCCAAGTCGGGGACGGTCACCCTCGAACTCGCGCTTTCCGGGGTACCGATGGTCGCCGGTTATAAAGCCGGCGCGATCGAGGCCTGGATCGTTCTGCGTTTCGTCACCGTCCAGTCGGTGATCCTCGCGAACCTGGTGGTCGGCGAAAACGTGATCCCGGAGTTCGTCCAGGATGATTGCACAGCGGACAAGCTCGCAGGCGCACTTGGCGAAGTGTTGTCGGATACGCCGATGCGCCGGCGTCAAACCGACGCCTTTGCGCGGATCGACGACATCATGTCGACCGGCAACCACTCGCCCAGCGTCCGCGCCGCCGACATCGTGCTGGGGATGCTCAGAAAGTCCCGAAAGGCCGGTTAGAACGTTCGAAGCGGGCCGCGACGCGCGACCCGCTTCGTCCCAAGACTACTTCCGCTTGTCGATGGTGATGTAGTCGCGGCGCGTTTCGCCCGTGTACAGCTGCCGCGGGCGGCCGATCTTTTGCTGCGGGTCCTCGATCATTTCGCTCCACTGGCTGATCCAGCCGACGGTGCGGGCGACCGCGAACAGAACGGTGAACATCGAGGTCGGGAAACCCATCGCCTTGAGCGTGATGCCCGAATAGAAATCGACGTTCGGATAGAGCTTGCGCTGAATGAAATACTCGTCGCTGAGCGCGATCTTTTCCAGTTCCAGCGCGACCTTCAGCATCGGATCGTCGCCATGGCCGGTTTCCTTCAACACGGCGTGACACATCTTCTGCATGATCTTGGCGCGGGGATCGTAATTCTTGTAGACGCGATGGCCGAAGCCCATCAGGCGGACTTCGCTGTTCTTGTCTTTCACCCTCCTGATGAAATCCGGAATCTTGTCGACCGTGCCGATCTCGGCAAGCATCGCAAGTGCTGCTTCGTTGGCGCCGCCATGCGCGGGTCCCCACAGGCAGGCGATGCCGGCGGCGATGCAGGCAAACGGGTTTGCACCCGAGGAGCCGGCGATGCGCACCGTCGAGGTCGAGGCATTTTGCTCGTGGTCGGCGTGCAGGATGAAGATCTTGTCGAGGGCGTCGGCGAGCACCGGGTTGATCTGGTATTCTTCGCATGGCACCGCAAAACACATGCGCAGGAAGTTTTCGGCGAATTTCAGCGAGTTTTTCGGATAGATGAAGGGCTGGCCGAGGTTGTATTTGTATGCCATCGCAGCGAGCGTCGGCACTTTCGCGATCATCCGCATCGAAGCGATCATGCGCTGCTGCGGATCGTTGATGTCGGTGGAGTCATGATAGAAGGCCGCTAGCGCACCGACGCACCCGACCATGACCGCCATCGGATGTGCATCACGGCGGAAACCTTGGAAGAAGCGGGCCATCTGCTCGTGCACCATCGTATGATGGGTCACGCGCTGATCGAAGTCGTGCTTCTGGGCCGGGGTAGGGAGTTCGCCGTAAAGCAGCAGGTAGCAGGTTTCGAGGAAGTCGCCGTGCTCGGCGAGCTGCTCGATCGGATAACCGCGATATTCGAGAACGCCGGCATCGCCGTCGATATAGGTAATTTTCGACTCGCAGCTTGCAGTCGAGGTAAAGCCGGGATCGTAGGTGAACATTCCCGACTGGCCGTAGAGCTTGCCGATGTCGATGACGTCGGGCCCGATGCTGCCGCTCGAGATCGGAAGATCGAAGGTCTTGTTGCCTACCGTTAGCGTTGCGGTCTTGCCTGAAGATGCGGCCATCGTGAGGTCCCCGATGCGATCGTTGCGAAAGCCCGCACTTTTGTGCCTTTTCCGAAGGGGCAGGCAGGCCAGCCGGGCGCCTGAAATGAAGTAACGAAATGGGTAGCTTATTGCCGTGTGCGCTGCAAGGTGGCCTTAGTCGGGCCCCTGATCGTCGAGCCGGGCCAGGCTTTCTTCCCGGCCGAGCACGGCAAGGACGTCGAATATACCAGGCGACGTGGTGCGCCCGGTCAAGGCGGCGCGCAGCGGCTGGGCAACCGCGCCGAATTTGAGGCCGTTCTGATCGGCAAAGGCGCGCATCGCCGTTTCCGTTGCTTCGGCGCTCCAGTCTTTTACCTCCCACAAGGCAACACGCAGCCGTCCGATCAGGAGGCGATTTTCCGGCGTCAGAATGGCGGCGGCCTTGGTGTCGATTTCAAGCGGTCGGTCGGCAAAGATGTAATAGGCGCTGTCGATCAGTTCGATCAGTGTCTTGGCGCGCTCCTTCAGGCTCGGCATCGCCTGCAATAATTGCGCACGCGTTTGGTCGTTGAGCTTGGCCGAAAGACCGGCGCTGTTGGGCACGTAGGGGAGCACCCCCTCGAACATTCTCACGAGGGATTGATCGTCGGTGTGACGGATATAGTGCCCGTTCAGATTTTCGAGCTTGGGAAAATCGAAGCGCGCGGCGGACCGGCCGATACCCGAGAGGTCGAAGGCCGCGATCATTTCCTCGGTCGAGAATATCTCCTGGTCGCCGTGGCTCCAACCGAGGCGGACGAGGTAATTGCGCAATGCCGCCGGCAAATATCCCATGGCACGGTATGCGTCGACGCCGAGCGCGCCATGGCGCTTGGAAAGCTTCGAGCCGTCGGGGCCGTGAATGAGAGGAATATGTGACATGCTGGGGATGCCCCAGCCGAGCGCGTCGTAGATCTGCTTCTGGCGCGCGGCGTTGATCAGGTGATCATCGCCACGAATGATGTGGGTGATGGCCATGTCGTGATCGTCGACCACCACGGCCAGCATGTAGGTCGGGGTTCCGTCGCCGCGGAGCAGGACGAGATCGTCGAGGTTTTCGTTTTGCCAGACCACGCGGCCCTGGACCTGGTCTTCGATCACTGTCTCGCCGGTCTGGGGTGCACGCAGGCGGATCGTCGGCTTCATGCCGGCCGGCGCCTCCGAGGGATCACGGTCGCGCCACAGGCCGTCGTAAAGGCGGGTACGGCCTTCGGCGCGGGCCTTCTCGCGCATCGCCGTCAGTTCCTCGGGCGTCGCGTAACAGTGATAGGCCTTGCCGGCCGCCAGCAGACTTTCGGCGACCTCGCGATGGCGGGCCGCACGGCTGAACTGGTAGATGACCTCGCCATCCCAATCGAGTTCGAGCCACTTGAGACCGTCCAGGATGGCCGTGATGGCAGCATCCGTCGATCGCTCCCGGTCGGTGTCCTCGATACGGAGCAGCATCCTGCCGCCATGCTTGTGCGCATAGAGCCAGTTGAACAGGGCGGTGCGGGCGCCTCCGATATGGAGAAAGCCGGTTGGCGAGGGGGCAAAGCGGGTAACGATTGGTGCGGTCATACACGTCAGCAGGATGGGGGCCGGATCTGCCTTGGCAGGTTGGGGGTGTATAGCAGGAACCCCATATAACTAAAGCCTTCCTTGGGAGGTGAGGATTTGGCAGATAGACCGTTGATTCCGGAGTAGAACACCTAGTGCCGCCTATTTGACGTTCCTGCACCACAAGCGGCGAATTCGACCAGGAACGTCAAATAGAAAGCGGCACTAGAAATCATTAATTTGCTAGTGCCCATAACTTTCCGAAGTTCGTAGAAGGAGGGTGCGGCGGTGGTATACGAACTTCGGAAAGTGGACACTAGTAATGACCCTAGAACCGACGGCGGCAGAGGCGGGCCGCGATTTCATCCGCGACATCGTCCAGGCCGATCTTGATGCCAAAAAGCATAAGCTGATCGTCACGCGGTTTCCGCCGGAACCGAACGGCTACCTGCATATCGGGCACGCCAAGTCCATTGGCCTTAACTTCGGCATTGCGCAGGAGTTCGGCGGGCGCTGTCATCTGCGCTTCGACGACACCAACCCGACCAGGGAAGAGCAGGAGTTCATCGATTCGATTCAGGCCGACGTCAAATGGCTTGGATACGATTGGGGCAACGACCTCTTCTTCGCATCTGACTATTTCGAAAGGCTGTACGAGTGGGCCGAGGGCCTGATCCGTGCCGGGCTTGCCTATGTCGACGACCAGTCGCAGGAAGAGATCAGGCTGAGCCGCGGCACGCTTACCGAGCCCGGAAAAAACAGTCCGTTCCGCGATCGCCCCGTCGAGGAAAATCTCGATCTGTTTCGCCGCATGAAGGCCGGCGAGTTTCCGAACGGCGCACGCGTGCTGCGCGCCAGGATCGATATGGCGTCGGGCAACATCAACCTGCGCGATCCCGTGCTTTACCGCATTCTGCATGCGCATCATCCGCGCACCGGTGACAAGTGGTCGATCTATCCAAGCTACGACTATGCCCACGGCCAGTCGGATGCGATCGAGGGCATCACACATTCGATCTGCACGCTGGAGTTCGAGGATCATCGCCCGCTCTATGAGTGGCTGCTCGACAAGTTGCCGGTGCCGTCGCATCCGCATCAGTATGAATTTGCGCGGCTGAATTTGACCTACACGCTGCTCTCCAAGCGCGTGCTGACGGAACTCGTGCGCGGCGGCCATGTGGCGGGCTGGGACGATCCGCGCATGCCCACCATTGCAGGCTTGAAGCGACGCGGTGTGCCGCCGGCGGCGGTCCGTGAGTTCATCAAGCGTATCGGCGTTGCCAAAGCCAACAGCGTCGTCGACGTCGGCATGCTCGAGTTCTGCATCCGCGAGGTCCTGAACCAGAGCGCGCAGCGCCGGATGGCGGTGTTACGTCCGCTCAAGGTCGTGATCGAGAACTATCCGGAAGGGCAGGTCGAGGAGATCGAGGCGGTCAATCACCCCGACGATCCGAACGCCGGCACGCGCCGCGTGGCGTTCGGCCGCGAGCTCTATATCGAGCGCGACGACTTCATGGAAAATCCGCCGAAGAAATTCTTCCGGCTGTCGCCGGGCAACGAAGTCCGGCTACGCTACGCCTACTTCATCACCTGCCGCGACGTCGTGAAGAACGCCGCGGGCGAAGTCGTGGAGTTGCGTTGCACCTACGATCCCGCCACCCGTGGCGGCAACGCGCCCGACGGCCGCAAGGTCAAGGCGACCATGCATTGGCTCCCGGCGGCGCAGTCGAGACTGGCGGAAATCCGCCTCTACAATCCGCTATTCAGCAATCCCAATCCCGACGCGGCGAATTTTACGACCGACCTAAACCCGCAGTCGCTGGAATTGCTGAAGGATGCGCGCCTAGAGCCCGAGGTCGCCACATCGAATTCGACTGATGTCGTACAGTTCGAACGGCAGGGCTATTTCGTGCGCGACAAGGATTCGACCGCCGACCGTCCGGTGTTTAACCGCACGATCGGACTGCGCGATACTTTCGCGAAGGAAGTAGCCAAAGGTTAGCGCGGCGCGGTTTTGGAGGCTTCCAGGCCTGACAGGCGGGTATGGAGCCTGTGGTGGGCGAGCCGGTCCTTGGCCTTCTCATCGATCAGCAACTTGATGAGGGCGAGGAGGCTTCGGCTCGTCGTTCGCCTCTGCCAACAATCTGCGATAACGATCGCAGTCATATCCGCTGTCCGAACCACTCATTGCCACCACCCGGAATCCATCCGTGTGGAAGATGTTTCGCAACGGCGGTGCAGCACAAGCGGATAGACGGTCAACGCAGGTCCGGTCGCCATTGCGTTGTGGATAAGCCCGGCGAACGGCGTGACCACGGAATGGCTGACGTCATGCAAGGCGTTGGCGGATCTCGTTGCACATTCTTTCGCGGAAGGCCGCCTTCCGGGCAGGGCGCTCTTTCTCGCTGACATCCCAGCGATCGAAAATGTTGAAGTTGTCCATGATGGCATAACGGTCGCTGGCCATCGCGAGGATGCCGAGGAGCTTGTCGGCTGGCCCACTAGGTCCCGAGATCTCCCAGCGGCGGATCGTATCGGCGCCTTCTTTCGGATCCAGTCCGCACAGTTTCGCCATGTCGGCGGCCGATAGCGGCCGGCCAATCGCTTCTCCGAGGTCCTGACGAAGCTGCTTCAATTCCGGGCCTGTCACGGCGGCTTTCCCTGTTCGCATCGTCGAAGCGACGACGAAGCGGGCTCTCTACGACAATTGCGGCTTTCTCGCGAATTCCTCATCCGTTCGCCTTTTGCGGGAGGGAATATAACATTTCCCGTTGGAAAGTACCGGGCAACGCGGTTCATAGCGCAACCTGCAACATCACCTCCGGTGCCTAAATGATGACGGACCCCATCGCTTCGTTTCGCAACCAAGAGGATTGCCTAACATGATGAGCAGCACGCCGCTTCCACCGGCGCCGGCGACAAACATCGATCTCAGCTTCATCTCAGCAATGCTGGCCACGCTCAGCGATCCAGCTGCATCGGTCAAGCTTCTGGGCGAGATGCAGGAGGCTCGACTAGCATGGGCCGCCGCACAGGACTCTGCGATCGCTACGATGCGCGAGAGCGACGCCCATGTCGCGACGAACAGAGCGACGATCGCGAAGGAGCGCGAAGCGCATGATGCTGCGATTACCCAGGAGCGTACCGACTGCATGCGGCGGTGCGCTATGGATATGGAGGAAGTGGCGGCGGCGCGTAAGGAAGCGGACACACTCAAAGCGCAAGCAACCGCAGATGCAGCAGCGGCAGCAGCGCTCATGGCCGATTACGAAAAGCGCGTTGCTCTGATCCGGCAGGCGGGCGTGTGATGAAAGATCCCCTCGATACGTTTCTTCATCAGGTGCGCCAAATGCCGTCGTTCGTTGAAGCTGCCCAGGCCGATCAAAAATGGCTGGAGCATTTCAACGACATGGAATGAGGACTTCGTGGTCTTGCTGGAAGCGACGAAGGGTACGTAATCGAACGCTTCGATGAAATTCTGCGCGTGATTGCTCGCGAGAATTGGCCAATCAAGAAGCGCCTGTTGGAGATTTCCAGGATATCCGGGGAAGTCCGCGAACACGCAACAGGTGATCGATGGCACTGAGCGATAGCGTATTCGGCAATGCCGGCGGCGCCGTCTCCGATCTCTTTGGCGCATTCGGAGCCGAGCAGAACGCTAACCTTAAGGCTGAAAGTCTTGACCTCAAGGCGAAGGGCGATCTTGCCGAAGCGCAGCAGTACGACCTTGCGGATCAATACACCAAGACGATCGGCGCCGTTCAGTCACAACAGCAACAGCGCAGCACGACCATGCAGATTGGCGGTCAGCAAGCAGCGCAGGCCGGGGCCGGTTTTGCCGCGTCAGGTTCAGGTCTCGACATCCTTGCGGATAGCGCAAGTCAGGGCGCGTTGGCAAAGGCGACGATTCAAACCGGAACGGAAGAAAAATCGGAGTCCTATGAACTCATGGCGAACACTGCTCGCATGACCGCGGCAGGCGAGGAACAGATCGCCAATGAGACCAGGAGCGCCGGACAGACGGCAATGTGGGGCGATATTGCAGGTGGCCTTCTTAAAGGGGCTGCTGCGGTTGCGGGGCTCGCTACGGGGACAGGCCTCTTTGGTGACCTAGCGAGCGCTGCCGTCGGGGGCTTCTCGCCTTCAGCCCCAACCGACTCGAGCGATCCGTTGGTGATCAATAGGTACGGTACGCCTGCTCCTACTTCGAACAATCCGGCGAAACTGTTGGGCTCGATATACTAATGGCGTCAAACGCTCCGTCTCGCTCTGGGGTAGGTGGAAAGCGAGACGGAGACAGTCCGCTGGGCGAAGGTCGAACCAGCGAGCCTGTAGAACGCTACCGATTCGTGGCGGGTTTTAGACTTGTACCCTATTTCGGGCGGCAAGCACATGTTACCGCAATTGTCAAAGTGTTACCCTGGAACATTCGGGTGATCGATCGGGAATTCTCGGCACTGTGGTAGTGGGGCTACATCTGTTCAGCCGATTCTATGTTCTTCTATTTCTAAAGATTTCCATAATTCTGAAATTTTTCTGAAAATTTAACTGGTGGGAGTGATTGCAATGAAGAAGCTGGTTTTGGCAGTTGGTGCGGCTGCTTTCCTTGGAAGCGCACCTTTTGTTTTCGCAGCAGACATGCCCATGAAGGCTTTGCCCCCGCCGGTTTCCCCCATGACGGACTGGTCGGGATTTTATATCGGTGTTCACGGCGGCTATGGCTGGAATGGCACCAACGATTGGTCGACGGGCAGTGAGTTGATCGGTTCAAGCGGTTTGAGTGGTGGCTCGAGCTGGGACGCTCTCAAGGGTCCATTGGCCGGTGGTCAGATTGGCTACAACTGGCAAGTTGAGCGCTTGGTTTTCGGCGTGCAAGGGGATGGTTCCTGGGCCAACATCAGAGGCAGCGCTGGCAACCCGCTTAACTTGGTCGATGGTCGATGCTCGTTCGCTGGCACGCCCGACCAGACGGCTGAGTGCCGCTCAAGAATTACGGCGATGGGAAATCTGACTGCTCGGGTTGGATATCTTGTGACGCCGAGCACGCTTTTCTACGGCAAAGCTGGTGTCAACTTCAGCAGGATGGACTTCCAGGTTCTCAATGACATTGCCTTCACCGGGACCTGCGGCGCTCCCGGCGCCGGAACGCGATACCCCGGTTATAACGCGGTCGGCCGGACGACGGCAGGCGCTACCGCCGGGTTCGGCATCGAACAGCGGGTCTGGAATAACCTGACTGTCTTTGGCGAATACGACGTGGTGCAAGGCGGCGGCACCTTTATTAATTCAAACAAGGGTGGCACTGGCACCAGCGGATGTACGAATGATTTCGTCTCCCAGACCACGGTTGGTAACGCCACGCAGATCTTCAAGGTCGGCGTGAACTATCAACTCCACTGAACGGTTCAATTTCCTCTGAACTCAAGAAAGCCCCGGCCTGAGCAGGCTGTGTGGAAACGAGAGGCTGCGGTGATCCGGGGCCTCTTTTTTAATTTTTAGGGTCAGGCGAGCCTAATCTTGAGGCTTTGCGAGCCGATGAGATTGATGACCCGCATGATGTTGTAGACAAGAACGCTGAGGGCGGCTTCAGTCTTGACGTTGGTAAGGCCTCGGGTGAGGAACCTGCCGCCAGCCGTCATCCGCTTGATGGTTCCGAACGGGTGTTCAGCCGCGCATCGCCGCTGCCGCATGAGGTGTGGATCGGCTTCGACGCGGGCATTCATGCGTTGAAGCGCGTCCTCGTAAAGGTGTCTTTGAACGAAGCGGCGCTCGACGCGGGTGCATCTCGGCTTGAGCGCGCAACCCGAACAATCGTCGGCGATATACAAGACGCTCTGCTTTCTGGTGAGGATTTGCTTGCGCACCAGTGTTCGGGCCGCCGGACAACGAAAACTGTCGGTTTGCGGCTCATAGATGAAGGCCGTGCGGTCGAAGAAGTCGCCTTGATTGTTGACGGCCCGGTTCGCTGGCACACAAGGCGTGATGCCATCGTTCTCGCAGGCTGCCGCGTCTGCTCCGTTCGAATAGCCAGCGTCCGCCACCACCGTGAGCGTATCGGCCGCCACCGCATCCTTCGTCGCCTTGGCCATCGGATGGAGCAGCCGGTTGTCGGTGGGTTCGGTTGTAACCTCATGGTGGACGATCAGCCCCGTCGCAGCATCGACCGCCGTCTGGACATTGTAGGAAGGAGGCTTGGAGCCTGCCCCTTTACCCATCGGCCGCGCATCGAGCTCACCTTCTACAAGACTAGTCCGATCTTCCGCCTTAAGTCGCGCCGCCAGAGCATCAAGGTCGGTGCGGCGTGCCCTGAGAGCCTGGAGAGCCGCAGCCGTTTGTTCCGCATCGCTATCGGCCCGCTCGCCCGCATCGATGCTGTCGAGGTTGGCAAGATAAGCCGCGATCTGTTGATCGATCCGGCCGGCCTCTTCGGCGACCTTGCGTTCGCCCATAATCCGCTTGGCGCTCGCCACCGCCCGGAACTTCGAACCGTCGAGGGCCACCAGACGGGCCGCAAATAGTCCCTGCTCGCGGCAGAACAGCACGAAGGCCCGGCATGCCCCTACGATCCCGGCTGCATTGTCCCGCCGAAAGTCCGCAATTGTTTTGAAGTCGGGGGCAAGCCGCCCCAACAGCCACATCAGTTCGACATTGCGCCGGCACTCGCGTTCCAGCTTGCGGCTCGAACGAACCTCGTTGAGGTACCCGTAGATATAGAGCTTCAGAAGATCGCGCGGGTCATAGCCGGGCCGCCCGGTCGCCGCCGGTGTCGCTCGAACCAAGCCGAGCCCGAACATATCGAGACCTTCAACAAAGGCATCGATTACCCGCACCGCCGCATCAGCGGCAACGTAATCATCGATCCGTGCCGGCAAAAAACTCGCCTGGTTACGGTCCCCACCTCGAATGTAGCGCATGAAAAAGGCCGCATCATTAATGATGCGGCCTCTCTATCTGATTTGCCCCAGTTCTCACACAGCCTGATCGTTCGGGGCTTTTTTACGCGCTCTCGTCCTTGAACCCGGGCGCGTCGTGGAACATCCGGAAAAGTACCGAGGCCAGCAACGGCGGCCACGTTGCCTCTAATGCAGTTGCGGTCAGCGAATCTGGATCGTTGACAGACAGAACCCCGGGGCCCCCGGATCGACTGAAGTGGTTACTTCGGCGGCTGCAATCCCGGCGAATTGGCCCACTCGTCCAGATGGGCGGCGATTTCCGTTTGACGAGCCTTCTTAAGCAAAGCATCGCGCTCGGGACCCGGCGGAAGTTGGCAAGCTTGTTTACGGATGCCTTCTGCCCATTTGGCCAACCGTTCCGGGAATGTCATCAATTTCTTGCGCCCCGCCATATTCGCCCCCTAGAAATTCCCCCTTTGTCTCGATCATGCTAGCCGCGACGGAAAAAAGTGGCAATCACTGCTGGGCTCGGATGATGTGGCGCGCGCCACACTCCCTTACGTCTGATTTCTCATATGCAAGAACATGGCTTTCACGTCGGAAAGCCCGAGCGCTTGCTCGCGCGGTCCTTGGTGTTCTCTAAGGGCGTGAAGCTGTCGCAGTGCGATCTCATCCCGCTTGTGCCGGTCTTCTTCAGCGAAGTAGGCCTTCATGTCCTTGATGAAGGCGTGGGCAACGGTGGGCGGAAGATCAAGACGCCTGCGGATCATCGGATGCGTCTGGCTTGCCGCCATCGTGAGTTTCATTCGGCTGCTCGGTGGCAGCCGCTAGCCCGACCACCTTAACGTCTCGAAACGGCTCAGCACTTTCGGCTGCTGCATCGTATGCAGATTTTTCGGTCGATCGGGCCATGCGGATCTTCAGTATGGGCGGCACGTCGTTTCCGTACCGGTCCTTCGACACTAATTGGGCCCAGTGTGACTTCACCCAATCGCGACACAATTCGTCGGCATCGACTTGCCATTTCGTCTGGAAAACCAGCATCGGCTTTCCATTGATTTCGAGCGTGAATGTTGAAGGAGAAAAACTCAAGACCTGTACTCCTTTTGCACGCCACTGGTACCCATTCGCGCGGGAGCAAAATTTGGCCGAATATCGGCGCCGCGCGTGCCGCACGCCTTGCAGACGAAACGCGGCTCCAGGTCGGATAGCCGGACCTCGTCAGGCCACGCATCCGCGCTGATCTTCAGGTGATGGCTGCAACGGTAGTCGGAGCAATAAATCAGGAGGCCGTGCACGCCGGACTGCCGCATCTCTCCAAGGGTGATCTTCTGCTCTCGCATCCCCCATATTTCGCCGATCAGGCGCGGAGGGAAGCCGCTGGATGTTGGGCCGGCGAAAGCCCAGATCACTATTGGTGCTTTACGCAGGCATTGACGGCGTAAGCACACTGCTCGCCTGCGGTCAGAAGTCCGCCAGTTGGACCGGTATAGTTCACGGCCGAGACAAGACCTGCGGTCATCACGATATTGACGTTGCAGAACCGGTTCGAGCTCACAGCCGTTCCGCCGAATCTACCGTAGCTGGCGTCGGTCACAGTCATGCCGTTTCCGGAGTTGTAACCCCAAACCTCAGTCTTGCCTTCAGCTGCCTTGTTGGCTGGTGCGCCCATACAAGCAAGTACTTGTTCCTTTGGCATGCCTATCATGCTGGCTTGTGCCGTTTGGGCGACTTCGGCGCGTTGAAACGCGCAGCCGCCCAGCGCGGCGGCTAGCGCCACGATTCCTAGAATACGCATTTTGTCAAAACCCCTAGACCCACTGGCATCCAAGCGCAACCGGAGGTCGAAGGCAATACTGCACGCGCGAAGGCGGCCCAAGGGCGCCGCAAAAGTGACCCGCCATTCGCGACGGGCACCAAGTTTAGGGAGGAAGCCGCCGAGAGGCGGCATCACGAAGCTAAGCCAATTCTCGCGCTGGAGATGTGCCCGAACTACCACAGGGACGGCCAAAGTCCTCGTGAAGCTGCGACTAATGCCTCTCTGTCAAATAACCTAGCATTGTTTCGCAGGCTTCCTCGGCCGCTTCGAATGTCTTGAAAGGTGACCCGATAACTTTGACTGCGCCCCTGTTGTCATGAAGGGGACGCCAAGATGCTACAAAGCCCGGAGCACCATGAAGACCAGGACCGCTGCGGCTCTCGTAACTGATCACAAACGAAAAACCGTCGCCGCTTGCGTTCCAGATTTGCATGTCACCGACGGGATTAATTACACGACTGAACTGCATGCAGCACCTCGCATGCGCCCCGTCCTGGAAGGACTTATTTAGCGAGTCGGAAAAGGCAAACGGCTTGACGTCACTTAGTGCCGGAGCGTTGTCGCGAACGCTGCATTCTCGGGACCGATGGTCGCAAGGCGATCTGCGTCTTAAGGAAACTAATCAAGGTTAACCAGGCAGCTCCGGGCAGCTACCTAATCTTGGCTAAGCACTCCTTCAGGCGTTCCAGCTCAGAACGAACTTGCGTTTCCATGGCGTCTTGCAACGCGAGCGCGCCCCTGTTGGACAATTCTGCGGAGGCCTTTTTATCCAGATTCTGTTTCCAATCCCGGATCGCCTGCTTAGTGGCGCTTTGGGCTTCCAGCGTAGCTTTAAAGTATGCCTTTGTGCAGGCATCGGCCATTGAGCAAGTCTTGCACTCTTGAGCGGCGGCAGCACTTGAAATTAGCAAGGTAAGTATCGCGGCAAGGACCCTCATTGTTTCCCCCCGGTACAAGCCCCAGACCTGACCGCAAAGCCAAATCCTGAGTCACGGCGCAGTTGTGGCGCTTTCTCGAAAGGGGATAGATTTTTAAGCAAATCAGGCGCAAAGCCGCATCGGCGGCGCTACTTTTTCGGCTTGGGCTTGCTCGCTGGACCCTTTGTCCCGGCAGCCTCTCGCGCTAAACGCTCGGCCTTGAGCCGCTCCCGGTTAGCGGAAAATGCTTTCTGCGCGACCTCGTGCTCAGTCATTGCCTTTTCGGCTTCGACTTGACGAAATGCCTTGCGCGCGTCGCGCTCCGCCTTGGTCGTCGGTTTGGCCGGTTGAAACTCGCCCGGTCTCTTTGTCATTTCTTCGCTTTCAGCCCGAGCGCTACTAATCGTCTGATGGCATGTGCCCGAGTAAGCTTTTTGTCGCTCGACGAAGCGATCCAAGCATCGATCGCCGCAAGCTCGGTGGGATGCCATCGCTCGCCGATCTGAGTGCCCTTGCCAGTCGGAGCAGGCCCACGCTTTTTCCTTGGTACCACACTTGTCTTTGCCATAAACCGTGGTACCATAATTGCGAGCCGAGTGGAAGGGTTCAGCTTCCGGCCTCGGCTCTAACCTCAACCACGAAGGACCTGATTCCATGATCGAAGCTGACCGCGTGCTTAGCACGCCACCCCTAAACTCGTCCTCAATCGTGCCGTTTCCGGCAAAGACAAATGAGCGCCAGGGCGAAACTTCTCTTATCGCGGTTCCTGAGGCCGCTGAGAGGCCATCTGCCGCAGTGGTCCTCTTTTGCAAGAAGTCTAAGCGGGAAGTAACGCCTAGTGACCAGACGCTTGAAGATCGCGAACGCGCCTCAAGGATCTTGAAAGAGGCTGTAACGTTCACCGCTTGCGTCGCCGCGTACGATGGTGCGTGGAAGGCCGAGCGAACCGGTGATGGGTTATTTGCGGGTGGTAGTATCGGCGATAGTTTTTGTGGCCGCGCTGAAAATTCGTTGGCTCGTCTCACGCGGCTTATTCGGAAGGCCGACGAAGCCGCCGTTATGACCGCGGAGTTGCGGTCTCTAGCCGCTGTCGCCGGCTTCATACTTGATCGCGCTCGGGATGAAGGTGACTCGGACGAGGTCACGCTTCAGCGAACCCGGTTCGATTTCCTGATTGCTTTTGCTGCTTTGGCAGATAGGGCTTTGCGCAAAAAGTATGAGCGCGAGGTCTGAGCCATGAGCGAAATCATCAAATTCCCCGACCGCGGGACTTCAGAACTACGCAAAATGGTCAGAGACGTAATCGACGAAGAGCTATACCCCAGCATTGTGCGCACTGGTTGCGGAAGGCCTTACACCCGTCGCGGCAAGAATATGCAGACGTTCTCCTTTCGGAGCTCCGACGCGATCCTGGCGGCAGACGAAGCAGAACTGTTCCATGACGTGTGCATGGATATCGATATGGCCTCCCGCAAGCTTGAAAAACTGAGGCAACGCAGGAAGACAGTGAGGGAAATGGCAGTCGAGGAGGAACGGCGATACGCGGCGGTTGAGGCGAAGCTTGCCGCGGCGCTCGTTCAGGCGGTGCTGTCACAGGCAGAGCGCGTATGAAGCGCCGGCGGCGATCGTTCAGAAAGCGCAACCGGCAGCGCTTGGCGGCACATGCCACGCGGCTGAGGCGATAACGAAAACAGAGGCCGCCTCAGTGGGCGGCCTTTTTCGTTTCGGCGCGTCTCACCCGCCCTCAATCAGTTAGCTTTGTCGCAATACGCGGGGCACGTCTTCGCTGTCGGTCTTTCCTTCATACATTTTGCCATGCATTGATCATACTTCGGGCCGCTCACGGCCGACGCAGGCGAAATGCTGATTGTGGTCGCCGTTATCACAGCTAACGCGGCAGTAAGAGCTACCGAAAATCGAAACATGACCAAATCTCCTCTGAAATCTTTGATCGGGAAATTAACGCGACATCATAACGGGCACCCTGCATCAGGTCGAGCAGCAAGAAGTAGGTGCCCGGAGACGGCAGGGAAGACCCTCCAGACCCTTGCTTAGCTCGTTCACGCTCCGATCGCGATCCGTTGCCGTTCAACGCTGTTCCTAACAAGGGACTGTACTTCTGAGAACACGCTGCGGATTCAATGAGTTGCTCGCTCGCGCTTTTGACACACTGACACAGGCGCGAGCGAGATCAATCACTTAGGTTGACACACGGACCTTTGCCGAGACCGCGCCAACGAGAACAGGGCGCGGGGCTTCGGTCCCGCGCTTTTAAGCTCTCAGCGACGAGTGGCTAATGGGTCAGGTAAGCCTCGAGCGCATGCACCAGGAAAATGCTGGCACTGATCGTTGCAGCGACCGCAATGACAATTTCGAACATTGGACCGGATCCCAAAAACAAGTGCACTAATCATTCCCTGAGTTTTCTCAGGCCAAGCTTCGGAGCTGCGTCATGCAGGAGCGGAAATAGGCTCGATACAGAATGTTGAGTATGTACGACATGATCTGACTCCATTGTCTGATCTACGCGTACCCTGAAGGCTGCTCCTTGGTCTGTTTCAGGAGTATGTTGTCGAGTGGCAAATCGTGTTTCGTGGCCTGGTGTCCCTGGCCGGCCGCAACGGGCCGCGGTTTCGGCCCCGCGCTCACACAGCCGGTGCAGGCTTCAAGCCCACCGACTTAACGCGGGGGGTTTCTCTTTTGCAGTTGTCGGGCGCAGCGAGTTGCTGCCGCTGCCCTTCAAGGCGGTGCTGCTTTCGGAGGGCGCGCGCGGCCGAAAATCTGGCAGCCCAGCGCTGTTCGCACCGTCTTTCGATGTCCAAGGGGATATTGCTCATAACTGAAAAGCTCCGGGTTTTGCGGTCGCCCCCGGTCTAAGGCCTCAACGCGCGCGGGCCTCTAAAGGTCCATCCAATGGCGTCTCGAGGAATCTGCGCTGGTCCCGATCGGCGGCTCATGACAGCCCGCGAATCCCGGACCCCATCCGGTGAGTTCTGCGCAGTTTTTTTGTGTCAGGATGACTGGCTTGAACCGTGTCGGCACAGGCGCATATTCGTCGGATGTCCGAGCAGCGACCAACTTTCGTGGCGCGGAAAAATCCCGGGTCTGGCTGGGGCGTCGATATTCTATGGCCCGATGGCGAAACGGAAGTAGTCAAGGGTTTCATTACCGAGCATGACGCAACCAAGTGGATTGCTGAGCACTCGCAGGCGAACGTCCTAGCGGCCCGCTATCGCCAAGAATCGAGCTCACGATGAGCGGCCCTATCGGTCCGCCCAGAGACTCGGGATTTTGGAGGGATGATATGTCCCAAGCACCGAATTTCAGGGTGTGGGCCGCTCGTCTAGCGAGCAAGGCTGACAAGGAGACTGACCCCCGCGAATCCCTGCGCCTCATGAGCATCGTTGAATATTGGAAGCGGCTCGCTGATTTGGACGACTGGGAACGCGACGGCTTCCGCCCAGTTTCCGAGGATATCTCGCACCAGCGGCCTTCCTAGAGTGAAATCAAACACACTAAATCGCCCGCAAAACGGAGCTTCCGTCGGGCTTCATATCTGTGCCGTATCCGGAGATGCCGGGGGCGATGTCGACCGTGTCCCTGCAGGGGGGTCTCGCATTCCAGCCTGGGAGCGTGTCCTTGCGGGGCCCTTGATCCAAGCACCTAGGCAAGGTGCCAGCGTTCGCAAACCGCAACAATGCACAAGCGGGGAGGGTGGCCCACTTGCTTCCCAGTCAGAACAAACGGGAAGCAAATTGCCGCTAAGTATCTATTTTACGGTCTAAAATAGAACGCTTGACACGTGTCGGGCTACCACATGGCGGTGGTGGCGGGCGTGGTGTTCTTTGCCATTCGCGCGCTGCTTGCGCTTTTCCCGGTGCTGACCGTGGCGTTCCCCATCAAGAAATGGGCCGCCGCGGCCGCACTTGCCGCGGCTACCTTTTATCTCCTGCTGTCGGGCGCCGAAGTCGCCACACAAAGATCGTTCTACATGACTGCCGTGGTGCTGATCGCCGTCATGGTCGATCGCCGCGCCATCACGTTCCGCACGCTTGCACTGGCGGCGATCGTGGTGCTGGTGCTGGCGCCGGAGGCGCTGGTGCATCCAAGCTTCCAGATGTCGTTTGCGGCAACGCTTGGCCTTGTCGCGCTGGTTCAGATCGGCATGCCCCGCTTGTTCGCGACGCCGGAAAATTCGACGGCGGCCAAGGTCGCGCTGTGGGGCGGACGTGAACTGGTGACGCTGGCGCTCGCTTCGCTGGTTGCGGGTCTCGCCACCACGCCCTATGCCGCCTTTCATTTCCACCGGATCACGCCGTACGGTCTGCTTGCCAATCTCGCGGCGATGCCGGTGGTGTCCGCCATCGTGATGCCCGCGGGTATGCTCGGGCTTGTGGCGATGCCGTTCGGCTTTGACGGCTTCTTCTGGTGGCTGATGGGGGTCGGCATCGGCTGGATGATCGTGGTGACCGAGTGGGTCGCAGCGCTTCCCGGCGCCATCGGCCGGGTCTCGGCTTTCGGCACCGGGCCACTGATCGCCTCCAGCCTGGGAATTGTGCTGCTTGGACTGTTGCGGACGCCATTGCGCTGGCTTGGGGCCGGCTTGCTTGTGCTGTCGGTGATCGCCGTGATGGCTACGCCAAAACCGGACGTGCTGATTTCGGCTGACGGTCATAACGTCGCCGTCCGCGGCCGTGACGGGCGGCTGCACCTGATGAAGACGGCGAAAGATGCGTTCCTGGTCAAGGAATGGCTGGCGGCTGACGCCGACAGCCGGGATGCGACCGATGTTTCACTTGGCGATGGCGTGTCCTGTGACGGCGAAGGCTGCGTCGTGCCGATGGCCGACGGGCGCTTTGTCGCGCTGTCCTTAAAACCCGACGGGCTGGCGGACGACTGCGCCAGGACCGCCTTGATCGTGACGGCGAGCCCCGCGCCGCCGAGATGCCAGGCGACCGTGCTTGAACTGAAGCGATTGCGCGCGCAAGGCGCAATGGCGCTGCGCTGGACCAGGCGCGGACTTGTCATCGATGCGGTCAAGCCGAGGGGTGCAGACAGACCTTGGGCGCCAGCCACCGGTGATGCCGAGACCGACAGGGAGCTTGCCGTTGGAGGCGCCCCGGCGCGCCCGGCCGACGCTACACCGCCGGAGGCGGAGCTTCAGAGCGAGGACTGATGCTCCGTCGGCGCCGGCGGCCGATCAGGCGGCTGCGTGCTGGTCGTGGAAATCGTCGTTGCCGTGCAGTTCGAACGCACCAAGGTGGAATTCGTCGGTCTCGATTGGTTCACCCGACTCCGCCGCCAAGGGCGGCGAAGACGTCTGAACAAGGGTGAAGCGCGCGTTCGGAAACTGCTCCCAGATCGCGAGATCGTCAGGCGCCACCGTCAGCCATCCGAAGCGGAACATGTATCGGCCAGGCTCGGTGACGTGCCCGACCTGCTGCCATGTGACCTTATTGACCGGCAAAAGCGCCTCCTTTGCGAGATCCGCGGCCCGGCTGACCATCGTCTCCCGGTCGGCCGATTGAACGCAGCAATCCATGCGTTCGTTCCTCAAACGCATCGAGGTGCAAGGCGAAGGTCGTCAGGGCCAGCTTGAGCTGATTCAATTCCCTGACGCGCTTATCGTTCGAGGAACTCATGACGCACTAAACAAACTGGCTACTGCCCGTTGGCTTTCAGCCCGTGATCACCGGCCGCGGCTGCGGAGTGCCGGCGAGAACGGGGCGAGGGACGGCCTGCTTGATGGCAGGCAGCTGCAACACGGTCGCGCGTTGCCCCTCGCGGAGCAGCGTCACCAGCACATGGCTGCCGTCAGGAAATTCGATCGTGTCGTGATGACGATCGGTAAGATGGCGATCGATCTCGCCGAGCTTGCCGACCCGGAAGGCCGAGCGCCGTGTCCAGAACCAGCGGCTGTCGTATCTGACGTTGTCGGCAAAGGCGAGTTCCGTGCCCGGCAACAGGCAGACCGCGACTTCGGGTTCGGCTTCCGACGCAAAGCCCTTGGTGGACGTGCCGCGGAAGGTCGTGGTGATCAGCGTCTCGCCCGCTTTGGCAGGGCGCGTGGCGACGGCGTGCAGACTATAGTCACACATCGGATGGCTCCTCGCTTGAGATAGCCGGCCGCGTCTCTTCCATCGAAAAGAGGCGCCAGCCTCCATCTTGATGAACATTAGGGTGCGATTGTGTTGCCGCTTGGCGGCAATTCTGCGGCTTGCCGGTCGGCGTCGCATCACAAATTTGTTTTGCCAATACAATACGCTTTGAGGAACCTTTTGGTTCCGCGGAAATCGCCAGACACCGGTGTGTTTGCGGAAGGTGGGTCCGGAGCTCAGTATTTCCGGTAAAGGCCGATGAGCTTGCCCTGAATCTTGACCCGGTTCGGCGGCAGGATGCGGACTTCGTAGGCCGCATTCGCCGGCTCGAGTGCAATCGATGCACCGCGACGGCGGAAGCGCTTCAACGTGGCTTCCTCGTCGTCGATCAGGGCGACGACAATGTCGCCGGTGTCGGCGGTTTCGTTGCGCTGGATCAGCGCCATGTCGCCATCCAGGATTCCCGCTTCCACCATCGAGTCGCCGCGCACTTCGAGGGCATAATGTTCGCCCGCGCCGAGCATATCCGGCGGCACGCTGATGGTGTGGCTGCGGGTCTGCAACGCCTCGATCGGGGTGCCGGCCGCGATGCGGCCCATGACGGGCACGGCGACCGGACGGTTGCCATCGTCCTCCGCACCGGCGCTGGGGCCGCGAACCTTGCCAAGCGTGCCTTCGATGACGCTCGGGGTGAAACCCCGCCGGCTACCGCCGCCGGCGCTGGCCAGTTCCGGTAACTTGATGACTTCGATCGCGCGGGCGCGATTGGGGAGGCGGCGAATGAAGCCCCGCTCTTCGAGCGCGGTGATCAGACGGTGAATGCCGGATTTGGAGCGCAGGTCGAGGGCGTCCTTCATTTCGTCAAAAGAGGGCGGCACGCCCGACTCCTTCAGCCGTTCACTAATGAACCGCAGAAGTTCGTATTGTTTGCGTGTCAGCATCTCGACCAGTCCCCAGGTTGCTGTCGTTCAGTTTCCGAGACGTCTGGCGTTCAAGGCTTGAGGGAGCCCGAAGATCATCGCCAAACTTCAGAAACAAATCATGAACGAACACTATCTGTTCCATATGTGTTCCGCAACCACTTAATTTTTCGTCAATGAGGGCGAGCGCGCCGAGCGCTCGAACCCGCTCAGGCGGGGAGCCTGAGGATCTCGCAAACTCTGCCTGCGTCAGCCGCCGGCGCAAACGGCGGACGTATCAGAAGTGCCTGTGCCGCAGCGAGATTCCCAAGCAGCGAACTGTCCTGCTGATTGACCGGGGTTGCGATCAACGCGCCGTCCTCGCGTGTCGTAAGACGGGCGCGCAAATAGTCCTCGCGCTGATCGTTGGCCGACACGCCATGCCCCAACAGCGCAGATTCGGTGGTGTGATGGATCACTGTTTGGCCGCAGAGTTTGCGAATCAACGGCACGAGAAACAGGAACGCGCATACGTAAGACGATACGGGGTTGCCGGGCAGGCCGATCACGCGCATGTCCCCGAGGCGACCGTGCATTAGCGGCTTGCCGGGCCGCATGGCGATCCGCCAGAAGGCCATCGCCACGTTTTCGGCGTCGAGCGACTTCTTGACCAGGTCGTGGTCGCCGACCGAAGCCCCTCCGGTCGTGATCAGGACGTCGGCGCCGCTATCGCGCGCGCGGCGAATTCCGCTCCGGGTGGCCTCGAGCGTATCCGCGGCAATGCCGAGGTCGAGCACGTCGGCGCCTTCGGCCCGGGCGAGCGCCCGCAGCGCATAACCGTTGGAATAGACGATCTGGCCGGGCCCGGGGGTTTGACCCGGCATCACCAACTCGTCGCCGGTCGCCAGCAGCGCCACCTTTGGCCGGCGATGAACGGGCAGCAGAGGGTAGTTCATGGAGGCTGCGAGCGAGAGGTCGCGGTCGGAAAGCTCCTGGCCCGCCTTGAGCAACACGTCGCCTTCACGAAAGTCGACGCCGGCGCGGCGAATGTGGCGGCCGGCGATCGCGGCTTCGGTGATTTTGATCCCGTCGCCCTCGACCACGGTATCTTCCTGAATGATGACGGCATCGGCGCCTTCGGGGATCACGCCGCCGGTAAAGATGCGTACCGCCTCGCCCGCGCCTACGACGCGATCGAAAGGCCGTCCGGCGGCGATCTCGCCGATGACCTTGAGGGGTGTGCCGGCTTGCCTGGCATCTGTCGCGCGGACCGCATAGCCGTCCATGGCCGACATCGCCTGCGGCGGCTGGGTACGCAGTGCGGCCAGATCGCGCGCCAGAATGCGCTTGAAAGCCAAATCCAGCGCAGTCATTTCCTCGGGCAGTGCTTCGGCGCCCGAAAGAACCGCGGCCAGGGCATCGGCGACCGGCATCAGTGCCACGACAGGACTCCGCGAATGAACACGTTCAAACCGCCTTCCTAGATTCCGAGCGCTTGAAGCGCGCGAGCGACGTCGCCGGACGAGGTGACCCGAACCGCCTTGAGGCCGCGCTCGCAGGCACCCCTGATGTTTTCGTCGAGATCGTCGAAGAACACAATGCGTTCCGCCGGCACGCCGATGGCCTGCACGACGTGATCATAGGCTTCCGCGTCCGGCTTTCGAAGCCCGATGGTGGATGATAGAAAAATCTGATGGAAATGGCCGAGCACTTCCGCATATTGAACGGAAAAATAGGCGCCATGCACCGCGTTCGTATTCGAGAACGCATAGAGCGGCAGGTGTTTCGCGGCGCGGGCGAGCAGGGTTTTGATCCCGGGTATTTCGCCGACAAAGATCGCGTTCCAGCCGTCGACAAATTGCGCGTCGGAGAGTTCCACACCGAGAGAGGATCTTAAGCC
This sequence comes from Bradyrhizobium erythrophlei, assembly GCF_900142985.1. NCBI lineage: Bacteria > Pseudomonadati > Pseudomonadota > Alphaproteobacteria > Hyphomicrobiales > Nitrobacteraceae > Bradyrhizobium > Bradyrhizobium erythrophlei. The sequence goes on from NZ_LT670849.1 coordinate 6,628,065, forward strand.
GGCAAAGAAGGCCTCGTCGCTGATCTCGCCCTTCTCGTGCTGGTGGTACAATTCCCCGCGCAGGAAGCGCTGTCCAAGCAGGACAGGTTCGCATCCAGCCTGGCGGGCCCAATGGTGAAGGGTGCGGTCGAAATCGATATCGAGCACCACCCGCCCGAGATCGAACAGCAAGGCGTCGGCGTCGCCGGGCGAAAGTGGTGGCTGGTTCACGGCTGGTTGCCTGCCATCAGATCGGCGCCGCTAACTCGTCAATACCGATAAGGCTCGATGTCGAGAAGCGGGAAGGCGGAGAAGACGCCCGGCAGGTTGGTCGGCATCGCTGGGTGCAGATAGGATTTATCGAGCTCGGCATATTTGGTGACGCCCAACAGGCCAAGCGTGCGGAGCACCTCGTCTTCCAACAGCTCGAGCATCCGCACGATGCCGCTTTCACCGGCAGCCGCCAGCGCCCAGCATTGCAACCGGCCGATGCCGACGAGGTCCGCGCCCAGGATCATTGCCTTGACGATGTCGGTGCCGCGGCAGAACGAACCGTCGACCATGATTTTCGCGCGGCCTTTGACGGCGCTCGCGATCTCCGGCAACACATGCATGGAGCCGCGGCCGTGATCGAGCTGGCGGCCGCCATGGTTGGAGACGTAAATCCATTCGACGCCATGATCGACCGCGATCGCCGCGTCCTCGGCGGTGGCGATGCCCTTGATGATCAGCGGAATCTTGTACTTGTCCTTGATGAGCTTGACGGTGCGCCAGTCGAGGCCCTTCTGGAAGTCGCCGCCGGTGGCGCGCAGGCGGCTTTCGCGTACATAGCGCTTGGCGATATCGCGTTCGCGGCGGCTGTAATGGGCGGTGTCGACGGTGAGGCAGAAAGCCGTATAGCCGCTTGCAATCGCGCGGCTGACGCGATCTTCGACGAAGGCGTCGTCGCCGCGGACGTAGAGCTGGTAGATGCGCAAGGCGTCCGGCGCTGCCTGGGCGACCTTTTCAAGGCCCGGTTCGGAGACCGAGCTCAACATATGGGCCGCGCCAAACCGTCCGACACCGCGGGAAACACTGGCGGCTGCCCCTTCAGGATCGAAGATTTCCAGCGCGCCGACCGGCGCCATCATGACGGGAAGGCGCAATTTGCGGCCGAACACTTCGGTCGTGGCGTCGATACGAGCAACATTGCGCAACACCCGTGGCCTGAACGCGAGCTCGTCGAGCGCCGAGCGGTTGCGGCGTATCGTGGTTTCGGTTTCGGACGCGCCGATGATGTAGTCCCAGGCGTTCTGGTTGAGATTGGCGCGCGCCTTGTTCACGAACTCATGAAGATTCTGGAACGGCTCGGCGCTGGCGCCAAGTTCGGTGCTTGTCGGGATACGGGTCACTTCGTTCATGTTTCTTCTCCTTGTATTTCCGACGACGTTCGTTTCGAAGAAGCCCGGCCGCTAGTGGAGTGGATTTGACATTCGCTAGGCGCCTAGCCGCGAGTCGGAAAAGCGAATGTCAAATCCAAAACTCCACTAGCGAACTTTTTATTTGCCAGTGGTCCTTTGATTCTAACATTCGCAAAAGTGGAGGCTGAGAAGGGATGCGGCTTGCAGCCCGGCTCCTTGGCCGCCGCGGCGCCGTTCTCCTTGATCGCGGCCAGGAAATTCTCGCGTTCGGCAGGCACGATATCGAGATCGACCGCGTTGACGAACATTCCGGCCGATTGCGCTTCGACACGCTGTCCGACCGGCAGCAGGATGAAGCAGGTGGCCGAAATCGCAAGCGTTGCGGCAGCCGCAGAAATTGACTTGAACATGTGATGATCCTCCCCGAGCGTTGCCCCGGATTATTTCCGGTTGAAAGCGCAGGCAAGCGTGCCATTCAAGGCCCAGCCGTCCTGCACCATCGCTATCCATAACCTATTGCGCGGAGGCAGTTAAGCCTTGTGGCGGCCCCTGAGCGCATGCCAGTCGCCTTGGCGATGCGCGGTTGACCGCCTTGCGCCGGCACTGCCATCCTCGCGCCTGTGCTGACGAAGATCAGCCGGTATTACCGGGAGGAAGGTCCATGATGTTTCGCAAAATCCGCTGGCTTTTCGCCGCAGCGCTATTGGGCTGCTCGACAGCCCAGGCTTCCGACATTCGCCGCGTTGTCGTAGGCCTCGATGCCGACAACAAGTCGGTCGTGATGTTCGACAACCGGATGCCGTTGCAGGCGGGGCCTTACGGCCTGCAATCGACCAATCTGTGGGTCACCAATTCCTATCCAATCGGATTCTCGTTCAAGGATGACACCGCATCGATTCCAGTCGGCGTATCTCCGCTCGACAACGGCACGAAATTCCGCGTGGTAGAGTTTCCGCCGCTCGACGCCGCCACCGAAGCCAGGATGGAACCCGGCCTTCTCATGAAAGCGGTTGGCCCGGTGGCGCCGGCCAAAGGCCGGCCGGTCACACATCCGTTGATGCACCGGACGCGCAGCGTCGATTACGCGGTGGTGTTGTCAGGCGAGATCGACATGATGCTCGACGATGCCACGGTTCATCTGAAACCTGGCGACACGATCGTCCAGCAGGCCACCAATCACGCATGGGTCAATCACGGAACTGAGACTTGCCGGATCCTGTTCGTGCTGATGGACTCCAAACAGCCGTGAGCAGGAGAGTCGTTTTCCCGACGATTCCGCCTATCCTTGCGGCAATTACAAATTGGAAATGTAGCCGATTTCCGGTTTCTCAGGCGTCTGCGAAGCGCCTATAGTCCGTTGTGTCCTAAGGGGCCTGCTGACACGGAAATACCGATGAGGCGGCAGGAGGCCGGGCGACGCGGCGCTCTCAAAGCGGCCTTAATGCTAGCGGAAGAGTGTCGCGAACGACCGGTTTGACCGGCTAACCAACGAACGTCGCGGGCCGGTCCAAGGACGACCGGCCGAACCAACCATTAAGGCTCGCCATGCGAAAGAACTCCCTGTTTCTCCTCGGTACGGTTACAGGCATCTGCCTTACCCTTGCGTTCAGCGGGCCACAGGGCAGCCATCTGGTTGCGGTGGCCAAAGCCAAGGTGGAGGGCGATATCTATTCGCAGCTCAACCTGTTTGGCGATGTGTTCGAGCGCGTCAGAGCCGACTACGTCGAGAAGCCGGATGATGCCCAGATGATCGAGGGCGCGATCAACGGCATGATCACCTCGCTCGATCCGCATTCCCGCTACATGAACGACGACGCCTGGCACGAAATGCAGGAGACCACACGCGGCGAGTTCGGCGGGCTCGGCATCGAGGTGACCATGGAAGATGGCCTCGTCAAGGTCGTCACGCCGATGGACGAGACGCCGGCGTCGAAGGCGGGAATCCTGTCCGGCGACTTCATTTCCCAGATCGACGAGGACAATGTCCAGGGGCTGACGCTGGAGCAGGCCGTCAACAAGATGAAAGGGCCGGTCGACACCAAGACCAAGCTGACCATCCTGCGCAAGGGCAACGACAATCCGATCTACGTGACGCTGACCCGTGAAATCATCCATGTGAAGCCCGTCAGCTATCGGACCAATGGCGGTGACATCGGTTATATCCGGGTCAGCTCGTTCAGCGAGACGACCGGCGACGAGCTGAAGAAGGCGGTCGCCGATATCGCCAAGCAAATTCCCTCGCAGAGCCTGGCAGGTTATGTGCTCGACCTGCGCAATAATCCAGGTGGTCTGCTCGACCAGGCGGTCACGGTCTCAAGTACGTTCCTGGCGCGTGGCGAAGTCGTCTCGACCCGGGGACGGCGTCCCGAGGAGACCCAGCGTTTCTCCGCCCATGGCGGCGATCTCACCAAGGGCAAGCCGCTCGTCGTTCTCATCAATGGCGGCTCGGCATCGGCCTCCGAGATCGTGGCGGGCGCGCTGCACGACCACAAGCGCGCAACCCTGATTGGCACCCGTTCGTTCGGCAAAGGTTCGGTCCAGACCATCATCCCGCTGGGCGGAGGCCATGGTGCGCTGGCGCTGACGACCGCACGCTATTTCACGCCGTCCGGGCGCTCGATCCAGGCCCAGGGCATTTTGCCCGACATTGAAATCCTTCAGGATATTCCGGACGACCTGAAAGGGCGGGCCGAACTGAAAGGCGAAGCTTCGATGCGAGGGCATCTGTCGGCCGAGGGCGCTGAACAGACCGGTTCGCAGTCCTACGTTCCGCCGGCGGAGAAGGACGATAAGGCGCTTGCCGCCGCCTACAACGTTCTGCGCGGCGTCACCATCAATGCCGGTGGATCGGCTTCGACGTCGGCGTCGAAGTCGTCGGTGCCGAACTAGGACGGAAAGAGAGCGGCCGCGCTCACGCGGCCGCGGTCGGCGTTGCGTTGCGGCTGAAGAGAATCTCTCTGACGGCGCTTGCCGGCTTCGGGGCGCTGAAGAGATAGCCCTGCATTTCGGTGCAGCCGAGCCCGCGCAACAATTGCTGCTGCCGCTCGGTCTCCACGCCTTCCGCCGTTGTCGTCATGTGCCGGGCGGCTGCGATGTTGACCACCGCCTGGACGATCGATGATCCGCCTGCTTCGGCGAGCCCGGTGACGAAGCAACGGTCGATCTTGATCTTGTCGAACGGGAAGCGGTGCAAATAGCTCAGCGACGAATAGCCGGTGCCGAAATCGTCGAGCGCAATCCGCACGCCGATGCCGCGAAGCTGATGCAGGATATCAAGCGCGGCCTCGTCGTCGCGGATCAGGACCGCCTCGGTGATCTCCAGTTCCAGCCGGTCCGCCGGCAGTCCGGAGGCGGCGAGCGCTGAAACGATCTTCAGCGCCAGCGTGCCGCTCTTGAACTGAACCGGGGAGACGTTGACGGCGAGATTGATCCCTTCGGGCCAGGCCGTGGCTTCGAAACAGGCCTTGGTCAGGACCCATTCGCCGAGTTCGTTGATCAGGCCGGTCTCCTCGGCAATCGGGATGAATTCGGCAGGCGAAATCATGCCGCGCTTGGGGTGGCGCCAACGTACCAGCGCCTCACAGCCTGTGATCCTGTCGTTCTGGAGGCTGAGGCAGGGCTGGTAGTAGATTTCGAGCGCCTCGTCGGCGATCGCCTTGCGCAGATCGATTTCGAGCTGACGCCGCGCCCTCACGTGCGCATCCATGGAAGGTTCGAAGAAGCGCCAGGTGCGCCGGCCGGCCGATTTGGCGGCGTACATCGCAAGATCGGCGTTCTTGAGAATCTGGTCGAGATCGGCGCCATGTTGCGGGGCTATCGCGATGCCGATGCTGGCGTCCGAGGTCAGCTGATGGCCGAGGCAGTCGTAAGGAGCGCGGATCGCCTCCAGCGCGCGCGTGGCAAGGTCGGCGACCTCATCCGGATCGCTCACCCCGGTCTTGACGATGGCAAATTCATCGCCGCCCAGCCGGGCGACGAAACCGGCGCTGCCGATGCAGGAGCCGAGGCGCCTGGCGACCGATTTCAACAACTCATCGCCGATCATGTGGCCGAGGGAATCGTTGACGCTCTTGAACTCATCGATGTCGATATAGAGCACGGCCAATTGATGCGCGGCGTCGGCCTGGGCAAGTTCCTGCCGCAGCCGTTCGTGGAACAGTGCGCGATTGGGCAGGTCCGTCAACGCGTCGTAATGAGCCAGATGCCGGATCTGCTCTTCGGCGCGCATGCGCTCGGTAATGTCTTCGTGGGTGGCGAGCCAGCCTTTTTTCAGCGGCTGATTGACGATCTGTATCAGACGTCCGTCGCCTGTCTCGAAGGTGTTGCGGGTGATCTTTCCGATCGCGACGTTACGCCGGACGCCGGTAATGAAAGCTTCGACGTCGCCTTTGAACGACCCGATCGTCTTGCGGTATAGGAGCAGGTCGCGAAAGCTGAGGCCCGGTTTCACGACCCCGGGTGACAGCCCATACATCGAAATATAGCGCTGGTTGCAGACGACGAGCCGCTCGGAGGAATCGTAGAGCAGGAGGCCCTGCGACATGTTGTTGATGGCGGTGTCGAGGCGCTGCTTTTCTGTTCGGTGCTGCTGAAGCAGCTTTCGAACGAACAGAAACAGCATCGCCGTGATGACGATCGCGGAGAGGATCGCCACCAGGACCAGGAACTGGGTCTGCGTCCGCCAGTCGGCAAGCGCGGCGTCGACCGCGAGGCTTGCGATAATGGAGATCGGGAAGTGTTGCAGGGAATTAACCGATGCGATCCGCCTCTGGCCGTCGATCGGGCTGGTTACCCGGAGCGTGCCGCCGTTCGGCAGCGACATATAGGCGTAGACGTTGGAAGACTGGATATTGGAGCCGATCATGTGTTCGATGTGCGGGTAGCGCGCCAGCAGAATGCCGTCGCGCCGGTACATCGAAATCGCGGCGCCGTCCCGCAGCACCACGGAGGCAAAGTACTTCTCGAATGTTGCCGGCGCGATCGATCGCGTGATTATACCGACGAACTCGCCCTTGGGTCCGCTCAGCCTTTGCGCGACGATGGTGACCCATCCTCCGGAGAAAACCCGACCGCGCACGAGTTCAATCTGGATTGGAGTGGAGTCACTGCCAGATTTGAGAGTCTTGAAATAACCGCGATCGGAAATCCTGACGTCCGGGACCGGCCAGACCTCCGAGGAGTTGATCAAGTTGCCGTCCGCGTCGAACACGCTGATGCCGGCCGCATCCGAATAGGCATTGACCTTTGACCGGAGTTCCTCGTGCCATTCCAGGGTGGACAGGTGCCCTTTCAGCATTTCGGAGCTTGTGCCGCTGGCATGCAGGCGCGTGGCGATGTCCTTCAGGACGAGCGTGAAGTCCTCGATCTGCTGATCGAAATGCCGCGCGATGAGTTGGACGGTATTTTCCAGCTCGCGTTCGTTGCTGCTCAGCGCCCGTTCGCGAAAATTGTCGATCATCATGACGGTGCCGAGCGCGATCGCTGCGATCAGGAACACGCCGCCGCCGATCAGCCAGCGGATCGGGCCGCTGGAGAAAAATGCTTTCATGTCGAATGAGCTGCTGCCGTCTGCCGTCATCGCGATCGCCACCATATGCGAATGCCGGCCAATTCCCCCATGCCGGCGCATAGTTGTTACAGCAGCGGTATGGAAGTGAGGTTAGCAATTGGAGTTAACCGTCGATGAATTCGGCCGAGTTGATTTTAGCGACGTTTAGCTCTCGGCGCGGTAATGCCCGGATTTTCCGCCGGACTTCTCGACCAGGCGAATGCCTTCGATACGCGCGCCGCGTTCGACCGCCTTGATCATGTCGTAGATGGTGAGGCAGGCGACAGAGACCGCGGTCAATGCCTCCATCTCGACCCCGGTCGGCCCGGTCACCTTGACGGTGGATTGCACCCGGCAGCCCGGCAGCCTGGGGTCGAGCGAAATGTCGACCGTTACTTTCGACAGCGCGAGCGGGTGACACAGCGGAATGAGCTCGGAGGTGCGTTTGGCGGCCATGATGCCGGCGATCCGCGCCGTCGCCAGCACATCACCCTTCTTGGCCTTGCCTGATGTGATCAGCTCGAGCGTCGCCTTGCTCATGATGACGCTTCCCTCGGCGACCGCTGTCCGTTCGGTCGCGGGCTTGGCCGACACGTCGACCATCCGCGCTTCGCCTTTGGCGTCGATATGGGTGAGGGCAGCTTTGGATGGACGTCGCGCCATGTCCTAACTGGCCTTTGTGGCTTCGACATCAACGTCGCGCGCGAGCAGGGCACGCGTCGCCGCGGTAACGTCGCTCTGCCGCATCAGGCTTTCACCGACCAGGAAAGTCGAAATGCCGACGCGCGCCAACCGTGCCAGATCGGCAGGGGTAAAGATTCCGCTCTCACCCACCATCAGGCGGTCTTTCGGGATCAGCGGCGCCAGCGCCTCGCTGGTCTCAAGCCTGGTCTCGAAGCTGCGCAGGTTGCGGTTATTGACGCCGATCATTGGCGAACGAAGTTTCAAGGCGCGATCGAGTTCGCTGTGGTCGTGGATTTCGAGGAGCACGTCCATGTCATAGGCTATCGCCGCGGCTTCGATCTCCTGCGCGGCTGTATCTTCCAGTGCGGCCATGATGATCAGGATGCAGTCGGTGCCAAAAGCGCGGGCCTCTGCCACCTGATAGGTGTCGTACATGAAATCCTTGCGCAGCACCGGCAGTTTGGTGGCGGTGCGCGCTGCGACCATGAAATCGAGATGGCCCTGGAACGAAGGCGTGTCAGTCAGCACGGAGAGGCAGGCGGCGCCGCCGGCTTCATAGGCCTTTGCTAGCGCGGGTGGATCGAAGTCGGCCCGAATGAGCCCTTTGGAGGGCGATGCCTTCTTGATCTCGGCGATCAACGCGTAATCGCCGCGCGAGAGCTTGTCTCTGATCGCCGCCACAAAGCCGCGAGGCGAGGGGGCGGCCTTGGCGAGCGCCTCCACGGTTGTCAGCGGTTGGGCGCGTTTGGCCGCCGCGATCTCCTCGCGCTTGTAGGCCTCGATCCGCTTCAGGATGTCGGACATCACATACTCTAGCTGTTCGAGACCTCGACAAGGCGCTTCAGCCGTTCCGCTGCCGCGCCACTGTCGATCGATTGGATGCCGAGCGCGAGGCCCTCTTTCAAATCCCTGGCACGGCCTGCAACGACCAGCGCCGCCGCCGCATTGAGCAACGCCACATCCCGATAGGCGCTCGGGCGGCGTGCCAGGACGTTTCGCAGCGCCAGCGCGTTGGCGGCAGCGTCGCCTCCCTTCAAGGCTTCGCCGGCGACGCGCTTGAGGCCGACCTCTTCCGGCGATACTTCGAAGGAGCGGATCGCTCCGTTTTCAAGCGCGGCAACGGAAGTCGGGCCGGTGAGCGTGATCTCATCGAGGCCATCGGAGCCATGCACCACCCAGACCGCTTCCGAGCCGAGGTTCTTCAAGACCTGCGCCAGCGGTTGCACCCACTGCCGGGAGAACACGCCAACCATCTGCCGCGTGACGCCGGCGGGGTTGGAAAGCGGCCCGAGAAGATTGAAAATCGTGCGGGTCGCAAGCTCGACGCGGGTCGGGTTTACGTTCTTCATCGCCGGATGGTGCGCCGGCGCAAACATGAAGCCGATGCCGGCGTCGTTCACGCATCGGCTGACCTGTTCCGGCGTAAGGTCGATCTTCACGCCAAGCGCGGCGAGGACGTCGGCAGCTCCCGAGCGCGACGACAGCGCGCGGTTGCCATGCTTGGCAACCGGCACGCCGGCGCCGGCAACGATCAGGGCCGCACAGGTCGAAACGTTCACCGAACCCGAGCCGTCACCACCGGTTCCGACAACGTCGATCGCATTGGGCGGCGCTTTGACTTTCAGCATCTTGGCGCGCATCGCCGAGACCGCGCCGGTGATTTCGTCGACGGTCTCGCCACGGACACGCAACGCCATCAACAGCCCGCCCAACTGCGATGGCGTGGCCTCACCGGACATCATCCGGTCAAAGGCGGATGCGGCCTCCTCGCGCGAAAGCGTGGCCCCGGTCGCCACCTTCGCAATGATTGATTTGAGATCGTCCATCACACGCTTTCGGCCAAACGCGACGCTCAGTTGTTGTTCGCTCCGGTCACCTGCGCAAAGGCGGTTTCGTTGACGCTGGTGCCGATCGTTGATTCCAGTTTGGTGACGTACTGGGCGATCTGCTCATCGGTCTGCGCGCGCTGGAGGCTGTCCTTCAGCTTCTTCATCCCGTCCGAGGCAAGATCGACCGGCGGCACCGTGATGTCGGTGACGCGGAAGACGACCCAGCCGTTCGCGGCGGCATCGGGCGTCTGGCCGGCAGCGTCCTTGGCGGTGCCAAACACGGCCGCCACCACGCCTGCATTGAGGCCGGACAGGGTGGCACTTCGGTTGAAACCGCTGGCGGTTTCGACAGCGAGCCCTGCCTGGGCTGCTTCATCGGCAAGCTTGCCGCCCTGGTTGAGCTTCTGGACCATGTCCAAGGCCTTGGTACGCAAGCGGCTTGAGATCTGTTCCGTGTGCCACCGCGCCTCGACCTGATCCTTGACCTCGTCGAGATTGCGCTCGCGCGACGGGGTAATGCCGAGCACGTCATACCAGACATAGCCGCCGTTGAACGAGATCGGATCGTTGTCCACGCCGACGTCGCTGTTGAAAGCCTGCGTCACCACGTCGAGTCCGCGTGGAAGGGCTGCGGGCTGGCCATTGGGCGCGCGGCCCGAGCGGTCCACCGCATCGATGGTCACGGCGGCAAGGCCAAGCTTCTGCGCGGCCTCGACGACGCTTGCGCCGCCGCCGCGCTCGTCTTCCATCTTGTCGCGGAGTTCGGCGACCTTCGTGCGCGCGCGTTCGTTGGCGATGTCGCGTTTGATCTGCTGGGCAGAGCCCTCGTAGGTCGCCGTGACGCCGGGCTCGATCTTGCCGACCTTGACGAGCGCGAAGCCGAACCGTCCCTGCGCCGGCTGACTGACCTCGCCTGAGGTCAGCGAGAAGGCGGCGTCAGCAATCGCGGGTTCGACAATGCCGGATTTGGCGATCATGCCGAGGTCGATGTCGGCTTGGCCGAGACCTCGCTCCTTGGCGACGTCCTCGAACGATGTGCCGGATGCGATTTTGCCCCGTGCGGCCGTGGCTTCGTCCGCGTTCGGGAAGGTGATTTGCTGGATCTCCCGGCGCTCCGGCGTGCCGAGCTTGTCCCGGCGTTGCTCGAAGACCTTTTTCGCATCTTCGTCGGAGACGTCGGTCCATTTGCCGATTTCTTCCGGCGTAACGACGACGTAGGAAATCTTGCGATACTCCGGCGCCCGGAACAGCGCCTTGTGATCCTCGAAATAGGCCGCCAGCGCCTCGGGCGAGGGCGGATCGATCGTCCCCGCCTGGGTCGCGCCGAGCTTGATATACTCGATCGAACGCTGCTCGCTCTGGAACCGCGCCAATGCTTCCAGCTGCACGTTCGACGGCTCCAGTCCCGCCGCGATCGAGCCCGCGATCTGACGGCGCAGCAGGATGCGCCGCTGCTCGGCGATGAAGCGTTGTTCGCTGTAGCCCATCTGCCGGATCAGGCTTTGAAAGCGCTGCGGATCGAAGGAGCCGTTGACGCCCTTGAAATTCGGATCGTTGAAGATGGTCTTCAGCGTTTCCTCGGTCGACTGGCCAAGGCCGAGCCGCCGTGCCTCTTCGTCAAGTGCAGCCTCAGCGATCGTCTGCTGGAGCACCTGCCGATCGAAGCCAAACGCGCGGGCCTGCTCCGACGTCAAGGGACGTCCGAACTGACGACCGATCTGTTGCAGCCGGTCCATATAGATCTGGCGGAATTGATCGGTCGAAATTTCCGTGCGGCCGACCTTGGCGAGGCTCGACTGTCCAAAGCCCCTGAAGATATCGGCGATGCCCCAGATGCCGAAACTGACAATCAGGACGCCCATCACCGTGGCCATGATAATTTTGCCGAGCCAGTTTGATGAGGCTTTGCGCATTCCTCGAAGCATAGGGTCCAACTTGTTGGCAGGAGGGAACCGGCCGCCGCCCAAGGGAATTCGATTTCGAATACCGCAAAAGGGGCATCACCGGATTGATAACGCATCATAAAGTGGCGGCCTTTTACCCGCAACCAGCGCTGACGCCAATTGAAAGAGTTAACGACCCGCGGGCCTCCGATTTGGGCCGATCTGGCCGAGTTTGCCTACCTCTGCTAGCGATTGGCGTAACAGCGCTTTTTGAAGGAACCTTTTGGACATGACCATTCGGCCCCTGATCGCCGGCAATTGGAAGATGAACGGCCTGCGCGCCTCGATGATGGAATTCGAGGCCATGGTCGCGGGCGCCTCCAAGGTAACCGGCAAGGCCGATCTATTGGTCTGTCCGCCGACAACGTTGATCGCGGCCTTTGCAGCCAAATTGTCCGGCTCAAAAGGCGTGACGCTCGGTGGCCAGGATTGCCATCCCAAGCCGTCAGGGGCCCATACCGGGGATATCTCGGCCGAAATGCTGGTGGACGCGGGTGCCAGTGCCGTCATTGTCGGCCATTCGGAGCGGCGCGCCGATCACGGCGAGAGCGACAGCCTGGTTCGGCAAAAGGCCGAGGCGGCCTGGCGCGCCGGCCTTACGGCGATTGTTTGTATCGGTGAAACCCAAGGCCATCGTGACGCTGGCCAGACGGTCGATATCTGCCGCGGGCAGCTTCAGGGATCGCTTCCCGAGGGGGCGCGGGCGGACAATCTGGTCGTGGCTTACGAGCCGGTCTGGGCGATCGGAACGGGGCTGACGCCCACGGCCAAAGATGTCGAGCAAATTCATCAGTTTATCCGGGAGACCCTGACCGCCCGGTTTAGGGATGAGGGTTCCCGCATGCGGATCCTCTATGGCGGCTCGGTCAAACCGTCGAATGCGAAGGAATTGATGGGGGTCGCCAACGTCAACGGCGCCCTGATCGGCGGGGCCAGTCTCAAGGCCACCGATTTCCTTGCGATTGCAGCCGATTGTCCCTAACTGAGCAGCAAGCTCAGCCGGGGGTGACAACTCCCTGTGCAATCGTGTAACACCCGGCCGAATTCAATTCCCGCAAAACCGAAACGTGCTGCCGGCCAGCCTTGGTTTGCGACGAAAGGTCGAAATGCAGACTGTCATTATCGTAATCCATTTGATGATCGTCGCGACGCTGATCGCAACCGTGCTGCTTCAGAAATCTGAAGGCGGCGGTCTCGGCATGGGCGGCGGCGCCGGCTTCATGTCGAGCCGCGGCACGGCCAATCTGTTGAGCCGGACAACCGCCGTTCTTGCTGCGGGCTTCTTCCTCACCAGCCTGTTTCTGTCCTGGCTTGCCAGCTACGACCGCAAGCCGAGTTCGGTCATCTTGCCGACCTCGCAGTCGCAGCCGGCGGGTGGCGCGCCCACAGCGCCGTCGGGTGGCGGTGTCCTGGATTCGCTGAAGAAATCCGACGAGGCGCAACCTCCGTCCGCACCTCCGGGGCCGGAAGCGCCGCGCTCGCAATAGGCGCCGTTCGCAATAAAGCAGGATGGCCATGCACTGTGGCCGTCTACTGTGCCGTATCAAGGTTCTATATCAAGGCCTTGATATCTCTTTAAATTTGGCGTCACCCACAGGCCGGGAGAAATTCACGGCTATGAACCTTTTCGTTTTGGCGAATCGCTTCTGTGGCCTTAAAGGTTGAGTCCCATGGCGCGGTACATCTTCATCACCGGCGGCGTGGTTTCCTCGCTCGGAAAAGGTCTGGCTTCAGCGGCTCTTGGCGCGCTGTTGCAGGCACGTGGCTACAAGGTTCGGCTGCGAAAGCTCGATCCCTATCTCAATCTCGATCCCGGAACGATGTCGCCATACCAACATGGCGAAGTGTTCGTGACCGACGACGGCGCCGAGACCGATCTCGATCTCGGCCACTATGAGCGTTTCACCGGGCGCCCGGCTACAAAGGCCGACAGCATCACGACGGGACGCATCTATCAGGACATCATCACCAAGGAGCGGCGCGGCGACTATCTCGGCGCGACCATTCAGGTGATCCCGCACGTCACGAACGCGATCAAGGATTTCATTCTCGACAGCAACGACGAGTACGACTTCGTGCTGTGCGAGATCGGCGGCACCGTCGGCGACATCGAGGGTCTGCCGTTCTTCGAAGCCATCCGCCAGGTCAAGAACGATTTGCCGCGCGACCACGCGATCTACATCCATCTGACGCTGCTGCCGTTCATTCCGAGCGCGGGTGAATTGAAGACCAAGCCGACGCAGCACTCGGTCAAGGAATTGCGTTCGATCGGCATTCAGCCGGACATCCTGTTGTGCCGCACCGATCGTCCGATCCCGAAGGAAGAGCGCCGCAAGCTCGGGCTGTTCTGCAATGTGCGCGAAAGCGCCGTGATCGAGGCGCGCGATGTCGACAACATCTACGCCGTGCCGGAAGCCTATCACGCCGCAGGTCTCGACGATGAGGTGCTGGCGGCGTTCGGCATTACCTCGAAGATTCCGCCCAGCTTGCAAAGCTGGAACGTCATCAACGAGCGGGTCCGCAATCCCGAAGGCCAGGTGACGATTGCCATCGTCGGCAAGTACACCGGCATGAAGGACGCTTATAAGTCGTTGATCGAAGCCTTGTCGCATGGCGGCATCGCCAACAAGGTGAAAGTCAATCTCGACTGGATCGAGAGCGAGGTCTTCGAGAACGAAGACCCGGCACCGTTCCTCGAACACGTCAACGGCATCCTCGTTCCGGGCGGTTTCGGCCAACGCGGCGCCGAGGGGAAGATTCGCGCGGCGCAATTCGCGCGAGAACGGAATGTGCCCTATTTCGGCATCTGCTTCGGCATGCAGATGGCGGTGATCGAGGCCGTTCGAAATCTCGTCGGCATCGCCGATGCCAATTCGACCGAATTTGGACCGACGCCGGAGCCGGTCGTAGGTCTGATGACCGAGTGGCTGCGCGGCAACGAGTTGGAGCGGCGATCGAGAAACGGTGATCTCGGCGGCACCATGCGGCTTGGCGCCTATCCGGCAGCGTTAAAGCGAGGCAGCCGTGTCTCGCAAGTCTATGGCGGCGCGACCGAGATTTCGGAACGCCACCGTCATCGTTATGAAGTCAACACCGCCTATAAAGACCGGCTCGAGCAGCACGGCTTGCGTTTCTCAGGCCTATCGCCCGATGGCATCCTGCCGGAGATCGTCGAATACCAGGATCATCCCTGGTTCATCGGCGTGCAATTCCATCCCGAATTGAAGTCGCGGCCCTTTGAACCCCATCCATTATTTGCCTCCTTCATCGAGGCGGCGATGGTGCAAAGCAGGCTCGTTTAAGGCGCATGCGGGAGCCTTTGACGGGCTCCCCGATTGTTGCGAAAAGACGCTCCCCGCCAAGAACACGTTCAATGGGAGTGCTTGATGATCTACGAAACTCGCGTCTATCGCTGTCTGCCGGGCCGGCTGCCCGCGCTCTTGAAGCGCTTTGATACCATCACGCTGAAACTCTGGGAAAAGCACGGCATTCGCCAGGCCGGTTTTTTCACGACGCTGGTCGGCGAATCCAACCAGGAGCTGACTTACCTGCTCGCCTGGGAATCGCTTGCCGAACGCGAGAAGAAGTGGACGGCGTTCCAGAGCGATCCCGAATGGATCGAGGCGCGGGCCAAGACGGAAGCCGATGGCCAGATCGTCGGCAATATCGTCAACCAATTGCTGGTGCCGACCTCCTTCTCGTCGGTGAAGTAAAAACTCCCCCGATGCCCCATGGCCTCGATCATGTCGTGCACGCCGTCCGCGACCTGGATGCGGCGGCGGACTTCTACGTCCGCGCCGGGTTCATCGTGGGCGGCCGCAACCGCCATCCCTGGGGCACGCACAACCGCATTGTGCAGCTGAAGAACTGCTACATCGAGATTCTGGAGGTCGCCGAGCCCGAGAAGATCGTGCCCCACGGGCCGCGTTTTTTCTCATTCGGCGGCTTCAACCAGCATTTCCTCGCCCGCCGCGAGGGCTTTTCGATGCTGTTGCTCAATAGCCGCGATGCGGCAACCGATGCGCGCTCGTTCGAAGCGAGCGGCATTGGCGCGTTCGATGTGTTCGATTTTGGCCGCGAAGGAAAGCGGCCCGACGGCAGCACGGTGAAGCTTACCTTCTCGCTGGCTTTTGCCGCGGAACCTCTTTCGCCGGATGTGCGGTTTGCCGTGTGTCAGCATCACTATCCCCAGAATTTCTGGAATCCGGCGTTCCAAACTCACCCCAACGGGGCGCAATGCGTGCCGAGCGTGGTGCTGATCGCCAATCGCCCGATGAGTCATCAAGTTTTCCTCAAGGCCTACACGGGCGCGGGAGAGGTGATTTCGAATGCGGCCGGCATATCGGTGCACACGGAGAATGGTGACATCGAAGTCATGGAGCCATCCGCCGCGCGCAACGGCCTGGGTATCCCGGTCAAGGCGGATGGCGAGGCGATCACGTTGAATGCCATGCGCTTTGCCGTCGCCGATCTGCCGGGAACGGAAGCCTTGCATCTCCGAAGCGGGTTAGCTGTAAGACGTCAGGGCGGACGGCTGGTTGTGCCGCCCGACGAAGCCTTTGGCGCAACCCTGATATTCGAACAAAATTAGGTTGATCGGGGCGTAAGTGCCCGGCATGGTCGCGCCCAAACAGGACTACACCTTTGAGCGCCGCTGTTTCCGCTGCAGAAATTGTTGACGTCGGCCCGGTCAAATTCGGCAACACCTTGCCGATTTCGATCATCGCGGGTCCGTGCCAGCTCGAGAGCCGCGCACACGGGCTTGAGGTGGCGTCCGCGTTGAAGGAAATCGCTGATCGCCTGAAGATCGGGCTCGTTTACAAGACCTCCTTTGACAAGGCCAACCGCACCAGCGCTTCGGCCGCGCGGGGATTGGGCTTGCCGCAGGCGCTGCCGATCTTTGCCGAAATCCGCTCGTCGCTGGGATTGCCCGTGCTGACCGATGTGCACGAGGCCGCGCAATGCGCCGACGTCGCGCAGGCGGTGGACGTCTTGCAGATTCCGGCCTTCCTGTGCCGGCAGACGGATCTGCTGCTCGCGGCGGCCGCGACCGGCAAGGTTGTCAACGTCAAGAAGGGCCAGTTCCTGGCGCCTTGGGACATGGCCAATGTCGTGGCCAAGATCACGGGCGCGGGCAACTCGAGAGTTCTCGTTACCGAACGCGGTGCCTCGTTCGGCTACAACACGCTGGTGTCGGACATGCGGGCGCTGCCGATCCTCGCGCGTACCACCGGCGCTCCTGTGATTTTCGATGCGACCCATTCGGTGCAGCAGCCCGGCGGCAAGGGCACCTCATCGGGCGGCGAGCGCGAATTCGTGCCCGTGCTGGCGCGAGCGGCGGTGGCGGTCGGCGTGGCCGGCGTCTTTATCGAAACCCATCCCGATCCGGATCGCGCGCCGTCGGACGGGCCCAACATGGTGCCGTTGCGCGATTTCGAAGGCTTGCTGAAAACGCTGATGGCATTCGACCAGGTCGCCAAGAATGGCCAATAAGAATGCCTGAGAACGTGACGCGCTGATGCCGGAGACCCTGCCGCGGCCGCTTGATCGCATACCGCCCGCCATCAACATCATCGCGATCGCAAATTTCGCAGCAAGTCTCTCGGCTCGCGCGCTCGATCCGGTCCTTCCGCACGTTGCGGAGGATTTCAGCATCAGCATAGCGACGGCAGCGAGCTTCGCGGCAGTATTCGCCTTCACCTTTGCCGTGATTCAGCCGGCATTGGGCGCGGCAGCCGATCTCTTCGGCAAGGTTCGCCTGATGATTGCGTGCCTAGTGCTTTTGGGCTTGGCCAACGTCCTCGGCGCGGTCGCCACCTCCTTTCCCCTGTTGTTTGCGACGCGAATTCTCGCCGGTATCGGCTCCGGCGGCGTCTTTCCGGTGGCGCTCAGCCTGACCAGCGATCTCGTCGGGCCGGAAAAACGCCAGATCGCGATCGGGCGGACACTGGCGGGTTCGATGACCGGCAATCTCCTGGGCGCCTCGTTCTCGGGGGTGATCGGCGATTTTCTTGGCTGGCGCGGCGTGTTGGCCACGCTCGGCTGTCTGGTCGTCGCCGCTTCGGTGGCCGTCGCGGCCGGCTTTCGCGGCAAGGCGATCGCGCACACGCCAAAGACCACTCTGCGCGCGCTGCGTCACGGCTATCGCACGATCTTCAGCAATCCGAATGCGCTGTGTTACGCCGCCGTGTTCATCGAAGGTTGCTGCGTGCTCGGCCTCTTTCCCTATCTCGCTTCGTTCCTGTTCGATCTTGGCGAAACCCGGTTGTCGATATCAGGCATCGTGATCGCGGGTTTTGCCATCGGCGGCCTGTTTTACACGATGACGATTTCGCGCTTCCTGCCGCGGCTCGGCGTCAACGGCATGATGATATCAGGCGCTTCATTGGTCGGCCTTCAACTCGCCGCAACCGCTTTTGGACCGAGCTGGCAAGTCCAGATGATGTGCCTGCTGTTGATGGGATGGGGCTTCTACATGATCCATGGCTGCTTGCAGGTTTTCGCCAGCGAGCTCTCGGTAGAAGCCCGCGCCACGGCGCTTTCGCTGCATTCGTTCTTCTTTTTCATGGGCCAGACGGTCGGCCCGATCGCCTACGGTTTCGGAATTCAAAACGCCGGCAAGGCGACGACCTTGCTGACGAGCGCCGTGATCATCATCGCGCTCGGCTTTGCCTGCGCGCGGCTGTTGCGCCAACGGCCGCCGGCGGATGCGGCTGTCTAACGATCTATTTCATCGATTTGAGCAAGGCGTCTTCGGCGCGGCTGACGTGCCGCTCCTTGTGGCGCAGGAGGTAGAAGGATCGGCGCGGCAGGTCGAAGCGGACGCGGTGCAGCGTTTTGGCTGCGATGGATGGCGCCGCCACTAGATCGGAAATGCCAGTTGCACCATCGCCGGCTTCGACGGCGGAACGGACCGCCTCGTTGGAAGGCAGTTCGAGCGAAACCTTGAGATCGGATAGTTTAAGTCCGTTCTGGCGAAGCGCCGCCTCGAACATAGACCGCGTGCCAGAACCTCGTTCTCGCAGGATCCATGAACTCGTCGGCAAATCCTTCGCGGAGACCTTGGTTCGGTCCGCCCACGGATGTTTGGCGCCGACGGCGAGGATCAAGCAGTCGCCGTCGATCTTGCTGGCGCTCAGAAGGCCTTCGTCGACTTCGCCTTCCACCAAACCGAGATCGGCGCTGCCCTCGCGTACCATCCGCGCGACCTGCTCGGTATTTGAGATTGAAAGCTTGAGTTCGATGCCGGGATAGGCCGCGTGAAACGCCTGGACCCGCCGCGGCAGCCAATAGTTTCCGACCGTCTGGCTTGCGGCAAGGGAAAGCGAGCCGCGTTTCAAACCGGCGAGGTCGTTGAGGACCTGTGTCGCGTCCTTGGCCCGCGCGAGCACTGCGCGGGCTTCGACCAGAAAATCGCTGCCGGTACGGGTGAGCACGATACCGCGGCCGACGCGGTCGAAGAGCTTGATGCCGTAACGCGCCTCGAGCGCCGCGATCGCGGCGCTCGTTGCCGATTGGGTGAGGTTCAGCTCGCTGGCGGCCCGCGTCACGTGCTGTTGCTCGGCGACGGCGACGAAGATGCGAAGCTGTTCGAGTGTCATCAGCTATCCCCAAAGTTTGATCGATACGAGACTGAAGCTGGCGATGAAGAGGAAGGCGAGGGCGCCCAACAGCGCAGGCCGGATGCCCCTGGCCGAGAGCTTGCGGATGTCGGTTTCCAATCCCATCGCGGCAAGCGCAACGGAAAGCAGGAATGTCGTGGCCGCCACAATCTCCGCCTTTGCTGCAACCGGAATGGCCATCACGCTGTTCAGTCCGACCACCGCAATAAAGCCTAGCACGAACCAGGGCATTGGCGGCTTCGCCGAAGTCGAACCACGGGAGGCGGTGTTTCGCGACGCCATCCAGCCCAGCACAATCACGACCGGCGCCAGCAGCATCACACGCGCCAGTTTCGCGATGGTGCCGAATTCGCCCGCTTGCTTGCTTCCCTGAAAAGCCGCGGCAACGACTTGTGCGATCTCGTGGATTGAGGCGCCGCTCCAAAGCCCGTACGCATGGGGGTCGAGATGCAGCAGGCCGGGCAGCAACGGATAGGCGAACATCGCGACCGATCCGAAAATGGTGACGCAAGCGACCGCATAGGCGACATCCTCGTCGTCGCCGTTCGTCACGGTGTTGGTGGCGATCACCGCCGACGCGCCGCAAATTGACGTGCCGGCCGCGATCAGTTGCGCGAGCTTGCGTTCGACGCCAAGTAGCCGTCCCATCCAGACCGTAAAGGTGAAGGTCGCGGCGAGCGTCGCTGCGATGATCAGAAAGTCGCGGTATCCGACTTCGACGATCTGGCTCGCGGTCAGCTGAAACCCAAGCAGGATGATGCCGAAACGCAGGAGGCGCCGCATGCTGAAGGCAACACCTGGCTTCGCGATCGCGGGCGTGCCGATGAAATTGTGAAAGGCGGTTCCGATCAGGATCGCCAGGATCAGCGGGCTGAAGGTCTTCAGTCCGGGCAACTCGCGCAGCCAATAAGCCGATGCGGCGACGACCGAGGCCATCAGCAGCCCCGGGAGGGTCGCAAGGGCGCGCTTGATGTTCGGCGAGGTGAAATGGGCATTGGGTACGACTGGCGAGGCAGGGTAGGTCATCGGTGGGCTCCTTGTGCTGCCCAACGAATATCCGCACTCTCAATCGTTCAATCCAACAGATTATATAAGTAAAATCAATCGATTTTATTTGTTAGTCGATTCAGCCACTGTCGCTGCGACGGCGCGTGCATTGAGCCGCCCAATCCGAGGTGGCATGATGAAGTCGCTTCGATGACGCCAACTACCGTCGATTGCCGCGTCCATCACGGTGCGGACAAGCAGTGTGGCCAGGGGAGTTTTCAGCCATGTCCGGGATAGTGCCAGCTCGCATGACGGCCCAGCTCGACGGTGATTTCGTCGTGTTCCTGATCGGCATGCGCATCAACAAGTGGTGGAAATTCTGGAAATGGCTGCCCGTGGCCACGCAGATGCCACGGATGCTGATTGAGCTCGCCAAACAGCCCGAACTCGGACTTCTGCACGCGCGCAGCGTGTTCGGCTTCCCCAATGTGATGGTGATCCAATACTGGCGAAGCTTCGAGCACCTTCACGCCTACGCCACCGACCGGTCATTTGCCCACTTGCCGGCCTGGCGCGATTTCAACCGCAAAATTGCTTCCAACGGCGACGTTGGAATCTGGCACGAAACCTTTCTTGTGAAGGATGGCGCCCATGAAAGCCTTTACAACAACATGCCGCGTTGGGGGCTGGCTAATGCGGGGACCGCCGCGCCCGCAGAAGGTTCACGCAAGAGCGCAAAAGGCCGACTTCGCCAGACCGATGGCTCCGACCTCGAAGTCAGTTGAAAAAAATCAGCCCCGGCCGCGATAGGGCGCGACCCCCTGATCGGGAATCCACATGCCCTTCGGCAGCTTGCCGGTTTGCCAGAACACGTCGATCGGAATGCCGCCGCGCGGATACCAGTAACCGCCGATGCGAAGCCATTTCGGCTTGATCTCGGCCGCGATCCGCTTGCCGATCATCACGGTGCAATCCTCGTGGAAGGCGCCGTGATTACGGAAGCTCGCGACATAAATCTTGAGTGATTTCGATTCCAGCAGCCAGGGGCCCGGCACGTAATCGATCATCAAGTGCGCGAAATCCGGCTGGCCGGTGACCGGGCACAACGAGGTGAATTCGGGCGCGGTAAAGCGCACCACGTAGTTGGTGTCCTTTTGCGGATTAGGCACGCGATCGAGCTTGGCGGCTTCCGGGGTCGTCGGCCATTCGACGGCACGGCCGAGCTGAAGGCCGGACGGCAAGGAGGCGGATTTTGGTGCCTTTCGGGGCTTCGTGGACATATCAGATCTCCGTTGGCGCGTTATTAGCCAATTCGCTCCTTGAGCGGCAACCTTTTCCGCCCCCTAGGCTTGCTGTAGAAGCAGCCCATTCCGTCAAACCACACCTTCCGAAGAGGCCCTCATGACAGCCATCGTCGATATCATCGGCCGCGAAATTCTCGACAGCCGCGGCAATCCCACCGTCGAAGTGGATGTCATTCTGGAAGATGGTTCCTTGGGCCGCGCGGCGGTGCCCTCCGGCGCCTCGACCGGCGCCCATGAAGCGGTTGAGCTGCGCGATGGCGACAAGTCGCGCTATCTCGGCAAGGGCGTGCAAAAGGCGGTCGAGGCCGTCAACGGCGAGATCTTCGATGCGCTCGCCGATGTTCCGGTCGAGCAGCAGGTCCAGGTCGACCAGATCATGATCGATCTCGACGGCACGCCGAACAAGAGCCGGTTGGGCGCCAACGCCATCCTCGGCGTTTCGCTGGCCTGCGCCAAGGCGGCCGCGGCTTCTTTCGACATGCCGCTCTATCGCTATGTCGGTGGCACCGCGGCGCGGACCTTGCCGGTGCCGATGATGAACATCGTCAACGGCGGCGTGCATGCCGATAACCCGATCGACTTCCAGGAGTTCATGATCATGCCGGTGGGCGCGGCAAGCTTCGCCGAAGCGCTGCGTTGCGGATCGGAAATCTTCCACACGCTGCGCGCCGAGCTGAAGAAAGCCGGCCACAATACCAATGTTGGCGACGAAGGCGGCTTTGCGCCGAACCTGCCGTCGGCGGATGCTGCGCTGGAATTCGTCATGGGTGCGATCGGCAAGGCCGGTTACAAGGCGGGCGGCGACGTCATGCTGGCGCTCGATTGCGCCGCGACGGAGTTCTTCAAGGACGGCGCTTACGTCTACGGCGGCGAAAACAAGACCCGCTCGCGTTCCGAGCAGGCCAAATACCTCGCCGACCTCGCTTCGCGCTATCCGATCGTGTCGATCGAGGACGGCATGTCGGAGGACGACATGGAGGGCTGGAAGGAACTGACCGATCTGATCGGCAACAAGTGTCAGCTCGTTGGCGACGACCTATTCGTCACCAATGTCACGCGGCTTGCCGACGGCATCAAGAAAGGCCGCGCCAATTCCATCCTGGTCAAGGTCAACCAGATCGGGACGCTGACGGAGACGCTCGCCGCGGTCGAGATGGCCTTCAAGGCCGGCTATACCGCTGTGATGTCGCATCGCTCCGGCGAGACCGAGGATTCCACGATCGCGGATCTCGCGGTCGCCACCAACTGCGGGCAGATCAAGACCGGTTCGCTCGCGCGTTCGGACCGCACCGCGAAATATAATCAGTTGCTGCGGATCGAGCAGGAATTGGGAGCGCAGGCGAAATATGCGGGACGCGGGGCGTTGAAGGCGCTAGCTTAGGCTTCGTTATATAAAAACTCAGCCGGGGAGGACGTCATGGGTGCCGATGGCAAGAGCGGCCTGCAACTGCGTTCGTTGATCAAGAAGAGCGGCGAACTCGAAATTTCGTTAGCTGAAGTCCCGACCCCGGAGCCTTCGGCCGACGAGGTCGTGGTCCGGATCGAGGCGACACCGATCAATCCTTCCGACCTCGGTCTTTTGGTTGGCGCCGCTGACATGAGCACCGCGAAGGCGGGCGGCACCAAAGAACTGCCCGTCATCACCGCAACCGTGCCGGAGCGGGCGATGCGCGCCATGGCTGGCCGGCTGGATGAATCCATGGCGGTCGGCAATGAAGGCGCCGGCGTCGTCATCCGGACCGGATCGTCGGAAGCGGCCAAGGCGTTGATGGGAAAGACCGTCGCGGTCATCGGCGGCGCGATGTATTCGCAGTACCGCACCATCAGGGCCGGCGACTGCCTGGTGTTGCCGGAAGGCGCGACGCCGGCCGACGGTGCTTCCTGTTTCGTCAATCCGCTGACCTCGCTCGGCATGGTCGAGACCATGCGGCGTGAAGGCCACAAGGCGCTGGTACACACCGCGGCGGCCTCAAATCTCGGGCAGATGCTCAACAAGATCTGCCTCAAGGACGGGATTGCGCTAGTCAATATCGTTCGTAGCGCCGAGCAGGCGGACATTCTGCGAAAGATCGGCGCCAAGCATGTCGTCGATTCCACTGCGGCATCATTTACCGAGGATCTCACTGCGGCGCTGATCGAGACCGGCGCGACGATCGCGTTCGACGCGATCGGCGGCGGCAAGCTTGTCGGGCAAATCCTTGGCGGCATGGAAGTAGCAGTCAACAAGACCGCCAAGGTCTATAGCCGCTACGGCTCCAGCGTTCACAAGCAGGTCTATATCTACGGGATGCTCGATGCCGGCCCGACCGAACTGTACCGGACGTTCGGTATGGCCTGGGGCATCGGCGGCTGGCTGCTAACCCCGTTCCTGATGAAGATCGGTGCGGCCGACGGAGCAAAGCTTCGCGCCCGCGTGGTCGCCGAGCTCAAGACCACCTTTGCGAGCCACTATACGCAGGTGGTGTCGTTGCAGGAGGCGCTCCAGCTCTCGCACCTTGCGGTCTACGGCAAACGCGCCACCGGCGAGAAGTACCTGATCAATCCGAACAAGGCTTGATGGCACCTCGGGCGAATTCAAACGGGGAAGTTATTTAGGAGGACTAGCAAAAAGGGGGAAGCGTTCATGTCTACGGATCTAAAATATCTGGCCTTTACGGCCATCCTGACTGCGTCGCTGTGGATTCCCTACATCGTCTGTCAGGTCATGACCAACGGCAATTTAACTCCAGATAATTACGTCGATCCGACGCCGCGGCCGGTGCCGTTGTGGGGCGCGCGGGCGAACCGGGCCCACATCAACGCGGTCGAGGCGTTTGCGCCATTCGCAGCACTGGTGATCGCAATTCATCTCGCCGGCAAGGCCAATGCCATGACCGCCTTCTGGGCGATTTCCTTCTTCTGGCTGAGAATGGCCCACGCCGTCGTCTATATTTTCGGCGTTCCCTACCTGCGTACGCTGATTTACACGCTTGGCTATGTGGCAGTCCTGGGTCTGTTCTGGGAACTGATCAAGTAGCACCGTCAAAGGACGGCCAGGTGCCGCTGGCGAGGCCGCGGTCCAAAAACTGTGCCCGCCGAGCCGCAAAGTGACTTGCGTTTGCATCGCAGGGAGGGAACATTCGCGCCTACAATTGCAGCCGAAAAATCACGACGCTGCATTTAATTTAAAGGGGAGGAACGTCATGAATGATCTGAACCGTCGTGACCTGTTGGCCGGAGCGGCTGCGTTCGGCGCCGCCTCCATTCTTCCGTTGGCCTCGCGGCAAGCCAACGCCGCGGCACCGGCCGCCGCCGCGCAGGCGCCTGGTTTCTACCGCTACAAGGTCGGCAGCATCGAATGCACCTCGGTCAATGACGGCGCGCGGACGTTCCCGCTACCGGACAAATGGGTGACCAACGTCAGCAAGGATGCTGCGATTGCCGCAGCGGAAGCCGCCTATATGCCGAAAGGCATGGTGACGGTGCCGTTCAACCCGCAACTGATCAATACCGGCGGAAAGCTGGCTTTGATCGACTGCGGCAACGGCATCGGGGCCTTCGATGCCACCAAGGGTCAGGCCGGCCGCATGATGCAAAATCTCGCCGCCGCTGGCGTCGATCCCAAGAATGTCGACATGGTCATCATGTCCCATCTGCATCCGGACCACACCAACGGCATTCGTGGTGCGGATGGTGGGATGGCGTTTCCGAATGCGCAAATCATGGTCCCGGCGAAGGATTGGGATTTCTGGATGAGCGATGAAAACGCCGCCAAGGCCCAGTCGAACGAGATGATGAAGAACTACTTCGCCAACGTGAAGAAGATCTATGCCGGCATCGAATCCAAGGTGACGAAGTACGACTGGGACAAGGAAATTGCGCCCGGCATCACCTCGATCGGCACGCCCGGCCATACGCCGGGACACACGGCCTTTGCGGTCGCTTCCGGCGGGTCAAAGGTTCTCATCCAGTCCGACGTCACCAATATTCCGGAATTCTTCCTGCGCAACCCGGATTGGCACGTGGCCTACGATGTTGATCCCGAGTTCGCGCAAAAGACCCGACACAAGTTCTACGACATGGCCTCGGCCGAGAAGGCGACGGTGATCGGATTCCACTTCCCGTTCCCGGCGATCGGCCATGTCGAGAAGGACGGCAACAGCTATCGGCTCATTCCGGTCGCCTTCAATCCGGTCCTCTGAGCATCGCGCTTTGGGGCATGGAACAGGCCGCCGACTCCACGGGGGTGGCCTGTTTTCGTTCTGGAAACGATTTCTTGATCGGCCGATGCGGCCTGCCCGTTACATGCACTTGCATCTTTTGCAAGTGCCGCTAGGGTGGGGCCGAAATTCCCCGCCCAGCGCGTTGTCTCATTTACCTGAGGAAAGCACATGTCCAGCCCGCATCACATCGTCGTCATCGTCGGCAGCCTCCGCAAGGAGAGTTTTTCGCTCAAGGTTGCCAACGCGCTCGCCAAGCTCGCGCCGTCGTCGTTGAAGCTTGAGGTCGTCACGCCGCACGGCATTTCCTTTTTCAACCAGGACCTGGAAGCCAATCCGCCGGCCGACTGGCTGGCCTTCCGCGAGAAAATTCAGAAATCGGACGGCGTCCTCTTCGTCACGCCGGAATACAATCGCGCAATTCCCGGCGTGCTCAAAAATGCCATCGACGTGGCCTCGCGTCCCTACGGTAAGAGCTCATTCATCGGCAAGCCGACCGGCATCGTCAGCAATTCCCCGGGACCGCTTGGCGGCGTCAACGCGGCCAAGGCTCTACAGCATATCCTTCCGGGCATCTCCGGCACGATCATGGGGCAGCCGGAGACCTACCTGAATGCGGTTGGAGACGCCTTCGACGAAAAGGGCAACCTCATCAAGGAATCGCTGCAAAAGGTGCTGCAGCAATATATCGACGCCTTCGCCGTCTTCGTCGGGAAGCAGAGCGCCTAGACCAGGCTTCGCGCCGTTCGGGATTTTGCAGGGTTTGAGGGGGTGTGTTTAGCATTCCCTTAACCCGGCGCGATCATCTTTGGCGCTATGGTTTCCCGCAGACGCCTCAAATCGTTTCTGACCGGTCTTGCCCTCTACATGATGGCGGCAGGCATGGTCGGCTATTTCGGCGTCAACGCCTATACCGGAAAATATGGGCTGAATGCGCGACAGGAACTCGATCAGGAAATCATCGCACTGACGGCCGAGCTGGCCCGTCTGAAAAAAGAGCGGAGCGAGGGCGAGCAGCGTGTCTCGTTATTGCGATCCGACCGGTTGGACCCGGACATGCTCGACGAGCGCGCGCGCTTTCAGCTCGACTATGCCAACCCGCATGACCTGGTGCGGATGACCGCGCCGAACTAGTGGCCGAAATCCACTCCGCTAGTCCTCAAATTACAAATTCGTTCCCGATAGATTTCGAAAATGTCGCGCTGCATTGCGGTGCGGCATGACCGGCGCTTTCGTATACTTGCGCAAATCCTTTCAAGGCGGTTTGAGTTGAGCTAGAGAGAGCAAATTCGCTCTCTCACTCGGAAACGCCATGGCCACATCCAAAAAAAGCGCCGCCAACGAAACCGTTCACGAGCAGGGGGCGCCGCCACCCTTCACCAGAGAACAGGAGTTGAAGGCGCTGCGGGACATGCTGCTGATCCGCCGGTTTGAGGAAAAGGCCGGCCAGCTTTACGGCATGGGCGCAATCGGCGGCTTCTGCCACCTCTATATCGGCCAGGAAGCCGTCGTGGTCGGGATGCAGATGGCCCTGAAAAAGGGCGATCAGGTCATAACCGGATACCGCGACCATGGGCACATGCTGGCCTGTGGCATGGAGGCCAAGGGCGTCATGGCCGAGTTGACCGGACGCCGTGGCGGCTATTCCAAGGGCAAGGGCGGCTCGATGCACATGTTCAGCAAGGCCGAGAACTTCTACGGCGGCCATGGCATCGTCGGCGCTCAGGTCTCGCTCGGTACCGGGCTTGCTTTCGCCAACCGTTATCGCGGCAATGATTTCGTCAGCCTGGCTTATTTTGGCGACGGCGCCTCGAACCAGGGCCAGGTCTATGAGAGCTTCAATATGGCTGAGCTCTGGAAGCTGCCGGTCATCTACGTGATCGAGAACAACCGCTACGCCATGGGCACGTCGGTGACGCGCTCCTCGGCCCAGACCGATTTCTCCAAGCGCGGCATCTCCTTCAACATTCCGGGCGAACAGGTCGACGGGATGGACGTTCGCGCCGTGAAGGCGGCGGCTGACAAGGCGGTCGCCTGGTGTCGCGCCGGCAAGGGCCCTTACATCCTGGAAATGCAGACCTATCGCTATCGCGGCCATTCAATGTCTGACCCCGCAAAGTATCGCACCCGCGAGGAGGTCGAGAAGGTTCGCCACGATCAGGACCCGATCGAGCAGGTCCGCAACCGATTGCTCGCGGCGAAAATGAGCGAAGACGAGCTCAAGAAGATCGATGCCGAGGTGCGCGAGGTCGTCAATGCAGCAGCCGATTTTGCGCAGCACGATCCCGAGCCCGACGTCGCCGAACTCTATACCGACGTCTACCGATAAGCGTCTGTAGCGCTGGATGCGCGCGCTCTAAACCGACTTCGTGGAGTTGATATGCCCATTCAAGTACTCATGCCTGCGCTCTCGCCGACGATGGAGAAAGGCAATCTCGCCAAGTGGCTGAAGAAGGAAGGCGAGACGATCAAGTCGGGCGATGTGATCGCCGAAATCGAAACCGACAAGGCTACGATGGAAGTCGAGGCGACCGATGAAGGGACGCTCGGCAGGATCCTGATTCCCGAAGGCACGGCTGACGTCGCCGTCAACACGCCGATTGCGACCATTCTGGCCGATGGCGAAAGCGCGGCCGATCTGGCCAAGGCGCCTGCGCCGAAGGCGCAACCGGTTGCGCCCGATGTCGCGCAGGAAGTGGCCGAGTCTCGTTCACCGGTCGGCGAAGGCCAGCCGGCGATTCACGCACCGCAGGCGCCCGCAGCCCCCAAAGCCGCGGCCGAGCCCGATCCCGAGGTGCCCGCCGGCACGGAAATGGTGACCATGACCATCCGCGATGCGTTGCGCGATGCGATGGCCGAAGAGATGCGCCGTGATCCGGACGTGTTCCTGATGGGCGAAGAGGTCGCCGAATATCAGGGCGCCTACAAGGTTAGCCAGGGGTTGTTGCAGGAATTCAGCGCCAGGCGCGTCATCGATACGCCGATCACCGAGCACGGCTTTGCCGGTATCGGCGTTGGCGCGGCGATGACCGGCCTCAAGCCGATCGTCGAGTTCATGACCTTCAACTTCGCCATGCAGGCGATCGACCAGATCATCAATTCGGCCGCGAAAACGCTGTACATGTCTGGCGGACAGATGGGCTGCTCCATCGTGTTCCGTGGCCCGAACGGCGCGGCCGCCCGCGTCGCCGCCCAGCACAGCCAGGACTACTCGGCCTGGTATTCGCAAGTGCCGGGCCTCAAGGTCATCGCGCCGTTCTCGGCCGCCGACTACAAGGGTTTGCTGAAGGCTGCGATCCGCGATCCGAATCCGGTGATCTTCCTCGAGAACGAAATGCTCTACGGCCACACCGGCGAAGTGCCGAAGCTCGACGACTACGTGATCCCGATCGGCAAGGCGCGCATCGTACGAAGCGGCAGCCACGTCTCGATCATCTCGTGGTCCAACGGCATGAGTTATGCGCTGAAGGCGGCGGATGAACTTGCCAAGGAAGGCATCGAAGCCGAAGTCATCGACCTGCGCACTTTGCGACCGCTCG
The DNA here is from genome assembly GCF_900142985.1 of Bradyrhizobium erythrophlei. Lineage (NCBI taxonomy): Bacteria > Pseudomonadati > Pseudomonadota > Alphaproteobacteria > Hyphomicrobiales > Nitrobacteraceae > Bradyrhizobium > Bradyrhizobium erythrophlei. Next base: position 6,657,099 of record NZ_LT670849.1, read on the forward strand.
ATACCGACACCATCGTCACCTCCGTGATGAAGACCGGGCGTGCGGTCACGGTCGAGGAAGGCTGGCAGCAAAGCGGCGTCGGTGCCGAAATCGCAGCGCGCATCATGGAGCACGCCTTCGACTATCTCGATGCGCCAGTTGCGCGCGTTTCGGGCAAGGATGTGCCGATGCCTTATGCGGCAAACCTCGAGAAGCTCGCATTGCCCTCGGCGGCTGAAGTCGTCGCGGCCGCCAAAGCCGTTTGTTATCGCTGACCGAGCGGGGCCTCACACATGCCAATCAATATTCTGATGCCCGCATTGTCGCCGACGATGGAGAAGGGCAACCTCGCCAAGTGGCTCAAGAAGGAAGGCGACAAGGTCAAGTCGGGCGATGTGATCGCCGAGATCGAGACCGACAAGGCGACCATGGAGGTCGAGGCGGTTGATGAAGGCACGATCGCGAAAATCGTCGTTCCCGAAGGCACCCAGGACGTCCCGGTCAATGATGTCATTGCCGTGCTTGCAGGCGATGGCGAGGATGTGAAATCCGCCGGCGCCTCGGCGGGCGCAGCGCCTGCGAAAGCGGAGGCGCCGAAACCGGCTTCGCCACCGCCCGCGACAGCATCAGCGCCGGTCGTAGCACCTGCTCCCAAACCGGCTGCTGCACCCGCGCCCCAGGCGGCCGCTCCGGCGTCGCAGGCCGCTTCACCTTCGCAAGCGAATGGCCACGCGCGCACGTTCTCATCGCCGCTGGCAAGACGTCTCGCCAAGGAAGCCGGTATCGAGATCGCCCGCATCACCGGCACGGGGCCGCATGGCCGCGTGGTCGCCCGCGACGTGGCGGAAGCCAAGTCCGGCAAGGGGCTGAAGGCTCCGGCGGCCGCGCCAGCCGGAGGACCCGCGCTCGCACCGTCGATGTCGGACAAGCAGATCCTCGCGCTGTACGAGCCAGGGAGCTACGAGATCGTGCCGCATGATGGCATGCGTCGCACGATCGCGCAGCGGCTCACGGCGGCCGTGCAGACGATTCCGACTTTCTATCTCACGATCGACTGCGAGATCGGCAAGCTGCTCGCTGCGCGCGAGGAGATCAACGCGTCTGCGCCCAAGGACAAGGAAAAGAAGCCGCTCTACAAGCTTTCGGTCAACGACTTCGTCATCAAGGCGATGGCAGTCGCATTGCAGAAGATTCCCAATTGCAATGTGAGCTGGACCGAAGGCGGCATGCTCAAGCACAAGCATTCCGACATCGGCGTCGCGGTGGCGATGCCGGGCGGACTGATCACGCCGATCATACGCAAGGCCGAAACCAAGACGTTATCGACGATCTCGAACGAGATGAAGGATTTTGCGGCGCGCGCCCGCGCCCGCAAGCTGAAGCCGGATGAGTATCAGGGCGGCACCACGGCCGTGTCCAATCTCGGCATGTACGGCATCAGTCACTTCACCGCCGTGATCAATCCACCGCACGCGACGATCCTGGCGGTTGGCACCAGCGAGGAGCGCCCGGTCGTGCGGGGCGGCAAGATCGAGATCGCACAGATGATGAGCGTGACCCTGTCATGCGATCATCGTGCGATTGACGGCGCGTTGGGCGCCGAACTGATCGGCGCCTTCAAGGCGCTGATCGAAAATCCCGTGATGATGATGGTGTGATGTATGGCCGACACTTCCTTTGACGTCGTCATCATCGGTTCGGGTCCCGGCGGCTACGTCACCGCCATTCGCGCCGCCCAGCTCGGCTTCAAGACCGCGATCATCGAGAAGGACTATCTCGGCGGCATCTGCTTGAACTGGGGTTGCATCCCGACCAAGGCGTTGCTGCGCTCGGCCGAAATCTACCACTACATGCAGCACGCCAAGGATTACGGTCTGTCTGCCGAGAAGGTCGCCTACGATCCGAAAGCCGTCGTGCAGCGCTCGCGAGGCGTCTCCAAACGCCTCAACGACGGTGTCGGATTCCTGATGAAGAAGAACAAGGTGACGATCATCTGGGGCGATGCCTCGATCGACGCGCCCGGCAAGATCACCGTGAAGAAGTCGGCTGTCGAAGCGCCGAAGGGCGCGCTCGGCGAGGGCGCTTATCAGGCCAAGCACATCATCGTCGCAACCGGCGCGCGTCCGCGCGTGCTGCCGGGACTGGAGCCGGACAAGAAGCTGGTCTGGACCTATTTCGAGGCCATGGTGCCGGAGAAGATGCCGAAGTCGCTGCTCGTCGTAGGTTCAGGCGCGATCGGCATCGAATTCGCGTCCTTCTTCCACACCATGGGATCGGACGTGACTGTGGTCGAGGTACTGCCGCAGATCCTGCCCGTGGAAGACGCCGAGATCGCGGGCCTCGCGCGCAAGCGCTTCGAAAAGCAAGGCATCAAGATCCTCACCAACACCAAGGTGACGAAGCTCGAGAAGAAAAGCGACAGCGTGGTCGCGACCATCGATGACGGCAAGGCGCCGCAGGTCGTCGAGTTTGATCGCGTGATCTCCGCCGTCGGCGTCGTCGGCAATATCGAAAATCTCGGATTGGAGAAGCTCGGCGTCAAAACCGATCGCGGCTGCGTGGTGGTCGATGGCTATGGCAAAACCAACGTGCCCGGCATCTACGCCATCGGTGACGTCTCCGGCCCGCCGATGCTGGCGCACAAGGCCGAACATGAAGGCGTGATTTGCGTCGAAGCCATCAAGGGCTTGCATCCGCATGCGCTCGACAAGCTCCTGATTCCCGGCTGCACGTATTGCAATCCGCAAGTGGCGTCGGTCGGTCTCACGGAGGCAAAAGCAAAAGAGGGCGGACGCGAGATTCGCGTTGGCCGATTCCCCTTCGTCGGCAACGGCAAGGCGATCGCGCTCGGCGAAGATCAAGGCCTCGTCAAAGTTGTCTTCGACAAGAAGACTGGCCAATTGCTCGGCGCGCACATGATCGGTGCGGAAGTCACCGAGTTGATTCAGGGCTATGTGGTGGCGATGAATCTCGAAACCACGGAAGAAGAGCTGATGCACACGGTCTTCCCGCATCCGACGCTGTCGGAGATGATGAAGGAAGCGGTGCTGGATGCGTATGGCCGTGTGCTGAATATTTAATCGGAAAATATTCTGACCAATAAATTTGCTCGCTGCATCGTGATTCACAGCGGGCTAGAACTAGATGCAACTGCAACTATCTGCTGAACGCAGCGACACACGGAGCGCCGGGCTCCGTGGTTCGACTGTCTTTGGGAGACTGAAAATGAAAAAGACAATTCTCACGATTGTCGGTTCGGCGTTGATTATTTTCTCTGCCGTGCAATTGGCGTCCGCTTCCGAACAACATCGTCGCGCGCACCATCGCGCCAGCGAATTCCGCGACAGCAACGCTTTTGTCTCGCCGGCCTATGAGTCTGCGGAAGGCTATCGCTATACCGGTGGCTGGTCGGCTCCTGCCGGTCGCTAAGGCCAGTCCAGGTAGTGTTGCAATGCAGAGACCGGCCTTCGGAAGGAGGCCGGTTTCGTCATTTTTACCTTCATAAAGGTGACTTTACCGCAACGATCGTGTCGCAGGGGCAACACTTTCTGAAGATTTGGTCTTCGTCCCGCCTCCTGCACGGCTACGCCGCTTTTTAGCCACACCCCTCCATGAGATCATAACGATCGAGATCTAGGGACTCGGTGTTCGCAACTATGACGGCAGCCATGGGGTTGTCGCCGTGAGCGAGAAGGCCGGGGAAGCGGATTCGCTGAGATGGACGCCAAGACCAACCTCAAGAAGCGGCTACCAAGCCGCCACGTCACGGAGGGCCCTGAGAGGGCACCGCACCGGTCCTACCTCTATGCGATGGGATTGACGACCGAGCAGATCCATCAGCCGTTTGTGGGCGTGGCGTCCTGCTGGAATGAAGCCGCACCCTGCAATATCGCGCTGATGCGCCAGGCTCAGGCCGTCAAGAAGGGCGTTGCCTCCGCCGGTGGCACCCCGCGCGAATTCTGCACCATCACCGTGACCGACGGCATCGCCATGGGCCACGACGGGATGCGCTCGTCACTGCCGTCGCGTGAGTGCATCGCCGATTCGGTCGAACTGACCATCCGCGGCCACGCCTATGACGCGCTGGTCGGTCTTGCCGGCTGCGACAAGTCGCTGCCGGCCATGATGATGGCGATGGTCCGGCTGAACGTACCGTCGATCTTCATCTATGGCGGCTCGATTCTGCCCGGAAATTTCCGCGGCCAGCAGGTCACGGTACAGGACATGTTCGAGGCGGTCGGCAAGCACTCGGTGGGTGCGATGTCGGATGCTGACCTCGATGAAATCGAGCGGGTCGCCTGTCCGTCAGCAGGTGCTTGCGGGGCGCAATTCACCGCCAACACCATGGCGACCGTGTCCGAAGCCATCGGGCTTGCGTTGCCCTATTCGGCCGGCGCGCCGGCGCCTTATGAAATTCGCGATGCCTTCTGCACGGCGGCGGGCGAAAAGGTGATGGAGCTGATCGCCCAGAACATCCGGCCGCGCGACATCGTCACGCGCAAGTCGCTGGAAAACGCGGCCGCCGTCGTCGCCGCCTCCGGCGGTTCGACCAACGCCGCGCTGCATCTGCCCGCGATCGCCAACGAGTGCGGCATCAAGTTCGATTTGTTCGACGTCGCGGAAATTTTTAAGAAAACCCCATATGTCGCAGATTTGAAGCCGGGTGGCCGTTATGTCGCCAAAGACATGTTCGAGGCTGGCGGCATACCAATTCTGATGAAGACGCTGCTCGACAATGGCTACCTGCACGGTGACTGCCTGACAGTCACAGGGCGGACAATGGCCGAAAACCTCAAGAGCGTGAAATGGAACCCGCACCAGGACGTGGTGCGGCCCGCCGACAAGCCGATCACCGTCACGGGCGGTGTGGTCGGGTTGAAGGGTAATCTCGCACCAGAGGGGGCGATCGTGAAGGTCGCGGGCATGTCGAACCTCAAGTTCGCAGGCCCCGCCCGTTGCTTCGACCGCGAGGAGGATGCCTTCGAGGCCGTCCAGAAGAAGACCTACAGGGAAGGCGAGGTCATCGTCATCCGTTACGAGGGGCCGCGCGGCGGTCCGGGAATGCGAGAAATGCTTGCGACGACGGCAGCGCTGACGGGCCAGGGAATGGGCGGAAAAATCGCCCTGATCACGGACGGCCGCTTTTCGGGCGCCACCCGCGGCTTCTGCATAGGCCATGTCGGGCCGGAGGCGGCCATTGGCGGCCCGATCGCACTGTTGCGCGACGGTGACACTATCGAGATCGACGCCGCCGCCGGAACTCTTAACGTAAAATTGACTGACGCGGAACTCGCCCAGCGCAAGACCGAATGGAGGCCTCGCGCGACTAACCATACGTCAGGTGCCTTGTGGAAGTACGCCCAGCAGGTGGGACCGGCGGTGACCGGGGCGGTCACCCACCCCGGCGGCGCGCACGAGAAGTTGTGTTATGCGGACATTTGAGCGCACCATTTTTGCTTTGATTTTAGCGGCCACACCGGTGGCCACGTCCGGATTCGCCTTCGACGGCGCGCCGATCAATCAGGATTCGACGATTCCGGTGGTCACGGCGCAGCCGGGTACCGCATCGAGCCTGAAGAAGGTCGTACCGACGGTTCCGGATACCTCGCTCACCGCCTTGGAATATGCGGCTGATGGCCCCAATCCGATCGCGCAGTGGCGGCTCGGGCGGATGTACGCCCTTGGCGATGGCGTCGATCAGAACGATCTGCGCGCCTTCGAATATTTCAGCCGCATCGCCGACAAGCATGCCGAAGACAGCCCGTCGGCCCCGCAGGCCGCGATTGTGGCGAACGCGTTCGTCGCGCTCGGCCGCTACTATCTCAACGGCATTCCGAATTCGAAGATCAAGGCGGATACCGAGCGGGCCCGGGAGATGTTCTCCTATGCTGCGTCCTATTTCGGCAATGCCGACGCGCAATACGATCTCGCGCGGCTTTACTTGAAGAGCGCTGGTTCGTCCCGCGACGATTTCCGCTACGGCGCGCGCTGGCTCGGGCTTGCCGCACAGAAGGGGCAGCACCAGGCCCAGGCGCTGCTTGGCCAGATGCTGTTCAACGGCGATCAACTGCCGCGGCAGCCCGCGCGCGGCCTGATGTGGCTGACGCTCGCGCGCGACAGCGCGACGCCCGACGAGATCTGGATCCGCGACAGCTACAACAAGGCAATCGCGAAGGCGTCCGAGGAAGACCGTGCGATGGCGCTCCAGATGCTCGAGCACTGGGTGCAGGGCCGCAGGGACTAACGGAGATCGCGAGGGGATTCCCCATCGATTGGGGAAAACACGATGATCATCCGCGACGCGACAGCAGCCGACGCCGTGAAAGCGTGCGAAGCGATCCGCGCTTCGATCGCCGAACTCTGCGTCGCCGACCACAACCGTAATCCGGAAATTCTGCGGCGCTGGCTCGCCAGCAAGACGCCCGACAATGTCGCGGCGTGGATGGCAAGCGTCGGTAGTTCGCTGCTGGTTGCGGTCGAGGGTGAGACGATTCTGGCGGTCGGTGGCGTCAAGGACGACGGCGAGATCACGCTCAACTACGTCGCGCCACAAGCGCGCTTTCGCGGCGTCAGCGCAGCACTTCTGAAGGCGCTTGAGGCGAGGGCGGTCGAACGCGGCGCCAGCGAGATCACGCTGCTCAGCACCGAGACGGCGCATCGCTTCTATCTGGCGCGTGGATATCGGGACATGGGGCCGTCGCTCGGAAAATTCGGAACGGCGTCGTCCTATCCGATGGCGAAGGAACTGCGTGCAGTGCGCTGACGCGACAGCCTATGCTGCTTCCAGATCGAGATCGATCCAGACCGGCACGTGATCGGACGGTTTCTCCCAGGCGCGGACGTAACTGTCGATGCCGACATCGACGAGGCGATCGCTGGCTTGCGGTGACAGCAACAGGTGATCGATACGCAGCCCCTGGTTCTTCTGCCAGGCGCCGGCCTGGTAATCCCAGAATGTATATTGGCCCGGCGCGTCGGTGACCGCGCGCAGCGCGTCCGTCAGCCCTAGTCCGAGTAGCGACTGAAAGCTCTCGCGGGTTTGGGTGCGAAACAGCGCATCGTCGACCCAGGCTGCGGGATTGGAGACATCAGCGGCTTTCGGGATCACGTTGAAGTCGCCGGCTAGCACCAGCGGTTCTTCCGCTTTAAGTCGCTGTTTCGAATACTCAAGAAGCCGCGACATCCATTTGAGTTTGTATGGGTATTTGTCGGTATTCGCTGGGTTGCCGTTGGGCAGATAAAGGCAGGCGATCCGGACCACGCCTTGTTTGAGTGTGACGACGCCCTCGACGAAGCGCGCATGCGCGTCCTCATCGTCGCCGACAAGGCCGGACTTTGTCTCGTCGAACGGAAGTTTCGATAACAGCGCAACGCCGTTGAAGGTCTTTTGCCCGTGGGTGACGACGTTGTAGCCGAGGCTCTCGATCTCCAGCCGCGGAAACGCGTCATCCGTGCATTTGATTTCCTGAAGGCAAACGATGTCGGGCGAGCATTCCTTCAACCAGCTCATCAGATTCTCGATTCGCTGCCGAACCGAGTTGACGTTCCAGGTGGCGATGCGCATCGGAACCGGCGAGCCTTAGATCGAGAAGCTGGTGCCGCAACCGCAGGAGGCGGTGGCGTTGGGATTGTTGACGCGGAACGAAGCGCCGATCAGGTCATCCACGAAATCGACCTCCGAACCGGCGAGGAACGGGACCGATGCCGGATCGACCAACACGACGGCGCTGTCGCGCGAAATCACCAGATCGTCTTCGGCGCGCGCGCGTTCGACGTCGAACTTGTACTGGAAGCCGGAACAGCCGCCGCCCTCGACGCTGATGCGCAGCATGGCGCCATCGCCCTCGGTTTTGAGAATCTCTCCAATGCGGCGGGCGGCCCGTTCGCTGATGGTGACGGCTGTGGTCATCGTGAAGCTCCGATCACTGCGTCCGGCGCAATTATGTGGTATCCGGCGTCTACCATAATTAGGTGCAGCGGGCATCGGAATCAAACCCGTCACGAAAGAGATATCCCGTGTCAGTTGGAATGGCTGCCCCTCGCTCGGTCTATGCCTGCGACCCCGATCGCAGCCGCGGCCGGCAGTTTGTGGAGGCGCCGAGCCGGACCCGTAGCCCGTTCCGGCGCGACTGTGACCGCGTGATCCATTCTACCGCCTTCCGCCGCCTGAAGCATAAAACCCAGGTCTTCGTGTTCCACGAAGGCGATCATTACCGTACCCGGCTGACCCACTCGCTCGAAGTCGCCCAGATCGCCCGTGCGCTGGCCCGGCAGCTGGGGCTGGACGAGGACCTGACCGAGACACTGGCGCTCGCCCATGACCTCGGCCATCCGCCGTTCGGGCACGCCGGCGAACGGGCGCTCGATGCGTGTCTGCGCGGGCATGGGGGTTTCGATCACAACGCTCATACCTTGCGCGTCGTCACGTCGCTCGAGCATCGCTATCCCGAATTCGACGGGCTCAACCTGACCTGGGAATCGCTGGAGGGCATCGTCAAGCACAACGGCCCGCTGACGGCGCGCGATGGCAGCCCGCTCGGCCGCTACCGCGAGCATGGCATTCCCGTCGGCATCGCCGAATTCGTCGTGGCCTACGATCTCGAACTCTGGAGCTTTGCCTCGCTGGAAGCCCAGATCGCGGCGATCGCCGATGACATCGCCTATGACGCGCACGACATCGACGATGGTTTGCGCGCCGGCTTGTTTCAAATCGACGATCTCAAGGAAATTCCGGTCACTGCGGCGATCATCGCCGAAATCGACGCCCAGTATTCCGGCCTCGACGAAAGCCGCCGCGGGGCCGAATTGGTGCGCGAGCTGATTTCCCATTTGATCGGCGCCGTTGTCCTGGAAGCACATCGCCGCCTGGCTCTGGTCAGGCCGGCCTCGGCCGAAGACGTGCGCCACCAGAACGAGGCGCTGATTGCGTTTCCGGACGAGACGCGGGAGGCGGAAGCCGCGATCAAGGCCTTTCTGAAGGTGAGAATGTATCGCCACGAACGGGTAATGCGGGTGATGCGGGACGCCGAACAGCTCGTATCCGACCTGTTTGCGCGCTATCAGGGCGATCCGGCCACGCTGCCGGCCGAATGGCTGCCGCCCGAAAGCCGGTCGGAGGACGAGGCCGGGCGGGCGCGGCGGATCGGCAACTTCATCGCCGGGATGACCGACCGGTTTGCCCTGACCGAACATCAGCGGCTTTTTGACTCGACCCCGGATTTACGTTAGGCGGCGGCCATGGCCGACATATCTTCGACACAGCATCTTTTCGCCCAGGTACTGGCGCGCGTTCACGCCGTTTGCACGGCTGAACTGGGCATAGCTGCGGACCTGTCGCGTGTGGTGGTCGAGCCTCCGAAAGATCCGACCCATGGTGACATGGCGACCAACGCGGCCATGGTGCTCGCCAAGGAGGCCAAGGCCAAGCCCCGTGACCTCGCCGACAAGATCGCCGGACGGCTGCGCGCGGAAGATATCGTTGCCGCCGTCGATGTCGCCGGTCCCGGCTTCATCAATCTCACTTTGAAGTCGTCGGTCTGGACCGACTCCCTGCGTGCGATTCTCCGGGCGGGTAACGCTTTCGGCGAAAGCGCGATCGGTGCGGGCGAGAAGGTCAATGTCGAATACGTCTCGGCCAATCCGACCGGCCCGATGCATGTCGGCCATTGCCGCGGCGCGGTTTTCGGCGATGCGCTGGCGAGCCTGCTTCAGCTCTCCGGCTTCGACGTGACGCGCGAATATTACATCAACGATGCCGGCGCCCAGGTCGACGTGCTCGCGCGCTCGGCGTTCCTGCGATACCGCGAAGCGCTTGGCGAAAACATCGGCGAAATTCCAGACGGGCTTTATCCCGGCGATTATTTGAAGCCGGTCGGCGTGGCGCTGGCCGCCGAACACGGCAAGGCGTTGCTCGCCAAGCCCGAGGCAGAGTGGCTGCCGCTGGTGCGGGCCAAATCCATCGACATGATGATGGAGGCGATCAAGGGCGATCTCGCCGCGCTGAACATTGCCCATGACGTATTCTTTTCGGAGCGGTCACTGGTTGCGGGCGGCAACAACCGCGTCGCCGAGACGATCGATTTTCTCCGCGCCAAGGGCGACGTCTACGAGGGCCGCCTCCCGCCGCCCAAGGGCGCGCCGGTCGACGACTACGAAGACCGCGAGCAGACGTTGTTTCGCGCCACCAACTTTGGCGACGATGTCGACCGGCCGCTGTTGAAGTCGGACGGCAGCTATACGTACTTTGCGTCCGACATCGCCTATCACAGGAACAAGTTCGACCGCGGATTTCACAATCTGGTCGACGTCTGGGGCGCTGACCACGGCGGTTATATCAAGCGCGTCGAAGCCGCGATCAAGGCGGTGACCGACGGCAAGGCCACACTCGACGTCAAGATCGTGCAGCTCGTGAAGCTCTTGCGCAACGGCGAGCCGGTGAAAATGTCGAAGCGATCAGGTGATTTCGTCACCTTGCGTGAAGTGGTCGACGAGGTCGGCAAGGATGCCGTCCGCTTCATGATGCTCTACCGCAAGAACGACGCGGTGCTCGATTTCGACCTGGCCAAGGTCATCGAGCAGTCGCGCGACAACCCGGTTTTCTACGTGCAATACGGCCACGCCCGTGGGCACTCGATCTTTCGCACCGCACGCGAGGAGGTGCTGCATGACCTTCCTGAGGACGAGGGGATACGGCTTGCCTACCTCGCCTCGGCTGCGTTCGATCGGCTGGCCGACCCGGCGGAATTGAGCCTGTTGCGGAAGCTGGCGGTCTACCCCCGGACGGTGGAGGCGGCGGCGGCCGCACACGAGCCGCACCGAATCGCTTTTTACCTGTATGATTTGGCCAGTGATTTCCATGCGCTATGGACGAAGGGGCGGGATTTGCCCTATTTACGCTTTATTATCAAAGATGATGCCGAGATGACGAAGGCCCGGCTAGCGATGGTACAGGGCGTTGTCACGGTTCTGGCATCCGGCCTTGGGGTTCTCGGCGTCGGTGCGCCAAACGAGATGCGCTGACCTAAGTGCCGCTCCCTGGGGGAGTTATATTGCGAGTGGCAGCCGGTGGGGACCGGTGCGTTGGACAAGCGGGTTGGCGACTTTCCCTCGAGGGGACACATCATCGCGATGGCTGATCGATATCAGGACAGGGCTTATTCCGCCGGCGGCGATTACGATCGCGACGGCGGGGCGAGAGCATCTGACAATGCCGAAAGCGATCCGCTCGCGGAGCTTGCGCGCCTGATTGGACAGACCGATCCCTTCGGTGCCAAACCGATGAGCCGCGCCAATCTGCAGGCGCAGCCGCAGACGAGGCCAGCTGATCCCGAGCCAAACTACGACGACGATTACGCGGATCCCGAACCTTACGAGGCTCCGCCGCCGGCGCCGCCATCCTGGATGCAGCGCGCTGCCGTCAGGCAAGAGGCGCCGCCACCGCCGCCGCAGCAGGATTACTACGCTGACGAGGATGACTATCCGGCCGAGGTGCATCCGCTTCATCGTTATGCGGCCCCGCAGCCTCCGGCCCAGCCGGACTACGATGATGCGCATCTGTTTGCGGATGCGCATCAACAGCAGCCTGATACGTCGCGTTACGACGATGCGCTTTACGGGACCTTGGAGTCCGATGCGCAGAACGCGCAGCATGACCATGGTTACGTCGACAACGCCTACGCCTACGAAGACGATCAGCAGTTTGACCAGGCCGAGGAGCCGCGCAAACGCGGCGGCATGATCACGGTATTCGCGGTGCTGGCGCTGGCCGTGTTCGGCGTCGGTGGCGCGTACGCGTACCGTACCTTTACAGGCTCCGCGCGAAGCGGCGAGCCGCCGATCATCCGCGCCGATGCCGGGCCGACCAAGATCATTCCTGCGCCTGGCGACGGTGGAACGAAAGTGCCGGACCGCATGGCGCCGAGCGATGGCACGGAAAAGATCGTCTCGCGCGAAGAAGCGCCGATCGATCCCAACCGGTCCGGACCTCGCGTCGTGTTTCCGCCGCTGACGTCGAACGGCACGGCGCCGATGCCGACAAGCGTCATTCCGCCGGGTGTTTCACCGCCGGCGGCCAATGGGGCGAACGGCACGTTCTCGAATAACGATCCACGCAGGATCAAGACTTTCTCGGTTCGAGGTGACCAGGGTGACGCCGCGCCCCCGGCCGCCGCCGCCGCGCAACCGGCCGCACCGGCTGCAAAGGGTGCAGCAGCGCAACGCGCGGCCGCGCCGAACGCCCGCACGGCTACCAACCCCGCATCAGCCAATGCCAATGCGCCTATGTCACTTGCGCCTCAGTCTGATGCGCCGGCGGCCGAGCCTCCGGTCCGGATGGCGGCGACCAATCCGACGCAGGCAGTGCCCAGCGCGCCCGCAAGTTCGGGCGGTGGTAATTTCCTCGTGCAGGTCTCCTCGCAAAAGAGCGAAGCCGACGCGCAGGCGTCGTTCAGGGCGTTGCAGAGCAAGTTCCCGTCGGTGCTCGGCTCGCGCGCGCCGGTCATCAAGCGCGCCGATCTCGGCGACAAGGGCGTCTACTACCGGGCCATGGTCGGTCCGTTTGGCTCGCCGGACGAAGCCTCGCAGTTCTGCGGCAGCCTCAAGTCTGCCGGCGGCCAGTGCGTCGTCCAGAGAAATTAGCGCGGGGCCTTGTTGACCCCCGTGGCGTTGGGCGGCTAATCCGCGCCTCATGACGCGCAAGGCATTCATCACAGGCATATCCGGAACGGCCCTGAGCGCCGAAGAGCGCGCGTTCATTGCGGCCGAGCGCCCCTGGGGCTTCATCCTGTTCAAACGGAACATCGGGACGCCCGGCCAAGTTGTCTCTCTGGTTGATGAACTGAAGAAAAGCGCCGGGCGCCCGGACGCCGCGGTCCTGATCGACCAGGAAGGCGGCCGGGTCCAGCGCCTTGGGCCGCCGCAGTGGCCGTCCTATCCGCCGGGCGCGCTGTTCGGAAGGCTCTACGACCTTGATCCGGCGCTGGGGCTGAAGGCGGCACGCCATAGCTCGCGGCTGATCGCGGCCGACCTCGGGGAACTCGGCATCACCGTCGATTGTCTGCCATTGGCGGATGTCCCGGTCGCCGGCGCCGATGCGGTCATTGGCGACCGCGCCTATGGAACCGAGCCGGGAAAGGTGGCCGCCATTGCGCGCGCCGTCACTGAAGGGCTGGTGCAGGGTGGTATTTTACCGGTGCTGAAACACATCCCGGGTCATGGGCGGGCCACGGCCGACAGCCATTTGCGGCTTCCGACCGTGGACACGCCGCCAAATGACCTCGAAACGACGGATTTTGCGGCCTTTCAGCCGCTAGCGGATCTGCCGATGGCGATGACCGCACATGTTGTGTTTAGTGCGCTCGACCCGGTCCATCCGGCCACGACTTCTGCGACAATCATCGAACGAGTGATTCGCGGCGTGATCGGGTTCCAAGGTTTGTTGATGAGTGATGACGTGTCGATGAATGCGCTCTCCGGGTCGATTGCGGAGAGGACGAGAGCGATCTTCTCGGCCGGCTGCGACATCGCCCTCCATTGCAACGGCAACCTCGATGAAATGCGCGAGGTCGCCGCCGAGACGCCGGAATTGTCAGGGATAGCGCTTGCGCGGGCCGAACGCGCGCTGGCATCGCGGGGAGCGCCGCAACCATTCGACAGGGCCGCGGCGCGGGCCGAATTAGACGCGATGATGGTGAGAGCAGGGACGTCGGGCGCATGACCGCGGAAATTCTCTCATTCGATACCGGCCGTCCGGCCGAGATCGCCGATGGCGAGCCTGCGCTTGTCGTCGACGTCGAGGGCTACGAAGGCCCGCTCGATCTGCTGCTGGCGCTGGCGCGGCAACAGAAGGTAGATCTCGCCAAGATTTCGATTCTCGCGCTTGCGGATCAGTATCTGCAATTCATCGAGGAGGCGCGAAAGATCAGGCTTGAGCTTGCCGCCGACTATCTGGTGATGGCGGCCTGGCTTGCGTTCCTGAAATCGCGGCTGCTGTTGCCGGAGCCGCCGACGGCCGAGGGGCCGAGCGCCGAAGAGATGGCGACCGCGCTTGCCAACCGGCTGCGCCGCCTGGAAGCCATTCGCGAGGCTTCAAACCGCCTGATGAACCGCCCGCAGCTGCAACGCGACATTTTCCCGCGCGGCTTTCCCGAAACCATCGCGGAAATCCGCCATCCCAGATACACGGCGACCTTGTACGACCTGCTCGCGGCGTACGCCGTTCAACGTCAGCAGACGGTGTTGGCTTCGGTGCATCTTGCACGACGCACGGTGTGGTCGCTGGCCGAAGCGAGGGCATCGCTGGAGCGGCTGGTGGGCCTCGCCGAAGAGTGGAGCCGCCTCGACGAATATCTCCTCCATTACGTCGTCGACCCCTCGCAAAAGGCGACCGTGTTTGCGTCGAGCTTTGCCGCGGCGCTGGAACTCGTCAGGGAAGGCCAGGTGGAGTTGCATCAGCAGGAGGCGTTCGCTCCGTTGTTTTTCAGAAAGCGTCCGCCGCAACCGGCGCCCGACGCGATGTCCGCCCCGGATCAAGCGGGCTAGTGAGTGGAAGAAGGAGATTGTGCCATGGCAAGCCTGGCGGAAAAGCGCATGGCCGACGTAGACGAGCAACCCGATAACAACCTGCAGACGCGGCCTGAAGAGCTGCGGCTGCTGGAGGCGCTGCTGTTCGCCTCCACCGAGCCGCTCGACCAGGCGACGCTCGCTAAGCGGATGCCCGATGGCGTCGACATCAAGGTCGCGCTGGCGCAGTTGCAGGCGGACTATGCCTCGCGCGGCGTCAATCTCGTTCGTATCGCCAACAAGTGGACGTTCCGCACCGCCGGCGACCTGTCGTGGCTGATGACGCGCGAGAGCACGGAGACACGGCGGCTGTCGCGTGCGGCGATCGAGATGCTTGCCATCATCGCCTACCATCAGCCGGTCACGCGCGCCGAGATCGAAGAGATCCGCGGCGTGGTGACTTCGAAGGGAACACTCGACGTGCTGCTCGAGACCGGCTGGATCCGGCCGCGCGGCCGCCGCAAGACGCCCGGACGCCCGCTCACCTTCGGGACGACGGAAGCCTTTTTGTCGCAGTTCAGCCTCGAAGCGCTGAGTGATCTGCCCGGCCTTGAGGAACTGAAAGGGACGGGCCTGTTGGATACGCGGCTGCCTTCAGGTTTCACTGTTCCGACACCTTCCGACGACCCGGCCTTGCGCGAGGACGAAGATCCCCTGGAAGCAGGCGATCTGGAACTGGCTTTGGCCCCTCGGGTCGAACCGGAAACCGGCTCGGGAAGCGAATAAACGCGAATTTGCCAGCATTCGCATCGGTTAGATAACGCGGCCATGTCGAGCGTTAACGGTCAGCCGCTTAACACGTATTTTAAGCGGCCTAAGTGCTTGTTTTTGGCACCCCTTGAGCCTACGTTCGCCTGATGTAGGTGGGCGCTGCAAGCGTCCCTGATTTCGCGTGTTTGGAGGGTTGCAGGATGGGTTCATTGAGCATTTGGCACTGGATCGTCGTGATCGCAGTCGTCCTGCTGCTGTTCGGTCGTGGCAAGATTTCCGACCTGATGGGTGACGTCGCTCAGGGCATCAAGGCCTTCAAGAAGGGCATGCAGGACGACGACAAGGCCGTTGAAAAGACCGAGCCTGTGAAGTCGATCGACCACAACGCCTCGCCGCAGGCGGCGCGGACGGATGTCGGCAGCAAGGCCGTTTGATCCGCCGGGCGCATCGCAAGCCGGCGCGCATGATTGTGATCATGCAGACGGCAAGACCGGCGGAATAAGGACGCGGACGGGCCAGTCTCGATAGCGGAAGACCTTGGCCTCGCGTGAGCGGAAGTTTTCATGTTCGATATTGGTTGGAGTGAATTCGCCGTCATCGCCGTGGTTGCGCTGATCGCCATCGGTCCCAAAGAATTGCCGGGCGTGCTGCGCATGGTCGGACAATGGGTCGCCAAGGCGCGCAAGATGGCCGGCGAATTCCAGGGCCAGTTTCAGGAAGCGATGCGCGAGGCCGAAATGGCCGACCTCAAGAAGAGCTTTGACGAGGTCAAGGAGGCCGCGACCGGTTTTACGAGCGGCAACGTGATGACCTCGCTCGAAAAGGACGTCAGCGCCGCCCTTTCGATCGACGACAAGCCGGCCGCAACAACCGAGGCAGCCGCATCGCCGGAAGCGAGCGCCGCTGTCGCAGCCGAAACCGCAGCCTCGGAGCCATTGGTGATCACCCCGCCGACCGAGCTTGTTTCCTCCACGCCGGATACGCATTCGGCGGCCGTTGAGGCCGAACCCGCGCGGGACGCCAAAGCGTCATGAGCGACGACGATATTGAGGCCAGCAAAGCGCCGTTGATGGATCACCTGATCGAGCTGCGCTCGCGCCTGATCAAGGCGTTGCTCGGCTTCGGCATTGCGTTCATCCTCTGCTTCTTCATCGCCAAGCAGATCTACAACTTCCTGGTATGGCCTTTCGTCTGGGTCGCAGGCCCCGAAAATTCGAAATTCATCTACACTGCGCTGCTTGAATATTTCATCACCCAGCTGAAGCTTGCGCTGTTTGGCGCCGGCTTCATCTCGTTTCCGATCGTGGCCGGACAGATTTACGCCTTCGTCGCGCCCGGACTTTACAAGCACGAGCGCAAGGCGTTCGTGCCTTACCTGATCGCGACGCCGTTCTTTTTCGTGCTCGGCGCGATGCTGGTCTATTTCGTCGTGCTGCCGATGCTGGTTCGATTCTCGCTCGGCATGCAGCAAATGAGCGGCCCGGAGACCCCGCAGATTCAGCTTCTGCCCAAGGTCGGCGAATTCCTGTCGCTGACGATGTCCCTGATCTTTGCCTTCGGGATTGCTTTCCAGCTTCCGGTGATCCTGACGCTGTTGGGCAGGATCGGCGTCATCACGTCCCAGCAACTGCGCGACAAGCGGCGCTACTTCATCGTGATCGCCTTCATTATCGCCGCCGTGCTGACCCCGCCGGATGTCTTGAGCCAGGCTTCGCTCGCGATTCCCTTGCTGCTTCTATACGAAGGCTCGATCTGGTCGGTGCGGATGGTGGAAAAGAAGGCCGCCGCCAGCAAGACCTCGACCGGGGCAACGCCGCCGGCGCCAACCACGCCGACACCGGCGGAGTAGGGCTCTTTCGCTGAAAAGTTGGATCATCCGCTTTCGCGGATGATGATGGCCGTGCTAGAGGCGAGCCGTTATGTTGACATGCAGCGTTTTTGGTAATTGTCAACGTAACGATTGGAGCCGCTAGAGAGTCCCGCCATGCACGACATCAAATCGATCCGCGAGAACGCCGCTCAATTCGACGCCGGCTTGAAGCGGCGCGGGTTGGAGCCGCTGTCGGCGTCGCTGCTCGCCATCGACGAGAAGCGACGTGCGGCAATTCTCAAGTCGGAGCAGGCGCAGGCCCGCCGCAACGCGGCCTCGAAGGAAATCGGCGAAGCCAAGAAGGCCAAGGATGAAGCACGTGCGGCGAGCCTCATGGCCGAAGTCGCCGAGCTCAAGACGACGATGCCGGAGATGGAAGCCGCCACGAAAGCGGCGGATGCCGAATTGGCGACCGCGCTTGCGGCAATCCCGAATTTGCCGCTCGACGAAGTACCCGATGGCGTCGACGAGCACGGCAACGTGCAACATCACGTCTTCGGATCGGCGCGCAGCTACGCTTTCAAGACGAAGCCGCATGACGATCTCGGCAGCGCGCTCGGCCTGATGGATTTTGAAGCGGCAGCAAAATTGTCGGGCGCGCGGTTTGTCGTCCTCAAGAAAGGCCTGGCGCGACTGGAGCGCGCGATCGGGCAGTTCATGCTCGACCTGCACACGAACGAGCACGGTTATGCGGAAATCAATCCGCCGCTGCTCGTTCGCGACGAGGTGATGTTCGGCACCGGTCAATTGCCGAAATTCGAGGAAGATCAATTCTGGGCCATCAAGGGCGAACTGCTCACGACCGCTAGCAACGATACGGGCTTTGAAAATTTGAAAAGCGGGCGGCTCGGGCTGATCCCAACCGCGGAAGTCTCCCTCACCAACCTCGTCCGCGAGTCGATCGTCGACGAGAAGGAATTGCCGATGCGCCTCACGGCGCTGACGCCATGCTTCCGCGCCGAAGCGGGGGCAGCCGGACGCGATACGCGCGGCATGATCCGCCAGCACCAGTTCACCAAGGTCGAACTGGTCTCGATCACGACGCCCGAGGCGAGCCGCGACGAGCACGAGCGCATGCTGGCCTGCGCGGAAGAAGTCCTGCGCAAGCTCGAACTTCATTACCGCGTCATGACGTTGTGTACCGGCGACATGGGTTTTTCATCGCAGAAGACCTATGACATCGAGGTCTGGATGCCCGGGCAGGGCGAGGGCGGCGCGTTCCGCGAAATCTCGAGCTGTTCGGTCTGCGGCGACTTCCAGGCACGCCGGATGGATGCACGCTATCGCCGCAGCGACGGTAAGCCGCACTTTGTGCACACCTTGAACGGGTCCGGTACGGCGGTCGGCCGCGCGCTGATCGCGATCATGGAAACCTACCAGCAGGCCGACGGCTCGATTGCCGTGCCTGACGTGCTTCAGCCCTACATGGGCGGCGCCAAGGTCGTCACGCCGGATCGCTAATTCCGAACTACAACACTGGCGCGATTTGTTTGACGCGTGTCCTGATCGCGGTTGCGCACACCGGTCGCGCGAGTATCCTTGTTTCCGATAGCGTCGAAATGCATTTTTTCGAAAGCGACTTCGTCCATGCCCCTGCACCGCGACATCCACTGGGTGGGCAAACAATGGGCAGTCACGGGCTATGGCATTCAGGCCTGCAATCAGAGGCAAAGGGGGCAATTCGACATTGAGGCGTCGCGTCTGTGGGACGATGGGGTGCAGGATGCCATTCGCGCCGAAAAATGGGTCAATGCCGAGGATTTTGAGAAAGCCGTCGCCGCTGCCCGCAAATACTATCCGGAACCGCCACGCAAGACGCCACCGCCCAAACTGGTTCCACCGTTAGAGGTTAAGCCTGCCCCAACACCGCAGGCCAAGCTGGTTCCGCCCCCAAAACCATTCGTTGTCTCGGAACCGCAGCCAAAGCCTGAACCGCCGAAATTCGACCTGCGGGTCGAGGGCGGCGGGAAATTGACGCCGGTCTGGCGGATTCGTACGCCCGTCGCCGTTCAGCCGGACAATCCGACGCCGGAGTAGATTGGGTTGTCGGCTGCGCGGATCAGACAGGCAAAACTCACAATAAAAACAGTGAGTTTGCGTCACGCCCCATAGCCGTCTAAGACGGCACCAGGCCATGGAATCGACTGGAAAGGGCCGCTTTGGCGATGCGGATTTTATGCACCAACGATGACGGCATTCACGCGCCGGGCCTCAAAATCATCGAGCAGATCGCGCGGGAACTGTCCGATGACGTCTGGGTGGTCGCGCCGGAGCTCGATCAATCCGGTGTTTCGCATTCGCTCTCGCTCAATGACCCGCTTCGTCTCCGTGAGGTAGGTCCTCGTCATTTCGCGGTCCGGGGAACGCCAACCGACTGCGTCATCATGGGCGCGCGCCACATCCTGGGCGAGAAGCGGCCTGATCTAGTGCTCTCGGGCGTCAACAAGGGACGCAACGTCGCCGAGGACGTCGTCTATTCCGGCACCATTGCAGGCGCGCTTGAAGGCACCATCCTCGGCTTGCCGTCTTTCGCCCTGTCGCAGGAGTTTTCGATCGAGACCCGCGAGAAGCCGCTGTGGGACACGGCCCTCAAATTCGGCCCCTCGATCCTGCGCAAGGTGATCGATGCGGGGGTGCCAAAGGACACCGTGATCAACGTCAACTTCCCGGCCTGCACGGCCGATGAAGTCAAAGGCGTGCGCGTGACCCGGCAGGGCAAGCGCAACCTCGGCTTCCTGAAAGTCGATCAGCGGCGCGACGGCCGGGGCAATCCTTACTTCTGGATCGGATTTGAGCGGCTCGCCAAGGTCGACGTTCCGGCGGAAGGCACTGACCTGTGGGCGCTGGCGTCGCGCTACGTCTCGGTGACGCCGCTTCGGCTCGACCGCACCGACGAAGCGTTCTCGGCCGCGCTGACATCGACGCTGAAGTAGGGGTAAGCTTCAAACCGCGGTGCGGTTCAGGGCCTGCTCGATGGTGCGGGCCAGCGTTTCGATCTGAAACGGCTTTTGCAGCGCCGGCCGGTCGCGATATTCCGCCGGTAGTCCCGAGGACCCATAACCGGTCGCAAAGATGAAGGGACGGTTGCGCGCCGCAATGAGGTCGGCAACCGGCGAAATCACCTTGCCGTTGACGTTGACGTCGAGAATGGCAAGATCGAAGTCGACCGACTGCGCAAGGCGGAGGGCGTCGCTGACTTCGCCGGCCTCCGCGGCGATGCTGTAGCCGAGTTCTTCCAGCATGTCGGCAACCATCATCCTGATCATCACCTCGTCTTCGACGAGGAATATCGATCCACCTGACGTCCGCGCCGCACCCATCCATGGAATCCTTGAAATCCGGGAAATAAGGATCGCAAATATCGACATCGGGCGCAATCTCGACCTGCCGGGCAACGGCGTGAGATGGAACACGAATTCGAAATGTATGTTTCCCGGAATCGGGGTGTTTGTGCCATCACATAGTCCGGTGGCCGATAAGCCAGTGCGGCGAATTTCAAGTTCCTGTCGGTTTTTCCGCGACTCGGAGCTCTAGGGACCCCGATGCCTGACGCCAAAAATCCGCCCCGGAAGATGATGTTTCAGCTTGGCCTGCGGCGGCGCGGGATCAGCGATCAGGCGGTGCTGCGCGTCATGGAGGACGTGCCGCGCGAACTTTTCGTCGAACCGGCCGATCGGGATGATGCGTATCGGGACACGGCGCTTGGGATCGCGTGCGGGCAAACCATCAGCCAGCCCTTCGTGGTGGCCTACATGACCGAGCAGCTGAGTTTGCAGAAATCGCATCATGTACTCGAGATCGGCACTGGCTCTGGCTATCAGGCCGCGATCTTGTCCAGGCTGTGCAAATGGGTGCTCACGATCGAGCGTTACAGGACGCTGGCCGACCGTGCCCGGAAACGGCTGGAAGATCTCGGCTGCGACAACGTCGAGGTAATGGTGGGGGACGGCTTCGACATTCCCGCAGGTGTCGGCAACTTCGACCGCATCCTGGTGACCGCAGCGATGGAGCAGATTCCGGACGCTCTCGCCGAACGGCTCGAACCGGAAGGCGTGCTGATTGCCCCTGTCGGCCCGCAACACGGCGTCCAGACGCTTGTTCGCCTGGTCAGGACCGAAAGTGGCTTCGAACGCCGGGAGCTGGTCGACGTGCGTTTCGTGCCAGCGCTGCCGGGCATTGCGCGCGAACTGTAAAATCCCGGATCGGCTGTACCGCCAACATCTTATTCGGAGGCTTAAGCGGTTATTTACTCGGCACGTGTTAACTCAAATGAGTATTTTGTTGCGTACGAGTGAGTAACCATGTCCCGTGCCGTCGCGTTGCTTTGCTCGCGCCGTGCTCCGCTGATGGCGGCGCTGGCGCTGATGTCGATCGGTTTTGCTGGTTGCAGCGCCGATATGCAGTCTCGGCTTTCGGAAAATCCCTTTGCTTCCAATGAATCGACGGCCTCCGTGCCGCCGGCCTCAGCCGAGCGCCGGGAGCTTCCGCAATATTCGCGACCCCAGGCGCAGGTTCAGTCGCAGAACCTTCCGCCGCCGATTTCCGCGCCGCAGTCCTATCCTGCAAGTTCCGGCGTTTCCGGCGGCGGTCGCGGGCTCGCTTCCTATGCGCCCCCATCGCGTCCGATCGAGACAACCGGCAGCGTTCCGCATTCGGTCGCGGCCGTGCATCCGGTCCAGGGGACCAAGATCATCGTCGGCACCAGCGACACGCTGGAAATTCTGGCTCGCCGTTACAATGTGACGCCGGCCGCGATCCTTCAGGCCAACGGCTACAAGGGACCCCGCGCCCTGTCTCCCGGACAGCAATTGATCATTCCGCGCCCGGGCGCAGTTGCGGCTGCTCCAGCTCCAGCCATGTCGGCACCGGCCAGCAAGCCGGCTCTCGCCTCTGCCGCGCCTTCGGTCCATGTCGTCAACCACGGCGACACGATGATGGGCATCGCGCGCCGCAACCATATTTCCGTAGGCGAACTCGCCAGGGCCAATGGCCTGCCGCCGACTGCGCAGCTCAAAATCGGCATGAAACTCAACGTGCCGGTGAAGTCGTCCGCGGTCGCCGCGCCGGTGACGCAGCCGGCGGTGGCCCAGGCCGCTCCCATATCCGCTGCGCCCGTGACCAAGCTCGCGGCAGTCACCGCTGATCCGCAACAAAAGGTGCGGCTGGCGCAAACGACGAATGTCGACGAGGCGCCCGCTGCCGAAGCGCCGGTGAAATCGGCTGACGCCACGGGTGCTTTGCCGACCTTCCGTTGGCCGGTTCGGGGCAAGGTGATCACGAGCTATGGCGCCAAGACCAACGGCAAGTCCAATGACGGCATCAACCTCGCGGTGCCGGAAGGCACCCCGGTGAAGGCCGCCGAAGACGGCGTTGTCGCTTACTCCGGCAATGAACTGAAGGGCTACGGCAACCTCGTGCTGGTGCGTCATTCCAACGGCTACGTGACCGCCTACGCGCACGCCAGCGAATTGCTGGTCAAGCGTGGCGACAGCATCAAGCGCGGGCAGGTGATCGCCAAGTCAGGCCAGTCGGGCGAAGTGAGTTCGCCGCAGCTTCACTTTGAAATCCGCAAGGGTTCGAACCCGGTCGATCCGCTTCAGTTCCTCAACGGAGCTTGATCCGGACGCCAAGCCGGCCTGCCAGTTCCTGCGTGAACTGCCAGGCGACGCGGCCTGAACGGGAGCCGCGGGTGGTTGCCCATTCCAGCGCCTCGCGTTCAAGCTCCTCTTCGGGGAGCTTGATGCCGAAATGGCTGCAATAGCCCTTCACCATCGCAAGGTATTCGTCCTGGCTGCACCGGTGGAAGCCGAGCCAGAGACCGAAACGATCCGAGAGCGAAACCTTCTCTTCGACGGCTTCGCCCGGATTGATCGCGGTCGAGCGCTCGTTCTCGATCATCTCACGCGCGAGCAGATGACGGCGATTGGAGGTCGCATAAAGGATCACGTTGTCGGGACGTCCCTCGATGCCGCCCTCGAGCACGGCTTTCAGCGACTTGTAGGACGCGTCGTTGCCGTCGAAGGAAAGGTCGTCGCAGAACACGATGGCGTTGAACGGCGCATGGCGCAGGATATCCATCAGGGCCGGCAAGCTCTCGATATCCTCGCGATGGATCTCGATCAGCTTGAGACGGTCGGCCGGTTTGCGATCGCAATTGATGCTGGCGTGCGCCGCTTTCACCAGCGAGGATTTTCCCATGCCGCGCGCGCCCCACAACAATGCATTGTTGGCGGGAAGGCCGTTGGCGAAACGTTCGGTGTTCTCGATCAGGATATCCCGCATCCGCTCGATGCCTTTGAGCAGGCCGATATCGACGCGGCTGACATGGGGAACGGGTGCAAGCCGTCCATCGGGATGCCAGATAAAGGCGTCGGCGCGATGCAGGGTCTCGCCGCCGTCGGCCGTTGGGGCTGCGGCCGCTAGGTGGGCTGCGATGGTCTCCAGCGCTGCGGCAATCCGCTCCGCGGTCTCGTGCCCGGACGCAGGCGCAGCTGCCGTTGAGACCCGTCGGGGCATCGCTTGACGCTTGAGTTTTTGGGCGGGACGTGAGGCTGATTTTCCGGGCTTTTTCGACATCTCTAGTGGTCCGATTCTAACATTCGCATCCCTTCGCGGCGGTCACTTTTGCGAATGTTAGAATCAAAGGACCACTAGCAAATATAGGTTTCTAGTGGAGTTTAGGATTTGACATTCGCTTGACGAACCCGCGGCTAGGCGGGAAAGCGAATGTCAAACCCACTCCACTAGCCTTTCTGACGCCGAACCCTTAACGGGCCTTGCAGGGGGCCGCAAGCGGCCCAAATGAGGGGTCCTGTACAGTGAGTGGCGGCGTTGCAATTGGGGCGCTGGCCGCTATAGTCCGCGCGAAATTCGCCCCGGACCGGCCGGGCGCCGGACCCGCGCGCCTATCTCGGCCACACCCGCTCCACGAGGATTGAACGAATGCTGATTACCCCTGCGTTTGCCCAGGCCGCAGCCGGCGGCGATACCAACAGCATGTTGATGTCGCTGCTGCCGTTCGCGTTTATCTTCGTCATTATGTACTTCCTGATCCTGCGGCCGCAGCAGAAGAAGGTGCGCGATCACGCCGACCTCGTGAAGAATATCCGCCGTGGTGATACCGTGGTGACGACGGGTGGCCTGGTCGGCAAGGTGACCAAGGTCGTCGACGATGACCAGATCGAGTTCGAGATTTCGGACGGCGTTCGCGTTCGCCAGATGCGGCAGATGATCTCCGGCGTTCGCGCCAAGGGCGAGCCGGCCAAGGAACTCGGCAAGGACGAGACCGCCGCGAGCTGACGTTCGGGCGCCGCTTTCTCTGGATCTGACGAGTCAATTCGATGCTTTATTTCACGCGGTGGAAAGCGCTGGCGATCATCCTGACAGCGCTGGTGGTGTGCCTGTGCGCGGTGCCGAACTTCTTCCCGGAGGCGCGGGTCAAGACCTGGCCGCTATGGGCGCAGCGTCATCTGGTGCTCGGTCTCGACCTGCAAGGCGGCTCCTATCTGCTGCTCGAAGTCGATTCCAACTACATCAAAAAGACAAAGCTCGATCAGATCAGAGACGATGCGCGGCGAGCGCTGCGCGACGCGAAAATTCGGTTCTCGGGCGGCGTGGCGGTTCGGGGCGATGCGGTGGAAGCTCGCATTTCGGAACCGGCGGATGTGCCGACCGCCCTTTCCAAGTTGCGTGAACTGTCGCAGCCGCTGGGCGGCCTGTTGGGCTCAAACGGTCAACGCTCACTCGAAGTGACGGACGCTGGCAACGGGTTAATCCGTCTCACCGTGCCGCCGGCAGCCATCACAGAGCGCATTCGGCAAACCATCGAGCAATCCATCCAGATCGTCGAAAAGCGCGTCAACGAACTCGGCACCGTTGAGCCCGTGATCCAGCGCCAGGGCACCGATCGTATTCTGGTGCAGGTGCCGGGCTTGCAGGATCCGACGCGGTTGAAGATATTGCTCGGCCAAACGGCCAATATGGAATTCCGCATGGTCGACGAGACGGTCGCACCCGATGCGGTCGCCAAGGGAACGATCCCGCAGGACGACGAACTCGTGCCGGAGGTCGGAGGGCAAAATCTGCCCCTCAAGAAGCAGGTGCTGGTTTCGGGCGGCGATCTGAGCGACGCCCAGACCGCGTTCGACCAGCGCAGCGGCGAGCCGGTCGTGAGTTTCAAATTCAATTCGTCAGGCGCGCGCAAGTTCGCGCAAGCCACGACCGAAGGTGTCGGGCAGCGCTTTGCCATCGTGCTTGACAATAAGGTGATCTCCGCTCCCGTTATCCGCGAGCCGATCATCGGCGGGCAGGGACAGATTTCCGGCAATTTCACGGTGCAGTCCGCCAACGACCTTGCGATCCTCTTGCGCGCGGGTGCGCTGCCGGCGCCGCTGACCGTCATCGAGGAACGCACCGTGGGTCCGGGCCTCGGTCAGGACTCGATCGAAAAGGGTGAACTCGCCGCCTATGTCGGTTCGATCCTGGTCATCGTCTTCATGCTCGTGACCTATCGGCTGTTCGGGCTGTTCGCCAACATCGCGGTTGCCATCAACGTCGCCATGATCTTCGGTGTGTTGTCACTGCTCAATGCGACGCTGACGCTGCCGGGCATTGCCGGCATCGTGTTGACGGTCGGCATCGCGGTCGATTCCAACGTGCTGATCTATGAGCGCATTCGCGAAGAAATTCGCGGCGGGCGCAACGCGATTTCAGCCATCGATGCCGGCTTCAAGCGCGCGCTCGCCACTATTCTCGACTCCAACATCACCACTTTTATTGCGGCAGCCGTGCTGTTCTATATCGGTACCGGCCCGGTGCGCGGTTTTGCCGTGACGCTCGGCATCGGCATTCTCACCACGGTTTTCACCGCTTTCACGCTTACCCGGCTGATCGTGGCCTGGTGGGTACGGTGGAAGCGGCCGCAAAGCGTGCCGATCTGAGGGAAATGCGGCCGTGACTCACACTGTTCTGATTGGACTGGGCATTCTGATCGTCGTGCTGACGATCGTCAGCATCTTCGGGCTGCTGCCGCCGCTGCGTATTGTCCCCGACAATACGCATTTCGATTTCACGCGTTTTCGCCGCATCAGCTTTCCGATCTCGGCGCTGCTCTCGATCGTCGCGATTACGCTGTTCTTCACCCACGGGCTGAATTTCGGCATCGACTTCAAGGGCGGTACGTTGCTCGAGGTGCAGGCCAAGTCCGGCACTGCCGATATCGCCGCGATGCGCACGGCCTTGAATGCTCTTGGTCTCGGCGACGTTCAGTTGCAGCAGTTTGGCGGCCCTGCCGACGTTCTGATCCGCGTCGCAGAGCAGCCCGGCGGCGATGCCGCACAACAGGAAGCGGTGCAGAAGGTCCGTGGCGCGCTCGGCGATGCCGTTGAATACCGTCGCGTCGAGGTGGTCGGACCGCGCGTTTCCGGCGAGCTTCTCGCTTATGGCATGCTCGGACTGATGCTCGCGATCGTCGGCATCCTGATCTATCTCTGGTTCCGCTTCGAGTGGCAGTTCGCGTTGGGCGCCATGATCGCCAACGTGCACGATATCGTGCTGACGATCGGTTTCATGTCGATCTCTCAGGTCGACTTTGACCTGACCAGCATCGCCGCGCTTTTGACCATTCTCGGCTATTCGCTGAACGATACCGTCGTCATTTACGACCGCATCCGTGAAATGCTGCGGCGTTACAAGAAAATGCCGATGCCGGAACTGCTCAACGAGTCCATCAATTCGACATTGTCGCGCTCGATCATTACCCACGTCACGGTGACGCTGGCCTTGCTCGCGCTGCTTCTGTTCGGCGGCAATGCGATCCACAGCTTTACGGCCGTGATGATGTTCGGCGTCGTGCTGGTCGGCACCTATACGTCGATCTTCATCGCCGCGCCGATCCTGATCTATCTCGGCGTTGGCACCAACCGCGCCGACGCTCCGGATACGCCTGCGAAGAAGTAACAGCCATGACAGACCGCTCGGATGCACCACATCTTCCGAGATCGGCGCCGATCGATGCCTATGGCAAGGGCGGCTTCGCTTTTGCCGACATGTCGCATCGGGGCTCGCTGTTGTGCTTGCCGGATGCGATTTGGGCCTGGCCTGTAACGAGAGTGTCCGAAATCGACGAGCACACGCTGTCACGCGTATTCGCGGCGGCCAATAGAATCGACACGTTGATTATCGGAACCGGAACAGAGGTCTGGGTTGCGCCCAACCGGCTGCGCGAGGCGCTTCGCGCCGTTCATGTCGGTCTCGATTCCATGCAGACGGGACCCGCCATCCGCACCTACAACATCATGATGGGCGAGCGGCGGCGCGTGGCTGCGGCCCTGATCGCCGTGTCATGAACGCCGCTGAGGACAAGAACGCGGCCGATCATTGCGCCGGGCTGGTACGGACGCACGACTTTGTCCGCTACGCGTCAACGCTGTTTTTGCCGACGCCGGAACGCCGGGCGTTACTGGCGCTCTATGCTTTCAATGTCGAGATTTGCCGCGTTCCTGCCCAGGTGAGCCAGCCGCTGCCGGGCGAAATAAGGCTGCAATGGTGGCGGGACATGCTGGCGGGCCAGGGCCACGGCGGCGTCGAGGGTAATCCCGTCGCCGCCGAAATACTGCTGGCGATCCGCAGCCACCACTTGCCGGTCGAACGGCTCTCGCGGCTGATCGAGGAGCACCAGTTCGATCTCTACAACGATCCGATGCCGACCATGTCGGCCCTGGAAGGCTATCTCAACGACACGGTGGCGGCGCTGTTTTCGCTGGCTGCGGCGATGATGGGGCCTGCCTCCTCGGAGGTCGAACACCTGGCGCGCCATGCGGGCCTGGCGCAGGGGATGGTGCAGGTTATGGCCTCGCTGCCACTTGACGCGTCCCAGCGCCGTTTGTTCGTCCCGCGGCAAGTGCTGGCCAAACATGGTTGTGATCTTGAAGACGTCTTTGCTGGCAAGCAAACGCCGGCGCTGCGTCTAGCCCTGGACGACATCCTGAACGACGCACGCCGTCATCTCGACACAGCCTATGGGCTTCTGGGCTCGGTTGCGCCTGACGTCCGGCCTGCTTTTCTTTCTTTGGCGCAGACCAAGCACGATCTTGCCATGTTGAAGCGGGCCGATAACGACCCCTTTGTGGTGCGGCCGGCATCTCGCTTCAAGACACTTTGGACGCTATGGCGCGCGTCGCGCTCGCGCGCTTTCGTCGGCTGATCGATTCAGATCCGTCGCTTCGAAGTTGAAGCGGTCGCGGAAATTTTTTCGGGATTCAAGAATAGCTTGCAAGAAGGCCCGGTCGGGCTCGTTCGTGATCATGGTCTCGATCAGATCGAGCTGATTGGTCGCGACCAGTTGCAAAAATTCGATGCGCGGTTTTCCGCTGGCGTCGCGCGGTAGCGCCTTGACGATCTGGATATGCTCCGGCGGTTTCGGACCTCCGGCCGCGGAAAGATCGCCCTTTAACTTGGCCTCGAGAGATGCCTGGTCGGATTCGACGAACGCGTAGAGACCGACGCCGACGCGGCGATCGGGGAAGGCAACGATCGCAGCGTCCCGCACGGCCGGATTTTTCCGGATTTCCTCGACGAGCACTGGCGCGTCATTGACGAGACGCCTTCCACCGCCCTCACGATCGGTGAAATTGAACAGGCCGCGGGTGATGGCTTGATAGACCTTCTTGCCCGTCATCAGCCAGAGGCTTGCCGCCAACGACTTGCGCGCAAGGATCTGGAGCTCCTTCGGCGTCAGCGCCGCCGGCGCGTAGCTGCGTTTGTGCTTCAGGAGATGCCGGATGTCTTCATAGGCCAGGATGCGAAACAGGCGGCTGCGCCGCTTGAAGCAGGCGGCAAGCTGAAAGTCGGTGAGATAGGCGCGGCCGTCGCGTCCGACCAGCCAGTTCTGTTCCTTGGCGAGATCGTTATGGCAGACGCCCGCGCGATGCAGGCGTCGCAGCGCTTGCTTGGCCGAACGGAAATAGGCGACGTTGCCGGCCGGCTTGACCAGATGCAACGCCACGCCGTCGATGAAACCGCGGACCAAGGCCTGCCGGCCGCCCCAAAGCAACGTCGGTCCGACATCAAGGCCTCGCGCCACCGCCAAAGCATGCCGTTCGCGCCGGAACAAATGTCCCGCGAGCAAATAGGACCACCACGGCACCTGGTCGATCCGGCGCAGGATCGCGTCGACTTCACCATCGGCTGTGCGGAATCGGCCGCGCTCGACGGACGAGAACACGTCGCGCTTGAGAAGAACGCCTTCGGTCCACTGCGCCGACAGGATCGCTGCGTCATCTCTTGGTAAGCCCATGATGGTCACGCTGCTGCGGCGAGCCGTAAGTGATCGGCAATCCAGCGATCGATATCGCTCAAGGCGCGTGCACTTAGCGCCTGGCGTTTGGCGATCGCCTTTTCGTTGCCGCGCAGGCGCGTTCCGTCCGCCTTCCGCGTCGGCGGGTTGGCCAGCGGCGGAAACAGTCCGAAATTGACGTTCATCGGCTGGAACGAGCGCGGGCCGTTGTCGATCGTCTCGATGTGGCCGCCGGTGATGTGGCCGAGCAACGATCCCAAGGCGGTAGTCGGCGGTGGCGGCGGCAGCTCACGACCTCGCGCTTCGGCCGCCGCATAAAGACCCGCGATCAGGCCGATGCCGGCGGACTCCACATAGCCTTCGCAGCCCGTCATCTGGCCAGCGAAGCGCAGGCGTGGCGCGGCCTTCAGGCGCAGTTGCGGATCGAGCAGTTTCGGTGAATTGAGGAAGGTGTTGCGATGCAGACCGCCAAGGCGCGCGAATTCGGCGTTCTCAAGTCCGGGAATCATCCGGATGATGCGCTGCTGCGCGCCGTACTTCAGCTTGGTCTGGAAGCCCACCATGTTGTAGAGCGTGCCGAGCTTGTTGTCCTGTCGCAGCTGCACGATCGCGTAGGCCTTCACGGTCGGATTGTGCGGATTGGTCAGCCCGACGGGCTTCATCGGGCCGTGACGCAGCGTCTCGACGCCACGCTCGGCCATCACCTCAATCGGAAGACATCCGTCGAAATAGGGTGTGTTGGTTTCCCAGTCCTTGAAGTCGGTCTTCTCGCCCGCAATCAGCTCCGCGACGAACGCGTCGTACTGATCCTTTGTCATCGGACAGTTGATGTAGTCGGCGCCGGTGCCGCCTGGGCCAACCTTGTCATAGCGCGACTGAAACCACGCGCTGGACATGTCGATGCTGTCGCGATGCACGATCGGCGCAATCGCGTCGAAAAACGCCAGCGCGTTCTCGTCCGTCAACGCACGGATCGCCTCCGCCAGCGGCGCCGAGGTGAGGGGGCCGGTCGCGACGATGACATTGCCCCAGTCCTCGGGCGGCAAGCCTTCGACCTCGCCGCGTCGAAGTTCGATCAGCGGGTGGTCTTCCAACGTCTTGGTGACGGCGGCCGAAAAGCCGTCGCGGTCAACCGCGAGCGCCCCACCGGCCGGGACCTGGTTCGCGTCCGCCGCCCGCATGACCAGCGATCCAAGCCGGCGCATTTCGGCATGCAGCAAGCCGACCGCGTTGTTGGCTGCATCGTCGGAGCGGAACGAATTCGAACAGACGAGCTCGGCAAAGCCCTCCGTCCGATGGGCCTCCGTCATCCGATGCGGGCGCATCTCATGGAGGACGACGCGTACGCCCGCATTCGCCGCCTGCCAGGCCGCTTCCGAGCCGGCAAGACCGCCGCCGATGATGTGAATAGGTTCCGATGAGGGGGTGCCTGTCATGCGGCACAGGTAGCGCGTTTCGCAAGCGAGTGGAATGTGCGCATCGATAGATACGACAACGCCCGCCATGAGGCGGGCGCTATCGGCTTTGAAGTCGGCGGCTGAGATCAGCCGTTGTAGTTGCCGGCCGCAACGCGCGGAATGTCCGAGCGGTCGAGGCCAATGTCGGCCAGTTCCCGATCGCTGAGCTGGGACAGCTCCGCAACGTTACGCTGATAGTCGCGGAACGCCTGGATCATTCGGATGAGCGAGAGCAGCATGGTAGTCTCCTTGAATTCTTGATTCAGCTCTTAAGTTCCCGCTGAATCGTCGAGGAGAATATAGAGGTCCATGCCGCAGCGCAGAAGTCAAAATGCTGCGATGCAGCTAATCTTTCTGTGCATAGCTAAGTAAGGATTGATTAACGGTTCGGCTTATGGCGAGCCCAGCGTGGGCCGCGAAAGGTGGGCTGTGTGGTAGCCGATTCGATCAAGAAGCCGATCTTTAGAGGTAAAACCGGCTACCTTGGCCAGTTTTCCTGACTAAATATCATCCTACGTATGCATGCCCCATGTGCATGCCAATAACTGAACAAATAATCACTTCATTGTTGCCAGCTTAAGGGGCGCGGGCGAGCTGAGTCGCGAAATAGGCAACGGTCTTGGCGTAGACGTCGCTTTTGTTCCATTCTTGGAGGGCTGGGAAATTCGGGCTGCCGGGCTGCCAATCCTTGCCCTTTTGCCAACCGTGGTTTTGCAGAAAATTGGCTGTGGAGGCGAGAACGTCCGCGGGGCTCTTCAGGAGGTCGCGGCGGCCATTGGAGTCAAAATCGACGGCGAACTTGATGTAGTTGGACGGCATGAACTGGGTCTGACCGATTTCGCCGGCCCAGGCGCCGCGCATTTCGGCGGGCGTTAGATCGCCGCGGTCGATGATGCGAAGCGCATCGAGCAGTTCGCCGCGGAACATCTCGGCTCTGCGGCAGTCATAGGCCAAGGTCGCCAATGAACGCAGTGTCGGAAACTTTCCGATGTTGACGCCGAAGTCGGTCTCGAGGCCCCAGATCGCCACCAGCACTTCGCCGGGCACGCCATAGGTATCTTCGATGCGTGACAGCACCGATCCGTACTGCTTCAGCATGTTGGCGCCGCGTGTCAGGCGCGGCGGCACCATGCGGCCGGAGAATTCCTCAAAACTCTGGCTGAAGACTTTCTGCGAGTGGTCGCGCGAAAGGACGCTCTGATCGAGGGTGATGCCGTTCAGGCCGGACGCAATAGTCGACGGCGAGATCCCCTTCGAGGCGGCCTCGGCCTTGAAGTCGTCCAGCCAGCCCTGGAAGTTGCCGGCCCCGCACGGCACTGCTGCGCTTGCCACCGTCGATACGACCAGGCCGAGGCCGATCGCCAGGGCGCAACCGAAAAACCGCTGATATCGCAACTGAATCGCCTTCCACGCTGGATAAGGGATGGGCGATATGTCAGGCGCAACCGCGGCTAAAACAAGGCTTGCGCTGTATCGCGACAGAACGAGTGACGGACTGCCGGT
The DNA here is from genome assembly GCF_900142985.1 of Bradyrhizobium erythrophlei. NCBI lineage: Bacteria > Pseudomonadati > Pseudomonadota > Alphaproteobacteria > Hyphomicrobiales > Nitrobacteraceae > Bradyrhizobium > Bradyrhizobium erythrophlei. The sequence continues at coordinate 6,689,473 of NZ_LT670849.1, forward strand.
GAAGCGTCAACCGGCAATCCGATCACTTTCTAACAAGCGCCTGTCCTGCCGATCAAGCACCGTCCTTGCGCCGCCAGGGGAACAGGTTGGCCGGGAAATCGGCCGCTGGCCGCTTTTCGCGCGGCGGCCGGGGCGTGACAGGACGCAGATTCGGATCCGGCGCAATCACTTTGCGATAGAGATGCCAGGTCGCGTGACCGAGCAGCGGGACAACGACGGCGAGCCCGAGGAATAGCGGGATCGATCCCGCCACCAGCAACGCGGCCACGATCAAGCCCCAGGCCGCCATGGTCATGGGATTGGCGGCGACGACGCGGAGCGACGTCACCATCGCCTCGCCGGCGCTGGCGTGCCGATCCAGCATCAGCGGGAAGGAGACCACGCTGATGCATAACGCTACGAGCGCGAACAGAAAGCCGACGCCGCATCCGACCACGATCAGCCACCATCCCTGTGGTGTGGTCAGGACGCGCCGGGCAAAGTCCGAAATTCCAGCGACGCCCTCGTAGCCGAATGTCGCCACGTAGATAGCCTGCGCAACCGCGATCCAGACCACGAACAAGGCCAGCAGCAGCGTACCAACGCCGAGCATGGCGCCGAATGACGGTGACGAGAAAACGTCGAGCGCATCCCAGGCGGAAGCATTCATGCCGAGTTCGCGCCGGCGGCTGAGTTCGTAGAGGCCAAGCGCTGCAAACGGGCCGAGCAGGGCAAAGCCCGCCGCCAAGGGAAACAGCAGCGGCAGGACCGAGTAGCCCATCACCGCGCGGGCGAGGCCCAGGCCGAGGACCGGATAGATCACGCAGAGGATGATCGCGTGGCTCGGGACTTCCTTGAAATCTTCCCAGCCGCGCCGCAACGCGTCGTGCAGATCGGACATTCCGATCCGGCGGATGACGGGACCCGTGGTGTCTTGCGCTGGCTGAGCCAGCGAAGGGGCATTGCCTTGAGAAGGGGCATTGCCTTGATATGGAGTGGCCATGGTCGCTATCTCCCGTGACGCGGCAGGCCGCATTCAGCGTCAAAAAAATGACGCTCGGGGCTGTCCGCAAAAACGATCGCGATCAGGCTAGACGCGAAGAAAACCGGGATGGCCATGTCGCGAACTGATGACACCATGCTACTCCGATTTGCTCGCGTTGTCTCTCACGCTTGGGTGACGCCAGCTGGCAACATAGGCTCGCAAACATTCGCCTTAATTTGAATGGTTTTGCTGTCGCTTCGGCGGCGCAAGAGAGGACGATCACGTGAACATTGCCAGGCGGGTCATGAAGGCGGCGGCAATCGCTGTGTTCTTTTGCGTCGCGCCGGCGGGAACGGCCGTGGCGGCGTTGACCCATCCGCAGCCGCTGTTTCCTTATCATGCGGAGTACGGGCGGCTTTCGCTCCATTCTGACCGGCCGTTTGATGCCGGGCGCGCCAATCAAATTCTCGCCGATGTTGAGCGCCGCCTGTCGCGCTCTTCGCTGAATGACGACAACGCGCACCGGATTTTCATTATCAGTTCCGAATGGCGGCGCCGCGCTCTGTTGCTCTGGAATGCCGGTGCGGCAGGCGTCAATTACTATCCGCTAACGCGCAATGTTTTCCTGGCCCGGGCAAACATCGACCGCGATCGCGTGATGACGTCAACCGGAGAGCCAAAGTCCCCGCCGCGTACGCTCGGCTATTACGCTGCGCACGAAATCGCCCACACTCTGATCAAGGAGCAACTGACGCCGTTGCAGCAGTTGAAGCTGCCGCGGTGGATCAACGAGGGGCTGGCCGACGATATCGGCTTCGGCGACGATGCCGATATCGAAGGCCTCATCCAGCGTCTGCAAGCCGGCGACCCCGACCTCGATCCGGCCCGTTCCGGCTACTACGACCGCTACAGGCTCCTGGTCGGCTATGTGATGAAGCACAGGGGCTGGGTACCTGGGGGACTCATTGCGTCCTGCATGCCGCAGAGCGAAGCGGAGGGGGAGCTCGCCGCAGATCGTGGGCGCGTGCGGTAGAGCCGGGTGCTTCACGCGGGTCTTTCATGTCATTCCGCCGTCATTGCGCCGTAGTTCAGTCAAACGGTCGCGGGTCATCTGCATTGGCAAGGTTTGCCGGGCGGACTAGGCTCGCGTTACCGGCTGGGGTGCTGCCGGCATTGAGGATAACCTTCACGTCTTCACACGGATCTTACGATTCATCAGGGAGTGAGCGATGAGCATTTTCGGAAAAATCATGAGCGCGATCTTCGGCACCTCGGCCAGTGCGACCCCCGCAAGCGGTGGGGCCACCGCGACCGCCTCGGGCGGCGGAGCTGCATCATCGGCCAGCGCGTCCGCGACGCCTGCCGCGACCGTCGACGTCGCGCCGATCCTGGACAAGGCTGTCGCAGCCAAGCACGAGAAGCTGGAATGGCGCACGTCGATCGTCGACCTGATGAAGGCGCTCGACATCGATTCAAGTCTGTCCGCGCGCAAGGATCTCGCCCATGAACTCGGCTACACCGGCGACACCAACGATTCCGCGACCATGAATATCTGGCTGCACAAGCAGGTGATGGCCAAGCTCGCCGCGAACGGCGGCAAATTGCCGTCCGACGTCAAATGGTGAGCTGATTTTCATATCGTGGCAAAGGCCCGCGACAAGCGGGCCTTTTTCATGCCGTTTTGCGGCGGATGCGGCTTGCCGGGCCGGACGGTTGAGCGATAGATAGCTCCCAATATCAAGAACAAATCGGAGCACGCGAATGGATACCGTCGATCGCAGGACCCTTCTGACCACAGGCGCGCTGGCGCTGGCGGGAACGACGGCTGCGAGCCGTTCGGCCGACGCCCAGTCGGGACCGAAGCCGGTTTTCGATGTGCCCGCCGTGACCATCCCGATCGCGGGTGAGAAAGAGGTCTTTCCGGTTCGCCGCATCTATTGCATCGGGCGCAATTACGCGGCGCATGCGATCGAACGCGGCTCCGATCCGACCCGCGAACCGCCGTTCTTCTTCCAGAAACCGACCGACGCGATCCAGTTTGTCGCGCCGGGCGCGGTAGCCGATCATCCCTATCCTTCGCTCACCAAAAACTATCACCACGAAGTCGAACTCGTGGCGGCGCTGAAATCCGGCGGCACCAACATCGCGCCGGAGAAGGCGCTTGAGCACGTCTATGGCTACGCGCTCGGCCTCGACATGACGCGGCGCGATCTTCAGAACGGCATGGCGGCCGAGAAGAAGCCGTGGGAGATCGGCAAGAGTTTTGACCATGCGGCCGTGATCGGGCCGATCCACCCGGTCAGCAAGACCGGTCACTTCACCAAGGGCGCGATCTCTCTCGCGATCAACGGCGCCGTCCGCCAGTCGTCCGATCTCGACAAGATGATCTGGAGCGTGGCCGAGCAGATCGCAAAACTCTCGGAAGCCTTCGAACTGAAGGCCGGCGACATCATCTATTCCGGCACGCCGGAAAATGTCGGACCGGTCGTCAAGGGCGACGTGCTGCTCTGCAAGCTCGACGGCTTGCCGGACATGTCGATCAAGATCGCATAGGCCGCGTTCGGCGGCCGTTCTTCACTTAGAGTGCTACCCCACCATGTCCGCATATTCCGGATGCTTGCGCAGATAGTCGACGACAAAACCGCACCCCGCGATCACCTTGTGGCCGTCGGCGCGGATCAGCGCCAGCGCGCCCTTGACCAGCTCTGAGGCAATGCCGCGGCCGCGCAAGGCGCGCGGCGTCTCGGTATGCGTGATAATGACGGCCGAAGGCGCCAGGCGATAATTGGCGAAGGCCACATCACCTTCGACGTCCAGCTCGAAACGGCTCAGTGCCTTGTTGTCGCGAACGGCTGCCATGGATGAGGCTCAGCTTGTCAGAAGGAGGTCGGCATATTCGGCGTGCTTGCCGATATAGGCTTTGACGAAGGGGCATTGCGCGATGACCTTCAAGCCGTCGGCGCGCACCTGATCCAGCGCCCCCTTCACCAACGCCGAGCCGACGCCTTTGCCACCGAGCTCCGGCGGCACCTCGGTGTGGATGAAGGTGATGACACCATCGGCTATGCTGTAATAGGTCGCGGCGAGGTGGCCTTCGACCGTCAGCTCGTAGCGATGGTGCGCCTTGTTGTTGATAACGTCTGTCATGGAATTTTCTGTTCCCCGCATTTTACAGATCGCGCGCCACCTTAACAAACCGGCCCGAATCTGCTTCAAGCTCGCGTCCGCAATCGAACTTAGCTCAAAGGAATAGCTCATGAAACTAATTCTCTCGCTGATCGGCGTTGTCCTTTTGATTGTTGCCGCGGTTTATTTCCTGCTGCCGGCGGATCAGTTGCCGAGTTTCATGCCGGGTCATGAGGCCGGAGTGGCGCGCGTGCATACCAAGCACGGCATCGTGGCCGGTGTGGCCGGGATTGTGCTGCTGGTCGCCGGCTGGTGGTTCGGTCGCAGATGAGGGCGCTCAGCGTGATTTTCAGTGTTCGTCATGGCCGGGCTTGACCCGGCCATCCACGTCTTGGCCTTGGCGGAGAATAGGAAGACGTGGATGCCCGGCACAAGGCCGGGCATGACGAGCTTCGACGAGATCGCTCTGTTCTCCATTTTCAAATTTCATACAGCCACGCCTTCGCGTTGCCGCGGCGCTGGTTGCGTCCGGATGATGCGAAGACAGACCCTCGAAAAACAGAGGGCGCAGGAAACGCCGGGTGCCGACCGCACCCGCAGCCTCGCGTGCAAAAATGAAAGCACACGAGCAAGTCACCACAGGCAAGCCGGATCATCCGGCGTTTCCTGCGCAACGGTTTTAACGGCTGCTTCGTGCTCTCCCCGGTGATCGGGCTTTCTTGTCACCGTCCCTAGCGTAATGCGAAGCATTATCGCCAAGTTGATATCGGCGTCGAGATATCAGGACCACACGACTTCGCCGTCCGCATTCCCATCACTCGTCAGTTGATGAGCCTGCGTCCATCGCATCCCGCGCTCAACGTTCGTGACGATCGCGATACGTCCCTCCTGGTGGAGACGGGATGTGTTGGATTCTGCCAGTGATTTGTGGTTGTGAACAATCGCGGAGCGCCGCGACAGATTGGCACGACGGGCAAATCACCCCGCATATTTCGCAAAGGTGTCAACACACATTCAACTGAATCCGCCGCAGTTGATTGAGCGTGCCGCAGCGACGACGTCGCGACGCCGCAACCGTTTCCAGTTTTCGACTCAATTTCGCCCGCCGACTCAAATCCAGTCGGTCCCATCGACGGTGCGCGAACAGGGGCGATTCGCGCGGCTTTATCTGCCACGCCCCGTTAGTTGAAGGTGGAGGCGAGCAGGTGTCATGGATGCAGTAGCGCGGACCAGACCCAAGCCCATTCGCCTGCGAGGGCGATCTTATGTCGCTTTTGTGTTTTACCCCATTGTTCCCATCATCGAGTGGCTTGAAGAGATCGACGTCACGCTGCGCCAATCGCCCGGCTTCTTCGCCGGCAAGCCGGTGGTACTGGATCTCTCCGCGGTCGATCTGAGCCAGAACGCGATTGCGCAACTGGTCTCGAATCTCGAGCAGCGCGAGCTTCGCGTTCTCGGCATCGAGGGCGTCGACGCCTCGCGGCTTTCGGCCAGCATGCCGCCCCTGCTGATCGGCGGCCGACACTGCGCGATCGGGCAGGAACAGCCCAAGAAGCCAGAGGCGAAGAAGGCCGCCTCGCTGCTGCTCGACAGCCAGGTTCGCTCCGGCCAGTCGATCGTGTTTCCGGATGGCGATATCACGATCGTGGGGTCGGTCTCGTCCGGCGCCGAAATCGTCGCCGGCGGCTCCATCCACATTTACGGAACACTCCGCGGCCGCGCCATGGCCGGGATCAACGGTAATTTGAGCGCGCGTATCTACTGCCAGAAGATCGAAGCCGAGCTTCTGGCAATCGACGGATATTATCGGACTGCGGAAGAAATCGACGCCGCTGCCTATCACGGGCCGACACAGGTCTGGCTCGAAGGCGACGTTGTGCAAATCACCCCTTTGAATTCGTGAATGGATTAGTGGATTGGGAGATCAAAGAATGGCCAAAGTACTGGTCGTGACATCGGGCAAGGGCGGCGTCGGCAAAACAACCACCACCGCCGCACTCGGGGCGACGCTCGCGCAGATGGGAGAAAAGGTCGTCGTCGTCGATTTCGACGTCGGTCTGCGTAATCTCGATCTCATCCTCGGCGCCGAGCGGCGTGTGGTGTTCGACTTCATCAACGTGGTGCAGGGCATCGCCAATCTTTCGCAGGCGCTCATTCGCGACAAGCGGCTGGAGAATTTGTGGCTGCTGCCGGCCTCGCAAACCCGCGACAAGGATGCATTGACCGACGAGGGCGTCGGCAAGATCATCGCGGAGTTGCGGGAGAAGTTCGACTGGATCATTTGCGACAGCCCGGCCGGCATCGAGCGTGGCGCCATGCTGGCGATGCGCTACGCGGACGAGGCGATCGTCGTCACCAATCCCGAGGTGTCCTCGGTGCGCGATTCCGACCGCATCATCGGCATGCTCGATTCCAAGACCGTGCGGGCCGAAAAGGGCGAGCAGGTGCAGAAGCATCTCCTGATCACCCGGTTCGACCCGGCGCGCGCGGCACGCGGCGAGATGCTTTCGATCGAGGACGTGCTGGACATTCTGGCCACGCCCTTGATGGGCATCATCCCGGAAAGCCAGGACGTCCTGCGCGCCTCCAACGTCGGCTCACCGGTGACGCTGAACGACGCCACGAGCGCGCCAGCCCGCGCCTATATCGACGCGGCTCGCCGCCTGAAGGGCGAGACCGTCGCGATGACGGTGCCGGAGGCGCGAAAGGGCCTGATGGATCGTCTGCTTGGACGGAGGGCTGCATGATGGGTCTGCGGCTGTTCGGCGGTGGCCGCGCTGCCCGCGCTGTCCCCGTTACTCAAGTGGCCAGCGCTCCCGTCGCGCGGGAGCGCTTGCAGATTCTGCTGGCGCATGAGCGCGGGCTGCGCGGTCAGCACGATTTGCTGGAATTGCTCAGGGCGGAGATTCTGGCGGTGGTCTCGCGCCACGTCACGTTCGACCCGGAAAAGCTCCAGATCAAGATGGACCGCGGCCTCCATGTTTCGCTGCTGGAAATCGATATCGAGGTGCCCAATACCAGCGAGGGACGGGCGGCGGCGGTTGCCTAATGCTGATCGGATCAGAGCGCGCCGAGCGTCTTGAGTTCGGATCGGGCGCTTTCGAAATGGATCAGGTCCTTCTGGCACCCCGCGGCCACCGGCTTGAACAGGCGCGCGGCGTCATCTTTCTTGCCCTGTTGCAGCAAGTACTCTCCGGCGTAGAAGTTGGCCGCGCACATCCGGGCCGCGCGGACTTCGGCATTGGGGTTGTCGGCGGCGGCGAATAGCGCCTCCGGCGTCAACTGGCCGAGATACAAACGAACGACCGGTGCGGGCCAGATCGTCATGTCAAACTGTGCGGCCGCTTGCGACAGCCGGCTGTTGACCTTGCTGCGCGTGTTGGCGATCTCGAGCCAGAGCGCCGGATAGATGTTCTTCGGCATCATGTCGGCAGCCTGGTTGAGATCGGCCAGCGCCGCCGGCATCGCGCCGGTCAGGACCGCGAGGTGGCCGCGCGAAAAAATCGCGCTCCAGTTTTTCGGATCGAGCTGAAGTGCCTGCGTGTAATCGGCCGTGGCGGCAGCGAAGTCGCCTTTGTACCGGTAGGCGAGGGCACGGTTGTTATAAAGCGCAACGACTTTCGGGTTGATTTCGATCGCCTTGGTGTAGTCGGCGATGGCGCGGTCGAAATCGGCCTTTTCCTTGTAGACGCTGCCGCGGTCGTTATAGGCGGAGATCGACGGCGCGAGCGCGATCAGTTGCGAATAATCCGCGATCGCGCGATCGAGGTCGCCCTTGGCCTGATAGAGGCTGGCGCGATTATCGTAGGCCATGGCGTATTTTGGATCGATCGCGATCGCCTGCGAGTAGTCGGCAAACGCACGATCAACGTCGTTCTTGTTGACGTAGGTGGCGCCGCGGTCGTTAAAGGCGGTGGCGAACTTCGGATTGATCTCGATGGCCTTGCTGTAGTCGGCGATCGCGTGGTCGTAATCCTTCTTGTTCAGATAGGCCGCGGCGCGGCCAAAATAGGCCATGGCGTATTTTGGATCGAGCGTGATCGCCTGCGCGTATTCCAGGATCGCGTGATCGTAATCCTTCTTGTTCTGATAGGCGGCGGCGCGGCCGAAATAGGCGAAGGCGTATTTTGGATCGAGCGCGATCGCCTGCGTGTATTCCGGGATCGCGTGATCGAAATCCTTCTTGTCCGCATAGGCGTTGCCGCGATTGTACCAGGCGATCGCGTATTTCGCGTCGAGCTCGATGGTCTTGTTGTAGTCGGCGAGCGCGCGATCGGGATCGCCTTTGTCGCGGTAGGCGATGCCGCGGTTGTTGTAGGAAACCCCGAGGTTGTGACCTTCCCACTTGCCGGACTCGATCTGGCGGGTGCAGGCGGCGACGCGCCCGTCAGGCGCGCCCGTGATCTGGTTGCACGTCTGCTGGTCTTCGTTGAAATCGGCTTGCGCGGCTGGCGCAAGGACAGCGGCGCCGGCCATGGTGAGGAGGGCGGTCCGCAACGCGACAAAAGCCTTCATGAGTTTCCCCCGGAAGAAATGTCTGTCGCCGGCCCAAATCGACCCGGCCGGCCGCTTCAATTTAGGGGCGTCGGCCTAAAATTCCGCTAATCGGGGGATACGGCGCAGGGATTGAACCTGGCCCCCGCATGCGCCGTCGAAACAGGCACCCGTGGAGAACACCGGCTAGCGTGGAGAGAATGATATGCAAGGCGATTGGCTATCGAGCGTTGTGTCGTGGTTGCCCTTCCTGGTCCTGATGGGGGTCTGGTTCTGGTTTGCGCGATCCTCGGGCATGCGGGCGCGCGGATCGTCGGGCGTGACGATGATTGATCTTTATGAGCAACAGGTCGCGAGACGCGACGCATGAACGCGTTGCTGGAGCGAATTGCCGTGACCCTGGAGAAACGCGGGTAGTTATTATGGGACCACGTCGAGCTTGACCTTTGCGGTGCCGCTTCCAACCATTCCTAGCGCATTGGCCGCGGAGTAAGAGACGTCGACGACGCGTCCGGCCACGTACGGACCGCGGTCGTTGACCCGCACCGTCACGGATCGCCCCGTCGATACGTTGGTGACCCGCAAGCGGGTGCCGAACGGCAAGGTCGGGTGAGCGGCGGTCAAATCGTGCGTATTGAACTTTTCGCCGCTCGCGGTCTGTTGCCCTTCTGTGTAGAAGCTCGCAATTCCCTGCGACGCGGTCTGGGTCGGGCTCGCATTGTGGTGCCGCGCGAACGGGGTGTGCGTTCTCGCTGTGGCGACGTGCCTGTCGGGGGAGAAGAACGCCGTTCGATCGTGTTGCCACGACGCCTGCCGGCTTTGACCGCTAAACCCGGAAGTCCGAACTGCGTTGGACTGTGCGCAGGCGGCAAGCGAAGCAGCCCCGAGAACGGCGACCAGCGACTGAAAGACCTTTCGGACGCGCGTGGAGGAGACCGGCGCGTCCGGAGGATGATTGGCTTCGACAGCGACGTCCGAATTCTCGGCGAGAATGGAAGACATGCTGAGTCTCCAACTTCCGCCCCCGGCCTGAGCCCGGACCGCAATGAGGGCAGAACGGTGGCTCGACACGGTCCGGAGCGTTATCTACCCGGCGATTTCCCCTATGGTGTGGCCATTGCACCACAAATTGCCTTAGCGATGCCGCCCTTGAGGCCCTAACGACCTGTGCCTGCTCGCGAAATACCGCGCTTTACCCCGCATAATGTTCCGGTTATGTTCCATACACGCCGGGGGGGATTATATACTTGACACCACACGCCCCCACATGTAGTTCCGCGACTGCGGAAGGCGAAAAGCCTGATGCTGGCGCGCCCGAGATTGAAGTGACCCCGGCTATGATCGAGGCTGGGCTTAGTGAAATAGAACCATTCGATTTGCAGGAGGCGTATGAAAGCCAGATCGCCTGCATTGATCTCATTTCAAGAGTGTATCGGGCGATGCGTCGATCTCAGTGAGGAGAAGCAGAAGCATCTCTTTCATTTTTGTTATTTTCTCTACTATGAGATACATCCGGCTGGACGGAAACGTCTCGCCCGTGACCTGATCCGGTTTTGATTTAGCTCGCAGAGACATCGCCAGTGGCGTTCCATCTGGTTCTATTCGTCCCCATGCGCCATGGACGATGAAGTTACGATCGTCCCTGAGCGAATCAACAGCATCCAATACGAGCAATAGCGCCTCAAGTTTGTCGTCATTTGCCAAATGACGTGGGGCGATAATGCGCAAAAGGCTTATCTTAGTTGTTGCGTCGTCTCGACCAGTTATGGCGCGGCCATCTTCGAAACTTAGGTTCAGAAAACGCCAAATAACGTCATTCAAAACGTTTTCGAGCCGGCTCCATTCGATGGTGACGCGGCCAACTAGTCTCTCATGCTGCATACTAACGCCGAACACTGGCCTATGGTCGGGTCGCAACTCCTTGAACGGAGGTTTCGGCGGTATGAATTTCTTTCGTTTCGGTTTATCCTCAGACATGCCCAACGATCCCGATCAATACGACGAGAAGGAAGCCAAAAAGCGGTTTGAGGCAGCACTACGCGCTGGCCTAAAGACGCCTCACAAGCCGCTAAAGGAAAAGCCTAAGATTAGCCAAAAGAAGAAGATGGAACGGGACCGCGCAAAACGAGATGATCGCTAATTTTTTGGACCTGACCGTAGCGGGCGAATTGACGCCGGGATATCAATGTCTGGACTGTCTACGAACTCGTAAGAGGATGATTGTGGGTCTACCGTTCGCATCTCCAAGAGCGCTCTGGGTACTGGACCGTTTAGAATATATTCCGGGAAGCCCTGTTTCGATGCTTCCGGAACGTATTGATGCTGTCGATTATCGAACCGAATTATTCGGGCTGGTCTGGAGACTTTGTCTTTTGGCAGTTCTAGCCAATGTGGAACAAGCCATAGCTTTCCGTCGTGCTTTAGAACGTCGATTGAAAACATATTTCCGTCTGTGTCGTTTCCCACGAGTGCTTGGTAAATTCGATCAGTCATAAACTCTCCCCTTGGTTGCATTTAGGGAAGCTAGCGCGTCCGCCAGTATTTGACGAATCTTGGTTTTGACTTTTTCAGCTTTGACCGCCAGCGCAGGAAGCGCCGCGCCTTCCGTTTAAAGTCAGGCTTTGTGAGGTTGACGGTACGTCAGACGTTTGCCAGCAGCACCCTTGATGGCAAGGTCTGATCGTTCCCCATCGTTGACGCCCAACGCGACACGGTGCGAGTAACGGAAATCAAATTCTGAGAGATAGCGGTGAAGGTGCTTCTCGGAGCAGTGCTGATAGATGCCCTTCATGCCGCGTTTGAAGATTGAGTAGTAGCCCTCAACAGTATTGGTGGTCACATCCCCGCGCGCGTATTCCTCGCGGCCATGATTGACGGTCTCATGGTCTACGCCGAGATCGCGGGCGATCACCTTGTAGGACGGCATTTCGTCAGTATGCAGGCGGCTTTCACGGTCGAGATTGGCGCTGATGATTGAGCCGATATCAGCAACCGAAACGCTATCGACATGGAAGCTACGGGCAGAACCGCCGCGTTCAACGAGCGTCACGACAATATTCTGAAAACCACGGCGATGCTTCGGAGCGCCGTCCTGCCGTCCGATATAGGTTTCGTCAGACTCTACGACCTTGCCAGAACCGCCCATAGGCGGCAGCAAGCCGCCAGAGCGCATGGCCTCACGGATACGATGGGCAAGGAACCACGCGGTCTTGTAGGTCACGCCAAGGGTACGGTGCAGCTGATGGGCGGAAACGCCTTTCTTGCTGGACGCCATCAGGAAGAACGCCTGTAGCCAGACGTTGAGCTTGATGTGGCTGGACTCCATGACGCTCTTGGTCGTGACGGAGAAGTCCTTGCGGCATTCCTTGATGCGGCAGCGATAGACGCCGGGCTTCTTGGTCGCGAATGACTCGCTGACCGTCCCACAATGCGGACAAACGCGCTCGCTGCCCCAGCGGAGACCTTCAAGGTACTCGCGGGCTGCTTCCGGGCTCTGGAAGTGCGGGGCGTTGAACATGGATTTGGACATGGGGACCGATCCGGGTGTTTTGATGGCCTTAGTCTACCCATGGTATTTGTGGTGTCAAGTATATAATCCCCCACGCCGGGCGTGTCAAACGGCGTGAGGCAGAGCATGGGTTCACGAGGCAAACGCGACATCAATCTGCCGGCGCCCTACCTCAAGCGGATCTGGCTCGATCCGGAGCGCATTCCCGATCGCGACGCCTATCCGTTCTGCCTGCCGTTTCTGCACGACGATTTCTCGCTGACCTTCGATCGCGCCATCACGATCATCGCCGGCGAAAATGGCGCCGGCAAATCGACGCTGCTGGAGGGACTGGCCGTCATGGCTGGCTTCGATGAAGCCGGTGGCGGGAAGGGCTACCGCACAGTCGATCATTCGCAAGCCGTGGAAGAGGGCGGCGGAGAATTGACAGTAGCGCTACGCGCAAGCTGGGTGCCAAAAGTCAGCTACGGCTGGTTTTTCCGCGCGGAAACCTTTTTCTCGGTCGCGAGATATCTGGACGCAGTCGGGAGTACGTCGGCAGATTTCCTGTCCTATTCGCACGGTGAGGGGTTCCTTCGCTTCTTCGAGGAGCGCTGCCAGCGGCAGGGCATCTTCATCTTCGACGAGCCGGAGTCGGCGCTGTCGCCCACGCGCCAAATGGAATTTCTGAAGCTGCTTTATCGCATGGACAAATCGCAGCGCTGCCAGGTGGTCATGGCGACGCATTCGCCGGTCCTGATGGCCTATCCCAACGCGACGCTGCTGGAATTCACCAAATACGGACTAGAGCCGACCACCGTCGAGCAGACCGATCACTACAAGGCGATGCAGGAGTTCTTCTACGATCCGCGGGGGTTTGTGGAAGCGGCGATTGAGGAGGTCGACCTCGAGGAACGAGAGGGCGACGCTTAGATACATTGTCCTTTATACGCAGCGCGAGATAGCACATGAATTCACGAGCAAAACGCGACATCAACCTGCCGGCGCCGTACCTCAAGCGGATATGGCTCGATCCGGAGCGCATTCCCGATCCCGAGGCCTATCCGTTCTGCCTACCGCTCCTGCATGAGAATTTCTCGCTGACCTTCGATCGCGCCATCACGATCATTGTTGGCGAAAACGGCACCGGGAAATCGACGCTGCTGGAAGGCATCGGCGTGCTCGCCGGCTATGACGAAGCTGGCGGCGGCAAGGGCTACGCGTCGGTCGATCACTCCGATGCGCTGGAGAAGATGGGCGGACATTTGTCGAAAGCGCTGCGTGCAAGCTGGCTGCCCAAGATCACCAATGGCTGGTTCTTCCGCGCCGAGAGCTTCTTCTCGGTCGCGCGCTATCTCGATCGGGCGGCCCTGGACGATCCGTTTGGTCCGCCGCCGCCCGACTTCCTGTCTCACTCCCATGGCGAAGGCTTCTTGCGCTTCTTCGAGGAGCGCTGCCAGCGCCAGGGCATCTTCATCTTCGACGAACCGGAATCCGCCTTGTCCCCCGCGCGTCAGATCGAATTCCTGAAGCTGATGCGGCGCATGGACGACAGCCGCCGCTGCCAGGTGATCATGGCAACGCATTCGCCGTTGCTGATGGCGTACCCCAACGCGACGCTGCTACAGTTCACCAAATACGGTTTGGAGCCGACGACCCTCGAACAGACCGATCATTACAAGGCGATGCAGGAGTTCTTCTACGATCCAAGAGGATTTGTGGAAGCGGCGATTGAGGAGTGAGGGAGGCTTGTCATTCCAGGGTGCGTCGAAAATGCGAACCCGGAATGATCATGCAGGATAGGCATACCGCCGCAAGCTACGTCTCGCGCTTTCGATGCGGATCGTACTTTGAGAGCACGTCCTTGAGGTAATCCCGGCTTTTCCATTCGGGGGCCGGCGGCTCGTAGCCGGGACGTGGGACAAACTGGTTCGGTGGTACCGAAGCGGAAGCACCCATCAAGTCCGGAACGTAGCGCGGGCAGTTCGGAAAGATCTCGCATGTGACGCGCACGACCACTTTCGCTCCATGATGCCGGCTGCGTGTCTCCGCGTCGTCGTGGATCGTTGCCTTGCCCCGGATGCGGGTGCGGAACGTCTTGCCGTCGAAGCGCACGAACAACAATCCGACATTCGAATTGCGATGAATATTGCCGAGCGTGCGGTACATGTTGTTGCCGTCATACTCGGGGTATTCAATCGTGTCGGGCCCGGTAATCTTGACGAAGCCGGGATCGCCTGAACGCATGGAGCAATCGACATTGTCCTGATAGCTCGTGGCGATAAAAAAGAACCGCGCTTCCTCGATGAGGGTGCGGTCCTGTTCCCAGAATTCGAAGTGGAGGCGATGCTTCTCGAGACCGTCGGCGACACGGCGGCCGTCGAAGCGGTCCTGCAGCTCGCGCATGCCGCCATGGTAGAAGGGAGCGCGTTCGATCGGTGTGGTCATGGGAGCCTCGGCGGACTGCTTGCGGCAGATCGCCAATTGATAGCAGACCGCCGCGTGCTGCGCGATGGCCGCATGCGCATTAGGATGGGATCTGGAGTCCGAGACCGCAGAGCAGACGGATCACTACAAGGCGATGCGTGAGTTCTTCGACGATCCCAGGGGATTTGTGGAAGCCGCGACTGAGGAGTGACCGGCGTTCATTCCGGGGCGCATCGAAGATGCGAACCCGGAATGACGAAAAGCTGGATTGCTTCGCTGCGCTCGCAATGAGCTGGAACTCAAGCGTCAGCAAGGTAAATATTCAGGTCCAACGCGATTTCCATATCCGTCATTTGGCGCAAAATCTCGCTGCTAAGCGTCTCGCCGGTGTCATTGTCGCAGAACCATCCAACGTAGAAACTGATCCGTCCGCCTGTCGAAGTGAGTCTTCGGAGAATAGCCCGGTGAGGCTTAAGCGAGCGCACCGCAGATTCTATTTTCTTTGATAATTCGACTTTTGACGTGGCTCCCAGGTCGATCGAGCAATAGGAGCTCTCGCGTACGCCTGCGAGACGGCGCCCCTTGGGCGTTCGCCGTTCTTCTCCCTCTTTCCAAATAATCTTCGGGCGTACGCCGAGCGTTCGACAGATAGTCGATAAATCGCGAGTTGGGTGCTTGAGGTGTAACGAGAGCTTGGTCCGCTGCGTTCCCAAGCTGCTCACTCCGCTGCTTCGCTGGCCCCGCCGCTCGCCTTCCGTGGCTTGCCGGCCTTTTCCAGCACCGGTTTTAAAAACTTGCCGGTGTAGCTGCGTGGCGCTTTCACGATGTCTTCCGGCGGACCCCAGGCGACGATTTCGCCGCCGCCGTCGCCGCCTTCGGGGCCGAGATCGATCACCCAATCCGCGGTCTTGATCACTTCGAGATTGTGCTCGATCACGACCACCGTATTTCCCTGCGCCACCAGTTCGTGCAGCACTTCGAGCAGCTTCTTCACGTCGTGGAAGTGCAGCCCCGTGGTCGGCTCGTCCAGGATGTAGAGCGTGCGGCCCGTCGCGCGCTTTGACAGCTCCTTGGCGAGCTTGACGCGCTGGGCTTCGCCGCCCGACAGCGTCGTCGCCTGCTGGCCGACATGGATGTAGTCGAGGCCGACGCGGTGCAGCGTCTTGAAGGTTTCCCGAACCCGCGGCACCGCCTTGAAGAAGTCGGCGGCTTCCTCGACCGTCATGTCGAGCACGTCGGCGATCGACTTGCCCTTGAACAGCACTTCCAGCGTTTCGCGGTTGTAGCGCTTGCCCTTGCAGACGTCGCAAGTGACGTAGACGTCCGGCAGGAAGTGCATCTCGATCTTGATGACGCCGTCGCCCTCGCAGGCCTCGCAGCGGCCGCCCTTGACGTTGAAGGAGAAGCGTCCGGGCTCGTAGCCGCGCGCTTTCGCTTCGGGGAGCCCTGCGAACCATTCGCGGATCGGCGTGAACGCGCCGGTATAGGTCGCGGGGTTGGAACGCGGGGTGCGGCCGATCGGCGACTGATCGATGTCGATGATCTTGTCGATATGCTCCAGCCCTTCGATGCGGTCGTGGGGCGCGGCGCCTTCGCTGGCATTGTTGAGCTTGCGCGCAATCGCCTTGTAGAGCGTGTCGATTAGCAGCGTCGACTTGCCGCCGCCGGAGACGCCGGTCACGCAGGTGAACAACCCCAGCGGAATTTCCGCCGAGACGTTCTTGAGGTTATTGCCGCGGGCGTTGACGACCTTGATGGTGCGGCGATGGTTCGGCGGCCGCCGCTCCGGCACGTCCACCGACAATTCGCCGGTGAGATACTTGCCGGTCAGCGATTTCGGATTGGCCATGATCTCGGCGGGCGTGCCTTGGGCGACGATATGGCCGCCATGCATGCCGGCGCCGGGGCCGATGTCGAGGACATGATCGGCCAAGCGGATCGCATCCTCGTCGTGCTCGACCACGATCACGGTATTGCCGAGATCGCGAAGCCGCTTCAGCGTATCGAGCAGCCGCGCATTGTCGCGCTGGTGCAGGCCGATCGAGGGCTCGTCGAGCACGTAGAGCACGCCGGTCAGCCCCGAGCCGATCTGCGAGGCCAGGCGAATTCGCTGGCTTTCGCCGCCGGACAGCGTGCCGGAGGAACGTGACAGCGTCAGATAATTCAGGCCGACGTCGAGCAGGAACGACAGCCGCTCGCGGATTTCCTTGAGCACGCGGGCGGCGATCTCGTTCTGCTGCGTGTTGAGCGCCTTCGGCACGGTCTCGAACCATTCGCCGGCGCGCCGCACCGACATTTCCGAGATCTCGCCGATATGCTTGCCGCCGATCTTGACACAGAGCGCTTCCGGCTTGAGGCGATGGCCGTGGCAGGCCTCGCAGGGCACGTCGGAGAAATATTTCGCCAGTTCCTCGCGCGCCCACTCGCTCTCGGTCTCGCGAAAGCGGCGGTTGATGTTGGTGATCACGCCCTCGAACGGCTTCTTGGTGTCGTAGGAACGCACGCCGTCTTCATAGGAGAACTTGATCTCGTCCTCGCCCGAGCCGTGAAGAATTGCTGCTTGCGTTTTCTTCGGCAGGTCCTTCCACTTGGTGTCGAGCGTGAACTTGTAGAATTTGCCGAGCGCAGTCAGCGTCTGGACGTAATAGGGCGACGACGACTTCGCCCAGGGCGCGATCGCGCCCTTGCGCAGGGTCATCTCCTTGTCGGGAATGACGAGGTCTTCGTCGATGTGCTGCTCGATGCCGAGGCCGCCGCAGGCAGGACACGCGCCATAGGGGTTGTTGAACGAAAACAGCCGCGGCTCGATCTCGGGGATCGTGAAGCCGGAGACGGGGCAGGCGAACTTCTCCGAGAACAGAATCCGCTCCGGTCCGCTCTTGTCGTGGATCTTGGCGACTTTTTTCTTGTCGTCCTTCTTGTCATCGCCCTCGGCCGCAGGCGCATCGGCGTATTCGATGACAGCGAGGCCCTCGGCGATCTTCAGCGCGGTCTCGAAGCTTTCGGCGAGGCGCTGGCCGATGTCGCCCCGCACCACGATGCGGTCGACCACGACGTCGATGTCGTGCGGGAATTTCTTGTCGAGCGTGGGCGCTTCCGCCAACTCATGGAATTTGCCGTCGATCTTGACGCGCTGGAATCCCTTCTTGAGGTATTCGGCGAGCTCTTTCTTGTATTCGCCCTTGCGGCCGCGCACGACCGGCGCCAGCAGATAGAGCCGCGTGCCTTCCGGCAGCGCAAGCACGCGATCGACCATCTGAGAGACGATCTGGCTTTCGATCGGCAAGCCCGTGGCCGGCGAATAGGGCACGCCGACGCGCGCCCACAACAGGCGCATGTAGTCGTAGATCTCGGTAACGGTGCCGACGGTCGAGCGCGGATTTTTCGACGTAGTTTTCTGCTCGATCGAGATCGCCGGCGACAACCCGTCGATCTGGTCGACGTCCGGCTTCTGCATCATCTCCAGAAATTGCCGCGCATAGGCCGACAGCGACTCGACGTAGCGCCGCTGGCCTTCGGCATAGATGGTGTCGAAGGCGAGCGAGGATTTTCCCGAACCCGATAGCCCGGTGAAGACCACCAGCCTGTCGCGCGGAATTTCGACGTCGATGTTCTTCAGATTGTGCTCGCGGGCACCGCGAATGGTAATGGCGCGCAGGCTCGATTGGCCCGTCTGTTGGCGCTGTTTGGCCTTGATCACTTCGTCCATACCGGGGTTCCAGAAACGGGAGCCGGCGCGTCGCGGAAGCGATCAGGCGCCAACGGCAATATAGGCGAACGTAGGAAGAACGTGCGCCAATTTCCAGTGCTGCGTGAAAGCCATCAACGGAATTGATTCGGCGCATCGCGGTTTCACGCGAAGTGGCAGCAAGCGTCAGCAGAACGGCTTGCCCATGGTCAACAAAAAAGGCCAACAAAAAAGCCGGCTGAAGGCCGGCCTTTTCGAATTTCGTGTGCTCGAGTTGCGATCAGTACTTGGCGACGACCGGGCCGCCCCAGCGGTAGTTCACGCGCACCGAAACCAGATCGGCATCGCCGTGGACGCGGTCGGTGGTCAGCAGGGTTCCCGCCGGCGTGATCATCTGGGTGTTGTTGTTCGGAATGAACAGGTGATTGTACTCGATCGCGGCCGACCAGTTCGGCGCGAACGAGAATTCGATGCCGGCGCCAACGGTGCCACCCCAGCGGTTGTCGCCGGAAGCGGTTGCGAGCACCGCGCCGTTGGTCAGGACTTCGTTGCGATCGGCAACGACCGCCGCGCCGCCCTTGAAGTACAGCAGCGCCGTATTCCAGGCGTAACCGACCTGGCCGGTGAACAGGCCGAAGTCGTCGATGTGCGAGCGATTGACGTTGGCCGGCGTGAGGATGCTGACGTTGCTGCCCTTCAGATCGGCCCAGTCGCCCTGAAGGTCGAAGCCAAACACCCACGACGACATCTGCCAGCGGTAGCCGATCTGGCCACCGGCAAAACCGCCCGAGGTGTCGTGGCAGCCGTCGGGGCCGATCACGGTCGGACCTGTCTGGTCGAAGCAACGGCGCGATGTGCCCCAGCCGCCGTTGACGCCGACATAGACGCCGCTCCAGTCGTAGAACGCAGGCACGAATGCTTCAGGCGCTTTGGTATAGGTTCGTGCCGGAAGATCTGCGGCCACAGCTGGCGCAACGCCAAGCGAGATCAGTGCCAGCGCACCAAACAGGAAGCTTTTCTGCATCATCCCGATCTTCTTCACCCGTGCTTCGCTTTCGCGAAGCGTATTTCCATCCCCGGGGCGGACGCCCATCCACCCCAATTTCGACCACGACCATAAATCATCCGCCGCCCCAACGCCGTCTCCCAAAAGCCACAGTCGACCACGAACTGTGTCTCAGGGAAGCCGATGAATTGTCTGGCTTTTTGCAGGGCGGCTGGCGCCTGGCCGGCAAGCGGCGGGAATCCGGGGCCAGAGGCGTCGAATGTCAGCTTTTCCCGGCTGTTTCAGGGAACAAAACTGGAACATTCGGGTTTGCGATGCTATATGTGGATAACCGCCGATGGCACGGCGCACTGGCCGCCAGCGAGCGTATAGGGTCGGCCGATATTGCGGATGTTGTGGAGATCAAGGCGATGGCAGGAAGCGTGAACAAGGTGATTCTGGTCGGAAATCTCGGCAAGGATCCCGAAATCCGGCGTACCCAGGACGGGCGGCCGATCGCCAATCTCTCGATCGCGACGTCGGAGACCTGGCGCGACAAGGCGACCGGCGAGCGCAAGGAAAAGACCGAATGGCACCGCGTGGTGATCTTCAATGAAGGGCTCACCAAGGTCGCCGAGCAGTACCTGAAGAAGGGTGCCAAGGTTTACATCGAAGGCCAGTTGCAGACGCGCAAATGGACCGACCAGAGCGGCGCGGAAAAGTATTCGACCGAGGTGGTGCTGCAAGGCTTCAACTCGAACCTGACCATGCTGGATGGCCGCGGCGGCGGCAGTAGTGGTGGCGGAAGCTTCGGAGCTGAGGACCAGGGTGGTGGCGACTTCGGGTCGAGCTCCCCCTCGAGCGCGCCGCGCCGTGCGGTCGCGGCAGGCAGCCGTAACAGCGACATGGACGACGACATTCCGTTCTGAGAAACCAAGGCGAATATCCCGGGATCGGCGAGGGCATGATCCGGCTTTCCGGATCATGCGAGGTGAGAGGAGACTGCGCGTTGTGAGCCTCGCACCCCTCCTCAATGCCGCGCCGGCCATTCCCGTTCATGCCTTCGCGGCGATGGCGGCGTTCGTGCTGGGCGTGGTCCAGTTCGCCGCGCCAAAGGGAACGCTGCCTCACCGCACCATCGGCTGGATCTGGGTCATCCTGATGCTGGCGGTGGCGTTGAGTTCATTCTGGATCCACCAGCTCAAGCTCTGGGGTCCCTGGAGCCCGATCCATCTGCTGTCGATCCTGGTGATCGTTAGTGTTCCGCTCGCGGTATGGAAGGCGCATCACCACGAGGTCGTGGATCATCGCCGCATCATGATCTTGGTTTTCTCGGGCGCGCTCGTGGTGGCGGGCCTGTTCACGCTGCTGCCGGGACGGATCATGCACGCGGTGATTTTCGGCCCCTGAAACGGGCCTTTTGGCCCGGTTCGAGATGCATCCCGGTCTGGCCTCTAAGTTACTGGAAAAACTAAGGGAAAAACCCCCGGCGAAAGCGAGTTAGAGGTGGTTTTGTAGCCCCTGATGCGCTATATGAACATGATTCTGAATTGACCGGATTTTCCCTTGTCTGAACCTGAAGATACCAAGCCCGGCGAACCGCCGGTGCCGTCCGACGTTCGTCCCGTTTCCATCCTCGACGAGATGAAGCGCTCCTACCTCGATTACGCCATGAGCGTGATCGTGTCGCGCGCGCTGCCGGATGCCCGTGACGGTCTCAAGCCGGTTCACCGCCGCATCCTCTATGCGATGCATGAGAACGGCTTCGACTGGAACAAGTCGCACAACAAGTCGGCGCGCACGGTCGGCGACGTCATCGGTAAATACCATCCGCACGGCGACCAGTCGGTCTACGATGCGCTGGTTCGTTTGGCACAAGACTTCTCGATGCGCGTGCCGCTGATCGACGGGCAAGGCAATTTCGGCTCGATCGACGGCGACGCCGCCGCCGCGATGCGATACACGGAATCACGGCTCACCAAGATCGCCCATACGCTGCTGGATGACCTCGACAAGGACACCGTCAATTTCCAGGCCAACTATGACGACAAGGATCAAGAGCCGACTGTCCTTCCGGCCAAATTCCCCAATCTTCTCGTCAACGGCGCCGGCGGCATCGCCGTCGGCATGGCGACCAACATTCCGCCGCACAATCTCGGCGAAGTCATCGACGCCTGCACGGCGCTGATCGACAATCCCGGCCTCACGATCGATCAGCTCATCGAGATCATTCCGGGTCCGGATTTTCCGACCGGCGGCATCATTCTCGGCAAGCAGGGCATCCGCTCTGCCTATCATCTCGGCCGCGGCTCGATCGTCATGCGCGGCAAGGTGTCGATCGACACCATCCGCAAGGACCGCGAAGCGATCGTGATCACCGAAGTTCCCTATCAGGTCAACAAGGCTACGATGGTCGAGCGCATCGCCGAACTGGTGCGCGAAAAGAAGATCGAGGGCATCGCGGACCTGCGCGATGAGTCCGATCGCCAGGGTTATCGTGTGGTCGTGGAGTTGAAGCGCGACGCCGTGCCGGATGTGGTGCTGAACCAGCTCTACAAATTCACGCCGTTGCAGACCAGTTTCGGCGCCAACATGGTCGCGCTCGATGCCGGTCGGCCGCAGATCATGAACCTGAAGGACCTGCTGACCATTTTCGTTGCCTTCCGCGAGCAGGTGGTGACGCGGCGGACCAAGTTCCTGCTCAACAAGGCGCGCGATCGCGCCCATATCCTCGTTGGCCTTGCCATTGCGGTCGCCAATATCGACGAAATCATTCGCGTGATCCGCACCTCGCCCGATCCGAACACCGCGCGCGACGCGTTGATGTCGCGCGACTGGCCGGCGCAGGACGTCGCCGCCATGATCACGCTGATCGACGATCCGCGCCATCGCCTCGCGCCGGATGGCACTGCGCGGCTGTCGTTCGAGCAGGCCAAGGCGATCCTCGACCTGCGTTTGCAGCGGCTCACCGCGCTTGGCCGCGAGGAAATCTCCGAAGAACTCGACAAGCTCGCGGCCGAGATCAGTGACTATCTCGATATCCTGCGCTCGCGCGCCCGCGTTCAGACCATCGTCAAGACCGAGCTTGCGGAAGTGAAGTCGGAATTCGCGACGCCGCGCAAGACCGTCATCATCGAGCAGGAAGGCGAGGTCGAGGACGAGGACCTCATTCAGCGCGAGGACATGGTCGTTACCGTCTCGCATGCCGGCTACGTCAAGCGCGTGCCGTTGTCGACCTATCGCGCGCAGCGCCGCGGCGGCAAGGGCAGGGCGGGCATGCAGACCCGTGACGAGGATTTCGTCAGCCGCCTGTTCGTCGCCTCGACGCACACGCCGGTGCTGTTCTTCTCCTCGCGCGGCCAGGTCTACAAGGAAAAGGTCTGGCGGCTGCCGATGGCGGCGCCGAATGCCCGCGGCAAGGCCATGATCAATATCCTGCCGCTCGAACAGGGCGAGCGCATCACGACCATCATGCCGTTGCCGGAGGATGAATCCTCCTGGGGCAATCTCGACGTGATGTTCGCCACGACCGGCGGCACGGTCCGCCGCAACAAGCTCTCGGATTTTGTCGATGTCCGCCGCTCCGGCATCATCGCCATGAAGCTCGACGAGGACGAGGCGATCGTCGACGTGCAGATCTGCACCGAGCACGACGACGTGCTGCTCACGGCGGCCGGCGGCCAGTGCATCCGCTTCCCGGTGACCGACGTGCGGGTATTCTCGGGCCGCACCTCGATGGGCGTGCGTGGTATCGCGCTGCCCGGCGGCGACCGGCTGATTTCGCTTGCGATCCTCCGGCATGTCGAGGCGACGTCGGACGAACGTTCGGCCTATTTGAAGATGCGACGGGCGGTGGCTGGTGAAGGCGTCGGAGAAGATGCGGCCGCGGAGGGCGAGGCCGAGGAGGCCTCCAGCACCATTCAGCTCTCGTCCGAGCGCTACGTCGAGATGTCGGCGCAGGAACAGGTGGTGCTGACGGTCTCCGTGAACGGATTCGGCAAGCGCACCTCGTCTTACGAATACCGAACGACCGGGCGTGGCGGCAAGGGCATCGTCGCGATGTCGGTCAACGACCGCAACGGCAAACTGGTTGCTTCCTTCCCCGTCGAAGAGTCCGACCAGATCATGCTAGTGACCGACAAGGGCCAGCTGATCCGTTGCCCGGTGGAAGACATCCGCATCGCCGGCCGCTCGACGCAAGGCGTCATCGTGTTCGATACCGCCGACGACGAACACGTCGTGTCGGTCGAACACATCGGCGAGGAAACCGAGAACGGCAACGGGAACGGCGGCTCGGCCTAGTGGTCCGATTCTAACATTCGCATTCCTTCTCAGCGGCCACTTTTGCGAATGTTAGAATCAAAGGACCACGAGCAAAATATAAGTTTCTAGTGGAGTTTTGGATTTGACATTCGCTTGTTGGACTCGCGGCCGAGCGGGTAGCGAATGTCAAATCCACTCCACTAGAGCCGCCTCAACTCATCCCATCCGCATCGACAATTCGACATCCTCGGCGAATGGCGTCGACAGATAGCCGTTCGCCGGCGAGCGCACGCGCGCCAGATACTCGGGACTGAAATCGGCGTTGTCGGCGATAACAATCGCGCCGGGCTTGAGGCGGTCTTCCAGCAGGCTGAGGATACCCGGATAGAGCGACTTGGCGCCGTCGAGCAGCACGAGATCGATGGTTTCCGGCAAATCGACGCGGAGTGTTTGCAGTGCATCGCCTTCCCGAATCTCGACGAGATCGTTGAGGCCGCCCGCCGCCAGGTGATCGCGTGCCCTGGCTACCTTGGAGGGCTCGAACTCGCTGGTGATGATCTGGCCGCCGCCGTTGTCGCGCAGCGCGGCCGCAAGGTGCAGGGTCGAGATGCCGAACGAAGTCCCGAACTCGACGATCGTTCGCGCCCGAGAGCTGCGCGCCAGCATGTAGAGCAGTTGGCCGGTTTCTCGCGAGACCGCGAGAGAGGCATCCTTCAAGCGCCCGTAGAACTCCCGATATTCCGTCTTGCTCTGCATCAGGCGGGCCAGTTCTCCTTTGGAGAGCGTGGCGGTGGCCGCCTCTAGTTCTGCTTCCGATGCCCTGGCTTCTTGGAACAGGCGGCGCAGCAACGGTGCCAGGGGAGCAGTGGTCAGGGTGGTCATGGAAGGATCTCCGGTCAGCTCTTGGGTTGATTTCGTGCCGAGTCAGAAATACGACTAATTATTCGCATTCGCTATTCGCGTTATTGGAGAGTGTTCATGGCCAACCGGCGAAGCCCTTCAATTTCCTTGCGAAAAAGTCCGCAGCAGGCCCGCTCGGAGGGGCTTGTGGCGACCATTCTGGAAGCTGCGGTTCAGGTTTTGGCGAAGGAGGGCGCCCCGCGCTTTACGTGCGCGCGTGTGGCGGAAAAGGCCGGCGTCAGCGTCGGGTCGCTGTATCAGTATTTTCCGAACAAGGCGGCGATCCTGTTTCGTCTGCAAAGCGATGAATGGCGGCAAACGTCGGAATTGCTGCGCAGCATTCTCGAAAATGTCGAGAAGCCGCCGCTTGAAAGGTTGCGTACGCTGGTCCGTGCCTTCATCCAATCGGAATGCGACGAGGCTAAAATGCGCATCGCGCTCAATGACGCCGTTCCGCTCTATCGCGATGCGCCGGAAGCGCAGGAGGTGCGGGCGTCGGGAAGCCGCACGGTTGAAGTCTTCATGCGGGAAGTGTTGCCCGAGGCGTCGGATTCAGTGCGCGCTTCAGTCGGCGATCTGATCAAGCGAACGCTGAGTTCGGTGGGGAAGGATTTTTCGGAAACGCCCCGCACCTCCGCGGAGATCAAATCCTATGCGGATGCGATGGCTGATATGTTCTGCGCCTATCTCACGACACTTCAGAACGATAAGGCACGAGCGTGAGAATCCTTGGCGCGCTTGCAATTTTATTGAGCTGTTCGAACGCCTGGGGCTGCGAGCTGTCGCTGGTTGCACCGGCGGCGTCGTTGCTCAAAGATCCGGTTCAGGCGCATACGTCGCTGGCCGATGATGCCTTGACGGTCAGGTTTACGGTCGCCTCGCCGTCGATCAATGCGAAGAAGCTGCTTGCGCCAAACGAACATCCCTACGAGTTCGATGTCGTGGAAGTATTCGTGACATTTTCCGACAGCGGATTTCCCTACTTCGAATATGAGGTGTCGCCGTACAATCAGACTTTTCAGGTCAGGATCGTCAGCAGGAGAGAGCATCACGAAGGCGTCGATCTGGGGCTGACCTCGACGGTGGAGATCTCGCGCAGCGGCTGGACCGCGCAGTTGACGATTCCGCTCAAACCATTGGGCTGGGACGGCGACGCGAGCAAAATCCGCGGCAATCTTTATTCGGTTCTTGGGCCCTCGAAGAAGCGCAGCTACTGGAGCGCGTTTCTACCCAAAACGACCCGGCCGGACTTCCACCGTCCGGAATATTTCAAACCTCTGTTGCAATGTTGAGCGAAGACTCATCGGTTCGCCGCTGCCGATTGACGCCAACTGTTGTAGAATGACAATCGCCCTTGCATGCGTGACTGTCGCATGTGACGGTATCGTGTAGATTGCGGCAGACTGATCCATGACGCCCGAGCAGATCAAGCTCATCAAGAAGTCGTTCGATGCGATGTGGCCGATGTGCAGCGATATCGCCGAGCTCTGCTACACCAGGTTCTTCGAACTCGCCCCCGATGCGAACGCGTTGTTCAGAAGCGACATGGAGCGGCAGCGCGCCAAATTGATGGACATGATCGCGGCGCTGGTCGGTTCGCTCGACCAGCAAGCGCTATTCCAGTCCATCATCGCGAATTCGGGCCGCCACCATGCCAGGTTTGGGGTTCGGCCATCGCAATATGACGCGCTCGCCAGCGGGCCTGAAGATCGGACGACCGGATGGAGTTAGAATTCAAGGATCGCTACGCTCACCGCGGCTATTCGTCGTCGTAGTAGTACTGCCACCGCGGTGGGTGCTGCCGGCGCGGCGGTGGCGCCGGCTGCATTCTCGTTTGCGGCGACTGGGTCGGTCCTGCCGAAGGCGGAGACGCCTTGGGCAACGCGCTTTGCTCGGAAACCTTGGCGAGTAAGCGCGCCATATCTTCCTGCTTCGTCTTGAGCTGCTCAATGACTTTTGCATTGTCGCTGGCTATTTGGTCTTGCTTTGCCTTGAGCTGTTCCATCGCTTGCTCCAGATTTGCGATATCGCCCGTAACCTTTTGCAGCAACTGTGTCAGGTCCGAAGCCGCGGAGGCAGCTGTGGCGGCGTCCTGCGGTCCAGTATGGGACAACGGTGCTGCTTGCGTCGGCGCTGCCTCCGCCGCCGTCACTTGAACGCGGGATGGATCGGGTTGTGCAGGAAACGGCGGCGTTTTCGATGGCAAGGATGGCGTGGAAATGAGCTGCGGCGCCCATTGGGCGCCAATCAGCATCGCGCCGCCATGAGACGATTGCAAAACGAAGGCGGCGATGCCCCCGATGCATACCGCCGATAGCAGGCCAACCAGGCCACGCCGTGCAAGCCTCCGACGCGGTGGTTGCGCGGCGGATCCAACCGAAGGTTCGTGTACGGCATCGTGCCCAATTTTTGAAATCCGTTCAGACAAACGTGCAAGCTCTTCATCGGCGCGCGCGATTTGGTCGTAGGCACTCGCGATTTGTTCATCGGCGCGAGAGATCAAGTTATCCTTTGTCGGTGTGGAGTTCATTGGCGTTTCTCCGTCCAACGTCATCCGCGGATAGGGTCAAGCATCTGGCAGGTTGACCGCCAGCGAAGACCTTAATGCAATCTTGTAAGGCGGACGATAGAAAGTATAGGACCACATCACCTGACGCGCCAAGTCTGACGGTGCGGCCAGCGAACGCGGGGAATTCTGCTTGTCTGGCTACCTCTGGCCAGCTTATCGCTGACCGGGTAGGAGCACGGCCGGACCATCCCAATAGCAGAGGACATTGAGCGGTCAGATTTGCTGTAATGAATAGCAACGGCGCGCGTCGTTCACCGCGCCGGTCTGCGCTCAGGAGCGATCCCGCGACCGGGAGAATCCTCCGTATCAAAACTTTACCGGGGTTGGCTTCAGAGATGGCCCTCAGTCCGAGGCCGCTTTTTGCGCGAAGAAAGCCCTGGCCAATGCGCCGGGGTTTTTGTTTGCTGGATGTCTGGATGTGGCAGATAGTGTTGCAAAAGTCGAAAGTTGCAGCGGTCCAAATTTTTGGCGAAAATCTGAAGCGCAAAGAGATCGATGATTCGCATGGTCTCGGTCGCGCTACCGAAGTCGCCCACGAATTTGGCGCAAGGCGATGAGGTCCCTCAGATCATTACACGAATAACGCGCCAGCTGCCCTCAGAAATTTTGTATCTCCTGCAAAACGACTTTTGCAACACTATCGGCGGTGAGTTCAACTGATCAGCGCAACACGTACCTTAGACCGAGGACGTGGAGCGACAGCGATGTATCATCGGGTTGGGTTTACGGCAGCTCAGAGCGCGGAGCTTTGGGAGCGTTGGAAGAAGGGTGAAGGCCTGAAGTCGATCGGGCGGGCCTTTGGCAAGCCGTCTTCCTGCATTTTTGCGCATTTGCGGCCCAGCGGCGGGATTGTGCCGCCGGCCCGGCACCGATCCCGTCTGGCGCTGACGATGGCGGAACGCGAGGAGATATCTCGGGGCATTGTTGAGGGCCAATCGGTCCGGGCAATAGCGAGGATGCTGGGTCGCGCAGCATCGACGGTCAGCCGAGAGATCAGTCGCAACGGCGGGGTGGGTCGCTACCGGGCTGCGGCGGCTGACAAACTGGCATGGAAGCAGGCGCGGCGCCCAAAGCCGTGCAAGTTAGCGATACATGGCCAGTTGCGGCAGACTGTTGTTAGAAAGCTGGAGCTCAACTGGTCGCCCGAGCAGATTGCAGGCTGGCTGAAGCGGGCCTATCCAGAGACTGAGGCGTGGTGCGTGTCTCACGAGACCATCTATCGCAGCCTTTATGTGCAGGCCCGCGGCGTGCTGAAGAAAGAGCTGATGGAGCATCTGCGGTCTCGACGGCCAATCCGGCGCTCGCGGCACGCAACGGCGAAGGCAGACCAGCGTGGTCGTATCCCGGACGCCGTCTCGATCCGCGAGCGACCGGCGTCGGTCGAGGATCGGGCTGTGCCAGGCCACTGGGAGGGTGACCTGCTCTGTGGATCGAAGAACAGCTACATCGTCACATTGGTCGAACGCCACTCGCGTTATGTGATGCTCGCCAAGGTCCCGAACAGGGAAACGCAGACCGTGGTCGACGCACTGATCCGGCAGGCAAGAAAACTGCCCGATGAGCTCTACAGATCCCTGACCTGGGATCGCGGCAAGGAACTTACCGACCACAAGCGGTTCAGCATGGAAACAGATATCGATGTCTACTTCTGCGACCCGCAAAGCCCCTGGCAGCGCGGCTCAAGCGAAAACACCAATCGCCTGCTGCGCCAGTACTTCCCCAAGGGCCTTGACCTCGCGGCGCACTCCCAGGCCGAGCTGAACAAGGTGGCACGCCAGCTCAATGAGCGGCCGAGGAAAACGCTGGACTTCCAGTCGCCAGCAGAGCGATTTAGCCAATGTGTTGCGGCGACCGGTTGAACTCACCGCACTTAGCGGACATGCTGGGGCGAACTGACCATGTCCGCTCCTCATGGCCCAGCGGACAGCCTATTTGGTTGGATCGGATTTACGAGTATACGCCCTAGTAGGATCATCCGGCTGTCGCGGGGGACGACGGGGCAAAGACAAATGGAACGGCGAGAATTTCTGCAAGCTTCCGGCGTCTTCGCGGCCAACCTGATCGTCGGCAGTTCGCCGCTCTCGATCCGCAAGGCAGAGGCCGACACGGGACTGCCGATTGCGGCCTTGAAGGCGGCGCTCGATCCCCAAAAGGATCTGGTGCTGGTCTCCGGCGCCGGTGTGCCGCCCAGGTTCGACTACAGTGCCTCCTTCAGCAAGCGGAAGCAGATCACGCCGCAAGTGCGGGTTGTCGCATCCAGCCCGCAAGCCGTCGGCAACACCATTCGATGGGCGGCCAGTAACGGCGTGAGCTTTGCGATCCGCTCGGGCGGTCACTCCTATGAAGGATTTTCGCAAAGCGCCGATCTCGTCATCGACGTGCGCGGCATGGCCGCCGTTCAGCTCGCAGCCGACAAGAAGTCGGTCGCGATCGGCTCCGGGGCGTCCCTGGGGAACGTCTACGCCGCGCTCGAGCCTTCCAGCCGGGCGATCCCCGCCGGCACCTGTTTTCCGGTCGGGGTGGCCGGCCATTCGCTCGGCGGCGGCTTTGGCCTGTTGGGACGTCCGTTCGGGCTTGCCTGCGACAGCGTGCTGTCGATGGAGGTCGTCGACGCCTCCGGCAATATCCTGAACGCGAGTGCGCAGGAAAATCCCGATCTGTTTTGGGCGCTGCGCGGCGGTGGTAACGGCAGCTTCGGCGTCGTCACCAAATTCAGTTTCCGCACCAGCGCGGTCAATCGGGTCGCCAAATTCGCCATCACCTGGACCAGGCCGGTGGCGCAGGCGACCAAGGTCGTGATGGCCTGGCAGGACTGGCTCGACGCTCTGCCGCCCGCGATCACCTGCACGCTTCACCTGACAAAAGAGACAGGCGGATCGATCAAGGTGCACATCGCGGGCTTGTCGGTCGATTCCGAAAGTAGGTTGATCGCCGAGCTGAAGCGCCTGCAAAAGCTGTCGGGCGCGGCCGATACGCTGAGCACGAATACGCTGACCTTCGCGAGAGCCGCGACCATCTTCAATGGCGGCGGTCCTGCTTACGAATCTGTCCTGATGAAGGGCAAGTCCGACTACATCGTCGAGCCCATGAGCAAGCAGGGGATTTCTGCGCTGCTCGACGGTCTGCAGAAGGCGCCGGGCGAGATCGCCGTGCTGTTCGACAGCTATGGCGGCGCGATCAACAACGTCGCTTCCGACGCCACGGCCTTCGTCCATCGCGGCAAGACGAAATACCTGATCCAGTATTTCACGCAGTGGGATAGTCCCGGCGCCACGGAGACGCACCTCGCGATGATACGGACGCTTTATGCCGCGATGCGGCCCTACGTGTCCGGCGCGTGTTACGTGAATTACTGCGATCTCGATCTGGGCGAAGGATACGCCAGGGCCTATTGGGGCGATAACCTGACGAGGCTGATGAAGATCAAGGCCGCGTTCGATCCGAAGAACGTGTTCCGTCACGCTCAGAGCGTGCCGTTAGCACAAGCCTGAAAAACGAAGTGGAGGCGGGGTGGCCTCCACTTCGAATGCCCGATTATTTCGGGGACAGCGCTACGGCGTGCGGTCGGCCGTAACCAAGCGGGCCTCGCGAACCGCGGTCTTGGAACCGACCTTGCGCAGGCAGGAAGCTTCAAAATGCGGCCAGGCCTGCTCCGAGCAGTCGCGGCCGGTTAGGTGGATATCGAGGCGGTCGGCTTTCGCGAGCGGGCGCGGCACGCTGGCTTCGACGGATGGCGCAAAGCCCGGCAGAACGGCCAGGGCAGCAGCTACACACGCAGCAAGAGCAATGGCTGAAATGGTCTTGATCATGACGGTCCCCTGTCACCGGGCCCTGGTGGCCCCTGTTGTCTGGTGTCTTGATACAAACGCGCGGTTTCCGGAGTTCTTCGCCAAAGCCCCCAAAAGCCCGAAAATGGTTTCGTCCCACCGTCATATTGTTTCGTCGCGACCGGCCCGACGAAACAAAGCCGGTATGCCGGGTAGACGCGCGGGGGCCCTAGATCGTTCAATGGCCGATGAAATATAACCGTTGGCGGTCCGCCCTGGACGTGGTCCGGACCTGCTTGCGGGGCAGGACGGGGCAGGGTAGGACGGTTTCATGCCCCGAATTGCGCTTTACCCCGGCTCCTTCGACCCCGTCACCAATGGCCATCTGGACGTCGTCCGGCATGCCGTCGGCCTCTGCGACCGCCTGGTGGTGGCGATCGGGGTCCACCCCGGAAAGGCTCCTCTTTTCACGGTGGAGGAACGCCTGTCGATGCTTCGGGAGGTGTTTGAACCGGTGGCCAAGAGCGGCGGCTGCGAATTCGATTGCACCACGTTCGATGACCTCACTGTCACCGCAGCCAAGCGCGCCAACGCCACCATCCTGATCCGGGGCCTGCGCGACGGCACCGACCTCGACTACGAAATGCAGATCGCCGGCATGAACGAGACCATGGCGCCCGGCGTCCACACCGTGTTCCTGCCGGCCTCACCGACCGTTCGACCGATCACCGCCACACTGGTGCGACAGATCGCCAGTATGGGTGGCGACGTTTCGAACTTCGTGCCCAAGCAGGTCGCCAAGCGGCTCAAGGCCAAGTTCGGCCGCTGAAACCTCCTTCTCTCACCCAGGAAGCTCCCATGATCCGTATCCTCGCTGTTTTCGTCGCGCTGATTTGCGCCGCGCCTGCCATCGCCCAGCCGCTGCCTGCCGGGACCGACAAGCAAAACACCATCGTCATCGATACGACCAAGGGACGGATCGTCATCAAGCTGCGCACCGATATCGCGCCCCAGCACGCCGAGCGCATCAAGCAGCTCGCCCGCGAAGGCTTTTACAACAACGTGCCGTTCCATCGCGTGATGGATGGTTTCATGGCGCAGACCGGCGATGGCCAGAACTTCAACGGTACCGGCGGATCGAAATATCCGAACCTCAAGCAGGAATTCTCCAGCGTCCACTTCAAGCGCGGTGTCGTCGGCATGGCGCGCAAGGGTGACAGCGTGGATTCGGCCAACTCGCAGTTCTTCATCATGTTCGGCGACGGCGCGCCGCTCGACGGCAAATATACCGTGATCGGCGATGTGGTGCAGGGCATGGACGTTGTCGACAAGCTGAAGAAAGCCGACGCAAGCTCCCCGGGCGGCGCGGTGACCGATCCCGACAAGATGGTGAAGGTTCAGGTCGCGGCCGACCTGAAGTGATCGGTGAGCCGCCCTCGCCAGTTGTCGCTGATATGCGTGGCCGGGCTTTGGCTCGTCGGTCTCACCCCTGCGCCGGCACAACCGGCGCAGGTCAATACCATCGCCGATGTGTTTGCGAGGCTGAGGACGTGCTGGCAACCGCCGGACCCGGCGCGCGCCCATGTCGGCATCGACATCACCGTTGTCGTCAGTTTCACCCGGACGGGCGAGATTTTGGGCCGGCCCCGTGTGACCTATGAATCGGAACAAGCCGACGACAACGACCGTTTATTGTACCGGATTGCGGCGATGGAGGCGTTGCAGCGCTGCACGCCGATGCCATTTACAGAGACAATGGCCGGCGCCATAGCCGGCCGCCCTTTTGCGATCAGATTTCACAACCGTAAACCTCCACCAGGAGAGAAGAGAGCATGGCTGCTACAGAAAATACTTTGATCCTCGAAACCACGCAGGGTCCCGTCACCATTGAGATGCGCCCCGACCTTGCGCCCAACCACGTCGCACGGATCAAGGAACTGGTGCGCGACGGATTTTACGACGGCATCGTGTTCCACCGGGTGATCGACGGCTTCATGGCGCAGACCGGTTGCCCGCAAGGCACCGGCACCGGCGGTTCCGGCCAGAAGCTCAAGGCCGAATTCAACGCCGAGCCGCATGTGCGCGGCACCACCTCGATGGCGCGCGCTGCCAACCCTGACTCCGGCGACAGCCAGTTCTTCATCTGCTTCGACGACGCGCCGTTCCTCAACAAGCAGTACACGGTTTGGGGCAAGGTGACGTCAGGCATGGAGAATGTCGACAAGATCAAGCGCGGCGAGCCGGTCAAGGATCCCGACAAGATCGTCAAGGCGCACATGGCGCAGGACGCGGCCCAATAGGGCTGGACCCTCTTGGTGAGGAGCCCGCGCAAGCGGGCGTCTCGAACCATGAGGCCGCAAAGCTTTGGTGGCCTCATCCTTCGAGACGCGCTAACGCGCTCCTCAGGATGAGGAGCGGCCCATAGCGAAACCAGATGCGCACCGATCTCTTCGACTTCGAACTGCCGGCGGAACGGATTGCGCTGCGGCCGGCCCAGCCGCGCGATGCCGCGCGGCTTCTCGTCGTCGAGGCCAGTGGCTCCCTGCACGACCGCGTCGTGTCCGAT
The DNA here is from genome assembly GCF_900142985.1 of Bradyrhizobium erythrophlei. Classification (NCBI taxonomy): domain Bacteria; kingdom Pseudomonadati; phylum Pseudomonadota; class Alphaproteobacteria; order Hyphomicrobiales; family Nitrobacteraceae; genus Bradyrhizobium; species Bradyrhizobium erythrophlei. Next base: position 6,722,709 of record NZ_LT670849.1, read on the forward strand.
TTGCCGCAATGGCTGAAGGCGGGCGATCAGATCGTCGTCAACGACACCAAGGTGATCTCCGCGCAACTCCGGGGACGGCGCATCGGCCGCGAGACCGAGCCGAAAATCGAGGCGACGCTGATCAAGCGGCTCGATGCGTCACGCTGGCAGGCGCTGGTCAAGCCGGCCAAGAAACTCGCAGCCGGCGACCTCGTTCGCTTCGGCAACGAAGGCAAGGTGTGTCTGCTCGGCCACCTCGACGCCGAAGTGGAAGAAAAGGGCGAAGAGGGCGAGGTCACGCTGTCGTTTTCGTTTCACGGGCCGGCGCTGGACTCCGCCATCGCCGACCTCGGCAGTCCGCCTTTGCCGCCCTATATCGCCTCGAAACGTACGCCCGACGAGCAGGACGCGGCTGATTACCAGACGATGTTCGCGACCAACGAAGGCGCGGTCGCTGCACCTACGGCCGGGCTGCATTTTACTCCGGCACTGGAGACCGCGCTGCGCGAGCGCGGCGTTGGCATCGTCAGGCTCACACTGCATGTCGGGGCCGGCACCTTCCTGCCGGTCAAGGTCGACGACACCGCCGAGCACAAGATGCATTCCGAGTGGGGCACAATCTCGCCGGAGGCGGCCGAGGCGCTCAATGCGGCCCGCGCCAAAGGCGGCCGCATCGTCGCGGTCGGCACCACGTCGATGCGGCTCCTGGAAAGTGCGGCCACTGAAGACGGCACGGTCAGGCCGTTTGCCGACGAGACCGCGATTTTCATCACGCCGGGTTATCGATTCCGCGCGGTCGACATGCTCCTTACCAACTTTCATCTGCCGCGCTCGACCCTGTTCATGCTGGTCTCGGCCTTTTCAGGGCTAAAGACCATGAAGCGCGCCTACGCGCATGCGATCGACAACGGCTACCGGTTTTACTCCTACGGCGATGCCTGCCTCCTGTTTCGAGGCGATAACTAGTTAGGCCGCAACCCGCTCCGGCAGCAATTCGGCGATCTGGATCGCGTTCAGCGCCGCACCCTTGAGCAGTTGATCGGCTGAGACGAACAGCGAGATCGAATGACCGCTTGGATCGCTGAGATCGCGCCGGATGCGCCCGACAAGCACGTCGTCCTGTCCTGACGCCTCGATCGGCATCGGGAAGTAGTTCCGGACACGATCGTCGACCACCTTCACGCCGGGCGCGTTGGTCAGGAGCCTGCGAACCTCGCTTTCACTGATCGGCTTTTCGCATTCGAAGGTGATGGCCTGGCTGTGGGCGCGCAGCACCGGCACACGGACGCAGGTGATGCCGATCGCGATCCGGTCGTCCTCGAAGATCTTGTGCGTCTCCTTGATGACCTTGGTCTCTTCCTCGTTGTAGCCGGTCTCGGGATCGATCCTGGTGTCGTGATTGAAGACGTTGAAGGCGTAGGGATGCGGCAGCACCGTGGGCGTAAAGCTCTCGCCGGCAAGATTGGCGCGGGTCGATGCCACCAGTTCCTCCATCGCGGCGGCGCCAGCGCCCGATGCCGCCTGATAGGTCGAGATGATCATGCGCTTGATGCGGTTCTTTTGATGGATCGGCCATAGCGGCATCAATGCCGTGATCGCCGAACAGTTCGGAACGGCGATGATGCCCTTGTGCTCGGCAATCCGCCGGCCGTTGATCTCGGGCACTGCGAGCGGGACGTTGGGGTCCATGCGGAAAGCAGAGGAGTTGTCGATGACGACGGCGCCGGCCTTGACCGCTGATGGCGAGAACTTGCGCGAGACGCTGCTGCCGGCCGAAAACAGTGCGATGTCGACACCCCCAAACGAGTCTTCGCGCAGCTCCTCGATGGTGATGGTTTCGCCGCGGAAGCCGAGCGTCTGGCCGGCCGAACGGCTGCTCGCGAGCGCCTTGAGCTTCTTGACCGGAAAGCCGCGCTTGTTGAGCGTGGCGATGAATTCTCGGCCGACCGCGCCGGTCACGCCGGCGATGGCAACAACAGGGTCTCTGAGCATGTTCGTCTCCGTGGGATTTTGGGCAATAAAAAAGCCCCGAACCTTTCGGTAGCGGGGCTTCGGATCAAGATGATGCGGTCGTTTGACTACGCGCGCACGCCTCCCGAGCCCCCGGAGGGCTTGGTTTTGGTCGTGGTTTTGGTGGTCGCGAACATCATGGGACCGGACTTATGGGCAAGACTCTGGGCCTCGTCAACCGATTTTGCCTGAAAACTACTTACTGCGGGTTGAACAGGGCGCCATTGTTACGCGATAAGCCGCTTGCATGAGCCTGCCCAACCATTTCGAACTGCTTGCAACCGATGGCCCCGCGCGAACCGGACGCCTGACCACACCCCACGGCGTGGTGCGGACGCCGGCCTTCATGCCGGTCGGCACCGCCGGCGCCATGAAGGGCATGCACTGGCGTGAGGTGCGTGATGCCGGCGCCGATATCGTGCTCGGCAACACCTACCACCTGATGCTGCGGCCAGGTGCCGAGCGGATCGCGGCGCTCGGCGGCCTGCAAGCCTTCACGGGGTGGAACGGCCCGATGCTGACGGACTCCGGCGGCTTCCAGGTGATGTCGCTGTCGGAGCTGCGCAAGGTCAAGGAAGAGGCGGTTACGTTCCGCTCGCATATCGATGGCGCCATCGTCGAATTATCGCCGGAGCGTTCGATCGAGGTGCAGCGGCTGCTCGGCTCGGACATTGCGATGCAGATGGATGAATGCGTCCGGCTGCCCGCTGATCGCAGCGATATCGATCGCGCCATGCAACTGTCGCTGCGTTGGGCCGAGCGCAGCAAGCGCGCGTTCGAGACTGCGCCGGCGGGCTATATGCTGTTCGGCATCGTACAGGGCGGCGATCTGCCGCAGCTTCGGCAGGCCAGCGCGCAGGGCCTCGTCGATATCGGCTTTCACGGTTATGCGATCGGCGGGCTTGCGGTGGGCGAGCCGCAGGAAGTCATGCTGGCGATGATCGAGGAAGTCGGCCCGGTGCTTCCAAAGGACCGTCCGCGATATCTGATGGGGGTTGGAACGCCTGACGATATCCTGGAAGCGGTCGCGCGCGGCGTCGACATGTTCGATTGCGTGATGCCGACGCGTAACGGCCGCCATGGCATGGCCTTCACGCGCTACGGCCAGATCAATCTGCGAAACGCGCGCCACGCCGACGATTCGCGGCCGCTCGACGAAACCAGCCCCTGGCCGTCGGCGCGAAACTATTCTCGCGCCTATCTGCATCACCTCGTCCGGTCCGGCGAGACACTGGGCGCGATGCTGCTGTCCGAAATCAATATCGCGTACTACCAGCAACTGACGGACGGGATCAGGCAGGCGATTGCGCAGGGAACGTTTGCCGATTTTCGCGCACGCACGAAAAGCGAATGGGAAAAAGGCGACATCGCGCCGCGTTAGATCGCCGCAGCTCTTGATCGGTCAACTAACGGCGAAATCCAGCAAGCGCTGCGCGCTAGCCAGCCAACGAAACCCGACGAACTATGATGGAACTCAGTTACAGACGAGACGCTTGAGCGAATGCTTGGTCACAAAACCATAGCCACAGGTGTCGCAGGTCCAGAGATAGCTGATGATGTTATCGGCCAGATAGGCTGACGCCTCAGCAGCCACCATCGAATCCGCACAAACCGGACACGTCGGCAGATCACTCCCACGAGGACTGTGCGTTACGGCGGACAGGACTGCAGCAACTGCTGACATCGAGGCCTCCCCTGCGATCTGAACCCGAATGCAACATACAACAATTAGTTTGACCATACCGCAACACAAATGCGTTGGTTTTACGATATTCGGCGAACTTGCGCATTTTTGCGACGCAGCGAACTATGGCGCGCGGGTGCTTGCGCCGCGGCGCAGACCGTCACTATTTGAACAGCAATTGAAACAAGACTTCACAATCGGAAGCGCATTGATGCGGGGGAAGAGGCATGGATGAATCGTCAACGACGCGTGCCGCGCAGCATTGCGGCCGCGGCCGGGTTTTCGACAGCATCGTGGAGGCGATCGGCAACACGCCGATTGTGCGGTTGCAACGGTTGCCGCGAGAGCGCGGCGCGAACGCAACCATTCTCGCCAAACTTGAATATTTCAACCCGGCCGCGAGCGTAAAGGACCGCATCGGCGTTGCCATGATCGTGGCGATGGAAAAGGCCGGGTTGATCGATTCAGATACGGTGCTGATCGAGCCGACATCGGGCAATACCGGGATTGCGCTTGCGTCCGCCGCCGCCTCGCGCGGCTACCGGCTGAAGCTCGTGATGCCGGAATCGATGTCGATCGAGCGGCGCAAGATGCTGGCCTTCCTCGGCGCCGAAATCATCCTGACGCCCGCGGGGCAGGGCATGAAGGCCGCGATCGCCACCGCCGAAGAACTGGTGCGCACGACGCCGAAGGCCGTGATGCCGCAGCAGTTCAAGAACCTCGCCAATCCCGAGATTCATCGCCGCACCACGGCCGAGGAAATCTGGAACGATACCGGCGGCAATATCGACATCTTTGTCGCGGGCGTCGGGACCGGCGGCACGATTACGGGCGTCGGGCAGGTGCTGAAGGCGCGCAAACCCTCGGTCAGGATTGTCGCGGTCGAACCGGAGGAAAGTCCGGTGCTCTCCGGCGGGCAGCATTCGTCGCACAAGATCCAGGGCATCGGCGCCGGCTTCGTTCCCGACATCCTCGATCGCTCCGTCATCGACGAGATCATCACGGTCAACAGCGCTGATGCGGTCGAGACCTCACGCGCCGTGGCGCGCAATGAGGGCATTGCCGGCGGTATTTCCTCGGGCGCTGCGATTGCGGCCGCGATCAAGCTTGGGCAACGTCCGGAAAACGCCGGCAAGACCATCCTTGCCATTGTCCCGTCGTTCTCGGAGCGCTACCTCTCAACCGTTCTGTTTGAAGGAATTTGACCTAGTGCGGCGAATTTGAAGTTCCTACTATCTTGCCGCGACCGCATTATAGGAACTTCAAATTCGTACGCCGCACTAGCAACCATGGATTGGCAGAGCTCCTTTGATTCCGAAGTTCGCATCAGAGGTAGCCGCGATAGCTTGCGAACTTCGGAACCGGAGCTCTGATGCCCGACCAGCCGCGGCGACCGCGAACCCTGAACGATGCCCGTACCGAAGCGGAGGCGGCATTCAAGAAGGTAACGAAGAAAGAGGCGGAAGCGCCGCCCAGGACGAACGCCGTTCCCGGCGTCAAGGAACTGGTGTCGCTACGGATCGACCAGGACGTGCTCGAATACTTCCAGGGGGGCGGACCGGGCTGGCAGGATCGGATCAACGAAGCCTTGCGCAAGGCCGCGGGGAAATAGCCGGTTAAGCCCTGATCTGCGCGGGCTTTGGTGCTGATGTCTTCAGGTTCAGAAGATTGCCGGTCAGAATGAGCAATGCGCCCAGGATCGTGAAAACGTCCAGCCGCTCGCCATACAGCAGCCAGCCCGCGGTCGCCGTCAGGGGCACGCGGAGGAAATCCATCGGCACCACGATCGTGGCGTCCGCGTAAAGCATCGCGCGCGCCATGCAGAAGTGCGAAAACGTCCCGCCGAAGGCGACCCCGATCGCGCAGGCCCAGACGTAGGGTGACGGCCAAACCCAGACATGAAGGGTAGGGAGTGCGCCCGCCAGCACCTGTATCGCCATCATCCAGAACACGATGGCAAGCGCCGGCTCCGTGCGGGTCAGCGATTTCATCATCACAACCGTGACGCCAAGGACAGCGGCAGCGGCCAGCACGATCAATTGGCCGACATTGACCTCACCCGCTGAGGGGCGGACGATGACGAAGACGCCGACGAGGCCGAGCGCGATCGCGGCCGCCTTCCACATCGTGATGCGTTCGCCCAGAAAGCTGGCGGCGAGGATGGCCGTCCAGATCGGCATGGTGAATTCGATCGACACCACCTGTCCCAGCGGAATCATCGTCAGCGCCAGGAACCAGCCGTACTGGCCGGCATAATGCAGGAAGGCGCGCGTTGCGTGCATCGGCAGCCGCGATGTTCGCAGCATCCCGAAGCCGCCGGCGAAGTAGATCGCGGGGCAAAGCATCAAAACGCCAAGGCCGGAACGGAGCTCCATGATCTGAAAGATATTGAGTTCGCGTGCCGCCTCGCGACCCGAGATCGCCATCAACAGCATCAGACTGAGGAAGCCCGCCATCCACAGCGCGGCTTTAAGTTTGGAAGGCGGTCGATCCATGGGAACGGCAAAACCGGCGATGCGAGGCAGGGGCTCTGGGCCGGGCCGGTATCAGCGAGCAAGCTTCCCTTTGCAACGCGCAAATATGCCGATGCTATAATGCGCGGCGGGATGAATCCCCTTGGGAAGACTTCATGCGCATGCTGTTGGATAACTCACGGCGCATGAAAAAGCCGGCAGGTCACCGTGATGGCGACCCGCCGGCCTTGGTCTGAAATCTGAAATCAGCTGCGCGTCAGCGAAATCGAAGCGCCCCTGAACTGGCTCTCAGCCCGGATTACCACCGACTGCTTGTTGCCGCGTGTCGTCAGCGAAATGTTCGCGTTAAAACCAGGCGCGCTGGCAACAACCTGAATCACGCCGCCACCCGCGCGGCCCTCGATATTGCCGTTGATGTTGCGGCTGGTCTCGCTCCAGCTGCCGGAAATTGCCGGACCCTGCGCGGTCACGTTGCTGGTCAGGTTGAACTTGTAGCTGTCGCTGGCGCAGGTCAGCGTCTGTTGCAGGCCAGAGCCTCCGGCGCCGACCGCGTAGGTCGCGCGGCAACGAATGCGCTCGGTCGAGCCGTCGTCCAGCGTGACCGTACCGCCGCCGCTCCAGACGCCGGCCATACCGGCGAAAGGTCCGCCGGCCTGCGCGTGACCGCTGTCGCTCCAGACGGAGGCTGCAAGCACGGTTGCGATCGCGAAGACCAGGCGACGCGTGACGCCGAAAGACTTCCTGGTATTGTTCAGACGCTCCATTCCAATTCCCCCATCGGCATTGTCACTACGCTGGCCGTCCGCATATGCACATTGATCGGTGAGAGCACAAGTCCCTCGGGTGCCGATGATGCCTTGGATACCAGCGCCGGCGAGAAAATTTTATCCCCCGTCCGTATGAGCGTCGAGTGGTCAGCCGGGCATCACGACGTGCTTTCGGTCATGTTTTCGACGATGAAAACATATTCCAGAACATGGATTTATGTCTGGAATCGAGTCTGGCAGGTCAACTCGTTGAAGGTATGCTTCGGGCGGCGTCCGCGGAAGCTAACTCGCGAGTGCCGGTGCGCTGGTCGCAAATTGCTCGTCCTGCGGCTTCGCCGGCAACGCGTTGTGAGCCCTCGCGTAGTCGATAACCTCGGCGAGCAATTTCTGGCCCATCGGCGCAAGAGCGCGCTCCCACAATTGCCGGGCCGTCTCGCCTTTCCCAACAAAACACCAGTCCTGTGCCGCGATCGCGCCGGCATCCATCCGATCCGCGAGATGATACACGGTGCCGCCGGCAATCGGGTCCTGCTCGCGGATGGTCCATTCGACGGCCGCGATCCCGCGATGGCGCGGCAACAGCGACGGATGATAGCCGATTCCGCCGAGGCGGGAGGCGGCCAGCGCTTCCCTGGCTATGCGCGCATGGCTGTGGGCGGTGACAATCAAATCGGTGCCACCGGCGATTTCGGAGGCGACTACCAGTTTCGGATTGGCCTGAACCACCACCTCGATGCCGGCCTCACGCGCAGCCATAGCCAACCGGTCTTCGGCATCCGCAACCACAACCCTGACGACGTCGACGTCATGCCCGCGCAGCATTTGCAGGGTCGTCACGCCGAAATGGCGAGAGCCGACGAGGGTAATCCGCATGATTTCTCTTCCGTCAGAACTAGGGCTAGTGTCCCGGTTCTGACATTCGTTTGATGCCGCGGCGGGCTCGTTTACGAATGTCAAATCCACCACACTGAAACGTCGATTAACATGCCGCAGGCCCCGGCGATCAGGCCGAAAACGGCAAGGGCAGGCTTATCAACAGACTGGATGAAGCGGGAACCAGCCGATGAGACAGGGTCAGCGTGAGGAGAATTTCGGGATTTTTTCCGCAAATCCGTTGAAGCACTTCAACCGCTCATCCTCCTCCTTGACGAAGCGGCAATCCATCACGCCGTTCGCCGCCCCGGCCTTCGCCTTTGGCGGCTTGGTGGGCGGGATCGCTGCATCGTAGCAGTCGAGCCGTTCCTTGCTCTCGTCCTCGATCTCGAGGCAGGCCAACAGCTTCTCGGCAAGGGATTTCGGGGGGCCGGCTTTCGGTGTCTTCGACTTGGCATGCACCGCCGGCTTTGCCGCGGGCGCCGGCGCATCGTCTTGCTGCGCCCAGGCAGCCGTTGCGGAGAATACGACGATCAAGGCAAGCAATTTTCTCATGTCCGGTCCTCTTTGGCCTCGAACCCCGATGCGCCGATCCGGATGCGTGCATCCGAAAGTGCCTGGCGGCGGGGCGGCCGGCGAATGTCAAATCTGCGACGTTAAGGTCTATAAAGCGAACGGCGGTCCTTGCAACACGAAGAAGCGCCAGTCCGGTGCAAAACCCGGCCCCAGCCAGGAAGTCCGCGGCGGCCGGATGTTTGTGGCAAGACGGCGGCATTGCATGTGCGTACGTGTCAAACGCGCCCGTTAACGTAGATTTCGACGCCCGGCTGATCCATAATGCCGCCTCTCGTGGCAGTGGAGAAATCAGTACCATGCGTGCTCTCAAGCGCTCGCGGATCGCCGTTCCCTTGATATCGATCGTGGCTGCTTTTGCGTTCTCGGCGCAGGCCCAGGAGCAACAGCAACACAAGCCGCCGCCGCAAGGGCAGGCGAAGCCGGCTGGGCCCGCGGTGCGTCAGGGGCCGCCTCGCGCCGGTCAAGGTCAAGGTCAGGCGTTCCAAGGTCAGGCGGTGCGCGGACCACAGGGCCAGCAAGGTCAGCGCTTTGTGCGCGGCAATTTCCCGACGCGAAATTTTGGTGGCCGGCCCTATCACGGACATCTGGCCTGGGAAGGCGGGCGGTGGCGTCACGAGATGCACAATGGCCGCTTTGGCTGGTGGTGGGATGTCGGCGGCGTCTGGTACTTCTACCCGCAACCCATGGATGGTCCTCCGGCCTACGTCTCGGATGTGGAGGTGATGGATGACGTCGCCGGCGGTCCGGACGACGACATGGACCCCGGACCGGGCTATCCGCCCCCCGCAGCGGCTTACGCACCGCCGCCGCCCCCGGGGCCGGATCCGGCGGCGGGTGCGGTTGGCGGTGCCATTGTTGGCGGCGTCCTCGGCGGCCTGATCAGTGGCCGGCCGGTGGGCGCAGCCGTCGGCGCCATCACTGGCGGAACCATCGGCGCCATTGCCGGAGCCCAGGCTGCGGCGCGGCCCGGCTATTATCTCGCCCAGGGCGGCTGCTACTACAAATATCCGTCGGGGCAGTACGCCCAGGTCGATCCGCGCAATTGTTATTGATGCGAATCAACCGGGTTCTTGGGTAGCGATGATGCCGGCGAGATTTCTCGCCGGCTTGGATGATCAGGCGGACCATGCGCAAGTCACCGTCGCCATCGTTGCCTTCGCTCAGCGTTCGGATCGATCTCGACCCGGAGGGGCGGATCGGTCCGGGCAAGATTCTTTTGCTCGAGAACATCAATAGCTGTGGCTCGATCTCCGCGGCCGGGCGGGCGATGAACATGTCCTACAAGCGGGCATGGGATCTGGTCGACGAAATCAATCGCATCTGCCAGCGCGCCGCGGTTGATCGGCAAACCGGCGGCAAGAATGGCGGCGGCGCCATGCTGACGCCGTTCGGCCTGTCGCTGATCGAACGCTATCGGAAAATCGAGCGGTCGGCCGAGAGCGCGGCGCGCAAGGAGCTGCAAGCCCTGCGCGCGGATATCGGCCATCGGACCAAGGGCTGACCGATCCTCGCCAGCCCGACTTCCTTCGGATGATCCTCGACATCTCATCCAGCCAGGCCCGCAGGCGTCGCAAGGTAACCGAATGCGGCGCTCCGTACGGTTGAAATCACAAATCCTGCTATAGGCAACTCAAATCGAATTTTGCCTTCCACTGTTGCTTGGCTGCACTTGTGGCCTCGTTATGTTCCATCTGATATATCGACCGTTGTGTTCGGCCAGACACAACGATTGGTAGCCGGAGCGCTCGCTCCGTCTACGGGGGTGGCCAACTTGGGGGTTTCAAAATGAAGAAAGCGCTCGCGATTGCGCTCGCAGTGACAGGTCTGGCGGGCACCGCCTACGCCGCGGACTGGGTGCCGCCGAAAGTACCGGACGTGATCCCGGACAACCTGACCTTCTGGGGCATCACGCCGATCGGCGTGCTCGACCTCGGTGGCGCCTATCAGACCAACGGCCGGCCGCTTGGCGCCGTGGTGTCGGGTCTCGAATATTCGCCGTTCACGACCACCCGCAACTACACAGGGCAGTCGATCGCGACGGTTCAACATAGCGCCCTTCAGCAGTCCTTCATCGGCGTGAAAGTCGAAGAGCCGCTGGGCGGCGACTGGAAGGCGATTGCGCGCCTCGACACCGGTGTCGATCCGCTGAGAGGCACGCTTTCCGACGGCTGTAGCTCGTTCCTGCAGAACGCCGGCATCGCTTACAACCAGCAGACTTCCAATGCCGACAGCGGCCGCTGCGGCCAGGCCTTCAACGGCCAGCTCTGGGGCGGCATCAGCAACAAGCAATACGGCACGCTCACCATCGGCCGGACCAATTCGTTCGAGCTCGACGGTATTGCGACCTACGACCCGATGGCGCTGTCCTACGCCCTCTCGCTGCTCGGCTATTCCGGCACGAACGGCGGCTCCGGCAGCACCCAAGCAGCGCGGTGGGATAATTCAGTGAAGTATGTCTACGACAACGGCCCGATCACGGCTGGTGCGATGTATTCCAACGGTGGCAATGCCACCGGTTTCTTCGGTGACGCTTACTCCTTCGTATTCGGCGGACATGTGGGTGGCTTCTCCGCAGAGGCGACCTACACCAAGGAACATGGCGTCGTGAACCTTCAATCGGCCGCCAACCTTCCGCTCAACGCCACGTCGCTCTTCGCGAACATGTCCGACGATCAAGAGATATCGGTCATGGGCAAGTATACTTGGGAATTTGGCCGGCCGGGTGGTGCGGCCTATTCGGGGTACACCAAGGCCGTCAAGGCCGAGCCGATGCCGGTCGACAAGTTCACGATTTTCGCCGGCTATTCCAACGTCCGCAATTCCAATCCGAAGACGCCGATCACCCAGGGTGACGCCGCCGGCGGGTACCTGCTTACAACGCTCGACAACAACGCCTTCACAACTGCGCGCGTCTTCGATTTCTACTGGGCGGGCGTGAAGTACGACTTCGCTTGGGGTCTGAGCCTCACTGGTGCGTACTACCACGTGAACCAGAACTCCTACATTGCCGACAACACCAACATTTGTCCGGCGGCTGGCGGCGCGAGCGCGATCACGTGCGCCGGCGGCTACGACCAGGTCTCGTTCCTGGCCGACTACGCCCTGAATAAGCATCTCGACGTCTATGCCGGCGCGACCTGGGCTCAGGTGAGCGGTGGCTTGGCGTCGGCTTTCCCGGGTAACCCCGGCACCAAGGTCCTCCAAGGCATCAACTTTTCTGGACCTGCGCCGGGTCACGACATCAGCACGGCCGCTGTCGTGACCGGCTTCCGCATCAAGCTGTAAGCCAACGGACCAGCGAAACCGAAACCGCCGTGAACCTCAGGGGTTCACGGCGGTTCTGTTTTCAGCTTCGGTATCGCTGGCTCTATCCGCCATTGCGATGGCGAATGAAGACGAAATTTTAAATCATTGATGATGTTATAAAAAGGCCGCACCGCCGCGCGGCCGAGTAGCCGGGCGCCGCCCTTTTTTCACCTACCCCAGAGAGCGAAAGCGCTCGGCTACTTCGAAAAGTCCAGCGTGACTGGTTTAAATGACGTGTCCATGACCGCGAACTCTGGAACTTTGTTCTCGGCAGGAGAACTACGGGAAAATCAGCCTGTTTTCGCGGAAATTTACCGCAACTCCTGCTTCGGCATCGTTGGGCCTGTCCGTCGCCACGCCAGCAATGAACTCGTGACCATCACGACCAGCGGGACGACAAGCGCCACGTAAGCGTTGTCGATGCCGAAGGGATTTCCCATCAAAAACCAGGCGATGGTGGCAACCATCGAACCGATGATGCTGAACAGCGCGCCGCCTTTGGTGCCGAGCCAAGGCGCGTAGAAGACGAGCAGCACCAGAACCGACAGAGAGGCCCTGATCGCTTTTGCAAGGAAGGTGATTTGCAGGACGTTCGGCGTGTAGATCGCAAGCGCGATCGGCAACAGGCCGACAACGACCGTCGTCACCCGTACGAAGACAAGCGACCGTCGCTCGTCATCTGCCGCGCTCACGAAGCGGGTGTAAAAATCCTTGTAGAGCAGGGTAGCCGTTGAAACGCTGATCGCGGAGATCGTGCCGAACAGCGAAGCTGCCAGTCCTGCGGCGACGATGCCTGCCATCGGGCCATTCATGTCGGCGATCAGTGCCGAGAAGGCGTTGATGGACTTGATGCCGGGATAGAGCATCAGTGAGCACATGCCGATCAGAGCGGTCGCGATGCCGAAGGGTATCAGCAGCACCGCCGCGCTGAAGCTTGCGACTTGTGCCTTCTGCCGCGTCTCGACCGTATTGATCGCCTGAATGACATACTGGGTCGAGAAAGTCGCGCCCATGCCGGCGATGAACCAGGCAAAGATCTGACTGACGCCGACATTGGTCCAAGAAAACATTGCCGGCGGCAGATGCGTCTGCAATTCGCTAAGGCCACCCACCTTCGTCAATCCAAAATACAGGGCGATGCCGACGCCGGCATACTTCATCAGCGAATGGATGACATTGGTATAGACCACCGACCGCATGCCGCCGACGAAGACATAGAGAACGGCAACGACGCCGCAAATGACGGTCGCCAATGTCCGATCGACGGCAAGCAGCACGCCGAGAATAGCCCCGCCGCCCGCGTACAGCGCCACCGCCACGATCTGGAGCGCTAAGATCATGACGAGCGAGGTGGCGACCTTGGTCGAGGGCCCATAGACCTCGGCGAATACGCCCGAGATCGTATTGTGCCCGGACTCCTTGTATTTTCCGGCGAGAAACCAGGCGTAGAACAAAAAGCCCGCGCCGAGCGCGATGATGTTCCACGATGCCGAGATGCCGGAAATGTAGGCTTCCTGGGCCGTGCCGACGCTGGCCGATGTGCCGATGAATTCGGACATCAGCATGAGCCCTACCAGAACGGCAGGAACCCCGGACCCCGTGGTGCCGGACGTGAATGTCGTTGCCGTCGTCACCGACCGCTGCACGATGCTCGTCAGCAGGCCGAGACCGGCCATGTAGGCGACCACGACGGCCAGCGCCACGTAGTTGGTTTGCATACAAGGCTAGATATCAAAGCGCTGGCGATCCCGCCATGCGCCCGATTGACTACCTTGCTTAGCTTACCAGCGCCCGCCGCACTCGGACGGCACAAAGCTCGGGTTCATCAGACAGGCGTTGTCCAGCGAGGAATCCCAGCCGCCTCGCCGCCGCCAGCCGCTCCAGGCCAGATAGTCGCAATATTTGCTATGTGGGTTTCCGGCTTCCCGGGTCGCGCAATAGATGCTCTGGCCGTAGATTGGCCTTGCCATCGCGGGGGCGGTTGCAACAAGCACCGTTGCGGCCGTCAGGAGAATGATCGCTTTCATCTGGGCTTCCTCTCAGTGGTCTCTCTTTACCGGAATAGACACCCCGCATAAAGACTTCATTCCATTGGGGGACACGGCTCACAATATTGTAACCGGATATGCTCCGAAGTGCCTGTGGCGAGAGCGCGCAGCTCTAGTGTGGCGACACTGACGTTCCTTTCAGTGTGGCCCCGAGTTCTTCGAAGGAACGTCAGAGTCAAAGCCACACTAGAATCATATGGTTGCTAGTGTCCCTTTGGTTCTGACATTCGTAAAAGTGCCTGCCGCGATAGGATTGTCAGAACCGGGACGCTAGGGCCGAATAGGCCTTCCGAATCAACGTCAGGGCAAGTCCCAAATCTGGCCGATAGTTGCCGGCTACGCCGGAAGCGACAAATTGGGGCGCGGCGCCCCAGACGTCACGATGCGAAAAGCCCCGGAGCTGTCCGGGGCCTTTGCCATGGTCATCGCGAGCGCTGCGGGCCTTCAGTCCCAGCTCAGTGCGCCACCATTCTGATATTCGATCACCCGCGTCTCGAAGAAATTCTTCTCCTTCTTCAGGTCCATCGCCTCCGACATCCACGGGAATGGATTCTCGGTCTCCGCAAACACCGGCGCCAGACCGATCTGTGCGCAACGGCGATTGGCGATGAAGTGCATGTACTGCTCGCAAAGGGCGGCGTTGAGGCCAAGGAAGCCGCGCGGCATCGTATCCCGCCCGTAAGCCGCCTCCAGTTCGGCCGCTTGGCGGATCATGGTGCGCGCTTCGCCCTGAAACTCCGGTGTCCATAGATGCGGATTTTCGATCTTGATCTGGTTGATCACGTCGATGCCGAAGTTCAGATGGATGCTCTCGTCACGCAGGATGTACTGATACTGCTCGGCGATCCCGACCATCTTGTTGCGCCGGCCGAGCGAGAGGATCTGCGCAAAGCCGGTATAGAACCACATGCCCTCGAACACGACGTAGAAGGCGATCAGGTCGCGCAGAAAGGCCCGATCCGTCTCCGGCGTGCCGGTCGCGAAAGCGGGATCTTCCAGGTGTTTTGTCTGCTTCAGCGCCCACGCCGCCTTGTCGGTGATCGAGGGCACTTCGCGGTACATGTTGAACAGCTCGCCCTCGTCGAGGCCGAGACTCTCGACGACGTACTGGAACGTATGGGTGTGGACGGCCTCCTCGAAGGCCTGGCGAAGCAGGTACTGCCGGCACTCGGGATTGGTCAGGTGCCGATAGATCGCCAGCACGATGTTGTTGGCGACCAGGCTTTCGGATGCTGCGAAGAAGCCGAGGTTGCGCTTGATGGCGCGTCGCTCGTCGTCGGTGAGGCCGTCGCGCGATTTCCAGAGCGCGATGTCGGCCTGCATCGAGACTTCGGTCGGCATCCAGTGATTGTTGCAGCCGGCGAGGTACTTCTCCCACGCCCATTTATACTTGAGCGGAAGCAGCTGGTTGACGTCGGCGCGGCAGTTGATCATCCGCTTTTCGTCGACCGAAACGCGGCCTCCGGTGCGGTCGATCAGGCCGGTATTCGCGTGATCGGTAACTTCCGGCTTGCTGCGCGGCACGGGTCGCAGGACCGCGGGGATTGGCGCGGCCGCGGCGGGTTCAGTGTCTGACCAGTCGAGCATTTTTTCTCTCCTTACTGGCAGGCTTCGCAATCGGGGTCGTCGATCCGGCAGGCCTTGACCCCTTCAAGGTCGGGCGCGGCCGGCACGATGATCGGCGCGTGCGAGATCGCGGAGGTGACCGAGACCGCGTTGAGCTTACCGTCCGTGCCCTTCAGCGTCGATTTCTCGACATGGGTCGCCGATCTCGATCGCAGGTAGTAGGTGGTCTTGAGCCCGCGATTGAAGGCGAGACGATAAAGTGCGTCGAGCTTCTTGCCGGAGGGATTGGCGATATAAAGATTCAGCGATTGGGACTGGTCGATCCATTTCTGCCGGCGCGCGGCCGCCTCGATCAGCCAGACGCTGTCGATCTCGAAGGCGGTGGCGTAGAGCGCCTTGAGATCGTCCGGGATGCGATCGATCTGGCCGACGCTGCCGTCGAAATATTTCAGATCGGACACCATCACTTCGTCCCAGAGGCCGCGCGTCTTGAGGTCACGGACAAGGAAATCATTCACGACCGTGAAGTCGCCCGACATGTTCGATTTGACGAACAGGTTCTGATAGTTGGGTTCGATCGATTGCGATACGCCGCAGATGTTGGAGATCGTCGCCGTCGGCGCGATCGCCATCACGTTCGAGTTCCGCATGCCGGCCGACTTGACCTTGTTGCGCAGGCGGTCCCAGTCCAGCGTCGACGAACGGTCGAGATCGAGCGCGCCGCGCGCCTCGGCGAGAAGCTCGACGGAGTCGATTGGCAGGATGCCCTTCGACCACAACGATCCCGCAAAACTCGGATAGGCTCCGCGTTCCGCGGCGAGATCGGCAGAAGCTTCGATCGCGTGGTACGAAATCGCTTCCATGCTGAGATCGGCAAAGCTGACGGCGTCATTGGACGCAATCGGGATGCGCTGGAGTTGCAGCGCTTCCTGAAAGCCCATCAGGCCAAGCCCGACCGGGCGGTGACGCAGGTTGGAACGCCGCGCCTCCGGGATCGTGTAGAAGTTGATATCGATGACGTTGTCGAGCATGCGCACCGCTGATGTGACCGTGCGCTTCAGTTTGGCGCGATCGATGCCCTTGCTGCCGACGTGATTGAGCAGGTTCACCGAGCCCAGGTTGCAGACCGCGACTTCGTCGGCCGAGGTATTGAGCGTGATCTCGGTGCAAAGGTTCGAGGAATGAACCACGCCGACATGCCGCTGCGGCGAGCGCAGATTGCAGGGGTCCTTGAAGGTGATCCAGGGATGGCCGGTTTCAAACAGCATGGTCAGCATGCGCCGCCACAGGTCGCTCGCCCGCACGGTCTTGCAGACGCGCAAGCCGCCGGCTTTGGCTTTGGCCTCGTAGGCCTCATAGGCGGCCTTGAAGTCCGCGCCATAGAGATCGTGCAGGTCAGCCGTCTCGTCCGGCGAGAACAGCGTCCACTCCGCATCGGCCTGGACCCGCTGCATGAACAGATCCGGCACCCAGTTGGCCGTGTTCATGTCGTGGGTGCGGCGGCGATCGTCGCCGGTGTTCTTGCGCAGATCGAGGAATTCCTCGATGTCGACATGCCAGGTCTCGAGATAGGCGCAGACCGCGCCCTTGCGCTTGCCGCCCTGGTTGACAGCGATCGCGGTATCGTTGGCGACCTTGAGGAACGGAATGATGCCCTGGCTTTCGCCGTTGGTGCCCTTGATGTGGGCCCCTAACCCGCGCACCGGCGTCCAGTCGTTGCCGAGACCGCCGGAATATTTCGCAAGCAGGGCATTGTCCTTGATGGATTTGAAGATGCCGTCGAGCTCGTCCGAAACAGTGGTAAGGAAGCACGATGAAAGCTGCGGGCGCAGCGTGCCGGCGTTGAACAGCGTTGGCGTCGAGGCCATGAAGTCGAACGACGACAGCAAGCCGTAGAATTCGATCGCTTTCGCTTCGCGATCGATCTCCCGCAAGGCCAGCCCCATGGCGACGCGCATGAAGAACGCTTGCGGCAACTCGATGCGCTTGCCGCGGACATGCAGGAAATAGCGATCGTACAGCGTTTGCAGGCCGAGGAACTGGAATTTCAGATCGCGCTCCGGCTTCAGCGCCGCGGCGATCCGGCCGAGGTCGAAGCGGGCCAGTTCGGGATCGAGCAGTTCGGCGGCGATACCGGTCCTCACATATTCCGGAAAATAGTCGGCATAGCGCGTGGCCATGTCGGCCTGCGAGGCACTGGTCGATGTCTTGTGCACATAGGACAGAACTTCGCCGCGAAGCTTGTCGAGGAGCAGACGTGCGCTGACGTAAGCGTAGTTCGGCTCCTGCTCGACCAGCGTTCGCGCGGCCATGATCGAGGCTAGCGCCAATTCATCCTGGCTGATGCCGTCATAGAGATTGCGCTGAGTCTCGGTCAGGACCGGGGCAGGGGACACGCCGTCGAGACCGGCGCAAGCCTCGGTGACGATGAGTTCGAGCCGCTTGCTGTCGAGCCTGACGCGCGATCCGTCGGTCAAGGTGACGTGAATAGCCGACTGCGGGGCTTCGGATGCTTGTGCGATAGTTTCTTCCGCGCGTTTGCGGGCGCGGTCTTCGCGATAGAGCACGTAGGCGCGGGCGACCTTTTGGTTCTCGCTCCGCATCAGCGCGAGTTCGACCTGGTCCTGCACATCCTCGATGTGGAACGTGCGGCCCTCACCGGCGCGGCGCATCAATGCGGTGACGACGTCCGCCGTCAGCTGCTCGACGGTCTCATGAACGCGTCGCGAGGCACCTGCGGTGTTTCCTTCGACCGCAAGAAACGCCTTAGTCATGGCGACCGCGATCTTTCCCGAATCGAACGGCGTCACCTTGCCGTTGCGGCGGATGATCTGCATGGCGGGCTCGCTGGGAACGGCAGCGAGCGATTCCGGACGCAAGTGGATGATAGGAGCGGAAGCATTTTCCGCGTGCAGGTCTAAAGACATCAGATGGCCCCGAAGTTCGCGTGTTGGTTTTTGACGGGGCAACAAGGGGCGCTGCAGAATTGCCCGGCAGCGATGAGCCGGACAGCGCATGCAAGCGACCGCCGGACACCCCGTCCGTGGACGTTTTTTTGCTGTCGCGGCAGGTCTCCTGACTTGCAGGTCGCTGTTGTTCCCTTGGCCTTCCCGATGCGAAACCGCATCAGTGGCGTACGGATTGGGAACAACTCACTGCTTACAGTTGCGGGGGCAGTGCCGGATTTTCGCGCCCCAAACGCGATTCACCGGCTTCCCTCTTAGCCACCAGATATTGCGATCTGATGGACCGTGACACCCATATGTGGGGATATTCGTGGCGGAGTGTCAATGATTCCTTGGAGCGCGGCAACGGTTCATTGTGGAAGGTTGTGAATTGCGAGAGCGCCCCTGTCTGCGAAGGCCCCGTTGACGAAGGTATCCACTTGCAGATATTCGGCTTCTGTTTGGGTTCTCCGGGTCCTGCTTGATCCGGAGCTAAGAGGGAAGCCGGTGCAATGCCGACGCTGCCCCCGCAACTGTAAGCGGCGAGCCGCTGTCCAACTAGCGTCACTGAAGCCATGCGGCTTCGGGAAGGCCGGACAGTAGCGACGACCCGCGAGCCAGGAGACCTGCCCCGACAACATTGTTCGTCCACGGGCGGGGTGTCCCGGTGGTGCGCCAAGCAGATGTCGCATCACGCGACGTCCTCTGCACGCATCCGCCATGGCATTTGCCCCCAGATCAAGGGGTTGAAGCTATGTCTCTTCTCAAACTTCCTGTTGCTACGCTTGGTACGCCGCGCATCGGCCCGCGACGTGAACTGAAATTCGCGCTTGAAAGCTACTGGGCCGGAAAATCCACCGAAGCGCAGTTGCTCGAAGCCGCCGCCGGTTTACGCGCGGCCAATTGGGCGCGGCAGAAATCGCTTGGCGTGACGGTTATTCCCTCCAACGATTTCTCACTCTACGACCACGTGCTCGATACCAGCGCGATGGTCGGCGCCATTCCTGACATCTACGGCTGGAAGGGTGGCCCGGTTGCGCTCACGACCTACTTCGCGATGTCGCGCGGAGCGCAGAACCAAGACCATGGCGCGGATTGCGGTCACGCCCATCACGGGCATGGCGCGGCCGCGCAGGAGATGACCAAGTGGTTTGACACCAACTACCACTACATGGTGCCTGAATTTCACGACGGTCAGACCTTCACGCTCTCCTCGCGCAAGCCGATCGAAGAATATGAAGAAGCGAAGAGTCTCGGCTATCAGACGCGCCCGGTGCTGGTCGGTCCCGTGACGTTTCTGAAACTCGGCAAGAGCGCCAACGCCGGATTCGATCCGCTCTCGCTGCTGGACCGGCTGTTGCCGGTCTATATCGAGGTCCTTCGGGAGCTCGCCAGCCGCGGCGCCGAATGGGTTCAGCTCGACGAACCATGTCTGGTGCTCGACCTCGACGAAACAGCGCGTAGCGCGCTGCGCCGGGCTTACGGACGGTTCGCACTCGAAATGCCTGGTATCAAGATCATGCTCGCGAGCTATTTCGGGGCGATCGGCGATAATCTTGAAACCGCGTTGGCGCTTCCCGTTGCAGGCCTTCACGTCGACCTCGTCCGCGCTCCCGAACAGCTGGATCAGATAGCGTCCCGTGTGCGAAAGGATCTCGTGCTGTCGCTCGGCGTCGTCGACGGGCGCAATGTCTGGCGTTCCAATCTTCCTGCGTTGCTCGAACGGCTCGAGCCTGCCGTTGCGAGGCTAGGCAAGGATCGCGTTCAGCTCGCGCCCTCGTGCTCGATGCTGCATGTACCGATCGACCTCGATCTCGAGATCGATCTCGATTCCGAAGTGAAGGGCTGGCTGGCGTTTTCGGTCCAGAAGATGAAAGAGCTCGCCACGCTCGGCCAGGCACTGGGCGGCGACCGAGCCGGTGCGTCGGAGGTGCTCGCAGCGTCCGAACAGGCGGCGGCAAGCCGCAAGGCATCGCCGAAAATCCATCATGCGAACGTCGCCCGGCAAATGTCGGCCATCAATGAATCGATGCGTCGCCGCAGAAGCGGGTTCGCCCATCGCGCCAGGGTTCAGCGCGAGCGTTTTGCGCTTCCCAAATTCCCGACCACCACGATCGGGTCGTTTCCGCAAACCGCAGATGTTCGTGCCGCCCGCGCCGCCCATACCAGGGGGACATTAAGCGATGCGCAATATCGAACATTCCTGAAAGGGGAAACCGCACGTGCCGTGCGATGGCAGGAGGAGATCGGGCTTGATGTACTGGTTCACGGCGAATTCGAGCGTAACGACATGGTGCAATATTTCGGCGAGCAACTGTCCGGCTTCGCCTTCACCAGACATGGCTGGGTGCAATCCTATGGATCGCGCTATGTCCGTCCGCCGATCCTGTTCGGCGACGTCTCCCGGCCCAAACCGATGACGGTCGAGTGGTGGCGCTATGCCCAGTCGTTGACCAAAAAGCCGATGAAGGCGATGCTGACGGGACCCGTGACCATTCTCAACTGGTCGTTCGTCCGCGACGACATTCCACGGAGCGAGGCGTGTCGTCAGATCGCGTTGGCGATCCGGGATGAGGTGATGGATCTCGAAAGCGCCGGCGCCACCATGATTCAGATCGACGAAGCTGCGCTCCGGGAAGGGTTGCCGTTGCGCAAATCCGAATGGAAAGCGTATCTTGACTGGGCGGTGGACAGCTTCCGCGTTTCGTCGTCGGGGGTCGCCGACGAAACACAAATCCATACCCACATGTGCTATTCCGAATTCAACGACATCATCGATGCCATTGCGACGATGGACGCGGATGTTATTTCCATTGAGACATCCCGGTCGAAAATGGAACTGCTGGAAGCCTTCAAGAACTACAAATACCCCAACGAGATCGGGCCGGGAATCTACGACATTCATTCGCCGCGCGTACCCGAGACCGCGGAGATGAAAAATCTGATTTCCCTGGCACGGAAGCAACTTTCGGATTCGCAGCTCTGGATCAACCCTGATTGCGGGCTGAAGACGCGGCGCTGGGAGGAGGTGCGGCCCGCGCTGGTGAATATGGTGGCCGCCGCGCGAGAATTGCGGGCGGCACCCTGACATGAGATAGTCATCATCGCAGCTCAGTGTCGCCAGCAGGTATGCCGATGCGCTTTTGGATCAAATGCACCCGGTTTGACACGGGCGAAGCCTATCACGTGAACATTTCCCTCGTTGGCGGAATGCGGCGTGATGGGGCGAAGACGATCCTCGAGTTCGTCGGAAGCAATACGCAAACTATCGATGTCAGCGAAACCCCCGAGGAGATCCTTACGATCCACCTCGGGGCAACGGGGAGTTGAAGCCGTGGATATGGAGTTGGATTCCGCCGAAGCAGCCGAAACGAATATCAGCAGCGCACCAGTGGATTTGCGCCGGGTCGGCGCGCACCCGGATCACTGGTATCCGGTGGCTTGGTCGCATGAGGTCAAAAAAGGGCAAGTCGTCGCGTCTTCTTTTGCCGGCGAGCCGATCGCGATCGTGCGTCCACAACAGGGCGACGTCTATGCGCTGGAAGATCGATGCGCCCATCGCCAGGTGCCCTTGTCCAAGGGGAGCGTGAAAGATTGCAGGGTGCATTGCTGCTATCACGGCTGGAGCTATGACGCCTCGGGAAAGTGCGATGTTCCCTATATCGGCAAGGGTAAACAGCCCAACGGCGTGCGGGTATATCCGTCTGCCGAATGCGATGGCATCATCTTCATATGGCCAGGCAGCTTGCCGGCCGCGCCGCCGCCCGCAAGCCTCGGCGCCGCCGGTGACAAGGCCTACAAGACGCGAAGCTTCGGCCGGATCGTCAATTGCCATTATACGTTCATGCATGAAAACCTGATGGATATGAACCATCAGTTTCTGCACATTCGAACGACCGGAAAGGTCACGCCGCGCTATCTCGGCAGGCGGGCGGGCGAGGGCTGGATGGAGCTCGACTATACGTTCGCGCGGCCGGACTCGAAGCAACCGCTCGGCGAATCCCTGATCACCGGAGGTTTCCGGTCTGACGCGTCCAAGCCGCGCGACCTCATGACCATCCGCACCGAATATCCGCACCAGACGCTACGTTTCTTTGCTGGGGGTGGCGACGTACCGGCCCTGTACGTATGGCTTGGCTACACGCCGGTAGACGTCGAACAGCGGAAAAACAGGTCGTTCATTCACCTTTCGGTTCGCCGGCCAAAAATCCCAGGGGTGCTGGACCTGGCATGGCCCGTCTTGACCTGGTTCACCAATCGCGTGTTCGAGGAAGATCGGATAATCGTCGAGCTGGAGCAGGCCGCCTATGATGCGCAGGGCGCCGACTGGAATCAGGAAGTGTTTCCGCCGATCAGGGAGCTGCGTGACCTGCTTTCCAGGAATGGCCGCGTGATGGCCGCACGGCAGGCCTGACCGTGTCATTCAGGTGAGTTCAGCCAAAAGCTTCTGATCGCCATAAAGCTGCAGAAAGTGCAGCAGGTCGGAAAGACCGTCGCCGAGCAGCGTGACGTGCGAGCGCATGACTTGGCTTGCTTGCGTGGCGTCGCCGCGGAAGATCGCCTGCATGATCTGCTCGTGCTCGGGGATCGAGGATTCCATCCGGCCGGGCTGGAAGGTGATGGTCCTGCGATACGGCGAAATCTTTACCGTCAGCCGGCGCAATTCGTCGCGCAGAACGCGGTTGTGGCTGGCCGCAGCGATCATTTCATGAAATTCGAGGTTGGCCTCGTAGAAGCCATCGACGTCCCGAACGCCTGCGGCGGCCGCGCAGGCCTGATGCGCCGCCTCGAGGCTGTCCCGCTGGTTCGGCCGGATACGGCGAGCGGCTTGTGCTGAAGCAAGAGCCTCCATCTCGGCTGCGACGCTGAAGGCATCGAGAAGGTCGGCGAGCGATAGCTGCGCGACCTGCAACCCCTGACGCCCGCGCGAGACCACAAGCCCGCTCGCAGCCAGCCGCTGCAACGCTTCGCGCACGGGCGTGCGTGAAACGCCGAAATGATCGGCCAGTTGTCGCTCGTCGAGCCGATCGCCGGGCTTGCGCTGGCCTTTGAGTATCTCAAGCTCGAGGCGATGAACCACGCTCGC
The DNA here is from genome assembly GCF_900142985.1 of Bradyrhizobium erythrophlei. Lineage (NCBI taxonomy): Bacteria > Pseudomonadati > Pseudomonadota > Alphaproteobacteria > Hyphomicrobiales > Nitrobacteraceae > Bradyrhizobium > Bradyrhizobium erythrophlei. The sequence continues at coordinate 6,746,023 of NZ_LT670849.1, forward strand.
CGACAGCGACTCCGGCTCGCCGGACATTTCGGCTGCTTCAGCGGGAAGAGAAACGTCCGAGATTGCTTTCATGGGTTTTCTGCCGAGTAAAACCGGTTGGCGACGGATTCAGCGAGCGCCACCAGACCGTAAAGCAACAGGCCGCAGATGCAGAGCACCACGATCGCCGCCATCGATATCTCTGTGTCGGCGCGCGCGGTTGCGAAAATGATCAAGTAGCCGAGACCAGCCTGGGCGGTGATGAATTCACCGATGATGACGCCGATGATCGCGAGCGTGACGGCGATCTTCATGCCGCTGAAGATGTAGGGCAGCGCAGCCGGAAAGCGTACGCTAGAAAAAATCTGCCACTCGTTGGCGGTGAGCGCACGGCAGAGCCGGAGCATGCTCTTGTCCACACTGGCGAAGCCGGCTGCTGTCGATATCACGACAGGAAAGAATGCGATGAACACCGCGAAGGCGATGCGCGACTGCGAGCCGATGCCGAGCCAGATGATGAAGAGCGGCGCGAGTGCAATCTTCGGGATCAACTGGAAGAAGACGAGATTGGGATAGAGCGCCTCGCGCGCCACTTCCGAATAGGTGATGATGATCGCGAGCCCAATGCCGAGCAACGTGGCGATCGCAAATCCCGCTGCCGATTCCAGTGTCGTCGGAACGGCATGCATCAACAGAATATCGTATCGCTCGTAGATATATTTTCCGATCGAGATCGGCGAGGGCAGAATGACCGGCGGGATGTGACCCACTGTGACTGTGATCTGCCAGGCCACCAAAACAATTGCGGCCAGGCCAAGCGGCAGCCCCGCGCTCCGCAACCGGGTCAGTCCGGTATCCTTTGTGGCCCTGGGACCGGCGATGATCGCGCCGGTTTCAGTACCCATGCCTGTTGATGGCAATCCGCCTGGGGCCATCTTCGTTCTCACTCAACCGTGGCGCCGCGCGTTTCCGGCGGCCGGATTTGCGAAGACGCGCCACCATGCGCCTCCTCGATGGTTAGTCGCAGTTTGCGGCACACGGCCGTAAATTCCGGCGTCTCCTCGATCTCGAAGCGGCGCGGCCGTTCAAACGACATTTTCATATCGAGCACGATGGTCGAGGGGCGTCCGCCCATCACCACGACACGGTCCGACAAAAACGCCGCCTCGCGGATGGAGTGAGTGACGAAGACGACGGTCTTTTTGTAGGTCTCCAGAATTTCCGAGAGCGCCACGTTCATCTGGTCACGGGTAATGGCGTCGAGCGCGCTGAACGGCTCGTCCATCAGGAGGATATCCGGGTCGTGAATGAGTGCCCGGCAGATCGCCACGCGCTGCCGCATTCCTCCGGATAGCTGCGATGGCTTCTTGTTCTCGAAGTCCGACAGGCCAACCATGGCCAGCAGTTCTCGCGCGCGCCGGCGGTAGGGTTCGATCGGCAGCTTGAGAATACGGACCGGAAACAGCACGTTGTCGAGCGCGCTTTTCCAGGGCAACAGCGTTGCATCCTGGAAGATGATGCCAATCTCGCGCCGCGGCTCTTTAACCTCCGTGCCGCTGAGCACGATTGATCCGCCGGTCGGCCGCTCCAGCCCGGCAATCATCATCAGAAGCGTGCTCTTGCCGCATCCGCTGGGCCCGAGCAGGGAGACGAATTCGCCGCGCGCCACGTTGATGGACGCCGACGCCACGGCCTGCACCTGACCCTGTCGTGTGAAATAGGTTTTCTGGACGTTGGCGACTGACACCAGCGGTTCTGGGACCGCTGGGGCGTCAGGCGCGGTTTGGGCAGCGGGCATCGATTTGCGATCCGAACTCCGCAAAAACGTCAGCTGACATATTTGCGGAACGCAGCCGCGTTCTTTTCCGCGGCCGCCAGCTCATCGTTTTTCAGCGTGGTCTTTCCGACGAATTTGTTCGTGAACAGCGTTTCGACGTCGGGCCGCGTCGCGCCGTCGCCGGCGGCGTATTTGACCACGAGATCGGCCATGGTCGCGACCTTCTTCGGATCGGCGTAGCCGAAGCCATGTTCCTTCACTTCGGGCACGAGATTGGTCAGGTTGGTCAATCCGAGGCCGATCCGCGCATACTCCTTGCCGGTCGAGGACATCGCGACTTCGTTGTTGGCCTTCAGGAAGATGTCGATCGCCTCGTCGAAATTCGTCATGGTGAAACGAATGGCTTCCATCGCACCCTCGACAAGGGCCGCGCAGAGGTTCGGGTCCTTTTCCAGCCGCTGCGGCTGCGTGGTCAGCGATTGGCCGTAGAATTCGATGCCGGCATCGCGGAACAGCATGAAGCGCACGTCGGTGCCGAGCGGGGCGAGTGAGGGTATCGTACTCGTGGCGAAGGCGGAGGCGGCATCGACCTGCTTTTCCATCAGCGAGCGTTCGCGGACCTTGCCGTCGAGTTGCACCATCTGCACCTTGGCGAGATCGAAGCCGGCTTTCTCGGCATAGAGCGGCAGGAACGGATATTCACCCGACGTGACGCTCGCGCCGAGCTTCTTTCCCTCGAGATCCCTTGGATTCTTGATCGGCGACCCCGCCAGCAGGCCGATACCCATCAACGCATCGTAGTTGATCTGGCCGATGCAGGTGATCGGCAGCTTCTTGGCCGCTTGCACAATCACGGTCGGTGTTGCCGCCATGCCGAAATCGAAGGTGCCGGCGCTGACGGCTTGCGCCGCGGCTCCTGACCCCGATCCGCGCGCGACGCTAACGTCGAGGCCAGCCTTTTTCCAAAACCCTTTATCGCGCGCGACATAGGCGAACAGGTTCGGTCCTTCCGGAATCCACGAGGTGGTGAAGGTCACTTTGGTTGCGCCTTGCGAAAGGGCGGGTGTCGCCAACGGAAGCCCAACTGCACCGAGGCTCGTCGCGCTCATTCCCTTCAACACGTCCCGACGTGAAACCATCGTCTTCTCCCGCCATGCCCCTTTGATCGCCGCCTGTGTCGATCGCAGCATCATCTTGAACGCGGCGCGAGGCAAGCGTGATTATGCCAGAAATGCAAACTTGCATATTCTTTGGCCAAGATGCTCGCAATATTGTATGCCAAAGTATCATGCGCGGCGGTTGGCGGGACCGCTCGGGCACGCTGATACGAGAAGAGGCTGAGACATGGATTTGGGGCTGAAGGGCAAGACAGTGCTCGTGACGGGCGCTTCACAGGGCATCGGCGAGGGGGTTGCGCGGGGCTTCGCCGCCGAAGGCTGTCACCTCCATCTCGTCGCCCGCTCCGAAGATCGGCTCAAGTCCATCAAGTCAGACATCGAAAAATCCAGCGGGGTGAGGGTGGTGATCCACCCGCTCGACCTCACGGCGCCTGGAGAGATCGATCCCCTGGTCGAGGCGGTCGGCGATATCGACGTCCTCGTCAACAATGCCGGCGTCATTCCGAGCGGAAGCCTCTGGGACGTCGACGAAGCGAAATGGCGCGCCGGCTGGGAGCTGAAGGTGTTCGGCTATATCAACCTGACGCGCGCGGTCTATCCGAAACTGAAAGCACGCGGCGGCGGGGTGATCATCAACAATATCGGCAACGGCGGTGAAGTCTTCGATCCCCGATACGTGGCCGGGACGACGGGCAATGCCAGCCTGATGGCCTTCACCCGGGCGATGGGCGGGCATTCGCTGGACGACAATATCCGCGTCGTCGGTGTCAATCCCGGCCCCGTCGATACCGACCGTATCTACAACATGCTGAAAAAGCGCTCCAAGGATATGTTCGGCACCGAAGAACGCTACAAGGAGTTGCAGGCGAGCTATCCGCTGAAGCGGCCGGCCCATGTTCACGAGATCACCGATCTCATCGTGTTCCTCGCATCCTACCGTTCGGGATACACGTCGGGCACGATTTTCACCGTCGACGGCGGCATCGCGTCCCGCCGCTCTGTGATTTGAGGCGCGTTCGATGAGCTTTGCCAAGACCAGCGACGGCATCAATCTGTTCTACGAGCGCGTCGGCTCAGGTACGCCGATCATCTTCGTTCACGAGTTCGGCGGCAGCCACTGGAGCTGGGAGCCCCAACTCAACTTCTTCGCTCGCCGTCATCAGTGCTTCACCTTTGCCGCGCGCGGATATCCGCCCTCCGACATTCCGGCATCCATCGACGCCTATTCGCAAGGTCGCGCGGCCGATGACATTATCGACGTGTTGAATGCGGCGGGGATCGACAAGGCGCATGTCGTGGGCCTGTCGATGGGCGGTTTTGCGAGCCTTCACGCCGCGCTCCGTTATCCCAAACGGGTCTTGTCGGTGGTTGCGGCCGGCGCCGGCTACGGCGCCGAAAAAATCCACGAGGATTATTTCAGGGGCGTCTCGGCCCAGGTTGCCGACAATTTCGAGAAACGCGGCGCAAAGGCCTTTGCGCCGGTTTATGCGGAAGGCGCCTCCCGCGTTCAGTTCCAGGAGAAGGACCCGCGCGGCTGGCGGCTGTTTGCCGACCGCCTGGCGAAACATGATGCCCAGGGCGCCGCCAACACCATGCGCGGCGTGCAGATGCGGCGGCCTTCGCTCTATGACCTCAAAGCCGAGTTTCGCGCCATGCAGACGCCGGTGCTGGTGATGGTTGGCGACGAAGACGACCATTGTCTGCAGCCCGGCCTGTTCCTGAAGCGGACGATTTCGCGATCGGGGCTCGCCGTGTTTCCGAAGACCGGCCACACGCTGAACCTCGAAGAGCCCGAGTTGTTCAACCGCCACGTCGCCGAATTCATCGCGCAAGTGGAGGCGGGAAGATGGGCGCAGCGCGATCCGCGTGCCGACCCCGCGCAGGTGATGCGCACCGGTTGACGCGCCACCGAGCCTTAAAATCGCGCAATCGCCAGCTCATCGATATTTTGCCGATTTGAATTGGGTGCGATTCCGCTGATCGCGATCCCGTGAAGGAAAAAGCTTGTCGGCCAACGCCAGCGTTTGCAAAGGATTTGCTATTCGCTCCGGTACGGAGAGTAGCTGCATTGCTATTTCAGCGGCACGCTTGCCCCGTCGCTGCTCTCGCGCCAGCTTTTCAAGCACATGCATTAATCGCGGGAGATACGCATGAGCCTGATCGAGCGGAAGATCGAGTCGCTACCCTTCGTCGAAGCAGAACTGAACTACCTGGCGCCGACCGACGGCAAGCCGCGTACCTATGCGTTCGATCCGCCGTCGGGGCAGCCCAGGTCAACCGCATTGGCCGAGCCGCATCAGGTGCCGATATTCGACGGCCGTGCTGTCGCCGGCAGCTTCTCGCTCGATCGCGACGGCTTTGCGCTGGTCCGCCATCCCACGGCCGTGCGGGATTTCTACAACGAGAAGGAAGTGCGCGACGTCTACTATCCGGCCGCGGAGGCGTTCCTCAGGGCGACCTTGCGCGCGGATCGCGTTTTCATTTTTGATCATACGGTGCGCAGGCGTGTCGAGGGCGCAGATGACGTCCGCGGCGCAGGTCCAAGGCAGCCTGCAACGCGGGTCCATGTCGATCAGACCGACCTGTCCGGCGCCAATCGCGTGCGCGAGCACCTGCCGGCCGAAGCCGAAGAGCTTTTGAAAGGCCGCGTCCAGGTGATCAACCTGTGGCGTCCGATCCGCGGGCCGGTTCGCGATACGCCGCTCGCGCTTTGCGACGCGGCGAGTGTTGCCGCCGGCGATCTCGTCGCTTCAGACCTGATCTATCCGAACCGAAACGGCGAAACCTATTCGGTGAAGTTCAACCCCGGCCATCGCTGGTTCTATTTCCCGGAGATGACGCCCGATGAAGCGCTGTTGTTGAAGTGCTACGACTCGGCAACCGACGGCCGCGCGCGCTTTGCTCCGCACACCGCTTTCGTCGATCCGACCACGCCCAAGGATACGCCGCCACGCGAAAGCATCGAATTGCGAACGTTGGTGTTTCACCGGCAGTGAGGTCACCTGACCCGCGCGATCATCTCGGTTCCATGACCGTCGCGGGTTAGTCTAGCTGTTTATATTAACCTTTGCCGAGTTGCGGCTCCCCGGTGGAATCACTTAGCGTTTCGCCGGGGTAGGCAAATGAGAGCACCGCGATGGCTTCATCTGCCTTGGAAAATGCCCTTACCGCCACCTGTGTCCTAATCGCACTCGCTGTGGTCTGGTGGGGAATAAAGATCCTCGCTGCATAACGGAGCAAGTCGCTCCCTGGAGCGAGGAGGTCGTGAAGGGCGACGCCGGCAGAGTTCCTGACGCTCGCCGGCGTCTCCTCCACCTTCTCGCCGGTGGCGGTGCCTGCAAATGCGACTGCGATCCTCTGAAGCGCATTCCGACCGATAACGCGTCGGGTTTTGCCGGGCGATATCAACGGCCAATCCGAGCCTGCTATTGACCCGCCCCCGGCTGCCCCCTACACAGCGCCTCGAGCGAGCGCGTAGCTCAGATGGTAGAGCACGTGACTTTTAATCACGGGGTCCTGGGTTCGATCCCCAGCGCGCTCACCAAAAACCCCTTCAAAACCAACCAGTTCCAAAATCGTTGTAGCCCGCAATTAGCCCAAAAAGGCCTGTGGGCTACAAGCGGGCTACAAAAGCGTTCTTGGGGCGTTTTTAGAATGTTCTTCTAGCGTGCCGAGCCCAAAGTCCCGGCCGCGCGGGACCTGCCGGTGATCTTCGCCTTCACATGGGCGTCAATCTCTGTTTCGACCCAACCGACACGGGCGTCGCCAATCTGTACCCGCTTCGGAAACCGGTTCCTCGCTTCCAGCCGGTCGATCTGTCTCCGGCCCAGCAGAACCCCGTGCTCTCTCAACTCGCCGAACATCAACAACTTCACATCAACGAATTCATTGAGGACTCAAAGGCCTCCGGCCTAATGAATCAGATCATCGAAACATTGACTATGCAAGGAGTGCGGGTCGCTCCGCCCGGAAGCTTGTCTAAGTGAAGAGATGATGGGGCCCGACTGACCGTATCGCGCCCCAAATATGTCGCCTACTGGGCACTTAACGGACTTGGCCGACCTCGCTGACGATGTCCGCTTCTGAGGGTGAACCGGACCTCATTGTCACGCGAGCCGATGTCGCCTTTTGACCCTGGCTGTGTGAAAACGCATCGCCGCTGTTATGATTCTCCAGTGATTCTTGGAGAAATCGATGAGGCGCTTCGTTGAGGAGGCGGATCGTGGGCAATGGACGCTGTTGCCCGGATGCCTTGATGATTTTATTGACGAGAGCAACCCGGTTCGTGTGATCGACGTGTTTGTCGACGCGCTCGACTTGGCCGAGATGAGTTTCGAAGGGGTAGAGCCGGCAGCAACTGGTCGGCCGTCGTACCATCCCTCGGTTCTCCTGAAGCTGTACATCTACGGCTATTTGAACCGGCTGCAGTCGAGCCGGCGGCTGGAACGAGAGGCCGGCGCAATGTGGAGGTCATGTGGTTGCTGGGTCGGCTCGCGCCTGATCACAAGACGATCGCGGACTTCCGCAAAGACAATGGTCTGGCGCTTCGCAAGGTATGTGCGCGCTTTGTCGAACTCTGCCGTGAAATGGGCCTTCTCGCGACGACGAGCGTTGCCATTGATGGCAGCAAGTTCAAGGCCGTGAACAACCGGGACAGGAACTTCACAAAAGCGAAGGTGGAGCGGCGACGCGCTCAGCTAGAGGAGAGCGTCGCGCGCTATCTGAGCCAACTCGACACCGCCGACAGGCAGGAGCCGACTGAAGCGCTGGCCGCGAAGGTGACAAGGCTCACCGAGAAACTGACGAAACTGAAGGAGGAAATGGGCAAGCTTGCGGTTTACGAGAAGCGGATGCTGGCTTCGCCTGACCAGCAAATCTCTCTGACCGATCCCGACAGCCGTTCGATGGCAACGAGCGGGCGTGGGTCTGGCGTTGTCGGCTACAATGTGCAGGTCGCGGTCGATACCGATCATCACCTGATTATCGCGCACGAGGTAACGAACACCGGCTCGGACCGGGCACAACTCGCCAACATCGCGTCTCGTGCAAAGGATGGTTCAACCGTCGCCGCTGGCCTTCATCAAGACCGGCGCGCCATGTTTCGACGGCGTCGAGGTTCTGCAAGATGAGGAAGAGCCGGTAACGCTCCTGCGCGACGATGTCGGCGAGACCGTGCTCCTGCAGCCAAGCGCCCATGGCGGCGTTGTACTTGCTGCCGACCGGCTGATTTGTTCCTGCGATCTTCAGCGCAGCGGTTCGACCCACCGGGAGCGCGCGGGCGACGGAGAGCCAGTCGTTCCAGCTTGCTCGATCATGATCTCGGAGCCGCGACCACGCTGCGACGCCGATTGCAACTGCATCGATGACCGGTTCGGTCATCCGATGCCCGCCTGTAAGATCGTGGCGGTCACCTTGCCGCCCACGCTGCTCAACACGTTCATCGTCAGGCGGATCGCAGCGACCGGCGTCGAGAACGTCGCATAGGTCGCGGTCGAGGAACCGCTCATGCTGGAAAGAACTGTCGGTGCCGAAGCACCGAGCGTCGGATTCGGAGAGCTGCCGGTCGGATCATCGACGGTGTAGTCGATCTGCCATGCGCTCGTCGAATTGCCAGCGACACGACGCTGACGCCCGCGCCCTCCACCTTTTCCGCGCGCCAATATCGCGGTGTCAGTTACGTTGAGTTGATGTTTCCGCGCGTACGTTGCTTTTCCAAGGGGAGCCGTCCGGCCGGGTGGCTCGGCCAGCTCGGGCCGTCGTCGCGATAAATCTGATCCTAGCTCGTCTCGAACTGTCCAACTTTTTCCAATGAGGTTCCTCTTTTCCAGATGGGACCCGCAAACGGGTGGTCATTGCCCATTGGGGCGGGTACCGGCGCCGCCGTCGATGTGCTAAAAGCCTGAACAGTTGCTGTTGTGCAAGGGCATCGTCCTGTGTCGCGAGTATCCGCCGACCCGGAATTGCAGCAGTTGCTTGCGCGAGCCTTTGAGCGAGCGTGGGAGCAGTATTATCTGCCTGGTCGATCCACCATCGCCCCTGACGATGCTCGACCTGCATTAGCGAAACGGCTTGTCGCACTATCGAAGGACGGGGTCCTCGATGAGGAGCGCCTTGCTGTTGGCGGCCTGATCCATCTTCGGCTGCTCGCGATCAGGGCTGAAATAGCGCGCGGCTATTGACGCTGAAGGCGACAGCGTCCAACCGCCCAAGCGGAAGCATCGCCCGCGCTGCATGCAACGGGGGTCAAATCATTTCCGCGACGGTGGTGATGAGTTCGTAGATGATAATCGAGAGACCGCTGGTCAAAATCACGAGTTCAAATATCAATCGCGCTATCATGGCCGGTCTCTCCTCCGGTTTATGGCTCGACGGACCCCAGAAGGTTGAACCAGCTCTCAGACGCTTGTCTATGACGAAAATGCAAGTCTTATCCGCAAGCGGCGAAGGGCTAGTCCATCCGCATGCCTCTCAGGTCGCTGGCGTGGCGTGTGGTTGAGTTGCGACGTTGTCTGCTGATCTGGACGTGGGCGAGAGTGATTGAAGGCATCATCCGGCATTTGTGGGGTTCATTAATTCAGGTTTAACAATGTCGCGTCGCGGCTGCCCGCCTACGTCCGCCCTGGGAACGAACGTGAAAAATGCCTGCTAATGCCTTCTCTAGCGAGGAGATCGAAGTGATGAGGATATTCACTACGGCCGCCCTAACGCTTGGGGCCTTGGCGCTATGTACTGCAGACCATGCCGCAAACGCTGAAGTCAGGAAAGCAACCGCTGAAGTCAGGAAAGTCTGGATCATCCGTAACCCTCGCGGATCATGCGGGCCGCCCGACTACAATATCGTTCCCCGCTATTGCTATGACCCTAGGGATGACCGGGTGGATACTAGTCCGTATGCCAAGCCGGTAGCGCCCGTACACGGACTAGAGTACGGCGGACCTAGTGGCTGGTGATCACACGAGTAGAGGACATGTCCGGCCGCCCTCACGATCTTGAAAAGGGGTCCGGGGGTAAACCCCCTCGGGCCTTGGGCACGATCAACGTCCGTTTATTTTAATCCCCCTTCGTCACAACGCGCGCTGCTTTCTGGAGGGACCCACTTCTGCGCCGCTGTTCTCGTGGCTCAACTGTCCCGAGGTGACGCCGATATTTTTTCAGAAAAATTCTGGAATGCCAGTAGGCGACGATCAATCGGTTCGCGCGGGATTGTCGCCGCTGTCGTCGAGAACTTAGATGTCCCAGTTGTTCATCCACAACATCATGAATCCAGCAACAAGGCCCACAGTTAAAACAAGGGCCAAAAGGATCAAACCGATTTTCCAGTATTTTCCGAAGGCCACAAAAAAGCAAAACAATCCAAACGGATCGCTGGCGGAAATCGCCGCCGCCATGGCGACGTCGGCCGAAGACCTTTTTCTTTTGCGAGGTTCTGTCATTTCCGCTTGCGCTTTCGCTTGCTGTCGCTGACCGGCCGACGTGTCACGCGCTCTGGCGGTCTTCGCGCGGGATTATCGTCTTAGTCGTCGGGCACTTGGACGTTCCGGTTTCTTTGCCACAGCGTGGATGTCGCAAATGCCACCGCGCCCAAGACGAGGGCCAAAACGATCAGACCGCCCTTCCACGATTTTGCGAATACCGCCAAAACGCCAAACCACATGAGGGGATCAAGGGCGTATGGCGCGACCTCCTTGGCGGCGTCGGCCAAAGGCCTTTTCGTTTCGCGGCCCTCCGTCATTTCCGCTCGCGCTTGCGGTCGTCGTGCTCTTTCTTCAGTTTCGTCATCTTCCCAAAGAACCAGTGAAGCGCGGCCTCGATGGGAATCCAGATCAACAAAGCCTCGGCGGCAAGCGAGATGTGCTGATGCATTGCGCGCAGGTCCTCCTCAATCATGAGTCGGAATGCGCTTACGGGGGTTCGCCGGTTCAGCGCGTTTCCCACACGGGCTTGATCTGTGAATGCCATTTTGCCGGGCCAGCCGTCGCCGATGAATGCGATGGCGTCATCGGCCGGTGTCAGAGAGCCCGTCACCGCGCGATGTTCGACCAGCGCCACGATGCCGCGCCAAGCCCGGCGGAGGTGGTCTGGATTCGTTCGCCGGTCGAGCCGCTTCAATGACCGGCCGACAGGGTCGCGCGCATGAGCAGGCTTCCTGCGGGGGTCGACTTTACAAATTTGTTATCGCAGCGTTAGCGCGAGAACATGTGTCTGCTGTTGGGGGGCGAAGCAGACATGACGACGCCGGGCTGTGACTTCTGGTAATGGCCCCCAAGATGGGGTTATCGGCCGGCCCAGCTTGTGGATAGCTGAAGATTTTGGGTGCTGCGCTTCAGGCTGATGGTGAAACGAGGTCCGTGGTAACGGCCTCAAGCATCAGAAGGAGAAGCGCAGCATGGACCATTTTGCTGGATTGGACGTATCGGTCAAGGAGACAAGTGTCTGCATTGTGGATGACACGGGCAGGATCGCGAAGGAATTAAGGGTAGCAAGCGAGCCAGACGCTCTGCTGCGGGTTCTGGGGAACCCGGCCTACCGTTTCAAGCGGATCGGATTGGAGGCTGGGCCGCTGTCGCAATGGCTTTTCGGTGCGCTTGCCGAAGCAGGCTTGCCTGTCATCTGTGTCGAGACGCGGCACATGCGGGCGGTTCTGAAGGCGCAGATCAACAAGACGGATCGCAACGATGCGCGCGGTATGGCCCAGATGATGCGGGCGGGGCTTTATCGCCCGGTGCATGTGAAGACGCTACGCAGTCAGAAACTGCGAGTGCTGCTGACCCATCGCAAACTGCTGCAGTCCAAGGCCATCGCCGTCGATAACGACCTGCGAGGGACTTTGCGCAACTTCGGCCTCAAGGTGGGCGTGGTAGGAACGGTGAAGTTCGAGGCGCGCATCAAGGAGCTTGTCGAAAGCTTCCCGGATCTTGCTGAGTTAGTCGAACCGCTGCTGATTGTCCGGCGGACGCTTCGTGAGCAGATCGGCATTCTTCATCGTCGCTTGCTGGCTATCGTTCGGAATGATGATGTGTGCCGGCGCCTGATGACCATCCCGGGTGTTGGTCCCGTTGTGGCGCTGACCTATCGCGCGACTGTCGACGTGCCCGCCCGCTTCCGAAACTCCAAGGCGGTGGGGGCGGTGTTTGGGCTCACGCCTTCCAGGTATCAATCAGGCGAGATTGACCGACCCGGCGCCATATCAAGGTGCGGCGACGAGATGATGCGGGCAATGCTCTACGAAGCGGCTCATATCATGCTGGTGCGTTTGGCGAAGTGGTCCTGGCTCAAGGCCTGGGCCATGAAGATCGCCAGGCACCGCGGGATGAAGAAGGCGATCGTGGCGCTGGCGCGCCGGTTGGCGGTGATCATGCACCGCATCTGGGTTGACGGTACCGAGTTCCGATGGAGCCGGGAAGTTACAGCGGCGTGAGGACTAGCAGGATTAAACGCGATAGGAGGACACTCGAGTTCCACCGAGCGGTGGAATGATGTCCCTCACGGGACGATGGATGAGGTGAGTTCGTGTGTCCGCTTGGACCGGCGGGTTCAACCGATCGCTGCAACACATTCTGCGAACTTCTCAGCTGGAGTCTGATAGAGCAAGGTCTTTCGAGGTCTTTCATTGAGCTGCCTTGCGATTGCGCTGAGCTTGGCCTGGCTATGCACGGATAGATTGGTGCCACGCGGAAGATACTGGCGCAGCAATCTGTTGGTGTTTTCGTTTGACCCGCGCTGCCAGGGACAGCGAGGGTCACAGAAGTAGACGTCGACCTCGGTGGCTAATGTCAGGCGCTGATGATCGGCGAGCTCTTTGCCTCTGTCCCAGGTCAGCGACCGGTAAAGTTCGCTGGGCAGTCGCTGCGATTGCTTGATGAGCGCCGAGACGACGCTTTCGGTGTCCTTGTTCGCAACCTTGACCAGCATCACGTAGCGCGAATGGCGCTCGACAAGTGTTGCGACATAGCTGTTCCTCGATCCGCCGATCAGGTCGCCTTCCCAGTGGCCTGGGACCGCACGATCTTCAACAGATGCTGGTCGTTCTCTGATGGATACGGCATCCTTGATCTGGCCGAGCCCGTTCCGTTTCAGGCTGGCGTACCTGGAACGGCGGATCGTGCGTTTTGCTCTCAGGTGCTCAAGCAACTCTTTTTTCAACACGCCGCGCGCCTGAATGAACAGGCTGCGATAGATCGTTTCGTGTGACACTTGCTTTTGTGGCTCCTCCGGATATGTGCGCTTGAGCCAGCCAGCTATTTGTTCCGGCGACCATTGTCGCCGCAGCCCGATTGATACTGTTCGCCTCAAGAACGGGTGGCAAGCCAGCTTGCAAAGCTTGGGGCGCCGCGCCCGATCCCACGCGGCCTGATCTGATCCAGCAGCCCGGTAGCGGTCCGTTCCTCCGTTGCGGTTGACTTCGCGACTGACGGTCGATGCCGATCGTCCCAAGTGGCGCGCGATCGATCGCAACGAGCGGCGCATGCTGAGCCACCGAGAAATCTCCTCTCGTTCAGAAAGACTGAGCGCCCGTTTGCCACGGCGCCGATCTGGTGGACGAATGCCACCGGTTGGCGAAATCACTGAAAAGACTGACGAAGAATCCCGGTCAAATCGACGTCCGATCGAACTCATCGGCTCGCCAGCCTGCCACCGATCCCAGATCTCAGACCGCAAAGCCGCAGAATAATGGATGCGAGGTCGCCGCTTCATGTTCACACTCCATCTTTGCTAAAAGACTAGAGTGTTGCGCCGACCGGTTGAGCCCTCCCCCACTGTCTGTAAGACGGCAAGGCCGCCCCAAAGATTGTTCCGCCTCGTCTTCGAATCCCATACTGGAAGGGCCTTGGTGCCGATTCCGAAGAGAAGCACGAGCCCGTGGGCGACACCAACACCGCAAACATGGATAGTCTGAAAGTGCTTGACCCCTAACGGCCGATTAGAGAATTCGGACATTTGATCTCGCCCGTTCTGAGCCGTTCGCAAGCCATTTATCGACGACGCCTCGCCACAAATAGCTATGGCTTTGCGCTTATTGGGCGCACCGTGCCCGGTGTGAGGGTCTTATGAGACGACGCACGTTCATCGCACTCATGGAGCGCCGCAAATGGGCAAATCTGTTTCCGGCACTGAATCCGATCAGCGGAAGTTGAACGGGCCTCAAACGTCGGGCCGCGACTACCGTAACCTGTCAAAACCTCAACAGGAGGTAACCCGCGAAGACGATGTGGCCGTGCCCATGCGTGACGGTGTGCAGCTCCTCGCCGACGTTTTTCGACCAACAACACCGGGCCGTTATCCGGTACTAATTGCGGCGTCACCGTATCCTCGCCAAATACAGGACCTAGGCGCGCCGATGGGCTTTATCGAAGCTGGCGCCAGCGACTACTTTGTGCCGCGCGGCTACGTCCACGTTATTGCCAACCTCCGCGGCACCAGCGGCTCAGGCGGGACTTTCGGCTTCTTTGACGGCCAGGAGCGGAAGGACATGTACGACCTGGTCGAATGGGCGGCGCAGCAACCCTGGTCAGACGGCAATGTCGGCATGGTCGGCATCAGCTATTTCGCCATGACCCAGTTGGAGGCCGCGGTCAAGCGCCCGCCCCATCTCAAAGCCATCATGCCAGTGGCGGGCACGTTCGACCTGTACGACTCGGCCACACACCACGGCCTTGTGAGCACTTCCTTCGTTACGCCGTTTCTTTCGATGATCGGAATGACTTCAGGACGTACCAACAAGCTGTGGCGAAGCAAGTTGCTCGACGCTGTCCGCAGTATCCTCCGCACGCCGGCCATTCACAGGAAGTTTGCCACCTTCAATGGTGAGGCGGCGATGACGGGGTTGAAAGTTCTTCTCAAGCTTCATCACGACCCGCATCCCTGGGATGACCTCTGGCGCGCCATCGTCGTGGAGCATCCGCTTCGCGATGCATGGTGGGATGATCGCAACATCCTGCCACTGCTGGATAGGGTAGAGGTGCCGGTCTATCTCGGCTGCGACTGGCAAAACGTGCCGTTGCATCTTCCATCCACGTTCCCCGCGTTCCGAAAACTTACGAACAGCAAGCATGTTCAAGTCGCCATGCTGGGCGAGCACGGTCTGGCGTGGCCGTGGGAAAGCCTGCATGTCGAGGCGCTGGCGTGGTTCGACCACTGGCTCAAGGGACAGGACACCGGCATCCTGGAGGGACCGCGTTTCCGCTACATCCTCCCAGGCGCCGAAGGCTGGCGCGCCGCCGATACATGGCCGTTGCCGGATGTGACGCATCGGTCGCTCAGGCTTTGCGCGGACGGAACGCTCGGCGATGAAGAAGGCGCGAGCGGTTCGCGGACCTTGATGGCGCTTGGTGCCGGATTGAATCGCCCCCAGCCGAGCGAGACCGATCCGCCATCGTGCCTGACATGGGATAGCGCACCGCTGGACCACGATCTCGACATGGTCGGCGAGATTGAAGTGCAACTCGACGCCATCAGCACTGCGGCCGACACGGCATGGATCGTTTTCCTGCACGATGTCGACGCCGACGGAACCGTCACCGACGTTACGGCGGGTTACCTCAGGGCCGGATTACGCGAGGTCGATGAGGCGGCCAGCCGTCCCGGCGCGCCTGACCTGCCGTGCCGGACCTTTCAGGCGGTGCCGATCGGCGAACGCGTGCACTACCGAATCCCGTTGGTAGCCAACGCCCGACGTTTTAGCGTCGGGCACCGCGTGCGGTTGTTCGTCACCAACGACGATCAGGACAGCAATATGCCTGCGATGCTGACTTTCCGTCACGCAAGCGTCGATACCAGTTGTTTGAACGTCGTCGAATCGTCATCGCGACTGCTGCTGCCCGTTATGCCGAGAGAAATGAAACAAACAACCGGCTCGTTCGCTTAATGACCGCTAATGGCACTTAGCCGCATGCCCGGTCGCGCTCGCGATGTCCGCTGTTCGGGAGGAAGCAGACACCTTGTTATCACGTCGCCATGTCGGCGAATGGCCCAACTGCGACAGTTCCCTTCGAGTGTGCTAGTTTGAGCTGCTACGATGCCATGGGCTCGGGAGAGGCAATGAAGCGGCGGGAGTTCATCACGATTGTAGGTGGTGTTGCAGCGGCCTGGCCGCTAGCAGCGCGGGCGCAGCAGGGAGAACGGGTGCGGATTGGCGTGCTGATGTCAGGGTTCGCGTCAGATCCCGAAAATCAGATCCGTATCGCGGCATTTCAACACAGGCTTGATGAATTGGGTTGGACAGATGCCAGCAAAGTGCGGATCGATTACCGATGGAGCGGTAACGATGCCGATCACCTTCGAAGCTCCGCTGTGGAGCTTGTAGGGCTTGCGCCGGACGTGATTTTTGGCGGAACAACCTCAGCTACGGGAGCGCTCTTGCAGGTGACGCGCACCGTACCAATCGTGTTTGCGCTCGTCGCCGACCCGGTGGGCGCGGGCTACGTTGAAAGTCTGGCGCGACCCGGCGGCAACGTCACCGGTTTCCTCCCCTTCGAGTATGGCATCGCCGGAAAATGGTTGGAACTCCTCAAACAGATGTCGCCGGCGGTGACGCGAATGGCAGTCATTCGCGATCCCAACTCACCAACCGGTATTGGCCAATGGGCGGTAATCCAGGCCATGGCGCCATCGATTGGGGTTGAGCTAAGTCTGATCAATATCCGCGGCGCCGGCGAGCTGCAGCACGACATCACCGCTCTCGCGCGTTCGCCTAATAGTGGTCTCATCGTAACCGGAACCCCATTGGCAACTCAACATCGCGAGCTGATCATCAAACTGGCGGCCGATCATAAGTTGCCCGCAATCTACTATGAGCGCTACTTCATCACTGGCGGGGGCTTGATTTCCTACGGGTCACATTTTGTCGACCAGTTCCGGCGCGCCGCTGGCTATGTCGACCGCATACTTAAGGGCGAGAAGCCCGGTGATCTGCCGGTGCAAGCCCCAACCAGATACGAGTTGGTCGTAAATCTGAAAACTGCCAAAGCACTCGGCATCGACGTCCCACCAGCGCTGCTCGCTCGCGCTGACGAGGTGATCGAATGAGGTCGACCACTTCCGCTGTTGGCCGATTTTGTTGCAGAAGTCGGTTGAGACAGGCCTCGAACCGTGATTCCGTTGTGTTGACGCGAATCGCGGCGAGGTCGATCCATGATGGGCCGTCTGAAGAGTGACCAAGGTCAACTGTTCTACGAGTTTCATCTTAGCGAGACGGTTCCCGAAGATCATCTGGTGCGGAAGATCGATGCTGCTCTCGATCTTTCCTGGCTTCGCAGCGAACTGGCACCTCATTATTCATCGATGGGTCGCCCATCAATCGATCCGGAGTTGATGATCCGGATGCTGGTCGTGGGGTATGTCTTTGCGATCCGCTCGGAGCGATTGATCTGCCGTGAAGTGCAGGTGAACCTCGCCTATCGCTGGTTCTGCAAGCTCGGCATCGAAGATGCCATCCCGGACCATTCAGCATTCTCGCGTGCCCGCAACGAGCGTTTCCGCGAGGGGAATGTTTTTCGCCACGTGTTCGAGCGGGTCGTCGAAGCGTGCCTCGCGGCTGGGCTGGTTGGGGGTGAAGGTTTTGCCGTTGATGCGAGCCTGATCGCGGCCGACGCCAACAAGCAGCGCTCGATCGCGGGTCAGGATTGGCGCAGGGATCGCGATCCCGCGAGGTCAGGCCGCGCGGTGAAGGAGTATCTGGCGACCCTTGACGATGCGGCGTGGGGTGCCGCCAGCGACGTCGTCCCGAAATTTGTCTCGCCGTCCGATCCGGCGGCGCAGTGGACCGGGGCTCACAAGGGGCCAGCGTTCTTCGCTTACTCCGACAACTATCTCATCGACGTGAAGTTCGGCGTCATCGTTGACGTGGAGGCATCCCGCTCCATTCGCCAGGCCGAGGCCGGCGCGGCGAAGACCATGCTCGAGCGAACAGAGGAGCGCTTCGGCCTCAAGCCGGAGCGGCTTGCGGCCGATACCGCCTACGGGACGGCTTCGATGCTGAACTGGCTGGTCGAGAAGGGCATCGCGCCACATATTCCGGTGAACGACAAGTCGCAGCGAGACGATGGCACTTTCTCACGCAGCGACTTTCGATATGACCCGGCAAGCGACATCTACCTCTGCCCGGGTGGAAAGCGGCTCAGGACGAGCGGCACGGTGCACAATGACAAGACGCTTCTGTATCGTGCCAGCAGGCGGGACTGCGGGATATGCCCGCTCAAACCCCAGTGCTGCCCAAAGGAGCCATCACGCAAGATCCCGCGCGACATCCATGAGCGCGCCCGCGACGTTGCCCGGTCTTTCGTTGGCTCCGAGGACTTTGAGCAGTCGCGGCGTGAGCGCAAGAAGATCGAGATGCGCTTTGCACACCTCAAACGTATCCTGAGGCTCGACCGGCTTCGACTGCGTGGCCCACGAGGGGCCCAGGATGAATTTGTTCTGGCCGCCATCGCCCAGAACCTGCGACGGCTCGCCAAATTGGTCGCCCGGCCGCCGCCATATGCGCTTCAGTGCATCGCGTAGCGTCACAGTTGCGTAAACATCAGGGTGGCAGCCGCTCAGGATTGAGCGGCATCAACCGCCCCGTCAAAAACCTCAATCGTAATCCTCGCCAAGCCAACCAACTACTTTCACAACAAAATCGGCACAAAACGGACATGCAGTTGCAGTCGCCGCATGTCGCCTGTTGGGGATGAACGGACGTCGGTCAGACGTCGGCTAAGGTCCGAGTTTGACCGATTGTGTTGAAAAAGTCTTTGGTTGCGCGGGGAGTGGTTCGCTGATTCAGTCGTTATGAGAGGACTGAATCATGATGGGGCATCAGCAGGTTGAACAGGCTGCTTTGTTCTATGAGTTCTCGCTTGAGCGACACGTTCCGGCCAATCATTTTTTACGGTCGATCGATCGGTTCGTAGAGCTGGGCGAACTGAGACGGGAGCTATCTGCGTTTTACAGCACCATCGGACGTCCCTCGATCGCCCCGGAATTGATGATCCGAATGCTGCTGGTCGGGTACTGCTTCGGGATCCGATCTGAGCGGCGCCTGTGCGAAGAAGTCCACCTGAACCTGGCGTATCGCTGGTTTTGCCGCCTCGGGCTTGATGGCGATGTCCCCGACCACTCGACGTTCTCGAAGAACCGCCATGGTCGTTTCCGCGAGAGCGATCTGCTGCGACGGCTGTTTGAGACCATCTTGCGCCGCTGCATCAATGAGGGGCTGGTTGGCGGAGAAGGTTTTGCGGTCGATGCCAGCCTGATCAGGGCCGATGCCAATCGGCAGAATGGCGTTGAAGGTGAGAAGGGACTACCTCCGGAAGCTGCGAGCCGCGCCATTAATGAGTATCTGGGCGTATTGGACGATGCGGCATTTGGGGCCGCGACCGAGATCGTTCCCAAGTTCATCTCTCCGGCCGATCCAGCAGCACGCTGGACGGGTGCCCATGGCGGACAGGCATTCTTCGCGTACTCCACAAACTATCTGATCGATGTTGAGCATGCGATCATTGTCGATGTCGAACCAACCACCGCTATCCGGCAGGCGGAAGTTCTCGCGGCTAAGCGCATGATCGAGCGAACCGCAAAGAGCTTTGCGCTTCACCCGTCTAAATTACTTGGTGACAGTGCCTATGGTTCGGCCGAGATGCTGAGCTGGCTGGTCGATGAACAAGGGATCGAGCCGCATGTGACCGTGTTCGACAAATCGGCGCGCAAGGACGGCACCTTCTCACGCGAGGACTTCAACTACGATCAAACCAAGGACGTTTATATCTGCCCTGGTGGAAAGACCCTGACCACCACAGGCACACGTGTCAATGACGGCGATACCTTGCTCTATCGGGCAAGCAAGGCAGATTGCAGCGCTTGTGCTCTCAGAGCGCGGTGTTGCCCGAGCACACCTGCTCGGAAGGTGCCACGCTCGATCCACGAGCACGCCCGTGATATGGCGCGCCAGATTGCCAGGTCTTGGCAAGGTCGAACATCACGACGGCTGCGCAAGAAGGTCGAAATGCTGTTCGCTCACCTCAAGCGCATTCTCAAGCTGGACCGACTGCGACTACGGGGACCAAACGGCGCCCATGACGAGTTCCTACTCGCAGCAACCGCCCAGAACCTTCGGAAACTAGCCAAGCTGATCCCAATGCCGCAACCAAAGCCGGCCTGAGAAACGGCCAGCTTGCCGCCAATTTTAGTTACTTCGATCTTGAGCCGACTTCTTCAACGGAATCGGCACTTAGCCGACACGTCCCGGGCGCGCTCGCGATTTCCGCTCCTGGCGGCCTCTTTCATTCGCGGTGTACAACTAGGACAGCACCCGTGGCCTATTTCGATCCTAACGCAGTGACCTATTTTGCCGCATTGACTCACCGTGTTGAAGGCGAGCAAAGTTGGTCATCACCGTCCTAGTCACGGCAGTTATCGGTGACAGAGAGTGTTGCGCTCCCGCCTGGTCCAGCGTGAGCATCATGCCGAAAAATCCGCCACCTCCTATTTGCATGAACTGCCGCAGGCCGATGCAATTTTTGCTGCGCAAGAATATCGGCGGCCGGAAGTTTCAGTGCCCCTATTGCGAGGGTGACGACCCGCTGCGGTCGGCCGAGGTGGCAAAGCTCCTAACTGGTGAATTGCGGCCCTTGAAGTAAGGTCGCGTCAGCTTCAGAGTGGTCTGTTTTGCTCAGATCGGACTGAGAAAACAGGGTACTGTTCACTCCGTAAGAGAGTGTCCATGACTTACACCCTCGCCATCATCTTGGCGCTCCTAGGGTTCGCCGCCAGCGCGATCACGGTCATTGCTGTGTGGGACGCGCTCCGGCGACAACGAAGAATTTAAGGCCGCCCAATTGGCGGCCTCTTTCATATCAAGCCAAGCGTCATTAATCTCCGCCAGCTTCCGCCATCAGGCAGCAGTGCGTTCATCAAGTTGGGATTGTTGGGCGGTTACGATGCATTCGATGTAGTCGCCCCACACCTGCATCGCCGCCTGCTTCTCGTCCCAGTATTGCGCGAAGTTGTAATGCTTCCTTGAACCGGCCGTCGCCTCTCCGGCGATGTGGTTCATGCATGCATCGGTGATGTGGAGCGCGATCTTCAGCTTGTCCTGACCGACGTTCTGGAAGGTGCGGCGGAAGTCGTGCAGCCAGTAATCCCTGAAGTCGTCGCCGAGCCGCTTCTTGAAGGCGATGGCGGCGTTCGACCAGCCGGAGAAGCCGCCGTCACCGCCTTCGCCGAACAGATAACCGGTGTCGTCTTGGCGGCGATCCCAGACCTTGTTAATCAGGGCGAGCGCCTGCTGCGAAAGCGGCAGCAGGAACGTCGTGCCGTTTTTCGACCGGCCGGGTCCAGACAGTTCGATTTTCATCTCGTTGCGCTTCACCTCGCTGCGCTTGAGCTGGCCGATCTGGTTCCGGCGCGCCGCAGTAAGGGCGATCAGCTTCTGAATCACATCGTAGTCGTTGGCGTCGTCGGACGCCGCCCAGATCGTCCGCAGCTCGGCTTCGCTGTGCTGCCGGTCGCGCGTCGTCGGATTGAACTTCTCGGTGCCAGCGACCGGGTTGCCACCCTCGACGAAACCTTGGGCGATGGCCCAGTTCCAGAACTTATGAAGGTGCGCGCGGCAGCGGCTCATGGCGATTGGGCCGTGGTCAGCCGCGATCTCGTTCAGCTCGGTCGCCACCATGCGCCGTGTCACATCATCAGGCGCGTGTTGATGCATCTCGCTGAAGTAGGCGTCCTGTTCGCCCTTTTTGTTGACACGGAACAGCGAGCGCCGGTTCTCATCGAGGTAGTTCGGGGTGCGGCCCTTGGCTTCTTGGGCCGCGAGGAAAAGCGGTGCGATCTTGCCGATGGTCTGCTTGGATGCGGCCTTGGCAGCTTCCTCGCGCTTCGCAGCGGCGGGGTTGCCGCCACGAGATATGTCCTCGAAATGTCGTTTTGCCCATGTTTGGGCCTCGACCAAATCGACCTTGGCGACCTTGTTGAAAGGGAGCCTCTCCGGCTTGTTCGTCTTCTTGCAGCGCCATTGGATGACGTAGGTGCCAGCACCACCGTCACGGAAGCGGATGCCAAAGCCGGGCATGGCATCATCGAAGATGGTGATGTCGCTCTTGCCCTCCGGCGGGCGCAGCGTTTTGACGTTTAGTTTGGTGAACTCCATGGGTGCCTCAAGGTTTGCGGGCTACAAGCGGGCTACAAAACCGCGTCTTTCGGCGGCTCACCGCGACCTGATAATCATGAGTCAGAATGCGAAAACGCACAATGGATGAAGGGCTTAGGACTACAAAAGACAATAAAAGACTATTGGCGACTTTTCGCTAAGTACGACTTTTAATCACGGGGTCCTGGGTTCGATCCCCAGCGCGCTCACCAATAAAATCAAATACTTATACCTGAATACTAAAAACTCGGTCAGACCGCGTGTCTGCGCTGTGTCTGCAAACCGATTGCTTGCACCATGACCCTCGGAGCGACAGCGCAGCGGTGTTGCATCAAAGCATCAACCCGGATTCAAACTAAGTCTGTGGGAAACGAGTCTTTGACTGTGCAGCCGCATAGTCGTCCGCTCTGCGCAGGGGCAGGCGACAGGTGGTGTGCCATGCGTGAAGAATTTGCTTCTTACAGCTTCCTCGCTCTGACCGTTGCCGGCGTTGTCATGCTTTTCTCTGGCGTGGTCGCTTTCGCAATTGCCTAATCCTCGTTTTTGGACAGCAGCGATTGATTGAGCCGCTCTACCCGATAGCCCGCCATGACTTAGGAAGGCCGCTGGTGAGTCCGGATTTGCTCGCTGTCATGTGCGGGCCGATCAGCGCCAGCGCAATGCGCGCGCTCCGGATCAGCCCTACCGCCGGCGGACATCGTATCGGCACGCTCGTGGGCACGGCCGGCGCTATTAAGGGGGAGCTCGCGGCCGGCCGTGCAGGTCGCGGCATCGGCGGACACCAGCGGCCCAAAAACCAATCGGGCTTTCGAGGCTAGGTTCCAATCCAGCCACTGGCGGGCTGCCCTAGGTGACTCTAGGAAGGCCGCTGGTGAGTGTTTGGTTTGCGGGCTGGACGTGCAGGCCGATCGGCGCCGCGGAATCACAACACCCTCGTTTGCTTCAGAGGGGCACGGCCGGCCTGGCTGGGGGAAGACTCGGCCGACCGACCGTGCAGGTCGCGACGAGCGAACGTCAGCGACCCCGAGAACAAGCAAGAACAAGCAAGGTTAACAGGGCGAGTTCCCTAATTCGTCAGACAGCACTCTCTCCGTAGCTGGACAGGCGATGAACCGATATCGAGGCACCCAAGCGGAGTTCCAATTCTCGATGGTCTTGCCGCACACCGCGCATTCAAAGCTGCTGATCTCGCGAGCCTCTGCAATGTGCTCGCTGCGGTTATAAACCGCGCCGCATCTACAGGATCGATGACCTGATTCGGACATGTTCCAAAGATGCGCTTCGGCCTGTCCGCTTACCAGTGAACAATCCTGCCATAATCAACCGACCATCAAAACTTGAAGGCCGGGACCTTTAGAGGCCCGCGCGCGTTGACGCTTTAGACCGGGGGCGACCGCAAAACCCGGAGCTTTTCAGTTATGAGCAATATCCCCTTGGACATCGAAAGACGGTGCGAACAGCGCTGGGCTGCCAGATTTTCGGCCGCGCGCGCACTCCGAAAGCAGCACCGCCTTGAAGGGCAGCAGCGACTCGCCACGCCCGACAACACCAAAAGAGAAACCCGCCGCGTTAAGTCGGCGGGCCTGAAGCCTGCACCGGCTGTGTGAGCGCGGGACCGAAGCCGTTACGGCCGGCTAGGGACACTAGGCCACGAAGCGCAATCTCATCCCGCTTGTGCCGATCGTCTTCGGCGAAATAGGCCTGCATATCTTTCATGAAGGCACGCGCGTATAGACGAGGCAGAGAAGCCCCTGGAGGATAAGGGCGGCGAAGAAATACTTCACGGTCTCGCCGCGCGCCTCGCGGAGTTCTCGATTGAGGTCCAGTTGCAAAGCGTTGCGAACACTTGGCGAGGCTGCCAGCCGCCGTCGGCCCACGCTCTGTGCAGGAGGTGCCTGATCTCATATTCCTTTAGAGGCCTCTTCACTTTCCCTCCGCTTTCAGCCTGAGCTCGACCATGCGGCCGATGGCCTCAATCATGAACGTTGGCCGTAGACGTTGCTCGGCCCTTCTCCGTTACGTGATATTCGACGTCGCTAATGTTGGTCTTGAATGGCGTCAGCCATCCTAGGTCCACCAGCCGATCGTATCTGCTGCGATCAATATTGCCGGCGGTGTATTTTCGTCCGCCGCCAGCTGCTATCCGTCTAAGCAACTTGATGTCCTCGTCCTGCATTATCGTTACCGTAAAGGCTTGCTCCTAGGCGGCGGAGTATTCCGCAACCTCAGGGCCGGGAGCAACGGAAAAACGCGCCGAGGCGGCCCGAAAGGAATGGACGGCAGGTCGACGCAGTCCTTTCCGAACGCCGGTAGTAGAGGTTGATCCATGTCAGACCTTGGACAAGCTCGACGTTCCACGCTTCTCGACGCTGCCTGGCGGACGGCATACCGCGTCGGCTTCCCGCTTGCCCGCATCTGGTGGCGACTGCGGCACCAACAGCATGAGGGGGCGCTTGTGGCTGTCTACGTCGGTCAGGCGCTACTGCTGGTGCGTTCGTCGTATAGGATCGAATGGAACTTCCCTGGCGGCACTATCCGGCAGGGTGAGACGCCTGAAGAAGCGGCTCGGCGTGAGCTGGCAGAAGAGATCGGCCTCGCCGGAGCATTCCCGCTGGTCGCCGTGGGCGACGCCTGGGGCCTCTGGGACGGGCGAGGAGATAAAGTGCATTTCTTTGAACTACGACTGGATCGGCTGCCCGAATTACAGCTCGACAACCGCGAGATCATCGGCGTACGGCTGATATCGCCGAGTGAGTTGCGCGGCATGCCGCTGACCGGGCCGGTTGCCGTCTATCTCGGCAGGACGATTCCGCCGGGCTAATCTTAGAGTGACCGCGCAACGCTCGCTGTATTGATTGGCGTTGTCAGTGCCAGCCTGCTCAAGGATGGTGTGCTGACTTGGACGGCAAACGCTCCGCACATTCGCATCGGGGTTCATGCAGCCGGATCACTCGTGCTGTCACTCGCCCTGTTGTTCTTGCGGTGACGGTGTTGTGGTCGCTCTATTTTCTGGCAGACGTCGCGAAGCGTAAGGCGGGTTACCACTGCCCCTTTGAGTCACTGACGCGCTGACGTTGATTCCGGCAATACTGCACGCTCGAAAAGCAGCAAGATTTGCCGAAACGAGTCGGCACAAGCAGCACCACTGACCTAACCCAATCGTTGTCTTTTTCAGTTGATCGCGCGCGGGAGGAAGCCGCTAGGGATTTCGCTAGATCAGTTCGTGAGCACCACCGATCGCCACGGGGCGATATCGACGATCAAGAAAGCTCTACTATAGGTGTTTTGCCGCTGAGTTTAGCCAGCTGCCACCCTTTCCGGAACTGGCTCCTCGTAAGTTGCCTGATGCTTGCGAGATTGGCGGCTGGAATCCGTTCGGCAACAAACGTCCTACCGGCGTCGGTCAGAAAGTCGGGTCTATTGATTTGGAACCACCATAGGAAAAGAGATTCTTCGCTTATCTGTTCCATTCCGCAAAGCTGACGGGCGACGCTCGCATACAGGATAAACCATTCGGAAAACTCAGGATCGAAATTCAGCGTTGCTTCCGGATCGCGGTCCCCGTGCTTAAAAAAATTGGCATCGCGCCTCACGAGCTTGTTCCAGTCGCTACGAAATTCATCCTTGATCAGAAACGTGTCAAAGATCAGATCGCGCCTGTAAGGGTTGCGGTGCTCGCTAATGGCATGGAAAATTTCATAAGCGGCGAAAGCAAGCGTGTGTATCGAGACGACGTCACCATCATCGTCAAACCACAAATTGATCGACGTTCGAAGCTGCCGCTGTGCAGCCACCATTTTACTTATTGTGATTGCAGTCAGATGAAAACTCTCCCATGATTCCCGGCATCAGGTAGCAATCTCACAACCTTCTATGCAGCATAACCAAGCGTAACCTCAGGTCGAAGGCAATACTGCACGCGCGAAGGCCGCCCAAGGGGCTTCGAAAAGAGCCCGCCATTCGCGACGGGTGCCAAGTTTAGGGAGAGGCCGCCAAGAGGCGGCATCACGAAGCTAGGCCGATTCGCTCGCTGGAGATGTGCCCTGCGGCCAAAATGTTGGCTAAGTCTTGGCTCTTCTATCCTTGGCTGATCGCCTATCAACTCCGGATCGGCGTTCACCTATTACTCGCTTTTCTTCTTCAGAGCGCGTGTCTATTCCAGACCGTCGTTCCTTTGTGGTTCGCCTATCTGCACCCGACCGCCTCTTAATATCGCCCATCGTGTGTCTCCGCTGGTTGCCGAGAATCGCGGCGCCTACACGCTATCTCGGGTTGCGCGCCCGCGACAAGCTTCCCCGGGGAAGGGGATAGATTTTTAAGCAAATCAGGCAGTCGGGGAGCCCGTGGTGCAGTCTGGCTTGCGAACGCTTCAGATCCTTGCCGCGTTACCAGCTATCCAGGATTCCGACCGCCGCGAAAAACACCACCGCCATCCAAGCCTGCGGGTCCGTCAGCTTGTTTGTAGCAATTGCCAGCACAGTGCGGGGAAAAACTCGCTAGTCCGGAGAAGTTGCCGAAAGGCAAGTTTCGCTAGTCGAATTGGGCGGCAAAGATGTATTCGTGCACATCTCCGCTGTCGAAAAGGCCGGTCTGACCAGCCTCAATGAGGGTGCCAAGGTGAGTTACGAAGAGACGGAGAACCGTGGAAAAACATCCGCGGAAAATCTCAGGGTTGGTTAGGAAACTGTCTTAGAGCCGGCAGGGTTACTGCCGGCGGGTCTTTGGGGAGAACGTGTGACTCGCGACCTTCCTAAAGTCAGACGAGTAGACGCATCGAGGTGGAATCACCTAGCTTCCTAGCGGGGTGGGCAATAGAGAGAAGTCCAATGAGACTCTCGGCCCTCGAGACTGTCTTGCTAACAGCCTGTGTCGTCCTTGCCGTGGTCGTCGCATACTGGGGATTGAAGATCCTTGCGGCATGAATTCAGCATCCGTGCGGATGCCGCTCCAGCAACGTCCAAAGCGTGGCAGAAAAAACTCAGGCTTTCAAAGTCCGCCGCGACGCCTGTGAAGAGTCTTGACGATAATCGGCGACGGACTCAATATCGGACCGTAGCAAATCAATCGCACATGTTGAGTGAGGAATTTTCCGGTCCCGCGGAGATACGAGGCCGACATTGTCATTTGGGCCGGGCTCGCAATGCATTTTGTCACCTATTCGATAGTAGTCACCGCCATGGTCGTGGTGCTCGTCGAGTGCGGCTATGCCTTGTATTACCTTTTTCTGTTGGTCTTATAGGTGCGCTGACGCGAAACCTGACGACCTTCAGGCACCTTTCGGCATTGCTACTCACGTTAAGAGATTGGTTATTTGTTTTCGGTCATTTTCGCGCTTCCATTATCAGGGAGGCACCATGTCTGACGTCACCATTCCCGGCGGCAAGATTCGCGCGTTCATCGAACGGATCGGAAATATTGACACCGAACTGCAAGAATTGAACGAACAGAAGAAAGAGGTGTTTGCGGAGGCCAAAGGTGAGGGGTTTGACGTGAAGATCCTCAAGGAGATCATCAAGCTGCGAAAGCAGGACCAGGAAGAGCGTGACGAGCGCGAGAGTCTGCTTGATCTCTACATGCGCGCCATGGAACAGGCGGGATCGGAGAAAGTCGCTAAGGCTGCATGATGAAATATGGCGGGTTAGCGACGGCGTGACTCGCCCTTAATCCGCGATGGATCGCGCAGACTCCTGTGGGTCGATCAACGTGAATTAGCAGGAGCCTGCGGCAATAACGGGATTTGCCTGACCCGGTGCAACATCAAGCGGCTTGTGCGGTTTGGCAAGACCAACAGTGCCGGGCGGTGTCGCGCTGTCAGCAACTCGCGTGTCCACGTCATGCAACGTCGTGGCAAACGCCAGCACAACTACCACAGCTAGGGCGACTGCAAAGATAATGACTGCTGTTCTGTGGCTGCGTCGGTGATTCATAAGAACCTCCTGCAACAAATACCAACGCATCAACAGGCGGCCGGTTCCGCCCCCAAGGGGGGATCTACGTTGGCACCCGCAGTTCGCCCCGGGTGGTTGCCGAATAGAACAGTCGTGTTCCGTTTCCTCCACTTCCTCGAAGGAATAGCAAGCTATCTACCTCTTGATAGAGGGAGCTGATTTGCGAGGGCGTTTGTTCAAAGTGCTCCGCAACGGACTAGGAAGCCGCCAGTGTCTCAGGGCACTGGCGGCTATTTATTTCAAGCCGAGGCGCCGTCGCTCATCCGTCGAAGGTCTTCGAGCGCTGGATGGGTTCGCGACTAGGCTACCATCCGATGGCTATTCATGCCCGCGAAGTCCGTTGCGACCGACCACGAGGTGAACTGCCCCTCGTACATGGCGTGACACAGGTATTGTTTATGGCCATCTTCATAGATCATTGCGAGCATGCTTTTATAGATGAGATCGTCCTGGCTCTCGACCTTGATGTTTGCCACCATTACCGCGCCAGATTGAACCGTCGCTGCGCCTCATCTTAATCCCCGGACGGCGTCAGCGCGTCCCAGCCGTGGATGTTGCCAACAGCGAGACCGCCAGTGGCATAGAGAAGCCAGTTGCCACCTGCGCCGGCTGCGTATCCGATGCGGCCGCGGAAGGTGCCGAGTGCGTCAAGGTTGGTTCCGCAAGGATGCGGCGTCACCATCAATGGACCGCAGACGTTCGAACTGCCGCGGAGATCGGACCAGGACAGATCGCCTTCCTGGCCATAGACCCAAGGCCCCTTTTGCCAGTTGGACCCCAGCGAGGCGCCGAACAATCCGCCGCGCATCTTATAGCGGCCATCAGCGGGAGAACCTTCAGTACTGCCTTCGGAGCTTGAAAATGCTGGAATGCCTGGATCGGTCTGGCTGGATGAGCCCCAGCCCTAACCGCCCTGAACGCCACCATAAGTGCCGGTCCAACCGGGAGAAGATGGTGGGGATGGAGGAGCAGCTAAAACGCTGGCCGCGCTGCTTGCGAGCAAAGCCGCTGCCACAACCGCTTTTTTCATAATAAACTCTTAAATTGTGAATCAAATAAACCGACGCATGCAGCCTAACGGGCTTTTCGATGCGCGACTGTAACCCAACCGCAACAGTTCACGACGAACGGTTCCCCTGACCGGGGCAGAGGCGCGCGCCTGTTGGCTCTCAGCTGGCCTCGGAGCGGATCTCGTTTGGGACCGGCTGAGGAGGAGCGGTGACGGACGGCAGGGCCACCGGCCGCAGGCCGATCAACTCGGCGGTGCGGACGCCTGCATCGTGCCAGAACTTGAATGAGTTGATCCGGGAGCTCTCCAGGATCGCGATCGCGACCGCCGAGAGGAACGGCAGGCTCTCGAGCACCAGCACGCCAGCGAAGATATAGATTTCGCGGATCTGCTTGGAATTGTTGGTGACCACGAGCACGGTCGCGCCAATCAAAAGCAGCACGCCGATCACGGCCTCCCAAAACGCCTGAAACTCGATCGACATCCGCGACAGGCCACCCTTGGAGGTGCGCGCGAACGGCAGATGTTCGGTAATCAGTCCCTGGGCCACCGCCCGCGAGACCGTCCACTGCACGCTCATGGCGGCGATCATGGCGCCGAACATCTGTCCCCATTTTACCGGCACGCGCAGCCGATAGAGGATGAGAAAATGCGCGAGCGTCACGACGAACGCCGCGATGATGGGTAATGTGAGAATGCGGTCGGGAATGGCGATATCGGCGAAGGCGACGATCGGCACCCAGATCAGGTTGAGGATCGCAACCACGACGCCCAGCGTCTCGGCGCCCAGCCAGTTCAGCCAGCCCAGCGAAAACTCGCGCTTCTGATCGCGCGTCAGCCGGCTCGCGCCGGGCAGGAAACGCCGCCAGTGCTTCTTAATGATCTGGAAGCCACCATAGGCCCAGCGATGGCGCTGCTTCTTGAACGCTTCATAGGTGTCCGGCAACAGGCCGTGGCCGTAGCGATAGTTCGTGTAGTGCGTCAGCCAGCCGTGCTCGATGATGTTGAGGCCAAGATCGGAGTCCTCGCATATCGTGTCGCTGGACCAGCCGCCCGCCATGTCCATCGCCGCGCGACGGATCAGGCACATCGTGCCATGCACGATGATGGCGTTCTCCTCGTTACGCTGAACCATGCCGATGTCGAAGAAGCCGGCATATTCACCGTTCATGATGTAGTGCATCAGCGAACGGTCGCCGTCGCGATGTTCCTGCGGGGCCTGCACCAGACCGACGCGCGGATCGGCAAATACAGGGACCAGGTCCTTCAACCAGTCCGGACCCACGACATAGTCCGCATCGAGAATGCCGATGATCTCGGCATCGGCAGCGGTCCGCTCCATGGCGATGCGCAGGGCGCCGGCCTTGAAGCCTTGAACCTTCTCGGCGTTGATAAACTTGAAGCGCTCGCCAAGTCCGCGGCAATGGTCCTGAATCGGCTGCCAGAACGCCGGATCGGGCGTGTTGTTGATGATGACAACGCATTCGAAATTCGGATAGTCGAGCCTGGCGATCGCATCGAGCGTCGCTTTGAGCATCTCGGGCGGCTCGAAATAGGCCGGAATATGGATCGAGACCTTCGGGAAACTCACGCTGCCGCCGATGGTCGCGGGTACGGTCGGTTCGCCCTTCAGGATCAGCCGCCGCGGCTTGTGGCCGAAGGCGACGGCTGCGATCTCTTCGACCCGCGCCATCGCAATCAGCACCAGCGGCACCAGCAGGGTCAAACCGAGCGAGAGCGCGAAAGCCGAACCGAAGACAAAATAGTGCCCGGTCCAATAGGCAAATACGGTCGCAGCCCAGGCCCCGACGCCGCTGGCCGCGGCCGACAGTGTCAGCGCTTGCAGCACGGTCGGCTGCGCCAGCCGCAGGATCGGCAGCGACATGAGGATGCCGACGAGGACGGCGATGGTTGCAAGCTTCCAGTAGTCCGGATTGACGATCGGACCGGTCCAGCTGAATTTCGGTTCACGCGCCGCGTTCAGGATTCCCCAATAGGGACCGACGCCGCCTTCGAAGAATTTCCAGGGCTGATCGATCGCCTCGACGATGTTGTAATCCATCCCGATCGCCTCGGCCCGCGAGACGAAATTGCGCAGCACGACGGCTTGCTCGAATGAGCCGGGAAAGGCGCCGCGCAAATTGTAGCCGGCGCTCGGCCAGCCGAACTCGGCGATCATGACGCGCTTGCCCGGGAACTGATCCCGTAACAGCTGATAGCGATCGACCGCCTGATCGACCGCCTGGGTGTCGGTGAAATATTCCCAATAGGGCAGCACGTGCGCAGCGATGAAGTCGACCGAGTAAGCGAGGTCCGGATAATCGCGCCAGATGTTCCAGATTTCGCCGGTCGTCACGGGAACGTTGACGGATTTCTTGACCCGCTTGATGAGCTCGATCAGGTCCTCCGGCTTTTGCTCGCCGCGGTAGACGGTTTCGTTGCCGACGACGACGCCGATGACATTGCTGTTGCGGCGGGCGAGATTGATCGCGGCATCGATCTCGCGCTCGTTGCGATCGGAATTCTTGTCGATCCAGGCGCCGACCGTGACCTTCAGGCCGAATTCGGCGGCAATCGGCGGAACAAGTTCGACGCCGCCGGTCGACGAATACAGGCGGATCGCGCGCGTGATCGACGACAGCTTTCTCAGGTCGTCGCGAATTTTCTCCACGGTCGGGATGTTGTCGACATCGGGATGCGCGGTTCCTTCGAACGGCGCATAGGACACGCTTGGCAGGATTCCGCGGAAGTCAGGAGCCTGCTTTTTTTCCTGAAAAAAGCCCCAGAGCGCGGCGTGAGCGGCGGCAACCAACAACAAGACGGCGACGACGGCGCGCATCGCAACTAACCATTAGGGGCATACAGTGGGATAGAGCGAACCCGTCCCCGAGGTTCGGCCGGCATGGAAGCGACTCTCAGGATAATCCTGCCACGCGATTTAACAACTTAACAACTGGTATGGCGCGATGGCGTTTTAAGGGCGCCAAGCCTTAAGCCATGCTGTTCGGACGTTATTTCGCGGCGGGAGCCGGGGGTGCGGCTGCGGCAGCCGGCGCGGCGTTACCCGAGGTCGTCGCAGGGGCAGGGGGTTGAGCGGCGGCGGCCTGCGGCTGGGCATTCGGATTGATCCAGCAGGCGTGCACCCGGTCATCCAGGCTCTTTGGCACCTTGTCGTCGATCTGGGCGCCGAAACGGGTCAGGCAACGGAAGGTCGCCTGCACATGGCCGCCCGGGCAGCCGAAACGGTCGTAAAGATCGAGGTGGCGGAAGGCCGTATCGAGGTCATCGCGCCACATCAGGCGAACCACGCGCCGGCCGAGCCAGACGCATTCGGGGTTGCCGGCCGGGCCGTTGATGGCCTGGGCCGCTTCGGCAAATTCGTCGGTTTTTCGCTGGCTATCCTTGGCTGCGTCCGCAGCACCCGCTGCAGGTTTGCCGGACTGGTCCGGGTTGGCGGGCTGCCCGCTCTGGGCGAGCGCGCCGCCGATCCCGAGCATCAGGGCTAGTCCCGGAACAATGAAAGTGCGCAACACCGCAAACTGACCCTGAAGCACCTGACGCATAAATTCCCCGATTTGGTTCCGGCCCAACTCTTTGCAAGTCCTCGCCTAACTCCGGCCCGGCAAGTCCTGTCGGATACGATACCGCTCGTGACGCTTGCCGCCCAAATTGGTCCCCAATGCGGCGGTCGGGCGCACCGGAATCCCATGACGGAGATTTTGGATTTTGGCAAGCAAACCCACAACTTTATCGTAGTTTGGTAAAATCCGACGAGGCAAGGGACCGCCTCCGGCCCTTACCGCTCTTGGCAGACAGCCAATGACGGGTTAATCGACGATCCCTGCCTAGTGTCCCGGTTCCGACATTCGTATCATATCGCGGCGGGCACGTTACGACGCCAGTGTCGCCAAACGAGAGGATGGAACCGATTTCTTTTCGCACGCCGCTGGCGCTTCTCATACTATCCTTAGGTTCGATTGCCGCGGTGTGGTGGTGGCTTGCCACGCCGATCTCGCTGGTGCGCGCGCCGATCGATCCCAACGCCAAGCTTCAATGTGTGTCCTACGCGCCGTTCCGCGGCGAGCAAACGCCGCTCTCACCCACGACCCATATTTCGGCGGAGCAGATTTCCGAAGATCTCGCCCAGCTCGCCAAGGTATCGGACTGTGTCCGCACCTATTCGATCGACAGCGGTCTCGATCAGGTGCCGGAACTCGCAGCCAAGGTCGGGCTGAAGGTCATCCAGGGAATCTGGCTCAGCGGCAATCGTCAGAAGAGCGCGGTTCAGATCGCCACCGGCGTAAGGCTGGCGAAGGAATTCCCTTCGACGATTACAGCGCTTGTAGTCGGCAACGAAGTGCTGTTGCGCGGGGAAATGAGCCAAACCGATCTTGCCGCCACGATCCGCCAGGTCAAGGCGCAGGTGCAGGTCCCTGTGACCTATGCCGACGTCTGGGAATACTGGCTGCGCTATCGCGAGGTCTATGACGCGGTCGATTTCGTGACCATCCACATTCTGCCCTTTTGGGAGGACTTTCCGATCCGCGCCAAGTATGCGGCGGCTCACGTCGAACAGATCCGGCGCCGAATGGAAGTGGCTTTTCCGGGCAAGGAAATCCTGATCGGGGAGACCGGCTGGCCGAGCGCGGGGCGCATGCGCGATGCGGCTTTGCCTTCACGCACCAACCAGGCGCGCGTGGTTTCGGAAATTCTCGATCTCGCCAAGCGCCAGAACTTTCGCGTCAATCTGATCGAAGCCTATGACCAGCCGTGGAAGCGCCAGCTTGAAGGCACCATGGGTGGCTATTGGGGATTGTTTGATTCCGTCCATCGCGCGCTGAAATATCCACCGGGCGTCGCCATCAGCAACTATCCCTATTGGAAGTTGCACATGGCTGCCGGCATGGTGCTGGCGGTGCTGGTGTTCGCTGTGGCCTGGCTGACGTTACGGCGCAAACCCTGGACGCCCCGGTTCACCTCCTGGCTCGCCGTCGGCCTGTCCGCCACATCCGCCGGCGCGCTGCTCGGGGTGGCCTATGACAAGATGTTTTACGAGAGCTATGGCATCGGCGGTTGGCTGTTTTGGGGCTTCCTGCTCGCAGCCGGCATCGCTTCGCCCTTGCTTGGTTCATATGCTCTGATGTCGGGCAAGCCGCTTCCGACTTTCATCGAGTTGCTCGGTCCCTCCGACTATCGCGGAAAATCGTGGACGGCGGTGATCCTGGGATTTGTCCTGATGGTCACGGCGGTGATCGGCGCCGCTACCGCTGTCGGCTTCGCGTTCGATCCCCGCTACAAGGATTTTCCGTTTGCGGCGCTCACCATGGCCGTGGTGCCGTTTTCGATGCTGAGCCTGCTCAATCGCCCGAAGGAAGGCGTTCGCCCGATCGCCGAGGCAACCTTCGCGGGGCTTCTGGTCCTGACCGCGATCTACGTCGGATTCAACGAAGGGCCCGACAACTGGCAGTCGCTCTGGAGCTGCGCGATTTACGTGCTGTTGGCCGCTACGCTGTGGCGGGCGCGGGCCGCGCAAATCCCAAAATAAGCACGCCGATCGCAAGGCCGGACAAAACGACATTGTAGAGCACGATGCCGAAGCCGGCCGCGACCAGGCCGAGCGTCAGCAAAACGATCGATGGCCGGATCAGATGTAGCACCGCGATGACGACGGCGGTAATTCCGAAAACGGAATTGCGAAAGAGGCTGGTGGCCAGCGCTCGCGACCTGCATAGCAGGGTTTGCAGACCGGCATCGCAGGCCAGCGACGTGCTGGATAATTCGATCGCCATATAGCGCACGTAAATCGCATATCCGACCGTGAGGAAACCCACGACGAGCAGCCATTGCACCTGATAGGGAGTGAGGCGGAACGGAGTTTTCTTCACGGGCAAATCCTTGAGCGGCAAAAGCCGGTTTGACGCTTTTGGCCCTGCCGCGCAAGACCATTCTCGAACCTCTTGAAAGCGTTTCAAGAACCGCCGTCAACCAACTGGAATACAGGGCTTTTCTGGCACGCCCGTCGGGTCGTTTCGATCCGGTTGGATTACTGGCGCTTGCCGAAGATCAGGGACGAAAAGGTCGACTGCTCCGGCTTCGCAGGTGCATCCTCAGTCTTGGGCCGCTTCGTCGAATAGTAATGCCTGTGCGACGACGAGCGCAAAGCGCCCGACGCAGACTTGTCACCGCTCTCCGGCTTGACGGCCTCGAACTTGCTCACGTCGGCCTCGTCGGCGCCGAAGGCCAGTCGTTGGCCCTCGAACACGGCTGTCGAGCAACCGCGATCGCTCACCGTCAGCGAGGCGCAGATTTTTGCCGCCGCAGCCGCATCGTTGATCGGGCCGGCGACCAGCCTGAGCTGCATGCCAAGCCCGTTGTTATTTTCCTTGATGACGATCATCGGCCGCAGCTTCGTCAACGCGCCATTGGAGCGCGACTTCAGAAGTCCGCGCCAGAGTGCGCGCAAGCCGGGGATCGAATTGGCGCCGCCGACATCGACGCCAAACTCGGTGCGCGAGACCACGAGTTCAGGTGCCGCCGCAGACGAAGCGGATTCCGGCTCGTCGGACGCCTTTGGCGCCACCGAGGCGACTTGGGGCGTCGACGCGGACGGTGGTATCTTCGGCAGCGAGGGCGGTTCGAGCAGTTTTCCGGCCGCGGGATCGGGCGGAGCCATGATCGATTTCGACGCCACCAGCGAACCCGACGGTTGGGCCGCGTTAGCTTGTGGCTCGATCGCCGATTTCGCCGATGAGCCCGGTTCGGATGTAACTGCCGTCGCCGCCTGCTTGTCCTGCTTGGCCGTCGTCGCCGCTTTTTCCGCAACCGCAGGCGCTGTCGTGGCCACCGCCGCCGCCATCGGAGCTGGCGTTGGCTTCACGACCGTGGCCGAAGGGTCGATCGACGCGGTCGTCGCAGGCGCAGCCGGGAGAGGTGGGGTCGTCTGGGCCGCCAGTGCCGAAGGCGCCGAGATCGTCGGCGCGGCCGTGCTCGCAATGGATTGAGTGGCAGTTCCCTGATTTGCACCAGCCTGACTTGAACTGCCCTGACCTGCGCCCGCCTGGTTCGCACTGGTTTGGCCAGCACCGATTTGGCTTGAACTGACTTGACTTGAACTGACTTGACTTGCACTGACCTGGCTCGCGGCGGCTTGCGGAGCCGGCGATGCGGAGCTCTGCCGCGAAATGGCACCCGTGACTGAATCCAGTCCCTGCTCGAGAACCGCGACGCGGGAGTAAAGCCGGTCCCGATCACTGTTCAGCGTGTCAACTGCAGAGGACAGCCGCCGCGTCTCGTTCTGGCTTTCCCTGGTGGTGAGTTGAAGTTGCTGCGCCTGCTTCAGCAGATCGGCCGAGGCGGATTGCTCGTGACGCACGCCGACCGAGGAATGGTTGGCGATGAGGGCGACAATCACCGCGCCGACCGAGGCGGCCGCCCATGTTCCGAGCCGCCAGAGCGCACCACGGTCAAGTTCTTCTTCGTCGGCGAGCAAGCCCGAAAGCGCGCCACCGGTCTCGCCGACGTCGAAGCCGCCGCGCCGATTGTCGGTACCCTTCGCCATGAGATGTCTTCGGCCCCCCTTAAGGCCCCACCGAATCATTCGGTAAACCTTAACAGGAAATGGGCAGTTCCCACCCGGACTCGTCACGAATCCCGATTTCCATCGGAGCTGAAATGGCTTTATGAGGGCAGACGGCGATGTAACGACTCGGTGCAGGAAAGTAAGGTAATTCTGATGAGCGGCGGGACCAGCCTGACCATCGTGCTCGCAGCCGGCGAGGGAATACGGATGCGGTCGTCGCTGCCGAAAGTCCTGCATCCTGTAGCTAACCAGTCGTTGCTGGCGCATGTGCTGATGGCTTCGCCCAAAGGCGAGGGGGCATCGCTTGCCGTGGTGGTTGGACCGGATCACCGGGCGGTGATCGAAGAAGCCAGACGATACCGGCCCGACGTAGAGACCTTCGTGCAGCACGACCGCAAGGGAACCGCGCATGCGGTGCTCGCGGCGCGCGAGGCCATGGCGCGGGGAGCCGACGATCTGATCATCGCCTTCGGCGATACGCCGCTGATTTCGTCCGCCACGTTTGATCGTTTGCGTAGCGCCCTGAAGCAGGGCGCCAGCCTGGCCGTGCTCGGCTTTGAGGCCGCCGACCCGACCGGCTACGGGCGGCTTCTGGTCGAGAACGGCCGGTTGATCGCGATCCGCGAACAGGCAGATGCGAGTGCGGCCGAGCGCGCCGTCACGCTCTGCAACGCAGGCATCATGGCGTTTGACGGCCGCAAGGCGCTTTCGATCATCGAAAAAATCGGGAATGCCAACAGCAAGGGCGAATACTATCTGACTGACGCGGTGACAATCGTTCGGGATCTTGGCTTGGAGGCTGTCGTGATCAAAACCAGCGAGGATGAAGTGCGCGGCATCAACACCAAGGCGCAGCTCGCGGAGGCCGAGCAGGTCATGCAGGCAAAGCTTCGCAAGGCCGCGCTTGATGCTGGCGTAACCTTGATTGCGCCGGAAACGGTCTATCTCGCCGCC
The DNA here is from genome assembly GCF_900142985.1 of Bradyrhizobium erythrophlei. NCBI lineage: Bacteria > Pseudomonadati > Pseudomonadota > Alphaproteobacteria > Hyphomicrobiales > Nitrobacteraceae > Bradyrhizobium > Bradyrhizobium erythrophlei. Next base: position 6,783,513 of record NZ_LT670849.1, read on the forward strand.
GACACGACCTTCGGTAACGACGTTACCATCGAGCCGTTTGTCGTGATCGGCCCGGGTGTCTCGATTGCCGACGGCGCCGTCGTCCATTCTTTCTCGCATATCGTGCAGGCCTCGATCGGAAAGAACGCGTCGATCGGGCCCTATGCGCGCTTGCGTCCCGGGACGTCGCTCGGCGAGGGTGCAAAAATCGGCAACTTCGTCGAGACCAAGGCCGCCACGCTGGAAGCCGGCGTCAAGATCAACCATCTCAGCTATGTCGGCGACGCCCATGTCGGGGCGAACGCCAATATCGGCGCAGGCACCATTACCTGCAATTATGACGGCTTCAGCAAGCACAAGACCGAGATCGGTTCTGGCGCGTTTGTCGGCACCAACTCGTCGTTGGTCGCGCCTGTCAAAATCGGCAAGGGCGCCTATATCGGTTCCGGGTCGGTGATCACGCGCGACGTGCCGGATGACGCCATGGCGGTCGAGCGCAACCAGCAGACCAACCGCGAGGGCGGCGCCAAGCGCTACCGTGAGATCAAGACAAGGGCAAAGACACAAAAATAGCTGCTAGGCAGATCGGCAGTCCCGTTTATAGCTGTCTCAATCGGCAATAATTATTGAGTATCTCGGCGCGGCCGAGTTTCGTTAAGAGACGTTTGGGCTTTTGGATCAGGGGATAATAACCGCATGTGCGGCATCATCGGCATTCTCGGGCGCGGGCCGGTCGCCGAGCAATTGGTGGATTCGCTCAAGCGTCTCGAATATCGCGGTTACGATTCGGCCGGCGTCGCCACGCTGGAAGGCGATCATCTCGATCGCCGCCGCGCGGAAGGCAAGCTGAAAAATCTCGAAGCCCGGCTGCGAGAAGCACCGCTCAAGGGCCACACAGGTATCGGACATACGCGCTGGGCCACGCACGGCAAACCGACCGAAGGCAATGCGCATCCTCACGCCACCGATAACGTGGCCGTGGTTCACAACGGCATTATCGAGAATTTCCGCGAGTTACGGCAACGGCTCGAGAAGGGCGGCGCGAAGTTTACCAGCGAAACCGATACCGAGGTGATCGCGCATCTCGTCAACTCGTATCTTATCAAGGGCGCCTCGCCCCAGGAGGCCGTGAAGGCGGCATTGCCGCAGTTGCGCGGCGCGTTCGCGCTGGCATTCGTCTTTCGCAATCACGGCGATCTCCTGATCGGCGCGCGGCGGGGTTCGCCGCTCGCTATCGGTTATGGCAAGGGCGAGATGTATCTGGGTTCGGACGCGATCGCGCTCGCGCCCTTTACCGACACCATCAGTTATCTCGACGACGGCGACTGGGTGGTGCTCACCCGTGAGACCGGCGTGATCTATGACGCGCAAAACGCCGCCGTGAATCGCGAGGTATTGAAGTCCGGCGCTTCGTCGTTTTTGGTCGACAAGGCGAATTATCGCCACTTCATGGCCAAGGAAATTCACGAGCAGCCGGAAGTCGTCGGCCATACGCTGGCGCGTTACGTCGACATGGCAACCGAGCGGGTATCCTTGCCGCAAAAGCTGCCGTTCGACTTCAAGAACATTCAGCGGATTTCGATCACGGCCTGCGGCACCGCGAGCTATGCCGGCTATATCGCCAAATACTGGTTCGAACGGCTGGCGCGCGTGCCGGTCGAGCTCGACGTCGCATCCGAGTTCCGATATCGCGAGCCGCCGCTGCACAAGAACGATCTCGCGATCTTCATTTCGCAGTCGGGCGAGACCGCCGACACGCTGGCAGCGCTGCGTTATGCGAAGTCGCATGGCCTGCACACGCTCTCCGTCGTCAACGTGCCGACCTCGACGATCGCGCGAGAGAGCGAAACGGTGCTGCCGACGCTCGCCGGTCCCGAGATCGGTGTGGCCTCGACCAAGGCCTTCACCTGTCAGCTCATGGTGCTGGCGGCACTCAGCGTCGCCGCCGGCAAGGCCCGCGGCGCGTTGTCCGATGCGGATGAGACCAAGCTTGTACACGCGCTCATCGAAATTCCGCGGCTGATGGCCTCGGCCCTTGCGACGGAGCCGCAGGTCGAGAAGCTTGCCCGCGACCTTTCGAAGTGCACCGACGTGCTCTATCTCGGCCGTGGCACCAGCTATCCGTTGGCGCTCGAAGGCGCGCTGAAGCTCAAGGAAATTTCCTACATTCATGCGGAAGGCTATGCGGCCGGCGAACTCAAACACGGGCCGATCGCACTGATCGACGAAAAGATGCCGGTCGTGGTGATCGCGCCTTACGATCAGGTTTTCGAGAAGACCGTATCCAACATGCAGGAAGTGGCGGCCCGTGGCGGCCAGATCATCCTGATGACCGACGCCAAGGGCGCCGCTGAGGCAACCATCCAGTCGCTGGTGACAATCGTGCTGCCGGATATGGGAGCGATTTTCGCCCCGATGGTCTACGCCGTCCCGGTACAACTTTTGGCCTATCACACGGCCGTCGTGATGGGCACCGACGTCGATCAGCCTCGAAATCTCGCCAAATCGGTAACCGTCGAATAACGCCTTCGCCGGTTTGACCCTTTGACGACGACGGGATACGTCCGGGGGTCTTCAAAAGTCTGCTAGGATGGCTTAGCTGGCATATAACCAATGCTGCTTCGACTGACCTGGAACCCCGATGAACCTCGACGCTTCGCCACCGCCTGGACCGCCGGCTGAACCCGCGCCGGACGTCCATAGCGGCTTTGTGGCGCGCTTTCGCAACTATTTCCTCACCGGCCTCATCGTCGCCGGTCCGATTGCGATCACCTTCTATCTGACCTGGTGGTTCGTTACCTGGGTCGACGGTCTGGTGCGGCCGTTCGTGCCCGTCGCCTACCGGCCCGAGACCTATCTGCCGTTCGGCTTGCCAGGTTCGGGGTTGGTCGTTGCGGTGTTTGCGTTGACGCTGCTCGGTTTTCTCACCGCCAATCTGATCGGGCGTTCGCTCGTCGACCTCAGCGAACGGTTGCTTGGCCGCATCCCCGCCGTGCGCGCGATCTATCGCGCCATGAAGCAGGTATTCGAGACGCTGTTCTCGGGCAAAGGATCTAGCTTTCGCCGCGTCGGCCTCGTCGAATTTCCATCGCCGGGCATGTGGTCGATCGTGTTGATCTCGCAACCGCCGAACGAAGAGATCGCCGGCAGCATTCCCAGTCAGGAGGAGCACATCTCGGTGTTCCTGCCTTGTGCACCGAACCCGACCACGGGGTTCTTCTTTTATGTGCCGAGGAGCAAGGTCCTCGAGGTCGAGATGAGCGCGGAGGATGCCGCAACCCTCATCATGTCCTGTGGTGTGGTGCAGCCGGGCTCCGACTCGCAAAAGAAGATGGCCGCGCTCGCCGGAATGGCCAATGCCGCAAAGGCGGCGAATTCCACGACGCTGCTGCCGGAGCCGGCCAAGGCGGACTGAACCTAACTAGCCTGTGAACCCACCTAGCCTGCACCCATCAGCGGCAGCGCCTCGCCGCGCTCATACAGATAGAGCAGAGAACGCAAGGCCTCGCCGCGCGGCCCCGTCAGCTTCGGGTTTTCCTTCATGATGCGCAGCGCCTCGTCGCGCGCCTGCGCGATCAGTTGACCATGCACCTCCGACCGCGCGATGCGATAGCCGGGAAGGCCGCTTTGCCTGATCCCGAGCACGTCACCTTCACCGCGCAGTTTCAGATCTTCCTCGGCGATACGAAAGCCGTCGGTGGTTTCCCGGATCACGGTCAGGCGCGCCTTCGACATTTCGCTTAGGGGTTCGCGGTAGAGCAGGAGACACGTCGACGCTTCCGATCCGCGGCCGATGCGCCCGCGCAACTGGTGCAACTGCGCCAATCCAAAGCGCTCGGCATTCTCGATCACCATGATGGAGGCCTCCGGCACGTCGACGCCGACTTCGACGACGGTTGTCGCCACCAGAAGGCTGATCTCGCCGGAGGCAAATTGCGCCATGATGCGGTCCTTGTCCGGCCCGCGCATTTTTCCGTGCACCAGCCCGACCTTGTCGCCAAAACGTTCTTGGAGACTCGCAAACCGCTGCTCGGCGTCGGTGAGGGTTACTTCCATAACCTCGGACTCTTCCACCAAGGGCACGATCCAGTAGACGCGCTTGCCCTTGTCGATGGCGCGACCGACCGCATCCATGACCTCGCCAAGGCGGCTCATCGGAACCGCCCGCGTGTCGATCGGCTGCCGTCCGGCCGGTTTCTCGCGCAATTCCGAGACGTCCATGTCGCCGAAATAGGTCAGGACCAGCGTGCGCGGGATCGGCGTAGCGCTAAGCACCAGTACGTCGACGGCCTCGCCCTTGTCGGTGAGCGCGAGGCGCTCGCGCACCCCAAAACGGTGCTGTTCATCGACGACCGCCAGCGCCAGCGATTTGAAGATCACGTCGTCCTGGATCAGCGCGTGAGTGCCGACCAGGAAATCGATCTCGCCGGCTTCGAGCCGCGTCAGAATATCCCGACGTTCCTTGCCCTTTTCGCGTCCAGTAAGGATGGCGACCCTGATGCCGGCGCGCTCGGCGAGCGGCGTGACGGTCTTGATGTGTTGCCGGGCCAATATCTCTGTCGGCGCCATCAGCGCGGCCTGGCGGCCGACTTCGGCAACCGCGGCGGCGGCCAGAAGCGCGACCACGGTCTTGCCCGAGCCGACATCGCCTTGCAGCAGCCGCAGCATGCGCAACGGTTGTTGCAGGTCGTGGGCGATCGCGGCCGCCGCCTCGCGCTGCGACGAGGTCAGCGCGTAAGGCAGCGCATCGATGATTTTCCGTCTCAAGTGACCATCGCCGGCGTGGCGATTGCCCGCGGGCCGCCGCAACTGCGAGCGCACCAGCGCGAGCGCCAGTTGGCCGGCGAGCAGTTCATCGAAGGCAAGCCGCGACCAGAAGGGCCCGTCGGGGAGGATATCGGCCAGTTCGACCGGAACGTGGACGCGGTTCAGCGCCTCCTTGATCGGCGGGAAATGGCAGCGGCGGATCACCTCCGGGCTGATCCACTCGGGCAAATCCGGCAACTTTTGCAGCGCCTGTGCGATCGCCCGCCGCAACGAACCCAGCGCCAATCCTTCCGTGAGGGGGTAGACCGGGTCGATTCCCGATAATTTGGCAAAACCGGCTTCATCGACGACGCGATCGGGATGAACCATCTGCGGCACGCCATCGAACATCTGCAAGGTGCCCGAGACATAACGCTTCGAGCCGACCGGAAGCAGCTTCTCGACATAGTCGGCCTTGGCGCGGAAATAGGTCAGAACGACGTCACCGGTGTCGTCGCTGGCATAGACCAGGTAAGGCGCGCGGGCGTTGCGGGGTGGCGAAGGCCGATGGCGATCCACCGTCACTTCCAGCGTGACGACCGTGCCGGGCACCGCATCGCGAATCTTCGGCCGGGCACGGCGGTCGATCACGCTTGCGGGCAAATGCAGCAGCAAATCGATCAGCCGGGGCGTCTCCTCGCGCCCGAGCAGGTATCGGAACAGCTTGTCCTGCTTCGGACCGACGCCGGATAGGCTCGTGACCGGCGCAAACAAGGGATTGAGCAGAGCAGGGCGCATCGAAGCTCGCGATCAAATCGACATGACTGTTGATAATCGGGAACAAGATGGGCTGACAACCGCCATTCGGATCGCTATATCAGCGCCGCCCGGCACGTCCGGGCTTTTGGTGTTGGACGGAAATCGAAAATGACGGGTACGACACGGTCGAGCGGGGGCCTCGACGACCGCCGCAAGCGGCTCTTGTTTCGCTGCTGGCATCGCGGCACGCGGGAGATGGACCTTATCCTCGGCCGCTTTGCCGACACCACCATCGCCAGCCTCACGGACCAAGAACTCGCGGAACTCGAGCAGCTGATCGAGGCGCCTGATCCCGACCTCTATGCTGCGCTCTCGGGAGACGCGTTGCTGGCTTCGCAATATGCCGGCCCGCTGTTCGATCGTATCAAGGCGTTCCGCCCCGGAGAGCAGGGCGAATGAAGCAGTCAGGCCAATCTCCGGCGTTATCGCTCGCCCCCGGTCGCGCCTTGACGTTTGCCAACGTCGCCGAAGGCGCCGAAGGGCTCGTCATTTCGGACCTGGCGCGCGCGATCGCGGCGCGGCCAAAGCCGCCGGCCGTCAGTCTCGCGGTCGTCTGCCGCGACGGGCCGCGTTTGCAGCAACTGGCCCGCGCGCTCTCGTTCTTCGCACCTGATTTGTCGGTGATGCACTTCCCGGCCTGGGACTGCCAGCCCTATGACCGGGTGTCGCCCCATGGCGGCATCCTTGCGCAACGGATGACGACGCTCGCGCAACTGTCGCGCCTCGCCGGCAGCGACAAGCCGCTGATTGTACTGACGACCGTGAATGCCATCGTCCAGCGCCTGCCGGCGCGTGAACTGGTCGCAGCCCAGGCTTTGTCAGTCGCGCCTGGCCATGTGGTTCCGATGGATTCCATCGTCGCGTGGCTGGAGCACAACGGCTACAGCCGCTCTTCGACCGTCCGCGAACCCGGCGAATATGCGGTACGCGGCGGTATCCTCGACCTGTTCCCGGCCGGGCTCGAGCAGCCGGTGCGATTCGATTTCTTCGGCGACAGCCTGGAATCGATCCGTAGCTTCGACGCCGAAACCCAGCGCACGCTGCTCGACATGCGCTCGCTCGACCTGGTGCCGATCTCGGAGTTCCAACTCACCACCGAAACCATTCGCCGTTTCCGCATGGGTTATGTCGCCGCCTTCGGCGCGCCCGAGCGTGACGATCAACTTTACGAAGCGGTCAGCGAAGGCCGCCGGCATCCCGGCATGGAACATTGGCTGCCGCTGTTCCAGGATCGCATGGATACGTTGTTCGATTATCTCGGCGACGCGCCGATCGCGATCGAACCGCAAAGCGAGGACGCGGCGACCGAACGCTTCAAGCAGATCGCCGACTATTACGAAGCCCGGCGCGAGGCGCTCGACCATCCCGGCGGCGGCGCGATTTACAAGCCGTTGTCGCCAGATCGGCTCTATTTGACCGAAGAAGAATGGCGCAAGCGCCTGCAAGAGGCGGCGCTGGCGCGCCTGACGCCGTTTGCGGTGCCCGAAGGCAGCACTGATACCGTCGATGCTGGCGCGCGTCAGGGCCGCAGCTTTGCGCCGGAGCGCAACGATTCTGCCGTCAACGTGTTCGAGGCGGTCGTTGGCCATGTCGGCGCACTGCAATCCGAGCGCAAGAAGGTCGTGATCGCGCTGTGGAGCGAAGGCTCGCGCGACCGCATGGAAAGCATGCTGCGCGACCACAAGCTGCTGAACCTCACCAGCGTCAATACCTGGCGCACGGTGCAGGCGACGCCGCGCAACGAGACCATGCTGGCGGTCGTCGGCATGGAAACCGGATTTGTGACCGATCAGGTTGCCGTCATCACCGAGCAGGATATTCTCGGCGATCGTCTGGTGCGGCCGCGCAAGGCGAGCCGCAAGCTCGATAACTTCATCTCGGAGGTGACGAGCCTCGCCACCGGCGACATCGTCGTTCACGTCGAGCACGGCATCGGCCGCTTTGTCGGGTTGCAGACACTGGACGTCGGCGGCGCGCCGCATGACTGCCTTGAGCTGCACTATGCTGCCGACACAAAACTGTTCCTGCCGGTCGAAAACATCGAACTGTTGTCGCGCTATGGCTCCGACAGCGCCAATGTCGAGCTCGACCGGCTCGGTGGCAGCGGCTGGCAGGCCCGCAAGGCCAAGCTCAAGAGCCGCATCCGCGAAATGGCCGGCGAACTGATCAAGATCGCAGCCGAACGGCATCTGCGTGAAGCGCCGAAACTTCCGGTGCAGGCGCATGTCTATGACGAGTTCTGTGCGCGTTTCCCCTACGAGGAAACCGAAGACCAGCTCACCGCCATCAACTCGACCTTGAAGGATCTCGAGCTGGGGCGTCCGATGGATCGGCTGATCTGTGGCGACGTCGGGTTCGGCAAGACCGAGGTGGCCTTGCGCGCGGCGTTCGCGACCGCGCTCGACGGCAAGCAGGTCGCCGTCGTGGTACCGACCACGCTGCTGGCGCGTCAGCATGCCAAGACATTTACCGAGCGGTTTCGAGGATTCCCCGTGCATGTGGCGCAAGCATCGCGCCTGATCGCAGCCAAGGAGCTGACGCAGGTCAAGAAGGGACTGACCGACGGCTCGATCGATATCGTGGTCGGCACCCATGCGCTGCTCGGCAAATCGATCAAGTTTCGCGATCTCGGTCTCCTGATCGTCGACGAGGAGCAGCATTTCGGCGTCAGCCACAAGGAGCGGCTGAAGCAACTGCGCGCCGAGGTGCATGTGCTCACGCTGAGCGCGACGCCGATCCCGCGCACGCTGCAACTGGCGCTTACGGGTGTGCGCGAACTGTCGATCATTGCTTCGCCGCCAGTCGATCGGCTGGCGGTACGCACCTTCGTCGCCCCGCACGATCCCCTGATGATCCGCGAAGCGCTGCTGCGCGAGCGCTATCGCGGCGGGCAGGCGTTTTACGTTGTGCCACGGATCGAAGACCTCGCCGGCGTCAAGGACTTCCTCGACAAGAATGTCCCGGAGATGAAAGTTGCGGTCGCCCATGGCCAGATGCCGCCAACCATGATCGAAGACATCATGTCGGCCTTTTACGACGGCAAGTACGATATTCTGCTCTCGACCACCATCGTCGAGTCCGGCCTCGATATTCCAAACGCCAATACCCTGATCGTGCACCGCGCCGACATGTTCGGGCTTGCACAACTCTATCAATTGCGCGGGCGGGTGGGACGGTCGAAACTGCGCGCCTATGCGCTGTTCACGCTGCCTGCGCAGCAGAAGATCACGGCGCAGGCGGAACGGCGCCTCAAGGTGTTGCAATCGCTGGAAACGCTCGGTGCCGGCTTCCAGCTCGCCTCCCACGATCTCGATATCCGCGGCTCGGGCAATCTGCTCGGCCAGGAGCAATCCGGCCACATCAAGGAGGTCGGCTTCGAGCTGTACCAGTCGATGCTGGAAGAGGCGATCGTCAATCTCAAGGCCGGCGTGGTCGAGCCCGCGGCTGATCGCTGGTCGCCGCAAATCACGATCGGCATGCCGGTGCTTATTCCGGAAGACTACGTCGCCGATCTTTCGGTGCGGCTGTCGCTGTATCGCCGGCTTGCCGATCTCGAGACCGACGACGAGATCGACAACTTTGCCGCCGAATTGCGCGACCGCTTCGGCAAACTACCGGACGAAGTCCGCTATCTCTTCAAGGTTGCTGCGATCAAGAACTATTGCCGCAGGGCTAATGTCGAAAAGGTCGACGCCGGGCCAAAGGGCGCGGTGATCACCTTCCGCGACAACAAGTTCGCGCAACCCGACCGGCTGGTGTTTTTCATTCGCCAGCATGGCCAGGCGGCACGTGTGCGGCCGGACATGAAGGTGGTGTTCTTCCAGGACTGGGAAACGGCCGAGGAACGGCTTTTGGGCACGACCGAAATTCTGCGCCAGCTCGCCAACCTCGCCGAGGACCGCAAGGCGGCATAATGAAGCCGCCGGCACTGCTGCCGGCGGCTGATCATGCGTCAAGCCCGACGATTACTTCGGGTACTTGAACTCCGGCGCCTCCTTGAGCGCTTCCTTGGTGGTGTTCATCGACGCCAGCCATTTGTTGTTCTTGGTGTCGTAGCGCACGTTCACCGCCGACGGTGGCACCGCGACGTAGCGTTCACCCATCCCGAGGAAGCCGCCGACTGACAGGATCAAGGCGTCGACCTGATGGTTCTTGATTGCAAGATCGGTGATCTCGCCGATCGTTTCATCCTTCTGATTGGTGATATTCAGGCCCTTCAGCTTCGAACTGAACATCTCGTCCTTCGACACTGTCGAGAACTTCGCTTCAGCCGGAGCGGTACCCGTCGTCTTGGCGTCCTGGGCAAGTACGGGCGTAGCCAAGACAGCGAGCGACGCCGCAATCAACGCAAGTTTCTTCATAAGTTCCTCCTCCAATGCATATGTGACGACAATGCGAGGTTGGAACGAACGTTCCGCGATTTAAATTTGGAACCTTTACGACGCCGCGCGGTGGCCTTTGTCGTCGAGGCGGGCCAGCAGGGATTGTACGGTATCCTGCGGCATCAGCGTCGCGACCGACACCGTCGGCTCGTTCCGCCGCGCGCCCTCGTTGTCGTAAGCGGTATGCCGCATGACGCTGAAGAGGCGGCGGGCGATGACATGCGCCGTGCGCAAATCCGTCTCCGCGAACGCGACCAACGCCGATCCATCGTCCCGGAGCGTTCCGTAATCCATTTGCCGCATCAGCCGGCTGAGCAGCCGCGCGCCGTCGAACTTCGCGCGTGAATTGGCGGGATCGAAAACAAAACGCGCCACCGACAAACCGCCGCCTTCGGCGAGTGTCTGGCGAACGGCCGTTGCGAGGTCGCGATCGAATGCGGCTGTCGTCAGCAGGCCCGTCAACGGGTCCAGCAGCCCGCCGGCATCGATCGACCGCAGCGCGCGGCTCAAATGGGTTTCGAAGGCGTGCTGGCGGATCAGCGGCAGGGCATTGGCTGCCACATAAGCGGGATCGCCGGCAATGACTTCGAGGTTCGGCAACTCGTAGGATGGCACCAGACCCGCAAGGGTCGCCACGACGGGCAAATGGCGAAAGCGCGGATCTTCGCCAAGCACCGTCAGGAAGGCATCGGCCACACGGTCGGTAAAGCCTTCGCCGAGCACGACGCCGTCGATATCGCGGGTATTGAGATGTTTGGCGGCGGCCTCGATGCTCAACGCGCCGACAACGCCCATGCGCTCGCCGAGCGCAACGGAAAGGGCGGGATAGGCGCCGGCGCGTCCAACCAGAAGCACGGTTGCATCGCGCACCGGATCGATTTCGGGAATCGCCGTTTTCGTCGCCCGAGCGTCCTGCCGGCGCAGGACGGTCGTGTGGAGAGTTCGAACTCGGAGCGCCGCCCGCAGACGCGGCAGCAGGCGGTCCCAACTGCCATGTCCTTTCGAGAACGGAATAGCGTTTTCCGGCAAAGTGCCCTTTGGCTCGATCACGAGCAGCGGAAGATAGGGCGTGATGTCACCGACCTGTCTGGCGAGCGCGTCGAGTTTGAGGCCGGCACTTTCCGTTGCGGCGGCGAGAACGATCGCCGGATGGAGTTGCGCAACCGCAAGCGAAGCCTCGGCCCAGGTCGTCTCAACGACCGGAAACGTCGTGTCCTCGCCAAGGGCGGCCATGAACGCCGGCCGCTTGTCATCGGACACGACAATGATCGGACCTTGCTGCATGGACATGTGGGATCAACGCTGTTGCCTGGCGCGATCCTAGTTTGGCGGTCTTAATGCCTTGTCAACAAACGGCCGAGGCTAGTGGAGTGGATTTGACATTCGCTACCCTGCTGTCCGCGGATCTGTTAGGCGAATGTCAAATCTTAAACTCCACTAGAAACATATGTTTGCTGGTGGTCTTTTGATTCTAACATTCGCAAAAGTGCCCGCCGAGCAGGGGTGCGAATGTTAGAATCGGACCGCCAGGGATCAGCCAACGATCGTGCGGTCCCGAAAAGCTTCCGCCATCAGCGGGTTAAGCCCGAGTTCGGTCAATGCCTCGCGGCCGCGCGCATTGTCCTGGGCGCGTCCGGCGAGACGAAAGCCGCAGAGGCGATCGGGCAGGGCCGTGAGCAGCGCGCCCTGTCCCAGACGCTTGGCCCATTCCTGAAGATCCTGCGACAGGAAGCGGTAGCCACCAACGGAGACGATGCCCGATGGAGGCGACGTGATGCAGATGGCGCCCGAGGAGCGATCGAGGCGCACCGCGTAGCCGGTGTCGGCATAGTCGGGAGGCGCGGGCTGGCTGATCAATGAATCGGCTGCCGGAGGCGGGGGTGCATAGGCTGCCACCGTCACCATCGGTCCCCGCAGGGCCAATGTGCCCTTGGGCGTCAGCAGCGTCTCGCCAGCGGTCGCGGTGCCGGGCACGTCGCGTGGCGCGCCATGCGGCCCCGGCATGATCGGGACCGGCGTGCCATCGGCGGTCCGGCGCGCTGCGAACAGTCCGACCTCGCCGAATAGATAAACGTCGGTGAACCTTGCATGCTCGGCGGTCCATTGCGAGCTGGAGGCGACCTGTTCCGGCATGCGCCACAGACCGATCACATGGCGCAACGCCGGCAGGCGTGCGGCCATGTCGGCATCCGTGAGCCGCAGCGCCATTGCGGCTGGCGCCACCAGCGTGTCGCAAGCACATTCGTTGATCTGCCGTTCCAGCACTTCGCCGTCATAGGGATGATGCAAAGCGAGCGTCCCGCCGGACAGTAGCCAGAGCAGCAGCGACGACGTGATTCCTGCAAAGGAGGTTGGCGCGAATGCAGACATCAGCCGCGCGCCCTGGGGTATTCGGCTCTCCAGGAAAACGGCGAGGCCGCCGGCAATCAGGTTGAGGTGGGTGCGTGGCACCGCACGCATGCCGTCGGCAGTGACGTCGAAGGAGATCAGCGCGGCCTTGCGCCCGTCCTGAACCACGGGACGCTCGGTCAACGATCCATTCCTCAAGGCGAGGTCGAGCGAGGCCATGCCCTCGGGCAAATCTTCGCCAAAGCCGCAGACATGGCGGATCGAAAACGCCTCGGCGGCGGCGTTCATGGCAAGGTCGGCGTGGCTGACGCCGTCGATCTTGGCCGAGGTCACGATCGCCCGCGCGCTGGTGCGGTTGAGTGCCGCCGTCAGCTCGGCCTGCCGCCAGAGCTGCGGCAGCAACGCCACGATCAATCCGGCACGATGAGCGGCAAGCACCGTCAGCATGAATTCGATCGTGTTCGGTAATTGTACACCGATCACCGAGTTGACCGGCAGGCCGGCTTCGATGAAATGGGCAGCCAATGCCGAAATCGCGCGGTCGGCCTGCGCAAACGTCATTCGCCGCGGCGCCTGGCCGGTGATGCGGGCCCTGTTGATGGGATCGATCAACGCCAACGCGTCGGGCTGACGCGCCAGGATTCTCTGGAACAATCCGTCGAGCGTTGGCGATACGTGGGTCTGAATCACGGAAGTCTGTTCGGGTGCGAATCGGTATCTACGAGCCTACTTCGATTGCTGCGCCCGATACCACCAGGTTTCCGGAAGATAGCCTGTCAAAGCTGTGATTCCCGGACGCTCAATCCGATTCCACCGCGCGACCCACTGTTCCCGGACATTGAAGATGGGGATGGCGTAGAAGCCCGAGATCAGCACCCGATCGAGCGCGCGCACCGCCGAAACGAACGCGCTGCGATACCGTGCGGCCAGCATGCCGTTGATCATGGCATCGATCGCCGGATCCCGGGCGCCCATATAGTTTCGCGTGCCCGGGTTGCCGGCCGCTTCGCTGCCCCAATAAAAGAACTGCTCGTTGCCCGGAGACAGTGACTGATCCCAGCGGTTCTGGATCATGTCGAAATCGTATCCGAGGCGGCGCTGGTCGAACTGCACGGCGTCGACCGCGCGGACCTTGGCCTCGATGCCGGCGCGTTTGAGGTCGCGTGAAAACGCCAGCGCGATGCGCTCCTGATCGCGCGTATTCACCAGGATTTCGAAAGTCAGCGGCGTTCTCGTGGCGCGTTGCCGAAGGATGGTGCCGTCGAGTTCGTAACCTGCCTGCGACAGCAAATTCAGTGCCTCGCGCAAGGATGTGCGATCGCGCCCCGAGCCGTCGGTGGCCGGCAGACGGTAGGTGCCGTCGAGAATGTCTGGGGGAATCTGCGACGCGTAAGGTTTCAGGAACGCAAGTTCGCGGTCATCGGCGGCGCGGCCGTCGGCCGAAAGCTCGGAGCCTGCGAAGAAACCCGCGGCGCGGCCATAGAGCCCAAAGAAGTAATTCCGATTGATCCATTCGAAATCGAACAGAAGGGTGAGCGCCTGACGGACGCGAATGTCTGCGAAGACAGGCCGCCGGGTGTTGAAGATTAGAAATTCGGACGGCTGCGGTACTCCGGTCTTGATGGTGTCGCGGATCACCTCTCCGTTGCGCGCGGCCGGAAAATCATATCCGTCGTGCCAGCGCAGCGGCTCCCGCTCGACGCGGAAATCGTAGAGGCTGCGTTTGAAGGCTTCGAAATGGCCGTTGGCCTCGCGATAGAAATCGAGCCTGATCTCGTCGAAATTCCACAGGCCGCGATTGATCGGCAAATCACGTCCCCAATACTCCGGATTGCGTGTCAGCGTCACGCTGACGCCCGGATTGACCGTACTCACGCGATACGGCCCCGAGCCGAGCGGAGCTTTCATCGAGGTTTCCTCGAAGGTGGCGGAGTTGACGGCGTGCCGGGGCAGGATCGGCATCAAGCCGAGGATCAAGGGCAGTTCGCGATCTTGCGTCCCGCCAAAGTCGAACCGCACCGTCAGCGAATCCGGCGCCTCGGCCTTGGCAACTTTCGCATAGTACGAGCGGTAATTGGGGCGTCCCTTGTCGCGCAGCAGCGTCCAGGAGAACAGCACGTCGTCCGCGGTGACCGGCTTGCCATCGGAAAAGCGCGCCCGCGGATCGAGGCGAAAGGTGACATAGCTTCTCGCCTCATCGGTCTCGACGCTTCGGGCAAGCAGGCCATAGAGCGTGAAGGCCTCGTCATAGCCTCGCGCCATCAGGCTCTCGACCACGAATCCCCTGATCTGCGGGACGGCCAATCCCCGCACGATCAACGGATTGAGACTGTCGAAGGTCCCTACAAGCCCCTCGACCAGCCGTCCGCCCTTCGGCGCATCGGGATTGACGTAGGGCATATGGGCAAATGTCGCGGGCTGCGCCGGCTCGCCGTGCATGGCGATCGCATGACTTTCGGCGGCAAAGGCTCGGCCGTGACCGGACGGAGCAGCCCCAACCGCAACCATGCACAGTGCGGCTGCGATGCATCGATGCGCCGGAATCCACCCATTGGCGCGTCGATTTGATTGGGTCTGGCTCACACTTTCCTGTACCACAACGGCCCGGTTCCCACCGTGACACGCTCCGCGCGACCTCGGCATTGATCTTTTCGTCGGCCTCTGTATGAAGGCGTCCAATTGACCAATCGGGCAGGGGCTTGTCACGCATCCGCCTCAATTGGCAAGGAGACAGCCGCCAAAATGGCAGGGTTTCAGTGCCTTTAGCGGTTTTCGGCGCTTCCGTTCAGAAAGGGTTTTCCGCAATGAATTTCCGTATGTTGGCCGCGCCAGCCTGGCCGCATGGGCGCGTTTTCGCCTTGATGGCGGCGACAGCCCTGGGCGCCACGTTCCTTGCGACCGACGTGTGGGCCCAGGCACCGGCGCCGGCCCCCGCCGCTCCGGCGGCGCCCAAGGCCGCGCCCAAGGCGCCGGCCGCGCCGAAGGCCGCCCAGAAGGCCGCCCCGGCGGCGCCCGCTCCGGCCCCGCAGGGCGCCCCACCGGCTGCGGCCGGCCAACCGGCTGCCCCGCCCGCAGACCAGCAGGTCCAACTGATTTACGCACCGTGGACGAAGTTCTGTCTCAAGGGCCAGGACGCCGGCGCCAAGCAAGTCTGCTTCACCGGCAAGGACGGCCGGATCGAGTCCGGTCAGCCGGTCGTTGCCGCCGTCGTGATCGAACCGGAAGGCGAGCCGAAGAAGATTCTGCGCGTCACGCTGCCGCTCGGCATGCTGCTCGTTCACGGCACCCGCATCATCGTCGACAGCAATCAGCCGGCACAGAGCCCGTATGTGATCTGTTTCCAGAACGGCTGCATGTCCGACTATGACGTGACCCCCGAACTGCTCGGCAACATGAAGAAGGGGCAGAACCTCGTTGTTCAGGCGATCAGCTCCAACGGCCAGCCGGTGACGCTCGCGCTGCCGCTTTCCGATTTCGCCAAGGCCTATGACGGTCCTCCGACCGATCCGAAGGTGTTCGAGGAGAACCAGAAGAAGCTGCAAGAGGAATTGCAGAAGCGCGCCGAGGAAGCCCGCAAGAAGCTCGAAGCTGGCGGTGGTCAGGCCGCTGCTCCGGCCGCGAAGTAAGTTTTCTCACATCGTGAACAAAAAAAGGCGCTCGAACCGAGCGCCTTTTTCTTTTGCAGATTGCGCGAGGTCAGTTGAGCGACGGATTGCGCGGGCGATAACCGCCGGACTTGTCCTTCACGAAAATCTCGGAGACCTGCGAATGCCGGATCGGCTGGCCTGAGTCGTCGGGCAAAAGATTCTGCTCCGAGACATAGGCGACGTATTCGGATTCGGAATTTTCCGCGAGCAGATGGTAGAACGGCTGATCCTTGTGAGGGCGGACCTCTTCAGGGATCGACAGCCACCATTCCTCGGTGTTGTTGAATTCCGGATCGATATCGAAAATCACGCCACGGAACGAGAAGATCCGGTGGCGGACGATCTGCCCGATCTGGAACTTGGCGGTACGCGTTTTGATCATAGCTCGTCGATAGACCATGACGGGGTCCGATGCTAGAGGCTAGCCCGCGAATTAACGTTAGCCACTGATCCCACGCATAGCGGCAAGTCGGGGCGAACATGACGAAAAGACCCCGCTCAAAGCTCCGATTGACCGCACCTGCATGGCCGACGTTCTCAATCTTGCGCTTCCCTATTTCAGCCTGATCTTCATCGGCTTTGTCTGCGGCAGGCTTCGCCGGTTGCCAGAGCAGGGGCTGGCCTGGATGAATTTCTTTTTGCTGTATGTGTCTCTGCCGGCGCTGCTCTTTGGAATCACTTCAAGGACGCCGTTTGAAGAACTCAACAACCCGCCATTTCTGATTGCGACCACCTGTGGGACGGCGCTCGCGTTCTTTCTCGCCATGGGAACCGGGAGGCTGGTCGGAAAAATCTCGTTCCGCGACGCGACGCTCGCCGGACTGGCCGGCGGCTACGGCAATATCGGCTATATGGGTCCGGGGCTCGCACTGGCGGTTCTCGGCGCCAAGGCTTCCGCGCCGACCGCGCTGATTTTCTGCTGCGACAGCATCTTCCTGTTTTCGATCGTTCCCCTCCTGATCGCCCTGACCGACCACAGCGAGCACCATTGGCTGCATGCGCTCGGTCTCCTGGTCAAACAGATCGTCCTCAACCCTCTGATCATGTCGGCCTGTGCGGGCGCGCTCGCAGCCGCATTTCATTTCCATCCACCGGTCGCGATCGACAACACGTTGTCGTTCCTGCAAAACGCCGCCGCCCCGATGGCACTGTTTGTGCTGGGCGTTACCGTCGCGCTTCGCCCGTTCGGCCGCGTGCCATGGGAAGTACCTGCGGTGGTCGCGGTGAAGCTTCTCGTCCATCCGCTGATCGTGTTCGCGCTGATGCTGTTACTCGGCCCATTCCCGAATTCGTGGGCACTCACGGCGGTGCTGATGGCATCGCTGCCGCCCGCATTGAACGTCTTCGTCATCGCCCGTCAGAACGACGCCTGGATCGAACCCGCGTCGGTCGCGGTGATGATCGGAACATTTGCATCCGTCATCACACTGACGACGGCGATGTGGATCATTCAGAGCGGACGGCTGGTGTTTCCGTAGCGCCGCTGCGGTTGGGTTGAGGCGTGCGCCAGGACGGCGCCAACCCTTCGCGCATGGCGAGCCGCCGCAGCGGTCCGAACGAGCCGATCAGATGCAATCCGGCGGCGCGAAGCGACTGCATTGGCAGAAACGCGCTCAACAGCGAGCGGTTCGCCATGTCGACCACAAACGTACGGCTCACAACGTCGGGCCGCCGTGCGGCAGCATAGCGGCCGAGCGCCGCCGGTGAACCTGGATCTTCGCTTGCGGCCAAAGCATCGCGCACGATTTCAGCGATGTCGGCCGCATCACGCAACCCCATATTGAGGCCTTGCGCGCCAATCGGCGGCAGTACGTGCGCGGCTTCACCGACGAGCGCGATCCGGGCCTTGGCAAACGTCGCAGGCTGTTCGATCGCAAGCGGAAATTGGCTTCGGCCAGGCTCGACCTGCATCTTGCCGAGAACCGAATGCGCGCGCACCTCGGCTGCATCAGACAGCTCCTCGTCACTGAGCGCCATCAGACGATCGGCTTCCTTGGGCTCCGATACCCACACCACGCTGGAGCGGTTGCCGGGCAACGGGACAAAAACGCACGGGCCTTGCGGGGTATGAAATTCGGTTGAAATATTGTGGTGCGGGCGGGAATGGCTGGCATTGAGTGTCAGCGCCGCCTGATGAAGCTCGCGTCGTTTGACCGCAATGCCGGCGGCCTCGCGACATAGCGAATGCCGGCCGTCAGCGCCGACCACAAGGCGGGCCGAAATCGATCCGCCGCGAGCCAGGTCAATCGCAACGAAATCGTCCGAGGGGTTGATGGCGACCGCGTCATCGTCGAGCCGGGCGAGGTTGTCGATCGCAGCGGCGCGGGCTTCCAACGCTGCGACCAGCACACGATTCTCGATGTTGTATCCGAACACGTCGAGGCCAATTTCATCGCAGGTGAACTTGACCTCCGGCGCCCGTATCAACCTGCCCGTGTCGTCGACCAGCCGCATGGTTCTGAGTTCGGCCGCCATGTCCCGACAATGCGGCCACACCTCGAGCGCCTGCAAAAAGTCGATCGAACCCCCGAGAAGCGCCGTCGTCCGGTTGTCGCCGTAAGGCAGGTGCCGGGCGATCAATGCGGTACGTGTGCCCGATTGTGCGATAGCGATCGCGGCCGACAAGCCCGCCGGTCCCGCACCGACCACCGCAACGTCATAGACAGAAGAATTCCCGTTCATAGCCCTGACATTTGACATTCCCTGCGGCATTTTCAAGCCCGCGTTGGAGATGTGCAAACCGGGCGATTCCTGTTAGCAGTGTCCGCAAACGGGCGCGCTTTTCACCGATGGATCAAGAGATCGAACCTCCGCACACGGAAGCCCCGGCAGGCCGGCGCGCCGCCGCGTTTTCCGTGCATGTGTTCACGGCTCTAGGTGCAGGCGTGGCGCTGCTCGCGATGCTCGAAGCCGTTCGCGAACATTGGACGGCGATGTTCTGGTGGCTGGGCGCCGCGCTCGTCATCGACGGTGTCGACGGCCCGATGGCGCGGCGTCTCGACGTCGTACGGCTCCAGCCGAACTGGTCGGGTGAGGTGCTCGATCTGGTGGTCGATTTCGTCACCTATGTCTTCGTGCCGGCTTACGCCATCACCGCCAGCGGCCTGCTGTGGCCGATCGCCGCGCCTGTGCTCGGGGCAGGGATTGCGGTCTCGGGAGCGCTGTATTTTGCCGATCGCCGCATGAAATCGGACGACAATCATTTCCGCGGTTTTCCGGGCTTGTGGAACATTGCCGCGTTTTATCTGTTTCTGTTGCAGTGGCCGCCAACAGCATCCAGCCTTTCGGTCGCGGCCTTGATTGCTCTTACCTTCATGCCCTTCTACGTCGTTCATCCCGTCCGCGTCGTCCGCCTGCGCCGGCTCACATTGTCCCTCATCGGCGCCGGCACGGCGTTGGCCATCGTGACGCTGATCTACGACTTCAAACCCGGTACGACAGTGACGGTCGCGCTCTGCGCGATCGGTCTTTACGTCGTCGGGAGTGATAGCGCCATTCGCTTCGTCAGGTCGCTCAACGCATGATCGAACTTCTGACGAGCCCGGAAGCGTGGGCTGCCCTGTTGACCCTGACGGCGCTTGAGATCGTTCTCGGCATCGACAACGTCATCTTCATCTCGGTCGTCGTCTCGGGGATTCCGGACGAGCAGGCAAAGCGCGCCCGCCAGATCGGGCTCGCTTTGGCGCTGCTGTTTCGTATCCTGTTGCTCAGCCTTCTCGTATGGCTGATCGGGCTCACCCGCGACGTCTTCATGGTAAACAACGTCGCGTTTTCCTGGCGCGACATCATACTCATCGCCGGCGGGCTGTTTCTGATCGCAAAGGCCACCCACGAAATTCATCGTGAAGTCGAAGCCGATCCGGATATGCGGTCCAATTCCGGTGGATCGGCCTTTTTCAAGGTGATTGCCGAGATCACGGTGATCGACATCGTGTTTTCGCTTGATTCGATTATCACGGCGATCGGCATGGCGCAGGAACTTGCGATCATGATTTCGGCGGTCGTGATCGCGTGCGCGGTGATGTATGCGGCCTCGGGCCCGGTGTCGCGATTTGTCGCGGAGCATCCGACCACCAAGATGCTGGCGCTGGCGTTTCTGGTTTTGATCGGCGTCGCGCTGGTCGCTGACGGCTTCAAATTCCATATTCCGCGCGGCTACATCTACTTCGCGATTGCGTTTTCCGCGATGGTGGAGCTGTTCAACGTGCTGGCCAGGCGCAATCGCAGCAAAGGTTAAGATTTAGGGATTGGGACGTGCCGAGTTGACAACACGGCCTTGATGTCATTCGCTCGCGACAACGAAGCACAAAGGAGATGGGCGATGACCAAAGCCGTGCGGGTCCACAAGGTGGGAGGTCCCGAGGCCCTGGTCTATGAGGACACCGAACTGGCCCCGCCGGGCCCCGGCGAGATCCGCATTCGCCAGCACGCCGTCGGGCTGAACTTCATCGATACTTACTATCGCACCGGTCTCTACAAGGCGCCCGGCATGCCCTTCATCGTCGGCAACGAGGCCTCGGGCGAGGTTGTCGCGGTCGGTCCGGGCGTAACCAATTTTCATCCGGGCGATCGCGTCGCCTATTACGTCAACCTCGGCGCTTATGCCGCCGAACGCAACATTCCCTGGGAAAGGCTGGTCAAGCTCCCCGATCACATCACCTACGAGCAGGGCGCGGTGCTGATGCTGAAGGGGCTGACCGTCTGGTACCTGCTGCACAAGACGTTCAAGGTCGAGCCGCACCACCGCGTCTTGATTCACGCGGCGGCCGGCGGCATCGGTCTGTTGGCCTGCCAATGGGCGAGGGCGCTCGGCGCGCACGTCATCGGCACGGTCGGCTCCAAGGCCAAGGCGGATCTTGCGCTCGCCAACGGCTGCGACCACGTCATCCTCTATAATGAGGAAGATTTCGTCGCGCGCGTCAAACAAATCAGCCGCAACGAGTTGTGCGACGTGGTCTATGACGGCGTCGGCAAAACGACGTTTCCGGGTTCGCTGTCGTGCCTGAAGCCGCGCGGCCTGTTCGTGAGCTTCGGTAGCGCGTCGGGGCCGGTGCCGCCGTTTGCGATCGCCGAACTCAATAATCACGGCTCGCTGTTTGCGACCCGGCCGAAGCTCAACGATTATATCGGCAAACGCTACGAACTGCTCGAAGGCGCCGACACGCTGTTTGCCGCCGTCATCAACGGCAAACTGCACGTGCCGATCAACCACGCCTACGCGCTGAAGGATGCCGCCAAGGCCCATGCCGACCTCGAAAGCCGCGCCACCACCGGGGCGTCGATCCTCAAGCCGTAACTAGGCTCGGGCTCAAGCGACCCTACGGGCCGCGCCCGCTTTGGTCAGTAGTCCGTCCAGAGAATCGATCATCAGATCAATCTCTTGACGCCTGACATTGAGGGCCGGCATGAATCGCAAACTGTCGGGCCGCGGCGCGTTGAGAAGCACACCGGCGTCCAGCGCATCGGCCACGATCGAGGGGGCGATCGGCATCCGCAGATCGAGCGCTAGCAGCAAGCCCCGGCCGCGAACTTCACCGAGACCGTGACGCGCCGAGAGCCGTTGAAGTTCGCTCTCCAGATAAAGCCCGGTTTCCGTTACGCACTTCAGGAAGGCCGGCGCCGCGACTTGTTCGAGCACGGCAAGACCGGCCGCGCACATCAGTGCGTTGCCATTGAACGTTCCGCCCTGATCGCCATGCTCGAAGCAGGACACGGCCTCGGTCGCGAGCAGCGCTGCGAGCGGCACGCCGCCACCGAGCCCCTTGCCGAGCGTCATGATATCAGGCGCTATTCCCGTATGCTCGTAATGGAAGAGCTTGCCGGTGCGGGCGATGCCGGTCTGGATTTCATCGAAGATCAGAAGCAGGCCGTGCGCGGAGGTCAGCGCGCGCAACTCGCGCAAGAACTCGTCGCTCGCCGGCCAGACGCCGGCCTCGCCCTGGATCGGCTCCAGCATCACTGCCACCGTGTTGGCGTTGATCAGTTTTTCGACGGAGGCGAGATCGTGCCAGCGTGCTTTACGAAATCCGGACACCTTGGGCTCGAACAGAGGTTCAAAAGCCTTCTTGCCGGAAGATGGGGTTATCGGCCGGCCCAGCTTGTGGATAGCTGAAGATTTTGGGTGCTGCGCTTCAGGCTGATGGTGAAACGAGGTCCGTGGTAACGGCCTCAAGCATCAGAAGGAGAAGCGCAGCATGGACCATTTTGCTGGATTGGACGTATCGGTCAAGGAGACAAGTGTCTGCATTGTGGATGACACGGGCAGGATCGCGAAGGAATTAAGGGTAGCAAGCGAGCCAGACGCTCTGCTGCGGGTTCTGGGGAACCCGGCCTACCGTTTCAAGCGGATCGGATTGGAGGCTGGGCCGCTGTCGCAATGGCTTTTCGGTGCGCTTGCCGAAGCAGGCTTGCCTGTCATCTGTGTCGAGACGCGGCACATGCGGGCGGTTCTGAAGGCGCAGATCAACAAGACGGATCGCAACGATGCGCGCGGTATGGCCCAGATGATGCGGGCGGGGCTTTATCGCCCGGTGCATGTGAAGACGCTACGCAGTCAGAAACTGCGAGTGCTGTTGACCCATCGCAAACTGCTGCAGTCCAAGGCCATCGCCATCGATAACGACCTGCGAGGTACTTTGCGCAACTTCGGCCTCAAGGTGGGCGTGGTAGGAACGGTGAAGTTCGAGGCGCGCATCAAGGAGCTTGTCGAAAGCTTCCCGGATCTTGCTGAGTTAGTCGAACCGCTGCTGATTGTCCGGCGGACGCTTCGTGAGCAGATCGGCATTCTTCATCGTCACTTGCTGGCTATCGTTCGGAATGATGATGTGTGTCGGCGCCTGATGACCATCCCGGGTGTTGGTCCCGTTGTGGCACTGACCTATCGCGCAACTGTCGACGTGCCCGCCCGCTTCCGAAACTCCAAGGCGGTCGGGGCGGTGTTTGGGCTCACGCCTTCCAGGTATCAATCTGGCGAGATTGACCGACCCGGCGCCATATCAAGGTGCGGTGACGAGATGATGCGGGCAATGCTCTACGAAGCGGCTCATATCATGCTGGTGCGTTTGGCAAAGTGGTCCTGGCTCAAGGCCTGGGCCATGAAGATCGCCAGGCACCGCGGGATGAAGAAGGCGATCGTGGCGCTGGCGCGCCGGTTGGCGGTGATCATGCACCGCATCTGGGTTGACGGTACCGAGTTCCGATGGAGCCGGGAAGTTACAGCGGCGTGAGGACTAGCAGGATTAAACGCGATAGGAGGACACTCGAGTTCCACCGAGCGGTGGAATGATGTCCCTCACGGGACGATGGATGAGGTGAGTTCGTATGTCCGCTTGGACCCACTGTCTGTAAGACGGCAAGGCCGCCCCAAAGATTGTTCCGCCTCGTCTTCGAATCCCATACTGGAAGGGCCTTGGTGCCGATTCCGAAGAGAAGCACGAGCCCGTGGGCGACACCAACACCGCAAACATGGATAGTCTGAAAGTGCTTGACCCCTAACGGCCGATTAGAGAAGCGGACATCGTCGCTAGCGTCCGCCCATGAAAGCCGCCTTCGAAGGTGATGATCTCATACGCGCCATTTTTACGTAGAGAACCATATTTGCGCGCGAGCTTGATCGCGCCTTCGTTGGCTTCGGCGCCGGAATTGGCGAAGAACACCCGATCGAAGCGGCTCAGATCCGTGAGCGCTGTCGCGAGCTTTACGCTGGTGTCGTTATGATAGGCCGGGCTTGGCGTGATCAGGCGCTTGGCCTGCTCCGCAATCGCTTCAATGAGCGCGGGCGGTGAGTGGCCGAGGCAGTTGACCGCCCAGCCCTGGATGAAATCGAGATAACGCCTGCCGCTGTCGTCCCAGAGATAGGAACCCTTGCCGCGCACGAAGGCGATCGGCGGGCGGGCGGTGATCTCCATCAGCGCGTCGAACGAATGCGTGGCGTAAGTCATGTCGAACTCTCCTTAGCGTGGGTAAGAGGGCAGCCGAAAAGAAAGAAGGCCGCTCCTTTTGGGGTGCGGCCTTCTCGAAACGCTGCTGATTTGGTTATTTCAGCTTGATCGTCGGACATGGCGCACCCCATCGTCGTCACAGGAGTGACGGCGGCAGCGGGCGCGGGCGATGGTCCGGTTCGAAATCATGAGGCGCGCTGATACAGCCGAACGGCAGGAACTGTCAAGGGCATTAAAATCCGGCGACCGTTCCGTGCAGGTCATATTCGTCGGAGCGTTCGATCTTCGCCGTGACGATCTCGCCGACTTTTAGCGGCCTGCGGCTCGTGACGTAAACCGACCCGTCGATCTCCGGCGCGTCCGCCTTTGAACGACCCTTGGCAACGGTTGGGCCGACTTCGTCGATCATCACCTGCTGGCGGGTGCCGATTTTTCGTTTGAGACGCCGTGCGGAAATCTTCTGCTGCCGCGCCATCAGCGCATTCCAGCGCTCCTGTTTGACTTCGTCAGGCACGACGGGGCCAAGCGCATTCGCCGGTGCGCCGGCGACGGGCTCGTATTTGAAGCAACCGAGGCGGTCGATCTCCGCTCCCTCGAGCCAATCGAGCAGTTCGGCAAAATCCGAATCGGTCTCGCCGGGAAAGCCGACGATGAAGGTTGAGCGCAGCGCCAACTCTGGACATTGCGCACGCCAGCTCTTGATCCGCGACAGCGTCTTCTCCTGCGCGGCCGGACGCTTCATGGCTTTGAGAACTTCCGGGCTTGCGTGCTGAAAGGGGATATCGAGGTAGGGCAACACCTTGCCGTCGTTCATCAGGCCGATGACCTCGTCGACATGCGGGTAGGGGTAGACATATTGCAGCCGTATCCACACGCCGAATTCGCCGAGCGCCTGCGCCAGATCGAAGAACTTCGCGCGGACCTCGCGGTCCTTCCATGGCGTGGCGGCATATTTGATGTCGACCCCATACGCCGAGGTGTCCTGCGAGATGACAAGCAATTCTTTCACGCCGGCAGCCACCAGCCGCTCGGCCTCGCGCAGCACGTCGTTGGCCGGACGCGACACCAGATCGCCGCGCAGTTTCGGGATGATGCAGAACGAGCAGCGGTTGTTGCAGCCTTCGGAAATCTTCAAGTAAGCGTAGTGCCGCGGCGTCAGCTTGACGCCCTGCGGCGGCACCAGATCAAGATGCGGATTGTGCGCGGGCGGCAGGGCGCGATGCACGGCTTCGAGCACGCTCTCATATTGCTGGGGTCCGGTGATCGAGAGTACACCCGGATAGGCCTTCTCGATCTGCTCGGGTTCGGCGCCCATGCAGCCGGTGACGATGACCTTGCCATTTTCGGCCATGGCGTCGCCGATCGCGGAAAGCGATTCCTGCTTGGCGCTGTCGAGAAAACCGCAGGTGTTGACGATGACGATATCGGCACCGTCATGCTTGCGCGCGAGCTCATAGCCTTCGGCGCGCAGCCGCGTGATGATGCGCTCGGAATCCACCAAGGCCTTGGGGCATCCAAGCGAAACGAAACTGACTTTAGGCGCGGCGGCCTGCGACATCTTTGAACTGTCCAGATAATTCGGCACGAGCTAATCCCAATCGTGCACAAATACAAGGCTTTGAGCCGGACCATTTCGACGTGCTATCAATACACTGCCGGAAGCTGGTGAACGATGGGCGCCGAGTCGTCTCCCAAGATTGCAATTGTCGACGAAAGCCCGATCCGCGCCGCTATCCTCGAGGAAGGGTTGCGGGAGGCGGGCTTTACCGACGTCGTGCGCATCGAGGAAATGCAAAGCCTTTTGAGCCGCATCTATGCGCTCGATCCCGATGTCATCGTCATCGATCTCGAAAATCCCAGCCGCGATATCCTGGAACAGATGTTCCAGGTCAGCCGCGCGGTGCGCCGGCCGATCGCGATGTTCGTGGACCAAAGCGACGCCGCTTCGATCCAGGCCTCCGTCGACGCCGGAGTTTCCGCCTATATCGTCGACGGCCTGAAGAAAGAGCGCCTCAAGCCGATCCTTGATCTCTGCATCTCCCGCTTCAACGCCTTCTCGAAGCTCCAGGACGAACTCGACCGCGCCAAATCGGCGCTGGAGGACCGCAAGATCATCGAGCGGGCCAAGGGCATCCTGATGAAACTGAAAGGCCTGACCGAAGACGAGGCCTATGTGCTGCTGCGATCGACGGCCATGCGTGAGAAGAAAAAAATCGGCGAAATCGCCCAGTCGATCCTGACGGCGTCGGAGCTCCTGAAATGACAACCCCGCTCCAAATCGGCTTTATCCCCCTGATCGATGCCGCAGCAGTGATCACCGCCGTCGAGAAGGGCTTTACCAGGTCCGAAGGCCTCGACGTGAAGCTCGTTCGCGAGGTGTCGTGGTCGAACGTTCGCGACAAGCTTAATATCGGCCTGTTCGACGCCGCGCATATTCTGGCCCCGCTTCCAATCGCCTCCAGCCTTGGGCTTGGACATATCAAAGTGCCGATGGTCGTGCCGCTGACGCTAAACCTCAACGGCAATGCGATTACGGTGTCGCCGGCGCTGCATGCGGCGATCATGGCGGAGATCGACGGCGATCCCTTTGATCCGATGGCGACCGCAAAAGCGCTGTCGCGGGTCGTGGCCGCGCGGCGGCGAAGCGGCGGCGAACCGCCAACCTTCGGCATGACCTTTCCGTTTTCGACGCATAACTATCAGCTTCGGTTCTGGATGGCCGCCGGTGGCGTCGATCCCGACGAGGATGTGCGTCTGGTTGTGCTGCCGCCGCCGTTCATGGTCGAGAGCATCGCCAGCGGCCAGATCGACGGATTCTGTGTCGGCGCACCGTGGAACTCGATTGCGGTCGACCGTGGTGTGGGCCGAATCCTGCACTTTGGTTCGGACATCCTCCAGCGCGCGGCGGAGAAGGTGCTGGCCGTTCGCCAGCAATGGGCCGAGAAAAATCCGCAAACGATGTCAGCGCTGGTTCGCGCGGTGTTTCGTGCCGCCGAATTTGCGGAAGCGCCCGACAACCGGCGCGAAGTCGCGCAGATTCTGGCGAGGAGCGAATATATCGGCGTCGATGCCAGCGTGATCCTGCGAACGCTGGAGGGGCGGTTGAAGATTGCCCCTGACGGCACTATCCGCGAAGGCGATCGATATATTCTGTTCGCGCGCGAGGAAGCGTCCGTGCCTGATCCGGTTCAGGCGGCCTGGCTCTACGCGCAGATGGTGCGTTGGCGTCAGACGGCGATGAGCCCGGAGGCGCTCAAAGCCGCCCAGGACACGTTCCGGCCGGACCTCTATGGCGCTGCACTCGGAAGTACCGGTCTGCCGCAACCGGGCTCCAAAGCCCTCGGCGCCTTTGCTGGGCCGCGCTTCGACGCGGGCAACATCGAAGCCTATTTCGCGTCGTTAGCGGCCGGGCAGGGATAGCATCGAAGCTCCGCGTTGAGACAAAAACGGGCAGGCCCGTGAATCGGCTAGTTTTTAGGCTTGGTGCCCAAGATTCGCAGAACGCCTAGGCGAACGGAACTTCATTTCTTCTATATAACCTATTGAAATAACTATATTTCGATCAAGGAATCATCATGGCACGCAACTTGAATGTTGCAGTGCAGCCAGCACGCTGACGCCCGCTGGCTTTCGTCCAATGGACTTTCACAGCAACGAAGCTGGTCGGGCCGGATGAAGCAGAGGTCGGCGGTTTCCGCCGGGCCGATGCTTGCTCCGCCAAGTGCCTTTTCCCCGAAGGCCGCGAGTCTGCGGCACAGGAGCTTCGTTGCGCGCCATGAAGATTGACACTCTCCCGGTCGAGTTTACCGACGAGCAGAAGCGTTACCTCGAGGGTTTCACGACGGGCTTGCAGATCAGCCGGGTCGGGCGCGGCCTCGGTGGCGGCGCGGCCAAGGCCAACGCGGAGCCGGCCGGACCGGATGCTGCACACGTCAAGGCGCAGGACCTCGCTCTCGCCTCCGGCAAAAAGCTCGCCGACCAGGAGAAGTTCAAGCGCGACGAACATCCCTTTGATGCCTATCCGCGACTGAAGCAGCAGGCGCTGACGAACGCGCCACCGTCGCCGGCCGATAATTTTCGCTGGCGCTATTACGGCCTGTTCTACGTCGCGCCTGCGCAAGACTCCTACATGTGCCGCCTGCGCATTCCGAACGGCATTCTCAAGCACTGGCAGCTTGCCGGCCTCGCCGATCTCATCGAACCGCTGTGCGGTCCCTTCAGCCACGTGACGACCCGCGCCAATCTTCAGGTGCGCGAAATTCCGCCGAAAAACGCGGTCGCTCTGATCGAAGGCATTCAGGACCTCGGCCTGTGCTCGCGCGGCTCCGGCGCCGACAACATCCGCAACGTCACGGGCACGCCGACCGCCGGCATCGATCCGCAGGAACTGATCGATACCCGTGAATATGCCCGGGAGTGGCACTTTCACATTCTCAACGACCGCTCGCTTTATGGATTGCCGCGCAAATTCAACGTCGCCTTCGACGGCGCGGGCCGGATCGCGGTGCTGGAAGACACCAACGACATCGCCTTCGCAGGCGTCGAAGTGAAGGACGGCTTTGGTGTCGAACCCGGAGTGTGGTTTCGTTTAGGGATCGGCGGCATCACCGGCCACAAGGACTTTGCCAAGGAAACCGGCATCATCGTCAAACCGGCGGACGCCACCAAGGTGGCGGACGCGATCGTGCGCGCCTTCATCGATACCGGCGACCGCACCAATCGCCTGAAGGCGCGCCTGAAATATGTCATCGACAACATCGGCATGGAGAAATTCCTTGGACTGGTCGAAGCAAAACTTGGCCATGCCCTGCCGCGTGTTCCGCCGGAAGCGATGGCGCCGCGGCCCGCCTTCGACCGGATGGCTCATATTGGCGTTCACAAGCAGAAGCAGGACGGCCTGAACTGGATCGGGGTCGCGTTGCCGCTCGGCAAGGCGACCTGCGAGCAGATGCGCGGTCTCGCCAGAATCGCTGCCGATTTCGGCGACGGAGAGATCCGGCTGACCGTCTGGCAGAACCTGCTCATTTCAGGCGTAAGCGACACCAACGTCGAACTGGCGGTCAAGGCCATCGAGGCGATCGGGCTTTCGATCACGGCCTCGAACATTCGCGCCGGGCTCATCGCCTGCACCGGCAACGCCGGCTGCAAGTTTGCCGCCTCCGACACCAAGGCGCATGCGGCCGCGATCGGCGACTGGTGCGACGGCCGCATCGAGGTCGATACGCCGCTGAACATCCATCTGACCGGCTGCCACCATTCCTGCGCACAACATTACATCAGCGATATCGGCCTGATCGCCGCCAAAGTGCCGGTCGGCGATAGCGACGATACGGTCGAGGGCTATCATCTGTTCGCAGGCGGAGGATTCGGGCCCGACGCCGACATCGGCCACGAGGTCTATCACGACCTCAAGGCCGAGGACGCGCCGCAGACAGTCGAGAAGCTGCTCAAGGCCTATCTCGCACATCGCGCCAATCCATCCGAAACCTTCCTGACATTCGCTCGCCGCCACGACGGCGAGAGCCTGCGTAAGCTCGCGGACGCGGAGACCTCCTCATGAACCAGATCACGCCGCCGCCGAAAATCGAGATCATCCCGTCGAGCGCACCCTTCTCGGAGGCGCAACGCTCCTGGCTCAATGGCTTCTTCGCCGGCCTTTTGAGCGACGCACCAACGCCACTTTCGGCCGAACAGGGCGCTGCCGTGATGCAAGGGGCGGACGCCGATGACGGCGAGGCCCCCTGGCACGACCAGACAATTCCGATCGCCGAGCGCATGAAGCTCGCCGAGGGACGTCCACTGCGGCGGCGCATGATGGCAGCGATGGCGCAACAGGATTGCGGCCAGTGCGGCTACAACTGCCACGACTATTCGGAGGCCATCTCGAGCAAGGCGGAAGGGCGGTTGAATTTGTGCGTCCCCGGCGGCAAGGAAACCGCGCGGATGCTGAAGTCGCTCTATGAGGAGATCGACAAGGTTCCGGCCGCAGCATCGACGCCTTCCACAACCCCTACGGCGCCCGCACCCGTCGCCGAACCCGGCCGTTCCCGCGATAACCCTGCGCCGGCAACCTTCGTCTCGCGAAGGCTGCTCAACAAGGGCGGCTCCGAGAAAGAAACCTGGCACATCGAGTTCGATCTTTCCGGCTGTGGCCTCGACTACGAGGTCGGCGACTCCTTCGGCATTTTCGCCAAGAACGAACTCGGCCATGTCGATCAGATCATCGCGCTGCTCGGCGCTTCCCATACGACGCAGGTGCGGGGCCGGACGCTGCGCGAGGTGCTGACCGATGAAGTCTCGCTCGCCCCCGCGCCGGATTCCCTGTTCGAACTGATCTCCTTCATCACCGGCGGCGCGCAGCGCGAGAAGGCAAGGGCGCTGGCGCAAGGCGACGACCCCGATGGCGATGCCGCGACGCTCGACGTGATGGCGGTCCTGCAAAAATTCTCCGGCGTTCGTCCGCACCCGGAAGCGTTTGTCGAAGCGCTCGAGCCGCTACAACCGCGGCTTTATTCGATCTCCTCGTCGCATAACGCGACACCCGGAAAATTGTCGCTGACGGTTGACTGCGTGCGTTACGTGATCGGCAAGCGCAAACGGCTCGGGCTCGCCTCCACGTTTCTTGCCGAGCGGGTCCAGCCCGGCGACGAGGTGAAGGTGTATGTGCAGAAAGCGCACGGGTTTGGCCTGCCGCAGGATTCGAAGATACCGATCATCATGATCGGACCCGGTACCGGCATTGCGCCGTTCCGCGCCTTCCTGCTCGACCGCAGGGCCACCGGCTCGGTGGGGCGCAACTGGCTGTTCTTCGGTCATCAGCGGTCGAGCTGCGACTTCTTTTATTCCGATGAACTCAACGCCATGAAGACCTCGGGTCTGCTGACGCGACTGTCGCTCGCCTGGTCGCGCGACGGCGACAAGAAGTTCTATGTGCAGGATCGCATGCGCGAGGTTGGCCGCGAATTGTGGAGCTGGCTCGCCGAAGGCGCGCATGTCTATGTCTGTGGCGACGCCAAGCGGATGGCCAAGGACGTCGAGCGCGCGCTCGTCGATATCGTGGCGCAGCATGGCGCACGGTCCACCGATGAGGCCGTCAGCTTTATCGGGGAATTGAAGAAGAAGGGCCGCTTCCAGCAAGACGTCTACTGATAGCGAAACGCACGCAATGCTGGAACCGGTTCCGGTTACTGAAAAATTGAACGAATAAAATTCCTGGAAGACTCCACGTCAGAGAAATTCCATCTGAAGTTGAGGCTCGCCGGGCAACGATATCGCTATTTTCGGCATCGTCTTGTTTCCGCCCGTAATGGCCGCTCCACTACAACGCATGTCACGTTGGAGATCGGCCATGCGCGAATTATCGGCGGAAGCCCGATTACATCTGTATGCGCGTTCGCTGTCCCGCAAAACCGGCAACGGATTTCATGCGGCCGCGCTTTATGGCGCCTTTGCCTTGATCGCGGGCGTCCTGTTCGGGACGTTGTCCGTCCATCCCTTCTAGACCCACACTGTACCGCTGTTAGGAATTGGACCACTAGACGAACTGCACGCGCATTCCGCACATTCCCAGCATGATCGCGGTCGCGATCAGCGCGCCAACGATAGCACCTCCAATCATTACCCGGTCGGCAATCGGCTTTGACACGCCGTGTCCGAGCAGCACGAGGCGCAAGCCGCTCGACAGGTGCGCGAGCACGAAGAAAACGCCGAGCCCATAATGCGGCAACAGGCGAATGTTGCGGGCGCCGCGGATCAGACCGACCGGCGCGCCGGTCGCAAAATCCCAACCGGTTTCGATCCCAAGGAAAGTTCGTCCGAGGATGAACACCGAGTCCATATGGCCGACCACGTAGAAGACAAGGTACATGCCTGAGGCGACCTGGAATGCGCGAAACGCATCCATCGGCTTCGCCATATACCGCATCGCGAAATAGAGACCGGTTCCGACCTGAAAGAACAATAAAAGCACCAGCACCGGCTCAATCAGTTTTGCCCGATAGACGGCGCGAACCGATTTCATATGGTTGGTGAGATGTAGTCCGAGAAAGATCGTGACGATCGCAAGCGCGGAAAACCCGTGCGCGACGCGGATCGCAGGCCACACCGGTTTGGCGTCGGAGGGGACTGGCCGTTCGTTGTCGGCAAGCAGGACAAACATCAGCGCGCCGATCCAGAACAGCGTCCATAGCGCAACGTCGGGAACGGGATTGCCCGCCATGAAGACGAGCACACCGAGGAAGACCAGGATCGTCGGCGCGGCGACTGATAGCGTGGCAATCCGTCTCGCCCGCAACTGGGCAAGTGTCGGATTTTCGATCGCGCCCAAACGCTGCGACATGACAAGCGCCGCCGCGGGTACCGCGAATGACAGCATCAAGGAAATGACCGCCGCAAGTATCGAAAGATAGGAGCTGTGTCCGACCTCAACAGAGGTGACCGCGTCGTTGAAGGATTTCAGCGTAAGCGGATAGACCAGCGCGGCGGCGGGGGCGATAATCATCCCCAAGCGATTGCCGATGGAGCGTGGTCGGGGCAGCGTTGCAGAAATCGTCACTGGTGACCTCTATTCTTGAATTCGCGAGCCGCCGCGATGAGGGTGTCTCGCCAGCGGTTGACATGACCTCCTATCTCCTGAAATTGGTTTCGGGGAGGTCCAATTTGATGGCCATTTCACCGACCACTTTGAAGCGGCGGCGGCAAACGCTGCTCGACCTTCCGTTACGGCTCGATCCCGCACGTGGCAGCCAGTCGCTTCAAGTCCATGCCAGCTTGCGCAGCGCCATCCTCGAAGGCCGGTTGACGGCAGGACTTCGTCTGCCATCGAGCCGTGACCTCGCCAGGCAGTTCCGGGTACGGCGCAACGTCGTCGTAGCGGCGTATGAGCACCTGCTCAGCGACGGGCTTGTCGAAGCCCATATCGGCGCCGGCACCTATGTTGCTGCAGAACTGCCGCCGCGCGCCCGTCCGGCAAAGGCTGTTTCATTGGCTTCCGCCGCAGGTCCGGGGGCGCGGGGACCGTTCGCGCTCGGGCGAACGTATGCGGCGCCCGACTTGCTCCAACGGCTCGGCATTGCCGTTCGCCGGCACATATCGGCTGGCGCCGGCATCGATCGCGGCTATGGCGATCCGCGAGGCAGCGAGGCGCTGCGCGAGCAGATTGCGCTCCATCTGGCGGCAACACGGGGCATTCGATGCGACCCGGCCTGCGTCGTCATTCTCGGCAGCACGCAGCAAGCATTGCGGCTGTGTGCGGAGGCGTTGCTCAAGCCGGGCGATGCCGTCTGGTTTGAGGATCCCGGTTATCCCTTCTCCCGGCAGGCTCTCGAAGCCGCGCGCGTGAAAATCGTACCGGTACCGGTCGACAGTCAGGGCCTGGATGTGCCGCAGGCGCTAAAGCAACGCCCGTCTGCAAAGGCGGTCTACATCACGCCGTCGCACCAGTTTCCGCTAGGTGTGACCATGAGCATGTCGCGCAGGGTCGCGTTGCTCGACTGGGCGCGCGCGTCGCAGGGATGGATTTTCGAGGACGATTATGACAGCGAATTTCGTTATGCGGGTCCGCCGCTGACGGCGCTGGCCGGCATCGACGGCCATGACCGCGTCATCTATCTCGGCACCTTCTCGAAAATGATGTTTTCTTCGCTGCGCCTGTCGTTCGCCGTGCTGCCATCCACCATCCTCACCGAGGTGACAAAAGCCAGGCTCGCCTATGACCGGTTTCCGCCAAGCTTCGTGGAGACGGCGGTGGCGGACCTGATGTCCGACGGCTTTCTCTCCGCTCATGCGCGTCGGATGCGGGCGCGTTACCGCGCCGCGCGCGACGTCGTCACGCAAACCATCGCCGAGGCGTCCCACGGTATCTTGCAGGTGCAGTCGCCGGAACAGGGCATGCACATGGTGGCGCATCTTCCGGAGCGGACGACAGCAGAAACCGCCGGCAGCATACGCGCAGCCGCCAACGTGGAATCCCGGCTGCTGTCGGAAATGCGTATGACCAAAGGAAAAGGCGACGGCTTTGTGCTCGGCTTCGCTGGCCACGGCATCGGTGCGCTGGAAACAGCCGCGCGGCGGCTCGGCCGCGCGGCGCGCGATCATTTCAAGGCGTGAACTTCAATCGCGTACCGGACGTGACGTCTCCGTCAGGAGGCCTTCTTGAACGGTGCCACGTCGATGCCGGCCTCTTTCAGCGCCTGGCGAACGCCGCGCGCGATATCGACGGCGCCGGGCGTGTCACCATGGATGCAAATGGTATCGGTTCGCATCTTGATGACCTTGCCGGTGACCGACACGACCGCGCCGTCCTGCACCATTCGCACCACGCGTTCAGCAATCTGCTTGGGATCATGCAGGACCGAACCCGGCTTCTTGCGTGAAACCAGGTTACCGTTGTCCTCATAGGCTCGGTCGGCGAAGACTTCGTGCGCCATCGACAAATTTGCGGCTTCGCCAGCCTGAACCAGCTTGGAATTGGCGAGCACGACGAACACCAGATTCGGGTCGACAGCCTTGATCCCGGCAGCAATGGCGCGTGCGGTGCTGTCTTCTTCACAGGCGACGTTCGACAGCGCGCCATGCGCCTTGACGTGAGTGACCTTGTAGTTGGACAGCGCGGCGACGCCTTGCAGCGCGCCAATCTGGTAGGCGACGAGATTTTCGATTTCGCGCGCCGGCATGCCGTAGAACGGCCGGCGGCCGAAGCCGTGAATGTCGCGATAGCCCGGATGGGCGCCGATGCTGACACCGCGCGCCTTTGCCAGTTCCACCGTTTGGCGCATCACATCGTAGTCGCCGCCATGAAAGCCACATGCGACGTTTACGGAACTGGCGACGTCGATCATCGCGGCATCATTACCCATCTGCCATGCGCCGAAGGACTCGCCGAGATCGCTGTTCAGGTCGACCGTTTTCATGTTGTTATCCGTTTGCTGGTTGGTCTTTCGAAATTATTCCGCGCCGGCAACTTGCCAGGTCCGGGCGTCCATCGCACTGACGGCGACGCCGGCGACATTGGCATCTTGCAGCGCTTCGACATTGAGATCAAAGCTCTCGATCGATCCAAGCCGGTCGGGCAGGGTGCGCAGCAGCTCTGCGAATTTGCGCGCCTCGGCTTGCGCCTCCTCCATGCTGACGACCTTGAACCGAAAGGCCGTTCCGGCGGGGATCTGGGCAAACCGGCCGTAGTCGGCCGTAATCACGGTCGCGATCTTGGGGTAGCCGCCGCTGGTTCCGCGATCGGACATCAGCACGATCGGCTGTCCGTTGCCGGGGACCTGGATGCTGCCGTTGACCGTGCCGTCGGAGACGATGTTGTGGCCATGCAGGTGTTTGATGACGGGGCCTTCGAGGCGATAGCCCATACGGTCGCTGGTCGCCGATATCTTCCATTCGCTGTCGAGGAACAGCTTGACCGCCCCCTCGCTGAACTCGTCGTTCTGCGGTCCCGGCACAATCCGGATCGGCCCGCTAGCGGCTGCCGGCAGATCGATGCGGCGCTCCGGGATGGCGTTTGCCGCAGCGACGTCCAGCTCATCACCGGACTGCAACGGACGTGGGTAGGGGCTGCCGAGGCCGGCCCGCGCATTGACCGAAAGACTGCCGAACACCGGCTCGCCCTTGATGCCGCCTTCGATCGCGAGATAACTGAACGAACCGCCGCGCGCCATGCCGAGCTTCAGCGTTTCGCCGTCGGCGATCGTGACAGATGTATCCCACGCCACCGACCGGCTGCCGATATCGGCGCTGCGGGGAGCGCCCGAAAGCGCCACGCGAACGGCACCTCCGCGCGCTTTCAGTGATGCGCCGTAAGGGCCGATTTCGATCGCCGCCGTCAACAGCGGATTCCCGGCCAGACAATTGGCGACCGCGAGCGCCAGGCGGTCCATTGCCCCGCTTGGCGTCAAGCCGTAGCGCTGGGCGCCGAAGCGGCCGCCGTCCTGCACCGAACTCGCCGGGCCAATCGATAATATGGCAAGGTTGGTCATGCGGCGATCAATTCAGCAATGATCTCGCCACCCTCAACCGCGCGCTCCTGCTCGGCATAGGTCTTGGCATCGATCTGATAGAATTTCACGTGATCGCCGGGTTCGAGCAGGAAAGTCGGCTCACGGTGTAATTGATAGGTGCGCACCGGCGTGCACCCCAACAGATGCCAGCCGCTCGGACCCGCGATACATTGAACCCCGGTCTGCACACCACCGATCGAAACTGTACCCGCGGGCGTCAGCAGACGCGGATCTTTCCGCCGCGACATGTGCAGGAACTCGTGCAGGCCGCTGAGATAGGACCAGCCCGGCGTGAACCCGATCATGGCGACGCGATATTCGCTGGCGATGTGTCGCGCAACAATGTCGTCGGGCGTCGTGTTGAGCGTTTTGGCGACATCTTCGAGATCGATGCCGTACTCGCCACCATAGGCAACCGGAATTCGCCACAGCCGGGCCTTTTCCGAAGCCGGCAGCTGCCGCAGCGCCAGTTCAAGGAGCTTTTGGCCAAGCGTTGCGAAGTCGATTTGGGCCGGATCGTAATGAACCAGAAGCGACCGGTAGGTCGGAATGGATTCGCTCACGCCCGCAATCGGCTCCTGTGCCAGGAGGCGGTCCAGCGCCAGCACGCGGCGATTGGCTTCGTCATCGATCTTGCGGCTGAATTCCACCGTGACTGCACTGTCGCCGCTGGGCAGGAGGCGAGGAGGAGAAAGTGGCGCAGCCATCGTCTGATAACTCGGAGTCTGACGACCAGCCAGGAATTCGCTGGTCGAGGCATCTTTACCCAAGGCGGGATTTTGACGGATCTTATCATCGGCGGGGCGGCGAGGCGACCCTTGCGATGTAAAAAATCAAGTTACTTCAATAAACTAATCCGGCAACCTCTGATAAGACGTGATGATCGAGCGGAGGCGCCGCGGCCTGTGGGCGGCTGCAATGCCCAAGAGCCCTTGACGCGATGCTTGCACCTTGGAAGATGCGCGCCATCCATCTTACCGGAGAATATTTTTCGATGTCCCTGAGCCCCGAAGCCGTCAAAACGCTGTCGAACGTCACGACCGCCACCATCACCACCGTCCTGCTCAAGAAGGGCTTGCGCAATGTCTGGCTGCGGGGAACGAAGCCGTTGCGGCCGGGACAGAAGCGACTGGTGGGGCCGGCCTTCACGCTGCGCTTCGTGCCGGCCCGCGAAGACCTCGCGACGCCGGAATCCTGGTCGTCCCCGATTTCGACGCGCACCGCGATCGAGGCCATGCCGGATGGCTGCATCGCTGTGGTCGACGCCATGGGCGTGACCGATGCGGGCATTTTCGGCGACATTCTCTGCGCGCGTATGGTCAAGCGCGGCGTCGCGGCGCTGATCACCGATGGCGTGGTTCGCGACCTCGAGGGCGTGCTCGGCACCGGCCTGCCGGTATGGTGCGATGGTTATGCCGCGCCGCCTTCGGTCGCTGGACTGACATTCGTCGGCTGGGGTGAACCGATCGGCTGCGGCGGCGTTGCCATTTTCCCGGATGACGTGATCGTGGCCGACCAGGACGGCGCGGTTGTCATTCCCAAGGCGTTCCTCGAGCATGTCCTGGCTGAAGGCGCCGAGCAGGAGCGCATGGAGGCCTGGATCGTCAACGAAGTGAATAACGGCGCGGTGTTACCCGGCCTTTATCCGATGAATGCCGAGACCAAGGCACGCTACGCGGCTTCAAAGAAATAAGCCCGCCAAAAAACTTTATCAAAAAGGAGAAACCCCATGGATTTGCATTTGGCCGGTTCACGGCCCACCCGCCGCGGGCCGAAAGAGAGCTTTACCGGCACCGTGTGGCAGGATCCGATTGTTGACGCGCCTGCGCCGGCGCGCATTCGCGCCAGCCGCGTGTCGTTCGAGCCGGGCGCACGAACCAATTGGCACACGCACCCGCTCGGGCAAACGCTCTACGTCATTTCGGGCGTCGGACGTTTCCAGACCAAAGGCGGGCCGGTGCGAGAACTTCGACCGGGCGATGTCGTCTGGATTCCGCCGGGTGAGAAGCACTGGCACGGGGCCTCGGCGACCAATGCGATGACCCATGTCGCCATGCAGGAATCGCTCGACGGCAATCACATCACCTGGATGGAGCCCGTCACCGATGAAGAATACGCGGTGAAGGTTAGCGGATAGACGTTCGACGTCTCAGCTTCCGCCGCTCATTTTGCGAAGAACGTCGGCCGCGGCGGCTCGCCCGGCCATTTCGTTGCGCAGCGCCTCAAACCGCTGTCGCGCTTCGCTTGCCTGATCGTCGACGAACCGAACGGCCGCATCGGCCGACATCGGTCCGTTGGTGATCGAACGCGAATTCTCGCCGATGGTCTCGTCCACGAAGTATCGATCATCGGTCTCGCGACGGACGGTCCATTTGAAGCGGATCGCCTCCATCGGGCCGGGGCCCGATTTCGAGTAGCCTTCGACCCCGGCCACCTGCGACGCGGGGCCTTCCAGTGTTCCGCCGCCATCCGCCTTTGCAGCCTCCGGCGGGGAGGCCGGCTGATCGAGAATGCTCGCAATGGTCGCGAGCGCATGATCGGTCGGGTCGCCTTCGGTCAATGGTTTAGCCCTCGAAACACAGATATCGCGGCCCTTTCCGCGAATCTCCGAAATACCTTCTCGTCGGATTGAGGCTGAGTTTTGTCGGGCAAAGCCGGGAAAATCCGGAGCAGAGGTATATTCTTCCGCGGGTCAATCGAGGACATCCTGATTGATCACGTTATCCCGGATCGGCGCCCCATCCAGTACGCTCAGGATATTGCGCGCGGTCTGCTCGCTCATCCGGTCCACGGCCTCCC
The DNA here is from genome assembly GCF_900142985.1 of Bradyrhizobium erythrophlei. NCBI lineage: Bacteria > Pseudomonadati > Pseudomonadota > Alphaproteobacteria > Hyphomicrobiales > Nitrobacteraceae > Bradyrhizobium > Bradyrhizobium erythrophlei. The sequence goes on from NZ_LT670849.1 coordinate 6,822,176, forward strand.
AGGTCACACCGGCCACATGGGGGGCGACGATCACGTTGGGCAGTTCGAACAGCGGATTTGGAACCGGCGGCGGTTCCTGCGCAAACACATCGAGACCCGCGCCCGCCAGTCTGCCTGAGGTCAGCGCGTCGTGGAGCGCGGTCTCATCGATGATGCCGCCGCGCGCTGTGTTGATGAGGTAGGCGGACGGCTTCATGCGCTTCAGGCGCGCAGCATTGAACATCCCGATCGTTTCCGGCGTCTTCGGGCAGTGAATGCTGACAAAATCGGCGCGCTGCAGCGTGGTGTCGAGATCGACGACCGCTTCGTATCCGGCGCTCCTGATCTCCGCGGCCGGCTTGTAGGGGTCATAGACCAGCACGTTCATTTCCATGGCGTGACAGCGTCTGGCGGTACGCGTGCCGATTCGGCCGAAGCCGATAATCAAGACCGTCTTGCCAAACAGGTCGTAGGGCAGTTTGCCAAGCCGCGTGCTCCATTGCCCGTTCCTCACCAGCGCGTGCAGTTCATTGGCGCGCTTGGCGAGCATCAGCATCATGAACAGGGCCTGTTCCGCCACCGACGGCGAATTGGCGATTCCCACCACCATCAGCGGAACCTTGCGGCGGCTGAGGGCGGGGACGTCGACCGCGTCGAAGCCTACTCCGATCCGGGTAACGACTTTCATGTCCTGCGCGGCTTCGAGTTCGGTCTCGCCAAACCGGGTGGCGCCGAGCGCGACCCCCTGCACGGGCGCGTGTTGCTTCAAAAGCGCCTCGAAATCGGGTGCGGAAATCAGATTGGGAAACTCGATGAGTTCGATATCGTCCCGCGCGGTGAGCAGCGCGCGGCCGCCGGCGGCCATCGTCTGCGTGATGAAGATTTTCTTCTTGTTGCTGGCCATTGCCGGATCCTCGCCGCTCTCGTTTTTTGTTCATTCAGGGGGGACAAGGATCGTTTAGCAGGTGGAACTTGCTGCGGTCCACTGCCGCGCCCGGTAGACTTGCGGGCCGGTGATACGGATAATCCCCGGATTCGTTGCCGCATCGCCGTCAGAGACTGGCCAAGGAGTTCAGACCATGTTCAGCCCGCAACCAGCCACGCGCCTTTCAGGGTTGGGCCTTGCCTTGATGTTGTTTTTCTCGATCGGGGGAGCGGCCCAGGCCCAGGGGCTGGTCAAGGGCATGCAGGAGGGCGCGGAGGCAGGCAACAAGGCGGCCGGCCCTGTCGGCGGCGTATTGGGAGGCGCGATCGGCGCGATCGGCGGGGTCTTTGGCGGCGCATTGGGCGTCGGCAATGAAAAGCCGCAGGGACAGCCTCAGCAGCAGCAACCCACCGCCAATGCCGCCAAGCCGGCTACAGCGACCAAATCGAAGGCCACCAAGACGGCCAAGGCTTCCCCGGTACCGACGACAACCGCATCGACAAAGCCAATCGAGGTTCTGACCCAGCCGGGCGAGCCTGAATTGACCGCCGAGCAGATTGTGGCCAACAGCGATGCCTATATCGACCGGATCAAGGGCTCCCTCAATCTGACGCCCGAACAGGAAAAGAACTGGTCGGCCTTCAACAGCGCCATGCACTATCTCGGCCACAATGGGGCCGAGCGCCTCAATCTGCGGATTGCGCGCGCCAAGCGCGATCCGCCGGACGATATCGTGGAGCAGATGCGCAACGAGGCGCAGTTTCTGGTTGATCGCGCCGCCGACCAGCGCGCAGTGGCCGACGCCGCCGAACCGCTGTTCATGAGCCTCAACGACAAGCAAAAGACGACGTTTATTGAGGAAATGGTGCGGCTGAGCCACGAGCGCGGGCTCGATTAGGCCAACAAGAAACCCGGCGGCGGCAGAGACGTCTGCCGTCGTTTCCATTTCAACCGCCGGCGAATAGCCGGGTACTCCGGCCCTGGGGTAGGTGGAAGGCAAGGCACCCGGCTATCCTGCCGCAGCGGCGGCGAAGTCCAAATCGTCATGCAAAATTGAGGAAAAGCTGACCGCTTCGCGCCCGAGATATGGCCGCGGTATGACCTTGTCTGGATTCGTGGAAAGGACACCGAATAGCGCCCAAGGTCGTCGTCAGCCCTTCGGAAAATTCAGTTCCACACCGACGCCGTCCGGGTCGTAGAGAAAGAACTGTGTGTCGCCCGTGCGCGGCACGATGCTTTCGCGAAACTTGACGTTTCTGGATTGCAGACGCTTGCGCATGCCCTCGGCGTCGGATGCTGCAAACGCAATGTGATCGAGACGGCCGGTGTCTTCATATTTCTTCTCTGTGCCGCGCACGACGATGCCCACGCGCGGTTTGCGCGTGCCCATCAAATGGACCGTCGCCACCCCACCGGAGTAAAGCCAGTAGCCGGGAAAATCGAGCGGTGGACGATCGCCGTTCTCGAGCCCCAGCACATCGCAATAAAAATCCTTGGTGCGTTCGAGATCCGCAGGTTCGATCGTGTAATGCTGCAATCCGCCGAGCGGCATGGTTGTTCTCCTTCGATCACTGTTCTTGTTGGCTCGCGTCGGCGAGCGCGTATCAGGCTTTCGCCAATTCCTGGTCGATCTGCTCGATCGACTTGCCACGGGTTTCGATGCCGAAGAAATAGTACACTGTCCCCGCCATCAAGAACCAGCATCCGAGATAAAGGAACGCCAGAGGAATCTGCGGTAAGGGCACGTCAGGCTTGAGATAATTGCCGCTACCGACGATCAGGGCCAGACCGAGCGGTCCGATGATCTTGCCGATCCCGCCGAAACCGTAGGCCGACCCCATGCCCGAGGTGCGCAAATGCGAGGGCCAGACCTCGGCGGCATAGGGTCCGACGATCGCAAAACCGCCGTCCGCAAAGAAAAAGCCGACGGCGAGCAGCAGCCAGAACACCGAGGTTCCCATCACCATGACGTCGTAATTGTAGCCGGCGAGGATCGTGAGCAGTCCGCCGCCGAAGCCGAGCAGACCACCGGCTTTGCGCCGGCCGAACCATTCCGAGAAGAACGCAAAAGAAACCCGTCCGATGAAGCCGAACGCGCTCAACAGGATCATCATCCTGGCGGCTTGTTGGGGCGAGACCTTCAACAACAGCACGAACAGCGCGGGCGCCCACAGCGTGATGCCGTAAACCCCGGTCTGCGCGCCGGCATTACCGAGCCACGACACCAACAGGCTTCGCGGATAGTTGAAAAGATCAAGCCAGTTGCTCTGCCTGATCGGCCCGGCATCGGCCGCGGTTGGCAGGGGCAAGGATTGAGGCTCCACTTGCAGCGCCCAGGCCAGCGACTGGCGGGCTTCTTCGTAACGCCCTTGCCGGCAGAGCCAACGCGGTGACTCCGGCACCCAAATGCGAACGAGCAGTACGAGCAGCGCCGGCAACACTCCGACCGCAAACAAGATCCGCCACTCGCCGCTGCCGACCACCGAACCAAGAATGGCGCCAAGGCCGACGCCGAGCGGAATCACGCAGGTGACAAGTCCGCCGGTCCATCCGCGTTTCGATGACGGCATGAACTCCTGCACCAGTGGCAGGTCGACGCAGTAGAGCCCACCGACGCCAAGGCCGACGAAAAACCGCATCACCGAGAGATAGATCCACCCCTGGTCCGGCGTGAAATATAGAAGGCCTGTCGCGAGCGAGAAGTTCAGCACGGTGCTGATAAAGACCTTGCGCCGCCCGATGCGGTCGGCCAACCAGCCCCAGCCATAAGCGCCGATGATGGCGCCGATCCCGGAGCTCATGAGCACGGTTGCCGATTGGCCGAAGGTCAGTTGCCACGGTCCAATCAGGAAGGCGAGCACAAAGCCGATCAGGAAGTAGTCGAAAAATTCGAGCGCATCGCCAAAAATCGCGGCGACGAGAATCCTGACCTGATTACCGGTCAGTCGCGTCTGCCGGTCGAGAATCTCGAACATGGCATCTCCTTGGGGAGCAGCGTTTCCGTGGCGCTTGTATTTTTTGCCAAACCGGCCTTGCGCCTGAGCCGATTGGATAGGGAAGGCTAGCGTGCTGCCCCCCGGAGCGGAAGCTGGCTCTCGCTCTGGCAGTGCTCCAAAACTGCAATGTTCGGCAATAATCCGCACCGCGCTTCAGGGCGGCCGGCTGCCCTTGCCGGCAATTTCTTTAGATTTGGGCGCTAGGCTCGCCGGTTATGGGGATGCCGGCACGATTGATGGAAGAGAAGCGAAAGCATCCGCGCACCGAGATCAACGAACCCGCCTTCGTTTCGGCGGGTGGATCGGTCATGCGTTGCGTGGTGCGGAATATCTCACCCGACGGGGCCGCGATCGACGTCGACAATCCCGCCTTCGTCCCGGACCAATTTCGCCTGGTCATGGCAAAAGACTCGTCGACCCACGACTGCCGGGTGATCTGGATTCGCGAGAAGCGGATTGGGCTGGCGTTTCTAAAGTCGCCAGACTAGGGACGGCCCGCGGCTGACGCCGCGACAGCATCGTCATTTGCAGCATTTCAAATAAACAAGGAGCAAGCCACCTGCCGGCGGCTTGCTCCTGCATTTCAGTTTACGCGCTGATCTCTGTCTTACACACCGGTCTGGGTGATGAACTTGGTGCTGAGATAGGCGTCGATCCCTTCGGTGCCGCCTTCCGAACCATAGCCGGAATCCCTGACGCCGCCGAACGGCGTCTCGGGCAATGCCAACGCGAAATGGTTGATCGACATCATGCCAGCGTCCACCGCCGCGCCGATCGCGGTCGCGGTCTTGGCGGATTTGGTGAAGGCGTAGGAGGCGAGACCAAACGGCAGACGGTTGGCTTCTTCGGCGGCATCATCGAACTTCGAGAACGACGAGATGAGTGCCAGCGGCGAGAACGGCTCCTCGTTCATCGCGCGCGCCGATTTTGGCACGTCGGTGACAACGGTGGGTTCGAAGAAGTAACCCTTGTTGCCGACGCGATTGCCGCCGGTCGCAACCTTGGCGCCTTTGCCGACGGCGTCCTGCACCATGGTTTCGATCGCGGTAATGCGGCGGTCGTTGGCGAGCGCGCCCATCGTGGAGCTGGTGTCGAGGCCGTTGCCGACCTTGAGCGATTTGGCGCCATCAACGAACTGCTTGATGAACTTGTCGTAGACGCCTTCCTGCACCAGGAAACGGGTCGGCGAGATACAGACCTGACCGGCGTTGCGGTACTTCGCGGCAACCATGATCTTCGCTGCGGATTCCACATCCGCATCGTCGAACACGATGACCGGCGCATGACCGCCGAGTTCCATGGTCACGCGCTTCATATGCTGACCCGCCATGGCCGCCAGATGCTTGCCGACGATGGTCGAGCCGGTGAAGGAGATTTTTCGGATGGTCGGGTGCGGGATCAGATATTCGGAAATTTCCGACGGCACGCCGTAGACCAGATTGATGACGCCGGCCGGCACGCCGGCATCGGCGAACGCCCTGATCAATTCCGCAGGCGAAGCCGGGGTTTCCTCTGGCGCCTTGACGATGATCGAGCAACCGGCAGCGATTGCCGCGCTCAGCTTTTTCACCACCTGGTTGATCGGGAAATTCCACGGCGTGAAGGCGGCAACCGGACCGACCGGATCCTTGATCGCCATCTGGTAGACGCCGGGCAGCCGCGCCGGAATCAGCCGGCCGTAGGTCCGGCGGCCTTCCTCGGCGAACCATTCGATGGTGTCGGCGGCCGACAGTGTTTCGATCTTGGCCTCGGCGAGGATCTTGCCTTGCTCGATCGTCATGATGGCCGCGATCTTTTCGGCGCGTTCGCGGATCAGATCGGCGGCCTTGCGCATCACCTTGGAGCGCTCAAGGGAAGAGACCGCGCGCCAGGTCTTGAAGCCTTTTTCCGCGGCTGCCAGCGCCTCGTCGAGATCAGCCTTTGCGGCATGCGCAACCGTGCCAACCACCTCTTCGGTCGCCGGGTTGAGGACGGGGATAGTCTTTCCGGAGGCGGCGGGACGCCATTTGCCGTCGATATACAACTGCACGTTCGGGTAGGTCATTCTGCTGTCTCCGGGTTCTTGGGGCGCGCGGAGAACAACACGTTCAGAGGCCCCTTTTCAAGGGCCGGAACCGCCTTCCTGCTACCATCCTTAAACAGAGGTACGCAGGCCCCGCGCAGAGCTCATTGCCCTCGGGAGAAGCGGACAAATCCTTCCCGGTTCGGCATGCGCAGCGCCGGCAGCGTCTTGGCGTCGATCGTATCGTTCTCTGCGATCACGCCGTTGAGCCACAACAGGTAGGCGACCACGGCATAGACTTCGTCGTCCCTGAGCGATTTGGGTTCGTTCAACGGCATCGCACGCCGAACATAATCAAAGACGGTGGTCGCGTAGGGCCAGAAATTGCCGACAGTTTTGACGGGCGCTTGCCCGGGCGCAAGCAATTCCGGACCGCCGACCAGCCGATCGTTCGGCTTGCCGGCGCCTTTCTCGCCGTGACATCCAAGGCACTTGGCCACATAGACCTGTTCGCCCTGCTGCGGTGTTCCACTGCCTGGCGGCAGACCTGCGCCGTCAGGGCCGATGCTGACGTCCCATGAAGCGATCTCCTCGGGGCTCGCGGCTTTTCCGAGATTGGGCCCTTCCGCGAGCGCGACACCGTGCCAGACCAGGAGAGCCGAGCAGGCTGCAAACATCATGTTATGCGTAGACAAGTTTGACCTCGCCGCCTTGTGCGACGCCCCAGCTCGTAATTCCGTTGAAGTGGTAAGCGCCCCGTGCGCCACGGTCGGCAATCAGCTTCGAGCGCGACGGCTGCACGTATCCGGAATCGTCTGTCGCGCGGCTTTGAAGCACAGCCGGGCCACCGTCCCAGCGCCACGGTGAGCGGAAACGCGTGACTGACATCGGCAGTGCCGGATCCTGGAGCGCGGCCGCGGCCCAGCTCGTACCGCCATCTGCGGAGACCTCGACCTTCGTGATCCGGCCATAACCGGACCAGGCAAGGCCCGTGATCTCGTAGAGACCCGGCGCGCCCATCGTCAGGCCGGGCGAGGGGCGCGTGATGACCGACTTGGCTTCCTGCGCGAAGCAAAATTGCAGCGATTTTCCGTCGTTGAGCAGGATCGTGTATTTCGAGGTTTCATCCTTGGTCATCGTCGGCCCCTCGGTCAGCTTGATGCGTCGAAGCCATTTAACATTCATGTTGCCTTCGTACCCGGGCAACAAGAGCCGCATCGGATAGCCGTTCGACGGCCGTACCGGTTCGCCGTTCTGATAGATCGCGATCAGCGCGTCAGCCATTGCCTTTGCAAGCGGCACACTGCGGCTCATGCCCGACGCATCGGCGCCCTCGGCAAGGATCCATTGCGCGCTTGGGTCAACACCGGCTTCTTCGAGAAGGGTCGCAAGCCTCACTCCGGTCCATTCGGCGCAGGACAACAGGCCATGAATCGGCTGCACGCCAACCTGGGCCGGTTCTTTCTGGTAGAGCAGGGCGCTGTTGCCCGCACACTCGATGAAAGCCACGCGCGATTCCATCGGGTAGCGCATCAGCGCATCGAGGGTGAAAACAAGCGGGCGTTTGACGAGGCCGTGGATCAGCAGCCGATGTGCTTCCGGGTTGATGTCGGGAATACCGGCGTGGTGTCGCTCGAAATGAAGTCCGTTGGGCGTGATCGTACCGTCGAGCAGATGGTGCGGCGTGCGCGAGGTGCCCGTGCCCGTCGTGCCGGGCGCGCTCGCAACAGCACGCACAACCTTGCTGGCGTATTTTGACGGCTGCCCGTAGGGCGTAAAAGGCGCACCGGGCGCTTTCATCCACGGTTCGACCGGCAGCGCCTCGGCCACAGCGGCGCGGTCCGGCACAGCAGCGCTTCCGATCGCGGCCGCACCGGCCGTAAGGAAAAGGCGGCGGTCGAGAAGTCCATTTCCGGCGGCTTGCTCTGGCTCGCTCGCACGCTTGTTCTTGCGCATCGTCTCCTCCGAATTGGCAAAGGATTTATCTGAAATTATTCCGCCCCTAGCCGCGCGCGGATGGCGTCGGCAATTTCGTCTGGCGAGACGCCGGGCGGCAGGAAGCCGAGGTATCGCCCGTCCTTGCCGATCAGATAGATGAATCCGGTGTGGTCGACTGAATATTCGCCGGATGCCGCCGCAGCATTTTTGACAAAGAACGTCCGGTAGGCGATCGCCGTTTTTTTGATGTCGGCAGCAGAACCGGTCAGGCCGATCAGTCGCGGATGAAACGACGAGACAAACTCGGCAAGCCGCGCCGGCGTGTCGCGCTCCGGATCGACCGTGATGAACAGGGGCTGCACCGCCCCCGCATTCGCACCGAGATTATCAAGCGCCAGCGTGATCGACTGAAGCTCGGTGGGGCATACGTCGGGACAATAGGTGTAACCGAAATAAAGAACGACGAGCTTGCCGCGAAAATCCGCATCGGTCCGCCGGTGCCCGGTTTGATCGGTGAGCTCGAACGGACCGCCTACCGGCGCGCGGCCTGATACAAGGCCTTCGATCAATTCAGCAGGTGAGGGCTCGGCGGCTTCGTTTGCGATAACCGGCGCGGAGAGAAGAGTGCATGCAAGCGCCAGCCAAATCTTCGGCGCAACCGTCTTGCACGTCATTTTGCCGAACAGCATCACGCACAGAACTCCCGAAAAGAAACGCCTTCCCGCGAGAGCCGCGAGAAGGCGTGTTGTCGCATTCAATTTTGGTCGATCACTCGACGATGACCTGACCGTACATCCACGGGTGCGGCGAGCAGATGTAGTAGTAGGTGCCGGGCTTGTCGAACTTGACTGTCTTCGTTTCGCCCTTGGTCAGCACGCCGGTGCTCCAACCGTCCGTTTGCACCAATGACGTCGAGTCGTGCGGTATGTCGCCGACGTTGGTAAAACTCACCGTCGTGCCGGCCTTGATCCGGGTGCGCGCCGGAGCAAAGCTGTACTCGGTGTTGTTGGCGCCGATCTTGACCGCATCGACACCAGCCGCAATCGGTCCGGTCGGGCCGGCGACTGTCGCCGGCGCAGGAGGCGCCCACAGCGGACCGAGTTGGCCTTTCAGCGAGAAGGTCCAGATGGCATCTCCGTAGGCACTGCCCTGCATCGAGTTGCCGCCGGCTGCGATCGCGATGAATTCCTCGCCATCGACCTCATAGACAACAGGCGGAGCGTCTGCGCCAAATCCAGTCTGGAAGCGGAACAGTTCCTGACCGGTCTTGGCGTCGAGCGCGAGAAAGTTGCCGTCGGGTTCACCACGAAGGACCAGCCCGCCTGCGGTTACCGTCGAGCCGCCGCCACCACCGACGCGATAGGGCGTCTTGGTTTGCCAGGCGATCTTATTGGTCTTGGCATCGATCGCTGTAAACGTGCCGGTCATCGGCGAGCCGATGGGTGCAGCCTGTCCGCCACCGGTATAGCGTTGTCCGGTAGTGTACTGGCTGCTGTTACGGACGAACGCGCTGGTTCGCACGGTGCCTGGCACATAGAGATAGCCGGTATCCGGGCTGTACGGCATTGGCGACCAATTGGTGCCGCCGATACCGGACGGCTGGATCAGAACCGGAGATTCCCAGAACGGCGTATAGAGACAGCCAGCTTCATCATAGCCGGGAATTTTCTCGGCGCATTGCGGCACAACGGGATCGCCGACCGGAATCGGTTGCGTCGCCGCCGTCTTCTGTCGCGGCTCCTGTGGCACCGGCTTTTCGTTGATGCCGATCAGCGGTTTGCCGTTGGTGCGATCGAGGATATAAACCCAGCCGGTGCGCCCGGCCTCGGCGATGCCCTTTCGCGGCTGGCCGTCGATGACGGTATCGAACAGGACAACCGGGCTCGCGGCGTCGTAGTCCCATATGTCGTGATGCACCTGCTGGAAGTGCCAGGCATATTCCCCGGTCTTGGCCTTCAGCGCGACCATGGACGTACAGAACAGGTTGTCGCCTTCTCGCATCGAGCCGTCGTAGTCGGGCCCGCAATTGCCAACTGCGAAATAGAGCAAGCCGAGTTCGGGATCGACGGCCGGCGTATTCCAGATCGCAGCGCCGCCGCGCATCGAATGATCGGTGCCAGCCGGCCAGGTCTCGCTGCCTTTCTCACCCGGAGCGGGCAGCGTGAACCAGCGCCACTTGATCTCGCCGGTCTTTGCATCGAGCGCCGTCAACCGCCCGCGAACACCGAATTCGCCACCGGTGATCCCGCTATAGATCATGCCGTCATAATAGAGCGGGGCGCTGGTGACGCCGTAACCATTCTGCCATTTTTCGATGGGCGTCTTCCAGGCAACCTTGCCGGTCTTCATGTCCAGCGCGACGACGTTCGCGTCGAGTTGCCCGAGGTAAATCAGTCCATCACCCATCGCGAGGCCGCGATTGACCCAGCCGCAGCAGACCGTGGAAATGTTCTGCTCGATGCCGGACCAGTACTCCCAGATCATCTCGCCTGTCTTGGCGTTCATTGCAAAGACGTCATCGTTGCCGGTGACGACATACATGATGCCGTCCTTCACCAGCGGCGAAGCCTCGAGAGAATATTTGCCGCCAACGCCCGAACCCTTCAGGCGGGTCATCCATGCACCTTTGAGCTTGCCGACGTTGGTGGTGTCGATCTGCTTCAGCGTGGAATAGCGATTGTTGGTGAGATTGCCGCCGTTGGTGACCCAGTCCTTGCCGACCGGGCTTCGAAGCAGCTTGTCGATCTCGGGATCGGCGGCGCGTGCCGGCGTGACGAATAACAGACCGAAAACGATGAGCGTCGATATCGCTCGCCACAGCCGACGATACATTGTCGCCTCCCCATTTTTCATGCTGGCGTTCGGCCAGTTGGGGTCAGCGTATAGCGGGCTTTTCGATTTAGCTATGCTCTTTGAAGAAGTCTGAGCTGCGCAAGATCTTGAGAAATTTCTTCGCTCAAAGCGTGCGGTCTTGAGACACAAACAATCTCTCGGGACATCCAAACAGACCAGTGCGACTATTTTTGGTACGCATTGGCGCGAATGTAGTGCCAAAGCTGATCGATTTCCTCGTCGGTCAGCTTGCCCTTCCACGGCGGCATCTGATTCTTGCCGTTGCGCACCGAGTTGTCAAAGCGCGCACGCTCGTTCTCCTTTAGCCGGCGCAGGTCGAACGTCTGGCCCGTGTTGACCAGTTGCTCGCCGTGACAGATTTGACAATTGGTGTTGTAGACGTTCTCACCCGCCTCGATCTTGGCTGCGTCCTGTGCCGATACCGTTCCAACAGCCGACAACGCGACATCGAGCGCGACGATGGCGCCGATGCGGGCTAGTGCACCCCAGGTGATATTTTTAGCCCTCATTGGCATTTTGTATATTGCCCACACGTTGCTTTCGGTCTGCCCGCCCGGTCGAGCGGGTGACGAAAACGGAGGTCAGCGCGGCTGGCCTCCGTTTTCGGTTCGTTATTCGGGATGGCGGATTTACTTGTCGAAAAGAGCGAACGTCCAGAGCGACACACCCGTCGGCAGGTTGTTGAGGTTCGGGTCGCCCGCACGTAGCGCATAGACGCCGCCGATGCCGCTCATGACGGTGACGTATTGCTTGCCGTTGCGTTCCCACGTGACGGGCTGACCGATAATTCCCGACGGTGTCTGGAAGCTCCACAGGATCTTGCCGGTATCGGCGTCGAGAGCCTGGAATTCGCCGGTCATGACGCCGGTGAAAACGAGATTGCTCGCCGTGACCATGGTCGAAGAATAGTTTGGACTCCGATACGGCGTCTCCCATTTCGATTTGCCGGTCATGGGGTCGACCGCTTTGAGATAACCACGAATATTGGGATCGTCCGTGACGGTCGTCCGCTTGACGGTCGGCACGCCGGACGGGCGTCCGGGCGTCAGCTTCGGCGGATCGGGCGCCTCATAGGTCATCCCGACATGCAATGTGTTGATGTAGAGCATCCCGGTACGCGGACTGAACGACAGGTGTTGCCAGTTCGTCACGCCGGAGATCGACGGCCAAACCGTAACTTTCTTGCCTTCGAGAGCGTCGGTGAAGACATCGGTTACCATGGGGCGTCCGGTCTTCATGTCGATCCCGCTCGCCCAGTTCAACTTGCCGTAGGGGTTGGCAGTAATCAGCTTTCCGTCCTTGGCATCCAGCACATAGAGGAAGCCGCCGCGATTGGCTTGAATGACGACCTTGCGCGGAGCGCCGTCGACATTGATCGTGGCAATGACCGGCGTCTGCACCGCGTCGTAATCGAATGGATCCTGCGGTGTCGTCTGGAAGTACCATACACGTTCCCCGGTCTTCGGACGGATAGCGAAAACGGAGTCGGTGAAGAGGTTGTCACCTTTGCGAGCGCGCGGATTCCACGGCGCCGGATTGCCAATGCCCCAATAGACCAGATCGAGCTCTGGATCGTAGGTACCGGTGATCCAGCTGCTGCCGCCACCCGTCAGCTGGGAATCGCCTTCCCAGGTCTCGGAGCCAGGCTCACCCTTGGCCGGAACCGTGTAGAGCCGCCACAGGTGCTTGCCGGTCTTGGCGTCGTAGCCTTCCAGAAAGCCGCGATGGCTGAACTCCGCGCCTGCCACACCCATGATGACAACGCCGTTGACGATCAGCGGCGCACCCGTCATCGCGTAGCCGTTTTCGGATGTCGCGGGTTCGGGTGAATTCACCATCCAGAGCTCTTTGCCCGTCTTGGCGTCCAGCGCGACGAGCCGGTCGTCCATGAGAGCCCGGATTACCATGCCTTCGTAGATAGCGACGCCGCGGTTGACTATACCGCAGCAGACGACACGCAAGCTTTCAGGCGGATAGTCGTGAAGGACCCGCCATATCTGCTTGCCCGTCAACGCATCGACCGCCGTCGTCGCGTTGTGGGTCGTCGCGTAGATGACGCCATCCTTGACGACGGGAAAGCTTTCTCCTCCTTGCAGATCGGCAAGCGAGTAGGCCCAAACAGGAACCAGCTTGCTCACATTATCCTTGTTGATCTGGGTGAGGGGGCTGAACCGGTTGGCCGAGTAACCCATGCCGTAGACGAGTACGTCGCCCGGCGTGTTCTCATCGTTCTTTAGATCATCGGCGGTCTGGGCGAATACCGCAAACGGCATAACGGCACCCAGCACGACAGCAACAAGCATCGATCGCTTCATGATATCCAGCCCTCCCTGTTTTATTTTATTGATCGATTATTATTCGAATTTTCGGGACAGCACCAATGCCGCGTTAAACGAGCGGCTCCGCGTGCGGGGACGAGCCGGAAAATAAAGCGGTAAGTTTATGGGCGCGGTTTGCGAATGCGGAGCCGGTCGCCTGACGGGCCGCTCGGAGGTTAGCCAACCTTGCGCGAAAAACGCGCGACGAGGACCCACGGTAAAACCGTGGGTGGCGACCATTCATTCTACAATACGCGACAGGGTGCCCGCGCCCTGGTCAGGACGCGGTGGATTCGTTCAAGCCTGATTTTTGGGAATATATTTGCCCAACACGCACTTATAGCTCTGGACCCGCCACTCTCGATAGGGGCCATTCTGAAGCCACTCGGCGATGCCGAACTGGGCGTGAACCGCGCAATCCATCATCGAGATGCTGGACTGCTCGCTGTTGGTAACGACCTTTTCCAGGCAGACTTGGCCGTTGCACAAAAGCGCCACAAGCGTAACGAGCATGGAATCTCCATCCGAAGAAGTACCCGGCTGGTTCTACCATGCAGCGTTCATGCCAATTGGCGAATCCACAGGAATCGCGCCCCGCACAAACACGGAGCACGGCCTGATTCGCCAAAAGGGCGGCCTCGCTGCAATCTGCGAGCGAGGCCTTGAGTGGCGGGTCCGGGAGGAGGCTTACGTCTAGACCCGATTTGCCGGTTGGAGAGCGCCGGCTTCGTTAAACCGATCCAGGTCGTGTCTGACGTCTCACCTCGAGATGCCGCCACGAGATTTCGATCGTTCTCCCTGCGTTAGGACTAAGCGGCTTTGGATTTCGCCACATGAGTGGCGATGGCATCCATCAACGCCGGAGACAGGCAGTCATAGGGCTCTAGTCCGAGTTCTTTCAGCCGGGCCCGAATGCCATCCATTTGCTCCGGTTTGACGCCGGACTCGATGACCGAAGATACGAACGCCGCAAACCCCGGCGCCGCCGATCCGGATTCCTGGAACAGCTCGGGATGGATGAAGTCGAGCCCGTAGAACGGATGCGCCTTGTTTTCGATGCGACCATACATATGGGTGCCGCATGCCTTGCAGGCGTGTCGCTGAATTGTCTTCGAGGGATCGACGATGTGCAGCTTGTCGCCGTTCTCGAGCACGGTCACGTTCTGGCGCGGTACGACGGCAACGACCGAGAAAACCGCTCCATCCGGTTTCCAGCACTGGGTGCAGCCGCAGGCGTGGTTGTGCGCGACGTCGCCCTTCACGCCGACCTTGACCGGCCTGTCCTTGCATTTGCAGACCAGTGTGCCGCCGGCAAAGCTGCCGGAGCCTTTCTTCACACCGTTGTCGACCGAGGGATGGATATGAACGTTCATGGGCCTATCCTCCTTGCGTTTGTAATTATCTCCGTCAGTACACGACGACCGAACGGATCGACTTGCCTTCGTGCATCAGATCGAAGCCCTTGTTGATCTCCTCAAGCTTGAGCGTGTGGGTGATCATCGGATCGATCTGAATCTTTCCATCCATGTACCAGTCGACGATCTTCGGTACATCGGTGCGGCCGCGCGCTCCGCCAAACGCCGTGCCCTTCCAGACACGGCCGGTGACGAGCTGGAACGGTCGCGTGGCAATCTCCTTGCCGGACTCTGCTACGCCGATGATGACAGACACGCCCCAGCCGCGGTGGCAGGCCTCAAGCGCCTGGCGCATCACGTTGGTGTTGCCGGTGCAATCGAAGGTAAAGTCCGCGCCGCCATCGGTGAGGGCGACGAGATGCTGGACGATATCGCCCGATATCTTTGTCGGGTTGACAAAGTCGGTCATGCCGAACCGGCGGCCCCAATCCGCCTTGGAGTCGTTGATGTCGACGCCGACGATCTTGTTGGCTCCGACCATCTTGGCGCCTTGAATGACGTTCAGCCCGATGCCGCCGAGACCGAATACGACAACATTGGAGCCCGGCGTGACCTTGGCGGTGTTGGTCACCGCGCCAACGCCGGTCGTGACGCCGCAGCCGATGTAGCAGCTCTTGTCGAACGGTGCGTCCTCGCGAATTTTCGCGACCGCGATCTCGGGCAGCACGGTGAAGTTCGAGAACGTCGAACATCCCATGTAATGATAGATGGTTTTACCCTTGTAGCTGAAGCGCGACGTGCCGTCCGGCATCACGCCTTTGCCCTGAGTGGCGCGGATCGCCGTGCACAGGTTGGTCTTCTGGCTGAGACAGCTTTTGCACTGCCGGCATTCGGGCGTGTACAGCGGGATGACGTGATCGCCGGGCTTCACCGATGTGACGCCGGCGCCGACTTCGCGCACGATACCTGCGCCCTCGTGGCCGAGGATGGATGGGAAGAGTCCTTCGCTGTCGAACCCGTCGAGCGTGTAAGCGTCCGTGTGGCAGATGCCGGTGGCCTTGATCTCGACGAGGACTTCGCCGGCCCTCGGTCCTTCCAGATCGAGTTCGACGATTTCCAGCGGCTTCTTGGCTTCGAATGCGACGGCAGCGCGTGTCTTCATGGTCTGATCCTGTTTGCTCGGCTTCAGTGCTTGGTGCCCATACAGGAATTCTCCGCCTGGGTGTAGGCTAGCGTTTTATCTTCGTGCTTGGCCGGGCGCACCCGCGCCACCGCGTCATTGGCGCGGGCCCGCAAATAAACGAAGATGTCGTCCAGGTAGCAGGTCACGTTCGGATTATCGCCAAACGCCGGCATCACGTTTTCCTGCGCCGTACTGACGTTCTTGCGGCCACTCGCGACTATCGCGAGGAATTCGCCGTAGTTCATCGTCTTCAGCGAGTCCTTCAGAGCCGGCGCGTAACTCGATCCCATGCCATCGGGTCCGTGGCAAACGTGGCATTCCGAATGATATCGGCGGTATCCCGAGTACGTGTACCAATCGACCGTGCCGTCCGGTTGGATCTTGTAGGTCGGGTTTCCCTGGCTATCGAGGTATTTGCCGTTCTCTGATTTCACCGCAGCAGGGTCGCCCGAGCCATCGGCGAAGGCAGTCCCGCCTGCAGCGATCAGCAAAACCGCTGCGGTTATTAGGTAGATACGCAAGAGCTTGTCCTCGGCTGTCGATGTGACGTCATCCGGCGCGTGAGTAGACCCACGCGCCGGAACGAGGTCCTCAGCTCATTGCTGCGGCAGTGTGAACACGGTCAGTGTTCCGCCAAGCGCCGTGTAATTGCTCAGCGCAGCGTAGCCACCGACCGCACCCAGACCTGCGGTCGGATCGGTCAGACCGGCCGCAAGGCCAATGCCCGCCCAACCACCGACGCCGGACAACACAGCGACATACTGTCTGCCATTGTGCTCATAGGTCGTGACGTTGCCGATGATGCCGGACGGGGTCTTGAACTTGTAGAGTTCCTTGCCCGACTTGGCGTCGACCGCCTTCAGATAGCCTTCCAGCGTGCCGTAGAACACGACGCCGCCTGCGGTCGCGAGCGCGCCTGACCAGACCGAGAACTGCTCCTTGTTCGACCAGACAATCTTGCCCGTCCTGCCGTCCCACGCGATGAAGTTACCCATATGGGTTTCGCCGGGAGGCGGATACATCGACAGCGTCGCACCCACATAGGGCTGACCCGCGGTGTAGCTCACCTTGAACGGTTCGTAGTCCATGCAGACGTGGTTGGTCGGCACATAGAACAACTGCGTGTCCGGCGAGTAGGCCGCCGGCTGCTCGTCCTTGGAGCCGAGCGCGGCCGGGCAAATACCCTTGTTGTTGTGGTCTTCGCCCTGCTTGTCGGTCGAGTATTCGTCGAGCACCTTGGGCCTGCCGTAGGTCGGCGAGCTCTTGTTCATGTCGACGCCGGAAGTCCAGTTGACTTTCGGATCGTACTTCTGGGCAACCAGCAATTCGCCATTGGCGCGATCGAGCGTATAGCCGAGGCCGTTGCGGTCGAAATGGGTCAACAGCTTGCGGGCTTTTCCGTCGATCGATTGATCGGTGAGGATCATCTCGTTGACGCCGTCATAGTCCCACTCGTCGTGGGGCGTCATCTGATAGACCCACTTCGCTGCGCCGTTATCCGGATTGCGGGCGAAGATCGTCATCGACCACTTGTTGTCGCCGGGTCGCTGCTTCGGATTCCAGGTCGAGGGATTGCCCGATCCGTAATAGACGAGATCAAGCGTCGGGTCATAGGCGAGCCAACCCCATGTGCAGCCGCCGCCGATTTTCCACTGATCGCCTTCCCAGGTCTTCAGGCTCGAATCCTTACCGACCGGTTTGCCGAGCGCGGTGGTCTTGTCGTCGAACAGGATCTGATCGTCCGGACCTTCGGAGTAAGCTTTCCAGACCTGCTTGCCGTCCTTGATGTTGTAGGCAGTCATGCTGCACTGGACGCCGAACTCGCCACCAGACGTTCCGACGAGAACCTTGTCCTTGACCACCATCGGCGCCGAGGTGCCGGTTTGGCCCTTGGTCGGATCGCCATTGGCGATGCTCCATTCGACATTGCCGTTCTTGGCGTTGAGCGCCACCAGCTTGTCGTCGGCTTGATGCAGGAAGATCTTGCCGTCGCCATAAGCGACACCGCGGTTGACGGTGTCGCAGCACATCACCGGAATGACGTTTGGATCCTGCTTGGGCTCATAGCTCCAGACGATCTTGTTCTCGTTGGAAAGGTCAAGAGCATAGACCTTGTTCGGGAAGGGCGTGTGGACGTACATCATGTTGTCGACGATGAGCGGACCGCCTTCGTGACCGCGCAACACGCCGGTCGAGAAGGTCCAGGCGACCTGCAATTTACCGACGTTGGAGGCGTTGATCTGCTTCAGCTTGGAGTAACGCGTGTTGGCGTAATCGCCCGTTGGCATGACCCAACCGGCCGGATTCTGCGACATCCGGTTCAGTCCGTCATTGGCGCCGGCGCTTCCTGCGGCCACAGCCGCCATAGCACCAAGACCAGTCGCGAGTAGTACTTTTCGCATCGTGGTTCCTCCCAGGTTTGAACTTCGGGTTCCGCGGGCGCGGCCCAGTTTTTGAGTTCTCGTTAGCATGCATCCGTATCCTCTTCGAAAGACTGAAACTTGCCCGAGAGAGAATCCCGTTTGCTTGAAAGCGAAGCGCGATCAACTTTTTCGCCTCGCTCATGACGATTGTGGAGGTCCGGCAGTGGGATGTTGCAGGGCGTCAAATGCCCCCGCCGGCAGCCCTTCGGAGGTTTATCTTGACGGCGTCGAAACTTAGACCGAGGATTGAACAACGATAGCGTGAGGAACGTCCCGCGATTCCAAATTCGGCTGCCTCAACTTGGCCTTGGAAATCGCTTATCCGTGATTGTCTGCGAGGGGTCGCGGTTGATCTGAAACCGGTGGCAGGAAATGCCTGACACAGTTCATTCGCTCAGTACTGCGGGACTGGGGCCAAAGAGGCAGATTCAGTATTGGTCAGATGCACTGACCGATCTGTGCGGGCAATTTTCTGTCGACCCGCTCGAAGCATCGACGCTGGAAGCACGGATCAATTTCACCACGGTTTCGAAACTGAAGCTGTGCCAGATCGAAGCAAGTCAGCATCGGATCGCGCACACCAACTCGCCGAGCCACAACAGCGAACATCCCTACGTCAAGATTCTGTTCCAGACTTACGGCATCTCGTATTTCGAGCAGAATGGCTGCCAGATCCAGATCAGGCCCGGCGATTGTCTCGCCTATGACGTTTCCTCGCCGCACACCATCATCAGCCCGGCTTTGACGCGGCACGAGGTCGTTATCGTGCCAAAGGAATTGCTGCGGGAACGGGGATTTAATTTCGACAAGATGTCGGCATGCAAACTCTCGGCGCTGACCGGCACGGGCCGCATTGCACGCGACTTCGTGCACGCGGCGTTTGGCGAGGCCGCCAAGTTGTCAGCTGCCGGTGCCGCAGGCGTCGCCGAAACGCTGATCGACCTGCTGCTGCTGCCGCTGCGAGAGGCCGATACGACCTTCGATCGTTCCGGCCCGGAGGCGATGTATGTGCGGGCGCAGGCCTTCATTCGCGAGCATTTGCGTGACCCGGACCTTTGCATCGATCAGATTTCAGCCTCTCTCGGCTGCACCAAGCGCTACCTGCACATGCTGTTCAGCGAGAGGGGCATAACCGTCAGCGACTACATCTGGCGCGCGCGGTTACAGCACTGCCGTCAAGAGCTTGAGAACTACGGCGGCAAGACGATCACCGACGTTGCGTTCTCCTGGGGATTCTCGAGCTCGTCGCACTTCAGCCGCGTATTCCGGAAAAACTTTGGCGTCTCGCCCTCCACCATTCACAAAGGGCAGGGCGTCAGCATCGTACCGGACGAGACCTGACCGCATTTTGGTTCAGCTTGAGGGCGCGCTCGGACAGTTGGCTGGGCGAGGCTTTCTGCCACGCTTGTCGAACGGAACATGGCAGTTGTCGATTCTTTGTTCGTCGCTCCATTTCGGGCCTAACCGTTCCTTACCGGTCAATCCCGGCCCGGGTATCTCCGTCGCGATGTTGTTTGCCGCGTTGGCTTTTCCGTCCTGGGCCAACGCGCCCGGCGCAAGGCCGAGGAGCAGCGCGGCAAAAAGCGGGGCTCGCAACATCGACATGGAAACCTCCCGTCAACAGACCCGCGACCTCTAACCGAAAAGGGATTTCTGCCGCCACCCGAAACCTGAAAACCAGCGATCCAGTTCAACCGATTGCAGGAATATGCTTACACCGGAGATCAACGATGATATCGCGCCGATCCATCCTTCTGATACCGACCGTTTTGCTGGCAGGGACATCGTCGTCCGTCCTGGTTGCCGCCGCTGCCGATCCGATCAAGACATTCGACCTGGATGCTGACGGAACGCTCGACCTCGGCGAGGTGAAGAAAGCCGCGGCCGAACTGTTCGCGCGGCTTGACCCGGATCACGATGGGACCCTCGACAAGCGCGAACTGCGCGGACGTTTGACGGCCCGTGAATTGGCCGCTGCCGATCCCGATCATGACGGCACCTTGTCGCTGGACGAATACCTGGCCATCGTCGAGAAGCGCTTCAATGCAGCCAATCGCGACAACGATGGAACATTGGATGCCAGGGAATTGCGAACGCCGGCGGGGCGCGCGCTGCTGCGATTGCTAAGATAGCAACTGGTTTTTGAAGTGCGACCGCTCGACTCTTGCGCCAAACGGCAAGCGGTTTTAGGTTCGCGTCGGTGCAATGTTTGCACCAATACCTAGGAGACCCAAATGTCTTGGAAGACTCCGAAGATCGTTGAAGTGCCGGTTGGCATGGAGATCAACATGTACGCTTGCGCAGCCCGCAAGTAGTTACACGGCGTTCTGCCCGGTTCCGGCAGTCACCTGCCGCGAGCCGTGGCAGGCGTTGCGTCCGAGCGCTTCACTCACACGCGCTGATGATCTTCAACATAGCAATCAATCCAGGAAGAGCCTGCCGGGCAGCGACGCTCTGCTTTTTTCTGCAACCCGCTTGCAGTCTTGCCGAGGGGATCGATACCGAGCACATCTATGGATTTATGATCGGTTCGGACGTCGGCGACGCCGGCGAACGGGAATTCCAAACCACGTCCACTGGTCGATTCTCGAAGCAAGCTGGAGGTTACCAGGCAGCAGATCAGCAGCTTGAACTGGAATTTGTGCCGTTCAGGAATTTTCGAGTCGAAGTCGGAACGACGTTCGCTGCCTACGATATCGCGTCCGTTCCGGGGCTAATGGACCGCAGTCTGGCCGGCTGGCAGGGAGCAGCGCTGGATTTGCGCTACCGGTTGCTCGATCGCGCAACCTCGCCGTTCGGCCTGACCCTGGCGCTTGAAAGCCATGGAAACCGATTCGATGAACTCACGGGATCCAGCGCGCGAAGCTACGGTACTGAACTGACGCTTGCGATCGAGCGGGATGTGATCCCCGGGCTTGCGGTCGCCACACTCAACGTCGGTTACCAGCCGGAATGGACGCATTTCGCAGGAGTAGCAACGCAGGAGCGCGAGTCAACCCTTGCCGTAGCGTTCGGGCTCATGGCGCAGGTGCGGCCGGATCTGTTGCTCGGAGGCGAGGCGCGCTACTTCCGCAAATACGGGGGCATCGGCCTTGAGGAGCTTTCAGGCGAGGCTTTCCTTGTCGGCCCGACCGCTTATTTCAAGCTGTCGGAGCGCGCTCGTTTGACAGCGAACTGGAGCTTCCAGGCGTGGGGCCGCCCCGCGGGCACGGGCGCTGCGCTTGATCTCGTAAATTTCGAGCGCCAGCAGGCGCGGCTGGTGTTTGGGTTGAATTTCTAGGCGGCCGGGACGGGGATCACCCCGCGGGTGAAACTTCTTGTCGGACGGTTCGTAGCTTGTTCACGTTATCGCCAGCCGAGCGGCGCCAGAGGACATCGGCATGAATGCAATCGAGCTGATTATCACAGTTTGTGCCGTGTTCTCGCCAAACACCTGCGAGGAACGGCATTTGGCGTTCTCTTCGGAGTTTTCCCTTCAGCAATGCACCATGAACGCACAGCCATACATCGCACAATGGGTGGGCGAGCATCCGAAATGGACCGCGATCAAATGGCGCTGCGAATATCCTCATAGCCGCGAAAAAGCGGATCGGGACCAAGTTTCTGTCGGCTGATTGCGATCACTTGTTGCAGTCCTTCAGGTCCTTGTCGGCGATCGAAAACACGGCGTCCGCCCGGATTTCGATATTGCGCACGACGCATTGCTTGTTGTCGCGATAGCCGACCCTGACGTCGTAACGGCCGGGTTCGACGCCCGTGATGCGCAGGCGTTCGTCGTGGTCGACTTCCTTGTCTTTGTCGTTCAGCGTCTGGTTCGGGCCCCATTCATTCTTGCCCGCCGGTGACAGCTGGAAGTCCGAGATGGTCGATGTCGTCAGGTTCCAGAATCGGATGCCTTTGCCCTTACTCTGCGCCACAGCCGAGGCCGGCAGGATCATCGAACACAGACAGATCGCAATCAGCACACGCAACATATGATCTCCCCCAATTTTCTCATCGCCGGCGGCATCGTGACCAATTCCGGTGATGGTCGGCTTTTCAAGATACTAGTGTCCCGATTCCGAAGTTCGTAGCATTTTCGGAGCCACGGTTCGAACTTCGGAATCGAAAGGACACTAGCAAACCTATTGATCTAGTGTGGCTTTGGATCAGAAGTCCGCATGACAAACTCGCGGCAGCAATGATGCGGACTTCTGATCCGCCACGCTAGTGGAGTGGATTTGACATTCGCTCCCCGCCTAGCCGAGAGTTCGTCAAGCGAATGTCAAATCCAAAACTCCACTAGAAACCCGTTATTTGCTAGTGGTCCTTTGATTCTAGCATTTGCAAAAGTGCCTGCCTCATCGGGACACAAATGTTAGAATCGGACACTAGCGATAGCATAGCTTTTGCTTTCGGGAGAAATGCCATGGCGTTCGTCAGGAGTACTAGGCCGATTGTCGCTGCATTATGTGGACTGGCGGCAATGGCCGCGATCGCGCATGCCGATGACAGCAACGACTACCCGACGTCAGCGCGTTCCGAATATGTCTTCGGCTGCATGAAGGCCAATAGCGAAACGCGCCAATCGATCGAACAGTGTTCGTGTTCGATCGATATCATTGCCTCGCTATTGCCTTACGACCGCTACGTGACCGCTGAGACAGTGTTGAGCATGTCGCAGGTTCGCGGCAATCTCGGCACCCAGTTCCGCTCGTCCGAGCAGGCCAAAGGAGCCCTGGACGACCTCAGGCGCGCCCAGGCTGAGGCCGAGGTCAGGTGCTTCTAGCAGGCCTTGGAAAAGGCCTTGTCCCGAAGGCTCAGGTGCCGGAATCCTCGATCTTCCATTCCTTCTGAAAGACGTGGCCAGATGTGTCCTTGGCCTCGGCGCGGAACGTCCTGGCTCCGTTCGAGACGTAGGTGAACCGGATATTGGGATCTTCCGAGATGGAGATGCCGCCTTCCATCGACAGCACGGGGCTGTTGTCCTGCCACAGATGCAGCTGGTCGACGAAGAAGGCCGGGATGTAGAGATGCGTGACCTGGTCCATCTGCAATCCGGAATTGTTGGGATGACCGATCATGATCTGGGCTTCGCGCGGGCCGCTGGTCGGGCCCTGGTCGGCTCGGGCGAATTGCCGGTATTTCATCTGCCCGAGGCGATTGCGCGCTTCTTCCACATTTTTGCCGGCAGGTGCCGAACAGCCGCCGGATGCCTTGACGAAGGTCTTGACCATATAGAGCTGGCCATCGCTAAGCTCGGCCACGGCATGAACATTGGTGTAGCTGTTCACGCGAACGCGCGTTGAAATTTCCGATACCCGCGCGTCGGACCCAAGTTCGAATTTTGCCGCCATCGGCGCCGGATTTTGATCAATCACCAGCGTGATCGTCTTCAGGCGTCTCACGTCATCAGGCGCGAGCTTTGATCGCAGCGTCACGGGCACGATCGCCGCATCTTCGGCACGGTATGGCATCTCGATGGCCAGGATGTCGTTGCCGTCGTTGATTGCACGATTATTGAAGATGTCCTGGACCAGGCCCGGCCAGGGATCAACGGGCTCGGCGGCACCCGAAGGCGAACCGCGCATTAGCAGCGCGACGCCACACAGCATCAACAGACAGAGCAAGCGAGGACTCTTCATGCCGCGCTCCTTGCGGGGTCGAAGCAACGAACTCTCGACAGGTTACCCCTTACGCTACTCCCACTCAATCTCGGAAAATGCTGCGGTTGCGTTCCGGGCGTTATAGTCATCGAACAGTTGCCACCGCGACCGTTCCGAGGTGGCCGCGGTGTCAGCGGCCGATTTGATTGTGGCGCCCTTCGCCACCATTGCCTTGATGTCGGTGGCGAGGGTGTCGAGGTAGCGGCGTTGATCGGACAGCGCTTCTGGCCATTCGCTCACGCGGCCGTGACCGGGAACCACGCGTGTCGCAGGCAGCCGCCTGAGATCGTCGATGATGCGCAGCCAACCGCGAATGCTGCCGTCGACGACCGGGATATGCTCGAGGAAGACGAGGTCGCCGGCGAATAACGTTTTCGACGTTTCGTCGAGCACGGTGAGATCGTTGTCGCTGTGCGCCGCCGGCCAGGCCTGCAAGAGGAGTTTACGCGCGCCGAGATCAAGCTCGAGCGTTCCATCAACCAGCAATGTCGGGAGGACGATGCGGACCTCGCCGATCAAGCCATCGCCCATGATCTTGCGGAAGGCGTCGAGATAAAATGGACCACGCGTGCGCAGGGCTTCCGGCAAATTCTTGTGCCCGACAAAAACGGCTCCTGAACCCGCAAAAGCGGCATTGCCGAATATGTGATCGGGATGGCCGTGCGTGTTGACGACGTAACGGATCGGCTTGTCGGTCCGCGCCCGAATAGCAGCAACGAGCTGCCGCCCTTCGCGAACGCTGCCACCGGTATCGATGACTGCGACGGCGTCGCTTCCGACGATAAAACCGACATTGGCGATCGCGCCTTCGTTCTCGCGCGTCATCAGCTCAATCGTCCCGATGTGAACGAAAACGCCGGGCGCGACTTCGCTGACGTTCAATGCGGGCTGTTGCGCCTGTGCTCGCGGCAAAACGAAGAACGCCGCAAGCGCGAGGCCGACAAGCATCTTTTTTCGTTCAAAACGGCTACGCATGGTTCCGTTTGCGTCGCAACAGGCGCTGCGAATTAGTCTTATGGATTATCCTGTTGCACGCCTTCAGGGAGCAGCATAGCATTTTGGTGGGAGAGTGGCGCACAAGCTGAGGACAGCAATCGATGACCTATGCCCCACTCAAACCTTACCTGTTCGCTCCGCTTCTAGCGCTCGCCGCAACGCTTGCCGGCGCGCATTGGGCCGGCGCGCAGACCGACAATGATGGCGGGCTGGATCTCTCGATAGAACTCGTCGATCCCAAGGTGTTGAGGGTCTGTGCCGATCCGCGCAACCTTCCGTTCTCCAACGAGCAAGGGGAGGGGTTCGAGAACAAGCTCGCCGAATTCCTCGCGGCGAAGTTACAAAAGAAGATCGACTACATGTATTTCCCGCAGGCGACGGGCTTCGTGCGCATGACACTTGGCGCGCATCGTTGCGACGTCATCATGGGGTTTCCGCAAGGTGACGATCTCGTCCAGGGAACCAATCCCTATTACCGAACGGCCTATGCGTTGGTCGCAAAACGGGGTTCCGGCCTTGAAGATGTCGCAGCATTGGATGACGCCCGTCTGAAGGGTAAGCACATTGGCATCGTCGCCGGCACGCCACCAGCAACCGACATGGCGGTGAACGGCCTGATGTCGAATGCAAAGCCCTATCCGCTGATGATCGATACCCGCTTTGATTCCTCGGCCGGAGCCATGATTGACGATCTGAACAAGAACGTCATCGACGCCGCCATTCTCTGGGGACCGATGGCGGGATTCTATGCCAAGAAGTCCAACCCGCCGCTTCACGTGACACCGCTGGTACACGAGAAGAGCGGTCCCCAACTGGTTTATCGGATTGGCATGGGCGTGCGGCGCGCCGACCAGAACTGGAAACGGATGCTCAACCGCCTGATCCAGGAGAACCAGAGCGAGATCAACAAAATCCTGGTCGAATACGGTGTTCCGCTGCTCGACGAGAACAATCAGCCGATCACCGTGGAGGCGTCGACGAGGTCGCCATGACCGTCTCCATCGCGCGTTCGATGCTTGCGTTGATGGTGCTGGCCGGCGCAGCGCGTGCAGACGAACTCGTGCCGGAGCCTCAGAACTATCGCACCGAGGATTACCGCGCGCCCGTTCCGGATACGCTCGCCGGCGCGCGCGTGCTTTCGACGCGGGAAGCAGAGGCGATCTGGCGCGACAAGGCTGCTGTGTTTGTCGATGTACTGCCGCGTCCACCAAAACCGCCGAACCTTCCAGCGGGGACGGTTTGGCGGGACAAACCCCGCTTCAATATACCCGGCAGCGTCTGGCTGCCGGATACCGGTTATGGCGAGCTCGCCGCAACCACCGAAGAATATCTGCGGCACGGGTTAATGCGCGCCACAGGCGGCAACCGGGCCGCGTTGATCGTCGTGTATTGCCAGGCCGATTGCTGGATGTCGTGGAACGCGGCGAGGCGAACCTTGTCACTTGGTTACAGCAACGTCGCCTGGTACCCCGATGGCACGGACGGATGGGAGCGCGCCAACCTGCCGACGGCCGAGGCGCAGCCGGAACCGAGGCCGACGGAGCAACGCCCGAAAGAACCGTGATCCAGGGTTATTCGATTTCCTGCTGAATGGTGCGGCCAAGCGCGAACAGGCGTTGGTCGATCGTGGTCGGCACCTCGCACACGAATTTGACGACGCGGCGGCGATCTTCGAAAATCCGCGTTTCCCAGACGAGCGAGTTGCCGAGTTCATCGATCTTCGCCTGGTCGCGCGGTGTGGCGTCCTGGAGCGCCTGCAATTCGATCGTATCGGAGCGAACCTTGTCCGCCGCCTGGCGCTGCTTACGCGTTACCCGCTCGAGCCCGTTCATGACCGAAGCGCGCTCAGCGTTGAGTTGCTCGAAAAGACCGGCAAATAGCAATTTTCCTGCCGCCACCTTGTCGGTTCCAGGCGCCGCCAGAAAGTCCGTGATCGCCTTTTGCGCGTCTTCAAGCGGAAGCTTTCTGGCCGCCGCCTTTTCAACCAGAGCACTGATCTTTGGATCGTTTTTCCATTTCTGTTCGGCGTCGTCGAGCGATGGGCCAGCCCACACCGCAGCAAGCGAGATTTCCGGCACCTTGGCCTGCGCGCAGGGCCAATCCGGATAGCGCGGATCTGCGGCGTCAGAAATCTGCGTCGAGGCGACGACTGCAATCAACACGAGTCCAATGCGCGAAATCATGTCTCACCTCCCGCGGGGCCGCGCCGGGCGAGACCCCGCGACGGATCATAGGCGAAAATGGCGCCGATCATGAAGACCGCCGTGCAACCGCCAACCACGGCAAGCGAAACCCAGTTCATTTGGCCATACAGCGCAAAACGGATCAGCTCGACCGCGTGCGTAAACGGATTGAACTGACACACATAATACAGCATGGGACTGCCCTCCTGGACCCGCCAGAGCGGATAAAGGGCGGATGATGCAAAGAACATCGGAAAGATCACGAAGTTCATGACGCCCGCGAAATTCTCAAGTTGCTTGATCCCGGAGGAGATCAGCATGCCAAGCGAACCGAGCATCAAGCCGGACAGAACCAAAGCCGGCAGCACGGTGAGATAGCCGGTCGGCGGTGGTGTGATGTCCCAGAACCAGGCGATCAACAGGAACGCGTAGACCTGGAGCAGCGATACCGCCGTACCCGCAAGCAACTTGCAGAACAGCAGATACCCGCGCGGTAGAGGGCCCACCAGCAACGTGCGCATGTTGCCCATTTCCCGGTCGTAGACCATCGACAGAGAGGACTGCATGCCGTTGAAGAGCTGAATCATCGCCATCAAGCCCGGTGCGATATAAACCTCGTAGAGGATGTAGGTCTCATAGGGCGGGATGATCGAGATGCCCAGCACCTGCCGAAATCCGGCAGCGAAGATAAAGAGCCAAACCAGCGGCCTGACCAGCGCCGAGATGAACCTTTCGCGCTGGTGCAGGAAACGCAGCGCTTCGCGCCACACGATGCCGTTGAGACAGGTGATATATTCGGCAAAAGAAAAGCCGCGACGGGACCGATCGAGGGTCGTGGAGCTCATTGTGTAAGGCTCCCCGATTGAACGCCGGTCAGGCGCATGAAAGCGGAATTGATGTCGGGCGCGCCAATTTCTTTCAAAACGCGATCGACCTCGCCGCAGGCCAGGACACGGCCTTGATGCAGGACGACAAGGTTGTCGCTTGAGACGATTTCGTCGAACAGATGGGTGGCCCACAACACGCCGATGCCCTGTTCGACGACGAGCTGGCGGACGTGGCTCAGAATGTCGGCGCGCGCCTTCACATCGAGGCCGACGGTCGCCTCGTCGAGCAAAAGTAGCCTCGGCCGGTGCAGCAAAGCACGTGCAATCTCCAGCCGGCGCATCTGGCCACCCGAGAGATCGCGAACTTTACTGCCTGATCGGTCAGAGAGGCCAATCCGCGCCAAAACCTCGTCGCCTCTCAAGCGCGCATCGCGGCGGCCAATGCCATGCAGGGCGGCGTGATAGAGCAGGTTTTGCATCACCGAGAGATCGAGATCGAGCGTGCGCGGCTGAAACACCACGCCCATGAGGCGCAGCGCCTCACCTGGGGCGCGCCCGATATCGTGGCCGAAAATGCTGATGTGTCCTGCCTGAATCCCGAACAGCCGCGTGACCAGCGAGAACAGCGTACTCTTTCCGGCGCCGTTGAGGCCGAGCAGGGCTGTAAAGCTCGCCGGCGGCACGTCGAAGGCAACATCCATCAGCGCGCGCCGCGCACCGTAGGAATGGCTGACGTTGCGGATCGACAGGGCAGGCGTCGCCGGGACGTCGTGCCCGGCCGGATCGGTCGGAGTCCGCGCAGCAGCCTCGTTATAGGTATCGGCCGTTGTCATGGCGAGATCGTCACGCCCCACGGAAGTTCGCCGACCTGAATGGTCTTGATCACCTTTTGCGCTCCCACATCGATCACCGAGACATCGTTGGAGACGCCGTTGGTAACGAGCAGAAACTTTTCGTCCGGCGTAAACGCCATGTGCCAGACCCGCTGTCCGACCAAAAGATACTTGGTCACGGCGTGGGTCGCGGTATCGACGATCGCCACCCGGTTCGCCGGACCAAGCGCCACGAAAGCGGTCTTGTCGTCCCTGGTAATGCCAATTCCGACCGCCTGAATGGCCTCGCTCCGCAGCCCCGGAATGTTGAAGGTGATCTTGCCGGTCACGACGTGCTTGACAGGATCGATGATCGATACCGTGCCACCGATCTCCGATGAGACCCACAACTCGGAACCGTCGTGTTTGAATTCGGCAAAGCGCGGCCGCGAGTCGACCAGCACATTGGCGACCACCTGACGCGTCGATGTGTCGATAAAGTGCGCCATGTTGGTCGTCTCGGAGGTATTGATCAGGATCTTGCCGTCCGGACTGATGGTCATGCCTTCGGGCTCGACGCCCACCTGAATGTCGCCAAGCCGGCTCCGCTTCTCGAGGTCGATGATGGTGACGGTGTTGTCGTTCTCATTGGCGACGTAAAGGACTTTTCCGGCCGCATCCTGGGTGAATAGTTCAGGGTCGGGGCCGGAGGGCAGCGTGTCCACGACTTTCAGGGTTTTGGTGTCGATCATCTGGATCGTGTCGTCGTCACCGACGGCAACCATCACGAACTTGCCGTCGTGGGTGAACTCGATGCCCCTGGGCCGTTGGCCGACCTTGATCGTCGCCGTGACGGCCCATTTGTCGGTGTCGATGACCGAGACGGTGTTTCCTTTCTCGTTCGACACATAGGCGGTGTAGGCGAAA
Organism: Bradyrhizobium erythrophlei; assembly: GCF_900142985.1. NCBI lineage: Bacteria > Pseudomonadati > Pseudomonadota > Alphaproteobacteria > Hyphomicrobiales > Nitrobacteraceae > Bradyrhizobium > Bradyrhizobium erythrophlei. The sequence goes on from NZ_LT670849.1 coordinate 6,851,538, forward strand.
GCGGGGCTCGCCGCCGTAACGCATGCGACCGACAAGGAAAGCAGGCAACAACGCCACATGAACGAACTCTCCGCCGTCATTGTAATTTGCATTTGGTCTCGGGCCGATCGACGCCAAGCGTATCGAGTTCGGAGACCTGGTGCAGGAAACCTTCCTGCGGCGATACCGACACCACCATGCGGCCGTCGGCGAGCAGGATCGGCTGCCGGAGTTGCAGATTCCAGTCCCGCAGGGTCAGTCGCGTCCCTTTGAAGGCGGCAACTGAAAAATCTTTTCCCTTGATAAAACTGAACACGGTCTTGGGGTCGGCGGAATTGGTGCGCGAGATCGCTTCACCGATCACGCGGGTGGCCGTCCAGGCCTGCATGTCGAGCGCCGTCATGCGCCGCGAATTCTGTTTCAGGAACCGATTCTGAATTTGTACCGCCCCCCATTGGTCGTGCGAGGCGTCCCAACTGGTCGGCACCAGCCCCGCTGAGCCCGCCACGGGCCGCGGATCCCAGGTGCGGTATGGCAGATAGGCGGCAAATACCTCGCTCTCGTCGGCCGCGACAAGAACGTCATAGGCGGGCGCCTCCTGCGTAAACACCGGCATCTGCCGCTGGATCAGCGTCACGCCGCTGTCGGTGCGGCGGGCACCGCCGGTGTCCTGAAAGGTCCGCTCCTGCACGATTTTCGCACCAAAGCGCGAAGCCGCCCGGCGCAGCGCATCAGCATAGAGTTTGTCGTTATCGTGCGAACCGCTCACCAGCAGCCAGCGCTTCCATTGCTTCCACACCAGATATTGCGCCAATGCATCCGCGAGCATCGAGCGGGTCGGCGCCACATGGACAACGTTGGCCCGGCAGTCCTGCTCTCGCAGTCGGTCGTCGATCGAGCCGGCGTCAAACAACACCGTACCGCGATCGCGCAACGTATCCGCGACCTTCAAGACTTCGTCCGCCGGCAAATCCAGGACGATGGTGCCATCATGGTCGGCGAGCTTGTTGGCTGCCGCAGTGACATCATCGCCTTCCTTGAGCCGCAGCTCGGTGAGCGTAAAATGCTGGTTGAGAAAATTGCCGGTGGTGTTGTTGTCTTCGATCGCAAGGAGTGCGCCGGCTACCCCGTCATTTTCGGCAGGTTGTGCGGCCAGCGACAATGTCGATTTGACGCCGGCATGACGAAGATAGCCAATGCCGACCTCGATGGGGTCGGCCGCCAGCGCGTGAGTTGCCATGAGGCTTAGGCCGATCGCGCCAATCCATTCCCGGATCATGGCGTCTCCCTTGCGGTTCTCCTCGGATGGGAGAATTCTTGATTCGAAACAAGACCAGATCGCGCTAGCTTGCAAGCCTACTTAAGGACGCCAATCAGGCTCCCAACCGCTGCGCGTGCCAGCGCAGATGATCGGCCATGAAGGTCGAGATGAAGTAATAACTGTGATCGTAACCGCTCTGCCGGCGCAAGGTCAGGGGAATACCAGCTTTCTCGCACGCAGCCTGAAGCAGATCGGGACGAAGTTGCTCCGTCAGGAATTGATCGGCATCGCCATAGTCGACGAGGAATTCACGAAATTTGGCGCCATCCTCGATCAGAGCGACCGCGTCGTGCTTGCGCCATTTGCTCTTGTCGTCGCCGAGATACCCGCCGAGGGCCTTGATACCCCAGGGCACATGCGAGGGTGCGACGATCGGCGCAAAGGCGCTGGCCGCTCGGTAGCGGCCCGGATGGCGCAAGGCGATGGTCAGCGCCCCATGGCCTCCCATCGAGTGCCCCATGATCGATTGCCGGCCAGAGTCGACCGGAAAATGTTCGGCGACGAGCTTCGGCAACTCCTCGGTCACATAGCTCCACATCCGGTAATTGCGCGAGAAGGGTGCTTCCGTCGCATCGACATAGAAGCCGGCGCCCAAACCGAAATCGTAGGAATTGGCGGGATCGCCCGGCACGCTTTGGCCGCGCGGACTGGTATCGGGTGCAACGAAGATGAGCCCGTGCTCCGCGCAGGCGTTGCGAAATTCGCCTTTCTCGGTGACGTTGGCGTGGGTACAAGTCAATCCCGACAGATACCAGACCACGGCGAGTTTGGTGCCTTCGCGGTGTGCCGGAACATAGACCGAAAAGTTCATGTCGGTTTGGGTCTGCTCGCTGGCGTGCTTGTACACGCCCTCGATGCCGCCATAAGCCTTGTTAAGAGAAATCGTTTGCAGCGCCATCGCGCGCCTCCGCCGTCAACTATTCCGTTGCTCTAGCTCAGACCGCTTTCGATGGCAAAGCGCACCAGCTCCGCGGAGGATCGCACGCCAAGTTTCTGTCGAATAATGGCCGAGGTATTCGCGACCGTCTTGTAAGGGGAGTGCACCATCCAGGCGATCTCGGACAGGCTCTTGCCTGAGCCGAGCAACCTCAGGATTTCCATTTCACGCGCGTTGAGCTTCGACAACGGGTTCCTGGCAACTGTCGGGCCTGCAAAAGCCACGCTGCGCGCCAGCGCGGACGGAAGATAAACGCCGCCTTTGGCGACTTCGCGGATCGCCTCGACCAGGTCCTGGGGATCACCTGTCTTGGATACGAAGCCCTTGGCGCCAACTTCGATGGCGCGTCCGACATAGACCGGATCATCGTTCATGCTGAACATGATGATGCGCGCCTGAGGGTCCTTGGCCAGCACGCGGCGCGCCAGTTCGAAGCCCGATACCGTCGGCAGATTGATATCGATCAGGCAGATGTCGGGATGTTCGGCTGAGAAGGTGCGTTCGGCACTTTCCGCATCCGGCGCTTCCAAAAACACGATATCCGGCTCGTCGGCGAGCACGGTACGGCAACCGGACGCAACGATCGGATGATCATCTGCGATCAGAATGCGCATGCATCTCGCCTCACACCGACAGTTTCGTTGTTGCACCGCACTGCATGGCGGCGAAATCTCGATCAGCCATGCAACTTCGGCGACAATGCGATAGGCTTTGATTAGACAGACGCGTGTTTCGCCTGTCAACGTCGGGTGATGAGGAACCGAAAATCGGCGCAATAGGGATCGTCATGTGGCAGAGACTATCATTGCGTTCCCGCATCAATGTGTTGCTGGCGCTGGTGCTGACATTGGGGCTCGCGGTCAATGTGGCGCGGCTGGTGCTGGAGGCCGGCCCACGCGTCCAGGCTGAAGACCAAAGCGTCACGCGGCTGGCGCGCGAATTCGTTGAAACCATCGTCACGGGCCTGAACGAAACGGCGGACCCCGAGGCGGGGCTGAACCAGATTATCGCCGATCTCAAGCGGCTGCGTCATGTCAGCATCACACGGCAAGATACCGCCGCTGCGGTTGACGCTCGAGATGAAGATGACGATGCGCGCTCGGTGCCCGCATGGTTTGCCACGCTCGTGCATCCCGAAACAACCTCGGTCAGCGTCCCGGTTTCGATCCGCGGTCAGGAGACCGCGCTCGTCATCACTTCGATCCCGAACGACGAAATCGCCGAAATCTGGGACGGCATCCTGACCCAGCTTGAAGTTGGATCGGCTGTCGCATTGGCGCTTCTTCTGATTACCATGGTCGTTGTCGGCAGGGCGCTCGCGCCGCTGGACGCCCTGTCGCGGGCCATGAAAGGGATCGAATCCGGCTCCTACGACGTGCACATCGAGCCGAGTGGGGCGCCCGAGCTCGCGGCGATCTGCACCCGGCTCAATCACCTCGCGGCCACACTGGGGGCGGCGGTCGAAGAAAAGCGGCAACTCGCCGAGCGCGTGGTATCTTTGCAAGACCTGGAACGTGAGGAGATCGCGCGCGAATTGCACGACGAGTTTGGGCCATATCTCTTCACCTTGCGGGTTCATGCCGGAGCGCTGATGCGGCTTACCAAGGCGCCATTGCCGGATCCGGAAGGCCTGAGGAAACATGGCAGCGCCATCCTGGAACAGGTGCACGAACTCCAGCAGTTCACGCGCCGGATTCTCGATCGGCTACGTCCAATAGGCCTGGCCGAGCTCGGGCTTCGTGAGGCGCTGGGTGCACTTCAGCGGTTATGGACCAATTCCCATCCTGACGTGACGATCGAGACGACGATCTCGCAGTCGCTCGGTGAGACCGGTGAAACGGCGGACCTGACGATCTACCGCGTGGTCCAGGAATCGCTGACCAATGTCTTTCGTCATGCCCGCGCGACGGCGGTCAATGTCAGTATCGAACCCGCGGAACGGCCGGCGGGCGGGCAGGGCGGCCGCGACTACGCGCTGGTTCGCGTGCGCGATAATGGCCGCGGATTGAAGCCGGACCAGAAATTCGGCCTCGGCCTCACCGGCATGCGTGAGCGTATCCTGGCGCTCGGGGGAACGTTGACCGTCGCCTCGGGCGAGGGCGGCGTCACGATCGAGGCCATGGTTCCCACGCAAGCTCTGTGAGAGAAACTCTTTTCGGGAAATTTCCCGAACGTTTCGGGACCTTTTGCGCGTGCGCGCGGCAAGCCATCCACTAACATCATCGGTTCCAGACCGGCGACCAGCAAAACAGCCGGATGGGGGCATTGCGGATGGGTGGTCGGGTCCTGTGTATTGCGTCAATAGCGGCTGCCGCCTTGGTGGTCGCCGGCAGGCAGGCTTGCGCGCAGGACAGCAACAGCAACGTGACGAACCTGCCACCGGTCGAGGTGGATGCGCCTCAAACCGGCGTGAAGCCGGGGCGAGCGAGCGGCGAACGGCGTATCGTCCGTCCGGTTCAAAGAATTCCGGTCTACCCGACCGCTCCGTTGGCAACCGTGGCCAACGATGCCGACAAAGTGCCCGCTGGCATCAATTATGTCGATAGCAACGACATCAAGCGAACCGGCTCCCTGAACGTCATGGATGCCCTGCAACAGAACGTGGCAGGCGTTAACATCAGCGACGTGGCCGGTAATCCCTTTCAGGCCAATATCGAGTTTCGCGGTTTCGTCGGCTCGCCGGTGGCGGGCACGCCGCAGGGGCTGGCCGTTTATCAGAACGGCGTTCGCATCAACGAAGCATTCGGGGACATCATCAATTGGGATCTGATACCCACCGCCGCGATCAAATCGGCTTCGGTCGTGACCAACAATCCGGCCTTCGGTCTCAATGCGCTTGGCGGTGCGGTCGACGTCCGCATGAAGGATGGATTTAGCTACCACGGTACCGAAGTCGATATCATGGGCGGTTCGTTCGGCCGCATCCAGGGTTCAGCGCAGTGGGGCCAGCAGGTTGGCAGCAACTGGGCCGTCTACGGCGCGCTGGAAGGCGTGCATGACAGCGGCTTCCGCAACTTTTCGCCGTCCGATATCCGCCGCTTCTACGGCGACATCGGCTATCGATATGACGGCAACGAAATCCATCTCAATCTGGGCGCCGCCAGCGACAATTTCGGCGCGTCTGCGACGGTGCCGGCCGAATTGCTACAGCAATTTTGGGGAGCGACCTACACCACGCCGCAGACTTCGGCGAACCAGGTCGGCTATGTGAACCTGACCGGAAAATTCGAAGTCTCGCCGAGCTGGACGATCGACGGCATCGCGCACTTCCGCGCGTTCACGCAGCATACCCAAGACGCCAATCCCACGGGGACGCAGCCCTGTGACCCCAACACCGCGCTGCTGTGTTTTGGCGACGGCAGCACGCCGGCGAACGGACTGAATGGCGCTCAGCTTGCCAATCCGTTCCCAGCCGGCTCAATCCTTGGAGAGATCGATCGCACAACCACCAACTCGAACACCGGCGGCTTCTCGGTGCAAGCGACCAACACGGACCAGCTCCTCGGCCACGGCAATCGGTTTGTCGTCGGCACAAGCTTCGATTCCAGCGTGACGCACTTCGGCGCGAGCGCCGAGCTCGGAACGATCGGGACGAACTATGTCACCGCCGGAAGCGGCATCTTTCTCGGGCAATCCGGCGATCCGGTTTCGATCGGCCCGGTGTCGCTGCGCGCCACCAACCAATACACCGGCCTTTACGCGCTCGATACGTTCGACGTCACCAAAGCCTTCTCGATCACCGCGGGCGGCCGCTTTAACGACGCACGGATTTCCTTGCAGGACCAGATCGGTACGCAGCTCAACGGCAATTCAACGTATGACCGGTTCAATCCGATCATCGGGGGCACCTACAAGATCACGTCCGGGTTGACCGCCTATGCAGGCTATTCGGAATCCAACCGTGCGCCGACCCCGCTCGAACTCGGATGCGCCAATCCTGCGATGCCCTGCATTATCGCGGCGTTCCTGGTCTCCGATCCTCCGCTGAAACAGGTAGTGTCGCACACCTACGAAGCTGGTTTCCGGGGCACAAAGGACTTCAACTTCGGGACACTCGAATGGAAGCTTGGCGGGTTCCGCGCGACCAACACCGACGACATCCTCGCGATTCCCGATCCGATCTTGCAAGGCTTCGGATATTTCCAGAATGTCGGCTCGACGCGCCGGCAAGGCATCGAGGCCGAAGCCCATCTGAAAGCGTCGAGATGGCAGTTTCGCGCCAGCTACGCCTTCATCGACGCGCGTTTTCTCGATTCGCTGCAGGTCGGCTCGAACAGCCCGTTCGCCGACAATAACGGCAACGTCCAGATCACGCCGGGCAATCAGATCCCCGCCATTCCACGCCATCGCATCAAGGCCGGGTTCGATTATTCGATCACGGATGCGCTCAAGGTCGGCGGCGACGCGTTATTCGTGAGCAGTCAGTATCTGGTCGGAGACGAATCCAACCAGGCGCCGAAACTGCCTTCTTATGCGGTCTTTGGCCTTCACGCTTCCTACCAGATCGACAAGACGTACCAGATCTATGGCCGCGTCGATAATCTCTTCGACAACCGCTATGCGACCTACGGCACCTTCTTCAATACGACCTTGGTTCCGAATTTCGCCAATGGCGGCAATCAGTTTACGAACCCGGAATCTCTCAGCCCGGCGCGTCCTCGCGCCTTCTATGCCGGGCTGAAGGCGACCTTCTAGAGCGTCGCACCACTATCATTCCGTCGAATCGAAATCGTGCTCGCTGGCATTCAGCATCGCGGCAATCGTTCGCAGACCGCTGTCGAGCTGATCCATGGTTGGTGCCGCCAGCGCCAGCCTGACGGCATTTGGCGCGTGGCCAGGCGCGACCGCGAAAGTGGTTGAAGGCGTCAAGGCGATGTCGCGTCTGGCCGCGGCCGCGACGAACGTCTGCGAGCGCCAGTGCGCCGGCAACGTCAGCCACAGGTGATAGGATTTGTCGTTGGCCTGGATTTCGAAGCCCGCGAGACGGTCGGCCGCCAGTTTCTGGCGCGCGCGAGCATCGAGTCGTTTCAGTCTGGTCAATTCCGCAACGGTGCCATCGCTCATCATCCGCTGCGCGGCCGCAAACGCAAATCCCGATGCGGTCCACCCGCCCGAACGTACCGAGGCCATCACACTTTCACGCAACCGTTGCGGCGGCACGATGAAGCCGAGCGCAAGGCCAGGCGCGGCCTTCTTCGACAGACTGTCGATGACAATGCAGGAGTCCGGTGCGAGCGCGGCGAGTGGTGGCTCGTTGTCGAGAAAACCGTAGACGTTGTCCTCGATGATCGGGAGGTTGAGCTTTTCGACCACGCGCAACAGATCGGCGCGGCGCGCCGGGCTCATCGTCACACCCAACGGATTCTGAACTACCGGCTGGATGTAAATCGCCGAGAGATGGGCCTCTCGGTGCGCCTTCTGCACCGAGTCGGGCCGAACGCCGTTTTCGTCCATCGCCAGCGGCACCAGCGAAACGCCGAGCCGCGCGGCGATGCCCTTGATGAAGGGGTAAGTCAAAGGCTCCACGCCGCAGCGGCCGCCCGTTGCAACGACGGCGGCGAGCGCTGCTGCGATGCTCTGTCGGCCATTTCCCGTGAAAACCAGCTGGTCGGGTGAGGGGGACCATGCGTCTTGTGACAAATACGCGGCTGCCACGCTTCGCGCCGCCGGCGTTCCGAAGCTCGTTGCCTGTCGGAGTGCTGCGTCTAGCGCCGCGGTTTTCTCCAGCCCCTCGAGACTTTTTGCGATCAGGGCGCTCTGGTCGAGCAGGATCGGATAATTGAACTCGAAGTCGATCCGGATACCGCGCGGCTCGCTGGGCGCTGCGACGCCGCGTTTCGCATCTCCTGAGATGAAGGTGCCCCGGCCAACCTCGCCAACGACAAGGCCGCGACGCAATAGCTCGGCATAGACGCGGCTTGCCGTCGAGACGGCGATCTTGCGCTCGTAGGCGAAATCGCGCTGGGGAGGCAGCCGCTCGCCGGGCTTCAACGCGCCATCAGCTATTTCCGCGGCAATCGCATCCGCCAGCCTCAGATATTCGGACTTCGACATATATTGCACCGAGAACAATGTTTTGATTGCACCGATGTTTGTATCGGAACATGGTAACTGCAGCAACCGGATTGCCCCGGGAAGCACGAACATTTCGGTCGATGAGCCCACGGCCCGCTCGAATGAGCGCACGCGCCGACGGTGTCGCATTGCCCTGACCATAGGAGGCAAACATGGAACTGACGGTCGCTACAATCCTGATCGCCTTCGCCGGTGTCTTTCTGATCTGCTTCATGAAGGGAGCGTTCGGCGGCGGATTCTCCATCGTCGGCATTCCGCTGCTGTCGCTCGTCATGGACCCGGTCACCGCCGGCGGTCTGCTCGCGCCGCTGTTCATCGCGATGGATCTGTTCGCGCTGCGCTACTGGAAGCCCTCGACCTGGTCGAAGCCGGATTTGCTGCGGCTGTTGCCCGGGCTCGTGGCCGGCATCGCCTTTGGCTATCTGCTGTTCCGTTTTCTGGACCACCGCGCCATCGCCATCCTGATGGCCGTGACCACGTTGATCTTCGTCGGCCTATGGCTGATAGCAGGCGGGAAGGTGATTATTCGTCCGCGCTCGACGCCGAAGGCCATCACCGCCGGCGTTGCCTCGGGGATCACCACCATGGTGGCGCATTCGGGCGGACCGCCGCTTGCGATGTACCTGCTGCCGCTCGGTCTCAGCAAGGAAATCTACGCGGGCACAACGAGCCTGTTCTTTACGGTCGGCAACGCGACCAAGGCGATACCCTGGCTGTTACTGGTCAGGCCAACCGCTGACGCCTGGACGCTGATGGCGTTTTGCCTGCTCGCGATTCCCGCCGGTGTATGGCTGGGGTGGCGGCTTCACGGCTCACTGGACCAACGCCAGATTTATCGCGTCTGCTACGGATTGCTGGTCGTGACGGCGTTCAAGCTGCTATGGGACGGTGTCTCCGGTTATGTCGCGTGAGCGGGCTCGGACTTGTCCGCGAGGCGATAATCAATACGGCGGCGGCTTGCGTTGCCGCTGCGTCTTCGCAGCTTCCACCCACCACAGGAGGTCGTCTGCGAACCGCGGGAAAGCATGCGCCAGTGCCTTTCCTCCCTCACCAATCGGTTCGCCATCCGCCGAGAGCGTCGCAGCAATCGGTCCAGCCGAAATCGTACTCGAGGTCACGACCATGCCCATTTCCGAAAGCGTGCCGTGCCAGGCGGTCGCGGCGCGGGCGCCGGCAAATCGCCCGGCAGAATAACTGGCGATCGCAGCCGGACGCCAAAACCACTCCTCGAGGAAGTGATCGGTCAGGTTTTTCAAGCCTGGCTGAACACCCCAGTTGTACTCGCCGGTGACAAAGACAAAACCGTCGGCGTCGCGAATTTTGCCGGCCAGACGTTCGAGCGCATCCGGCGCCTGTCCGCGCGGATACTCCTTGTACATGCGATCGAGCATCGGCAACCCAACTGCCTTTGCATCGATCAATTCGACGTCCTCTCCGTGTTGGCGCCATTGGCCAACCAGAAAGTCCGCAAGCCTGATGCCCATGCGATTGGAACGATAGGATCCGTAAAGCACAAGGATACGATAGCTCATTGTTGTGCTCCGATCATCGAGCGGCAAAAAGCGGGCCCTGTTGTTCGCGCCCGCCAGATGAACAGCATCTTGGGATGCTGGCGCGATCAACGCAACGACTGTTCCCCGGCCACCATCACGCCGGCGCGATCTCGCGTAAACGGCGCGCCGCACGGCGATCCATGGTCGACGAGCGCGTGATCAGCGTACCCCTGACGATACGGTTCTCCGGCGCCGACGCAGCGCCACGCTCGCCGCCCAGTCCCAGGATTTCCATGGCCGCCTTCGCCATTTCGTGAACCGGCTGCCGGATGGTGGTGAGTGCGTAACTCGGTAAAGCGGCCAGGGGCACATCGTCATAGCCGACAATAGATACATCGCCGGGCACGCTGAGGCCGAGTTCGCGTGCGGCATCGATGCCGCCGAAAGCCATCACATCGCTCGCGAAGAAAAGCGCATCCGGACGCTTGGCTTGCCGCAACAGCCGCTTGGCAGCGGCATATCCCGCTTCATAGCTGAATTCGCCACCTTCCTCCTGCAAGCAGGTTTCAATCTTCAGCTGTTTGAGGCGCGAAAGAAATCCCGAACGCCGGTCACGGTTGGTCGTGGCGTCGCGTTGCGCGGCCACGAATGCCAGCCGCTCATGGCCGGTAGCCACGAGATAGTCCGCGACCTGCCGCCCGCCGCCGACATTGTCGCTCGATACAGCGTGGATCTTGAGGCCGGGCACATAGCGATTGAAGGAAACCACAGGCGTATCACGCGCCGCGCAGATCCGCGCCATGGCTGACGAAATCGTGGCCGAGGTCAGGATGATCGCGTCGACCTGGTATTGCAGCAGGTTCGGAATGATATCGTCGACCTTCTGCCCGGCCGAAGGAACGAACAGCAAGGTCTGGAAGCCGGCCGCCTGGACCTGCTGCACCAGCTCGTCCAGCACGACGGGATAGAAGGGGTCGACCAGGTTGGCCATCACGATCGCGACCATGTTGGTCTGGCGGGTGATCAGACTGCGGGCGATCACGTTGGGTTGGTAGCCGAGCTTGTTGGCCGCCTTGATCACCCGATGCTTCATCTCCTCCGAAATGCTTGCTGTCATCGAGAAGGCGCGAGAAATCGTCGATTGGGAAACGCCAATCGTGCGGGCTACGTCCTGAGCTGTCACCTGTGTTCCGGCTTTCGGGTTCGCTCGCTTAGCCATGGCCTGATCGTCTCACCAAGAATGTTTTTCGGGTGTAGTATAGGATGCTGGGCGCATATACGTTTGCTCAAAACTTTGGCAATAACGCATTGCATACGCATGCAATTTGATCTTGCCCCCTGAGGTTGCCCGCCTCAATCTCAACGACTAAAGACGGCGCCAAGCGACAGACCCCTCTTTCGGTGAAGAAAATGCCAAATATGCCTGCGTCCATCGACATGAAACAGTTCTGGCAGGCGATCGGTCAGCGTGCAACCGGAAGCACGATCGTTACGGCCCGCTCTCACGGCGGGCCTGCCGGTCTGCTCGGCCTCTCGGCCACGCATCTTTGCGCCGATCCGCCGACCATGATGGTATCGGTCGACAAGCGGACCTCGGCGTTGCCAACGATCCTCGACGCGCGCCATTTCGCGATCAACTATCTGTCTTCCGCACAGCGTGAACTTGCGGACATCTTTGGCGGAAAGTCCGACTTGAAGGGTGCCGACCGCTTTACGACGGCCGCCTGGGACCGTCTCGCGACCGGCGCACCGACGCTTTCCGAGGCGGTCGGGGTTATCGACTGTGAGCTGGTCGAGACGATTGAACGCTATAACGTCGTCATCGTTCTCGGCCGCGTGGTCGCAACCTCCAGCAATCCAGGCGCCATTCCGCTGGTGCATTTCCGCGGCGATTATCTGCCGTGATCGATAGCACGCTATTCAAAAGGGGAATGCGGCGGCTGGCCGCGGGCGTTTCCATCGTCACCACAATCGAGGGCGACACGCCTCATGGGTTGGTGGCAACTTCCGTCAGCTCCGTCTGTGCCGAGCCGGAGCCGTCGCTGCTCGTCTGCGTCAGCCGTACCTCGAGCAGCCACGATGCGATCGATCGCGCCAAGGTATTCTGCGCCAATGTGTTGAGCGCCAGCGACATGGAGTTGGCGCAGCGCTTCAGCCTGCCGGAATTTCGCGCCACGCGATTCGAGAAATGCCCCTGGGTGCCGCTGGTGACGGGTGCGCCGGCGCTTCCGAGCGCACTCGCGAGCTTCGACTGCGAGATTACCCACGTCATCCCGGTGCATTCCCACACCATCTTCGTGGGTGCGGTGCGCGATCTCAAGCTAGGGCAGAACGAGATCGACGCGCTACTGTATCTTGACGGCCAGTTCCATGCACGCTCACCGAGCGCGGCGTGAGGCAAATGAGGCGCGATCGCCTCATTCCGCTAGATTATCGCGCAGGGTCTTGCCTTCATACGTCGTCCGGTAACGGCCGCGGCGTCGCAACTCCGGCACCAACTGGTCGACGATGTTCAGCATGATCGCCCGCGGCGCGCCGGGTGCGATCGACAGCATGAAGCCGCCGCGGCTGCCGGTCGCCTCAAACATCTCTTCCATCTGGTCGGCGAGTTTGGCGGCAGTTCCCGCGAACGTGATATTGTAGCCGGTGGAGGCCCGCAGGGCATATTGGAAAAACTCGTCGCGATCGATTTCCGCAGTTTCGCCGTGCTGTTTGGCGAGCAGGCTGACAAAGCCGACCGGGGAGGCATTCGCTGCGACGATGCGCTCGTTCAGCTCTTTCAGCGAAAACCGCGGCGGAAGCAGCGACATGTCATAGCCGGTATTGTGCGACAGCCAGGCTCCGACGGCCTCCTGCGGGACATCGGCGATCATGGTTTCACGAAGCGCACGGGCTTCGTCCTCGGTTTCTCCGACGATCGCCCGGCTCGACCAGAGAATGCCGACTTTCTGTGGGTCGCGGGCTTCGGCGACCAACGCGTTGTCGAGGTCGCTTCGCTGCTGCTGCATCAAGGGAATACTCTTGGTCAGGCCGAAGACGTGATCGGCGACATGGGCGGCCGCGCGGGTGCCGCGGGGCGAACCGCCCGCCTGGATAATGACTGGATTGACCTGCGGCGAGGGCACGACGCTCAGCGGTCCCTTGACCTTGAAGAACTTGCCGACGTGATTGATTGCCTTCACTTTCGCCGGATCGGCAACCAGTCCGGTCTTGCGGTCCCAGACAAATGCGTCCGGCGCCACGCTGTCCCAGAGCCGGCGGCAAACATCGATGAACTCCTCCAGGCGCTCGTAGCGCTCGTTATGATCGACCAATTCATCATAGCCGTAATTGGCGTAGTCGGCCTTACGTTGCGAGGTAATCACGTTGAAGGCGATACGGCCGTTGGTGATGTGATCGAGCGAATTGAGCAGCCGCGCCGTGTAGAATGGATGCATGAAGGTCGAAGCATAGGTGAGGCCGAAGCCGAGATGATGCGTCACCCGCGACATCGCCGTGATCCAGGGACTCATCTCGAAGCGCGGCCAGGCCACCCCGTAACTGACGGCGTCCTCGATTGAATCCTTCCAGGTCGAGGGAATGCCGGTACTGTCGCCGAAGAAGATCATGTCGAGGCCACCGCGTTCGGCGACACGGGCGATCTCCTCGAACATGCCGATGTTGGGATGCTGCCGGTCGAGCCAGGAACCGGGCATGCGCCACTGCGTCTCCACGTGGGTCCAGGAGAAGTCGAAGGCGAGTTGAATTCTCTTTTTCATGGCTGGGCTCCGGGCAACGCGGCGAGAAACTAGGCGTCAGGCGCTCCTTGCATGCTTGATGCCAACCGCCGGAAAGCGACGGTTAGGAACGACGTCAGTTTGAACACGTCCGCAAAAGTACCTGATTTCATTGAATACGTATGCAACAATTGCGGAAGGCGATCGGCGAAACCGCTGGAACAACGCTGAAGCACGCGAATGCAGTGCACAAAACATAGGCCAATTGCTTTTGCATTCGCATGCAATTTGGTCTTGCTGCTTTTCTTGTGCGAGCGTTAGCTCCTGATCGGGAAAGAGCGCGCGGATGACACTCGATCAATTCGTTCAGACCACGCTTGGCGGGCTAGCGATCGGCTGCATCTACAGTCTGATCGCGCTCGGTATCTCGATGATCATCCGCTCCACCGACATCCTTCACTTCGCACAGGGCGAAATGTTGATGATCGGCTCGATGATGGGCCTGAGCGCCTACTGGCTGCACAATCTGCCGTTCGTGCTCGTGCTGCTCGCAGGGACCATCGGCGGTGGCCTGATTTCGGTCGGCATCGAGTTCTTCATTTATCGGAAGTTGCGTCTGCTGCGGGTCTCGCTGATCAACATCATGATCGCGACACTCGGCGTCTCGATCGTATTGCAAAATGTCGCGCGCCTGGTCTGGGGATCGGAACCGCTGCGCTATCCGACCCTGTTCGCGTCGAAGGGACTGGTCTTTGCCGGCTTCGCGGTGTCGCCGCAACTCGTATGGATCGTGGTGCTGAGTGGCCTCATCATGGGCGGCTTGATCATCTTCTTCCGTTACACCACGCTCGGTATTGCCATGCAGGCGGCGGCCCAGGATCCCGACACCGCCCGCCTGATGGGCGTCAATGTCGATCGCACAACAACGTATACGTTCGCTCTCGCCGGCATGATGGCGGGTGCTGCCGGCGTGCTGTTGGGATCGCTGTTCTTTGCATCGTTCAATATGGGTTTCATGACCGGCATCAAGGCATTTGTCGCGGCGACGCTGGGCGGACTCGGCAGCGTCGCGGGCGCCATGATCGGTGGACTGGTCTTCGGGATCATCGAAACATTTTCAGGCATGCTGATTTCGACCGCCTACAAGGACGCGGTCGGGATGGTCGTACTGATCGTCATTCTCCTGTTCATGCCGTCCGGACTGTTCGCCCGCGACGGCCGGTCCGTGTGAAATGCGCGCGCTGCCGATCGCCCGCCTCACCTTATTGCTGGTCCTTGCCGGCCTGCCGTTCGCCCAATCCAACGCCTATTGGGTGCACGTGTTCAGCCTGGCGCTGATCAGCGTCATCCTGGCTTTTTCCCAGCAATTGCTGGTCGGATCAGCCGGTATTGTTTCGCTGGGGCAGGGCGCATTCTTCGGCGTCGGCGCCTACACCGCCGCCTCGCTCTCGATCTCGGCCGACGTGCCATTTTTGCTGACCATTGCCGCCGGTGGGCTGGCGGCTGGATTATCCAGCCTGCTGCTGATCCCGATCGTCCGCCTCAAGGGGTCGAGCCTTGCGGTCGCAACGCTCGGCTTCGCCATCATCATCCACCTCATTATGCTCAACGAGGACTGGCTGACCGGCGGCAGCATCGGGATGATGGATATTCCGGCGCCAACGTTGTTTGGCTTTTCGCTCGGCGGCGAGGTGCGCTTCTACTATGTCTGCCTGATTGCGGTGGCCCTCGTCTTTCTCGCACTCGACCGGATCACGCATTCACGTTTTGGACGCGCGCTGACCGCGATGTCGCAGGACGAAGAGGCGGCGCGCGCCAGCGGCGTCGCCATTTCGGTCTACAAGAGCAAGTGCTTTCTGATCGCCGCCATCGTGTCTGGCATCGCCGGCGGTCTTTACGCCTATCACTCTCGCTATCTCAATCCGAACGATTTCGACTTCCAGAAATCGATCGACATCCTGATCATGGTCGTGATCGGCGGCATCAGGAGCCTGTCGGGAGCGGCGCTTGGCGCCGTCATCGTCGTACTGGTGCCCGAAGTGCTGCGCTCATCAGGTGAGTTCCGGCTGCTTCTGTTCGGTGTCATGGTGATCGTGCTGGCAGGCACCGGCAGCCGCGGCCTGAGCGGCATTCTGATCGATCTCGCCAAACGTATATCGTCGTTTCGGCCGGGGGCAGGCTCGCCGCAGAAACCCTCGGCGGTGAAGCTGTGACGTCCGCTCTGCTGGAAATTGCGGGGCTGACACGCCGCTTCGGCGGCCTTGTTGCGGTCCGTGACGTCGCCATGGAGGTCGCGCAGGGCTCGGTTCATGGATTGATCGGCCCCAATGGTGCAGGCAAGACGACACTCCTCAACCTGATCTCCGGCCACATTCCATCGAGCAGCGGCCGGATCGCTTTCGGCGGCGAAGAGATCACGCGCTGGGCGGTCGATCGCCGCGCGCGGGCCGGCATCCGGCGAACCTTCCAGAACCTGAAATTGTTCCGCGACATGACGGTGCTTGAAAACGTCATGGTTGGAATGCATGGCGAAACTCATTGCGAGATCTGGCACTCGCTTCTGCGCACGCGTGCGCAGCGGAACGAGGAAGCCGCCATCGTCGAACGTGCCCGCGAGGCATTGGATTTTGTTGGCCTCCTGCACCTTTCAGACACCAAGGCCGATGAATTGCCCTACGGCTCGCAGCGGCTGGTCGAGATGGCGCGCGCGACCGTCGCCCGGCCAAAGTTGCTGTTACTCGACGAGCCCGCAGCCGGCCTCAACGGCGCCGAAAGCCGGCGTCTCGTCGACCTGATCAAGGCCATTCGCGCCGGTGGCACCACCATCCTTCTGGTCGAACATCACATGGATGTGGTGATGCCCTCCTGTGACTGCATCACCGTGCTCAACTACGGCCAGCGTCTTGCCAACGGAAGTCCGGCAGAGATCAGGGCCCATCCGGAAGTAATCAAGGCCTATCTCGGCGGCGGATACCGCAAGCGGCGGACCACGCCGGAACAGCAACAACAGATGGAGTTGGCCCGTGCTGCGTCTTGAAAACGTCAGCGCCGGCTATGGCGCCGTGACTGCCTTGCACAACGTCGACATCACCGTCGAGGAGGGCGAAGTCGCCGCCCTGATCGGCTCAAACGGCGCCGGCAAATCGACGGCGCTGCGAACGATTTCCGGATTGGTGCGTCCGACCGCCGGGAAGATCGAGTTTCGGGGCGAGGCGATCACCGATCTCTCGCCCGAACAGATTGTCGAGCGGGGCATCATCCATGTGCCGGAAGGACGCCACGTGTTTCCGCGGCTGTCGGTACATCAAAACCTTACCGTCGGCGCCTATTCGCCTCGCGCCCGCGCCAAAAAGAACGAGACACGCGAGCGCGTGTTTGAACTCTTCCCGCGGCTTTATGAGCGTCGTCTGCAACTTGCAGGCTCACTCAGCGGCGGCGAGCAACAAATGCTGGCGTTCGGCCGCGCGATGATGGCGCAGCCGGTCCTCCTGATGCTTGATGAGCCTTCGCTCGGGCTTGCGCCGATCATGGTGGAGGAGGTGGCCCGCGCCATCGACTATTTCCGCACCATTGGCGTCACGGTGCTGCTGGTCGAACAGAACGCCGAACTCGCGCTCGACCTGGCCACCCGCGGTTACGTCATCGAAACCGGCTGCATCGTTCTCGCCGACTCCAGCGAGCGCCTGCTCGAAAATCCCAAGGTCTGGGCGAGCTATCTCGGCGAGCAGGACTGGGAATTTGAGGCCGCCGGCCACGATCCAGACCGCACCGTTGTCAGTGACTTGCCCGTCAACAAAGGAGTTTGAACCATGCGTCTCCGAAGTGTCAGTGGCCTTCTTGCCGCCGCCATCCTGATCGCAGCCTCAAGCCAGCCGTCGTTCGCCGACACCATCAAGATCGGCGTGTTTGGCCCATTCAGCGGCGACGCCGCGGCCATGGGCGGCAGCGAGAAAGACGCGGTCAGCCTCGTGATCCAGGAAAAGAACGCGGCCGGCGGCATCCGCGGCCAGCAGATCGAGCCGGTCTATGCCGACGATGGCGGCAAACCGGAAGAAGCCGTCAACACCGTCAAGCGTCTGATCTCGCGCGACGAGGTTCTCATCAATATCGGCAGCATCTCCAGCCCCGCGAGCCTTGCTGCTTCGCAGGTCAGCCGCCAATCGGAGACGCCGCAGATCGTCGTCGGCGGCACCGCCCAACGCATCACGACCCAAGGCAACAAGTGGGTATTCCGCTCACCGGTGCCTGACACCAAACTGGTTTCCGATCTGGTCGACTTTATCCATGACAAATTTCCGAAGGTGAGCAAGTTCGCTTTCCTCTACGTCAACGACGACTTCGGCCGCGGCGGTTTTGAAGCGTTCAAGGCGGCCGGCGCCAAATACGGCTTCGAGATCGTCGACGAGGAGCGCTATACCCGCGGCGACATCGACTTCACCGCACAACTCGGCCGCATCAAGGCGAGCCCGGCCCAGGCGATGGTGGAATGGTCGCGCTACGCCGAGGGCGCTTTGGTCGCCAAGCAGTACGTCCAGAGCGGACTGAACCTGGTGCGGTTCGGCTCGGACGGTATTGCCACGCCGAAATTCATCGAGCTTGCGGGCTCGGCAGCCGACGGCATCTATTTCACGGCGCACTTCAGCGTTGCGACGTCATCCGATATTCCGGTCGCGAAAGAGTTCGTCGCCAAATTCCAAAAGGCGTACGGACGTGTGCCGGATTCCTACGCGGCCGAGGCCTACGACGCTATCACCATGGCCATCAAGGCGGTCGAGGCTTCCGACAAGCTCGATCGGGCATCGATCCGCGATGCGCTCGCGAAGGTCAGTTTCGACAGCAGCCGTGGCGCCTTCAAGTTCGACGACAAGGGCGATCCGCTGCTGGTCACGCATGTTGTGAAAATCGTCGACGGCAAGGAGACCAACGCGCGCAACATTCCCGTCCAGAATTAGGTTGCTTCCACGCGTCGCATTCGTCGGTCGCGGGGTGATGGTCGATACCATTCGCTTGCGGCCGGTGAGGTGGTGAAGGTCAATGGGAGGATAAAAAAATGCAAGCCAAGATCATCAAGTCGGACAACCCGCAGCCTTTGGCGGTCTACACCGAAGCCTTCGAGGTCGGCGGGCTGATATTCGCCGCCGGACAATTGCCATCGGATTTCAAGACCGGCGTTCCGGCCGAAGCCAGAAAGGACCCGCACTTTCCGTTCTACGGATCCGACATCAAGAAGCGCACGCATTACATCCTGAAGAATCTCGCCCGTACGTTCGAGGCCGGAGGAAGCTCGCTCGAACATGTCATCAAGGCCCAGGTGTTTCTGGAGGACCTGAACGACTTCAACGCCTTTGACGAGGTGTGGAAGGAATATTTCAAGGTGCCGCCCGCGCGCACGACCGTCGGCACCACGGGGCTTCTGGTCAAGGATGCGCAGATCGAGATCGATCTCATCGGCTATGTGCCGGGGAAGCTGAAAAGCCAGCTGATCAAGTCGGAGAATGCGCGGCCGATTGCGCATTATACGGAAGCCTTTACCGTTGGCGGGCTGGTGTTCGCCGCCGGACAATTGCCATCGGACTTCAAAACCGGCGTTCCGGCCGAGGCCAAAAAGGATCCGAACTTTCCGTTCTACGGATCGGACATCAAGAAGCGAACGCATTACGTCATGAAGAATCTCGCGCGGACCTTTGAAGCCGCGGGAAGTTCGCTCGAGCATGTCGCCAAGGCTCAGGTGTTTCTGGAAGACATGGCCGACCACGACGCTTTCCAGGAGGTGTGGCGCGAATATTTCAAGGTGCCGCCGCCAACCACCGCGGTTGGAACCAGCGGAATCAATACCAAAGGCCTTCTGGTGAAAGATGCGCAGATTGAGATCGACCTGATCGGCTACATCCCCGGCAAGGTGAAGGCGCGCGCCGTTAAGTCGGCCAATCCCAAGGGCGCAGCCAATTACACCGAAGCCGTCGTCGCCGGTGGGCTCGTCTTCGCCGAAGGCGCGCTTCCGACCGACTACACGTCGGGCATTCCGGCGGAAGCAAAGAAGGATCCGAACTTTCCGTTCTACGGTTCCGATATCAAACTGCGGACGCGCTACGTGCTGAACAAACTGGCGCGCACATTCGAAGCGGCCGGTAGTTCACTCGACCATGTCATCAAAGCGCAGGTGTTCCTCGACGATCTCAACAATTTTGCCGCCTTCGACGAAGTCTGGAAGGAGTTCTTCAAGACGCCGCCCGCGCGGACGACCGTCGAGACCAGCGCGCTGCCGGTCAAGGACGCGATGGTGCTGATCGACCTGATCGGCTACGTCCCCGGCGAGGTCGCGCTGCCGGGCTAAGTCCCGGTATCGGCGGGCTACCGCGCTGGCGGCGCAGGCGACACCGCATCGTGATGCGAGGTCCATGAACGGACGTTGCCGGATCATTCTTGGTCACGCAAACACCGGAAGGCTTGTGCTGAGCCCTCGCGAAGGGCATTTTGGGTTACGCAAATCACGTCCTTCCAAGAATCGAAACGCCGGCACGGTTTCTGACAACGCCCCAGTTTCCCGAACAGGGAGATACCGATGGAAACAGATCAAATCGGATCAGAAACGAGAACGCCGGGATTTTGCGCATTGTGCAAGTCGCGCTGCGGTTCGATCATGGTTACCCGAGACGGACGTTTCGTTGGCCAGGAGCCGTTTCCGGAACATCCCACCGGCAAAGCCTTGTGCGTGAAAGGGCTCGCCGCGCCGGAGATCGTGTACAACAAGCAACGCCAGTTCTATCCGTTGAAGCGGACGCGTCCCAAAGGCGACAAGGATCCGGGCTGGAAACAGATCAGCTGGGAGGAAGCACTCGACAGGACGGCTTCTGAACTGAACCGGATTCGCTCTGAGTCTGGCCCTGAGGCGGTCGCCTTCGGTCTGACGACTCCCAGCGGCACGCCAATATCGGATGACATCCGGTGGATCGAACGCTTCATCAACGCGTTTGGCAGTCCGAACGTCGCCTATGGAACCGAGATCTGTAACTGGCACAAGGATTACGCCCACGCCTACACGTTCGGCCGCTCGATCGCGTCTCCCGATTTCGAGCGGTCGGAATGCGTCGTGCTCTGGGGGCACAATCCGAGTGCTACCTGGCTGGATCATGCCACGGCTACCCGATCCGCACGGGTCAGGGGCGCGCGTCTGATCGTGGTCGACCCTCGTCGCGTCGGTTTCGCCGGGCGGGCGGATCAATGGCTGCGCGTGCGGCCTGGCGCAGACGGCGCCCTGGCGCTCGGCATCGCCGGCGAGATGATCCGAAACGGCTGGTTCGACGTTCAGTTTGTCCGCGACTGGACCAATGGCCCGTTGCTGGTGAGAAGGGATACCAATCGGTTTCTGCGTGCCGCCGATATCGCGGCGCCGCCCGCGGATGCCGATGCCGGCGATCTCGTTGCATGGGACGCCCAGGTGAAAGAGGCGGTCGGCTACTCTTTGGCCCGACGCTCATACGTCCGGCCAACCAGCCCAGAACTCCATGTTTCCGTCGAATTCCTGTCTCCCTCCGGCGAGACGATAAGTTGTCGCTCGGCCTTCGGTCTCTATCGAGACCTGTGTGAGGAGTACCCGCCGGATCGGGTTGAAGCAGTCGCCTGGGTGCCGGCGCGGCAGGTGACGGAAACGGCGAGACTGCTTTTCCAGGCTCGCCCTGTTAGCTACTACATGTGGTCAGGCGTGGGCCAGCACACCAACGCGACACAGACCGATCGCGCGATATCGACCTTGATGGCATTGACCGGCAGTTTCGATGCGCCGGGTGGCAACGTCCAGTTCGCACGGCCGCCAGTTCGCGACGTCGCCGGCGGAGAATTTCTGTCGCCAGGGCAACGCGCAAAATGCATCGATCTCAAACGATCGACACTGGGGCCCGGCCGAAACGGCTGGACCGGGACAGATGCGCTATACGCAGCTATCCTCGACGGCGAGCCTTATCCTGTTCGAGGCTTGTTCGGATTTGGACGCAACTTTATCGTCAATCACGCCAACGGCGATCAGGGGGCAAAGGCGCTTGCGAAGCTCGAATTCCATGTCCATTCCGACGTGGTCATGACGCCGACCGCGGCCTTTGCGGATATCTTTCTTCCGGTCAACACGCCGTGGGAGCGCGAAGCGCTCCGCGTGGGATTTGAAGGCAGCCAGCCTGCGGAAAATCTGATCCAGTTACGGCAGGCGGCCATCTCCAGCCTGGGCGAATCCAGGTCAGATGCTCAGATCGTGTTCGAACTCGCCACCCGGCTTGGCTTTGGCGATTTATTCTGGAACGGCGATATCGACGCCGGTCTTGATGCCATCCTTGCGCCGCTCAAACTGACCCTCGACGATCTGCGCTCGAAACCGGGCGGGATCAGCCTTGCTGGCGAGCCTGATTATTTCCGCTATCGCCAGGACGGCTTCAAGACGCAAACCGGAAAGGTCGAAATTTTCTCCGAGGTCTTCCGCGACGCCGGAGAAAATCCGTTGCCGCGATTCATCGAGCCGGCACTGTCGCCCTATCAAGCCGAAGCGAGCGAGTTCCCATTGGTGCTGACCTCCGCCAAGGTCGTTCATTATTGCCACGGCCAGCATCGCCACATTCCATCGCTGCGTCGCCGCTCGCCGGAGCCTGAGGTCAGCATGCACCCGCAAACCGCGGCTGAAAGAGGAATTGGCGAAGGTGACTGGGTGGAGATCCGGACCAAAAGCGGCAGGGCCCGCATGCGCGCGAAATTCGACCCAGGGCTGGATCGTCGGGTGGTCAGCGGGCAGTATGGCTGGTGGCAAGGCAACGAAGAGCTTGGCCTGGAGGCCTTTGATTCACTCGCCGACGCAGGCGCCAACTACAACCGTCTGATATCGGACGACCATGCTGACCCGATCAGCGGCTCGATCGGTCTTCGATCTTCCGTGTGTGAAATTTCTCCGATCAACGGCGGCGCGTCCGCGTGAAGGCGTCGGAGCAGTTTCTCGGGTAAGACGAAATCCTTTATGACTCTCGATCAAGATTGAACCACAAGGTTCTGACCTTGCGACGTCCGTAATTCCAGATCTTGTGCGGACGGCGAGAATTGTAGGAAATCAAATCGCCGCTCTTGAGAATGTAGGGCGTCTTGTCGACTTCGACAGTCAATACGCCCTCGAGAACGAAGCCGTATTCAAAGCCCGCGTGCGACAAAGCGGCATCTGAATTGCCTGTATTCGGCTCATATTCGTTGATGGCGATCGAAAGACCGCGGGTGCGGTCTTCGCGGATCAATCGGCGGACAACATGCATGGGCGTTTCGACAACGTGATGCTGTGATGCCCGCACCACCAGATCCTCGTCCGATTCAGGTTCGCTGGCGATCAGATCCGACATCGTAACTCCCAGCGCGCTGGCGATCACGATCAGGGATCCGATGGAGGGCGATGCCCGGCCGCGCTCGACGAGACTGAGCATCGACACACTCAGTTTCGTACTCTCGGCGAGCACCTGGAGCGTCATGTTCCGCGCCTGCCGCACTTCGCGGATACGCTCACCGATCGCGGCAAGGGTGCTGGCGGTGGTCTCCGCCACGTTGTCCGGCAGTTCGGGAGAAAATTCGGTGGTCACCAAGGTTTTCCTTTTGTCTTTCACCGCTGCCGTCGAACCACGCCGAATACCCGGCAAACGTCATTACCCATCAAGCCGTCAGAAAGCTATTGCCTCTCGCAATAATTTATATACAGTTAAAAAAATTATAGTATGAATAAAAAGGCAATTCGATGCCTGCGAACTGTACGCGTGTTGTCGACAGTGCTGTCGGCTGCCCAGAAATACCGATCATTGTCGGCTCTGGCAACGCCAGGGTTGTAATGTGGCCGGGGAACAACGCTCAGTTCCGCACCTTTCAGATTATCACGCTGACAGCCGGGGCCCGCACCATACGGCTGCACCACGGCAGCGATGCCGTCTACTACGTGATGAGCGGCGCCGGTTCGATCGTGGATTTGGTCTCGAGCGAAGTGTTTCCGCTGGCTGAAGGCGCGATGGTGCACATCGACGCGGGCGATGCTTATGAATTCAGGGCGGGCGATCATCAGGATTTCAAAATTCTTGGCGGGCCGTGTCCTGCCGACGAGAGCCTCTATGCCGATCTGGCTTTCCCGGAAGGACAATAGTCAATGGCGATCCGGATATTTCATCGCGATCATCCGAGCTTGAGGTTGCCGCTGATCTCCAAGGATGCGCGTTTCGTGGTTTGGCCGGGTATCGGCGCCTGGCACGCCAATATGAACTACGTCGTGCTTGAGCCCGGCGAAGCCAATGTTCCTCACATCCACTCCATTTCTGAAGACACGATCTTCATTCTGGAGGGCAAGGGAACGATACGAGACTACACCAACAACATTGAATTGCCGTTTCATGCCGGTTGCGCCGTGCATGTTCCGGTCGGCGTCAAGCACGCGGTCGCGGCGGATCGGGGCGTGACCGTGGTCAGCGTCGGTGGCCCCAGTCCTGCGGATGTGCCGCTGCTCAAGGCGGTGGGCGCGCTTCCTCCGGACGCTACGGCGCCGAAATGATCGAACCGAAAAAAGGGATGCGGATGCGAGATCTCGATAGACGATAGTTTTGATCTCCACCGCCAACCGGTCGGATAAACGGCCGGGAACTTAACCAGGAGCCGTTATGAAGATTGTGGATCTGTCTCATTTGATGAACGTACATACGCCGGGCTGGGTCGGATATGCCGGCAATCAAATGTACTACGCGCAGAATCTGCAGACCAAGATGATCGTCGCGCAGCGCATCGACACTGCGCTTCATGTCGGCACCCACATCGATGGCGCAATGCATGGTACCGACGGCATGGGCGACATGGCGTCTTATCCGCTCGATTTCCTCGTGGGGCCGGGCGCGGTTGTCGACGTCTCCAAGCATATGGATGATTGGGCCGTGATCACGCCGGAGATGATCGAGCAGGCGCCGGTCGAGGTTCGCGACGGAGATATTCTGATCATTCACACTGGCTGGCACCGCTATTGGGAAGGTCAGCCCGAACAGGATCTGGTTCGATATTTCTGCATGCATCCCGGCGGGAAAATCGAACTGCTCGAATGGATGCTCAAGAAGAAAATCAAGTGGTTCGGAATCGATTGCGGATCGGGCGATCATTCGATGAATACCTCTATCCGCGTGATGCGGCCGGATCTTGCGAAACGATTTGAGGCGCGCGTCGGCAAGACCTGCGAAGAATTCTTCGGGGAGTACAATTACATCCACAAGAAGTCGGGCCGTCACGTTGCGGAAGACATGTTTCCCTTCCACTCATATGCGTTTCAGGAGGGACTCATCCACGCCGAGAACGTCGGCGGCGACATCGAAAAGATGTTGAATCAACGCGCGGTGATCGGAGCGTTTCCCTGGCGCTATGAAGGTCTCGAGGCGTGTCCATGCCGGATCGTCTGCTTCCAGGGGATGGACGAGGCGGTTGAGGCCGTCGGAGACGTTGCAAAGGCAGTGCTGAGTTCGCGCCGTATCGCAGCGGGGCAAAGCATGGGGGGGCCGGACGGCCGCTAAAATCTTTCGCCCGCATTCGCGCGCAGGCGCGTCACTCTGGTTCGGAGCTTATGAAGCCGGCATCGTTCAAATATTTCAGACCAGGCAGTGTTTCCGAGGCGCTCGCTCTGCTGTCTGAAAATCAGGATGACTGCAAGATTCTTGCGGGCGGGCAGAGCCTGGTCCCTGCGATGAATTTTCGGCTGCTGCGGCCTTCGATCATCATCGACATCAATGAACTGAAAGAACTGTCCGCCATTGGCGCGAAAGATCAAAGCGTCTCCATCGGCGCATTGACGCGTCATGCCGCATTTCATCGAGATATCGCCGCGGGTCCCCTCGGCCGTCTCCTGACCAAGGTGGTGCGGCATATCGCGCATTTTCCCATCAGGCAGCGCGGCACCTTCGGAGGCAGTCTAGCTCATGCCGATCCGGCTGCGGAATGGTGCCTTGTCGCAACAACGCTGGGGGCGCAGATCGTTGCCAGAAGCAGTCGTGGCGAGCGGGTCATCGCGAGCCGTGAATTCTTCAAGGGGACGTTCACGACGGCGCTGGCCGCCGACGAAATCCTTTCGGAGATCCGTTTGCCGATGATGGCGGACGACTGGCGAACGGGGTTTAACGAATTTTCCCGCCGTGCCGGCGACTTTGCGCTGGGGATGGCCCTGGCTGCGCTGCGGATTGAGTCCGGCGTCGTAACAGAGGCAAGGCTCGGTATTGGCGGCGTATCGGATCGCGCCATCCGTCTCGAAAAGCTGGAGCAATCGCTCGTCGGCAAACCGGCTTCGCCGCAAACCTTCGATGCAATTGCCCAGGAGGCTCGCGAGGCGGTCATTCCAACCGCGGATATCCATGCCTCCGCCGAGTATCGCCGGGATCTCATTGCGACGGTCGTCAAGCGCGCGTTGAGCGAGGCCGCCGCATGAACTGGATCGGACGGTCGTTGCCGAGGCTCGAAGATCCAACCCTCTTGAAGGGGTACGGCAGCTACGTCTCCGATCGCATTGGCGCTGCGGCCGCCGTTCGCTTTGTTCGCAGTCCGGTCGCTCGCGGCACCATCGTCGACATCGAAATGCCGCCAGACGCAATCGTTTTCACGGGCCGCGATCTCGCCGATCTCAAACCGATCCGCCCGATCCTTCATCGCCCCGATTACATCCCGATTGGACAGCCGGTTCTGGCGATCGATCGGGTGGTTTTCACAGGTCAGCCCATCGCGGTCGTCGTGGCGGACAGCCAGGCGCTTGCCGAAGATCTTGCCGAACAGGTCTTCGTCGACATCGCGACCACCGATCCCGTGCTTGATCTCGATCTCGCCTTGGAAACCGGCGCCGATCCGGTTCATCCCGAGGCGCTGGAAAACGTTCTGGTCGAAGGCCGGATGAAGACTCCCGGCATCGACAAGGCCTTCGAAGAGGCGGCCGAAATCGTAACGCTCGATCTGCGTTCGCATCGCCAGTCGGCGGCCCCGATAGAGGCACGCGCCGGGTTGGCTGAATACCAGGCCGGCAGCGGACGGGTGACGCTGACGGCTTCGGTTCAGATGCCGCATATGCTGCGGACGGGTATCGCCGACACGCTTGGCATCGCGGAGTCGGATCTTCGCGTCATTGCTCCCGATGTCGGCGGCGGCTTCGGTCAGAAAATGTCGCTGTTTCCGGAGTATGTCGTGTTGGTCTGGCTTGCACGCAAGCTGAAGCGCAACGTCGCCTGGACCGAAGATCGCCGGGAGAACTTTTTGGCTTCTGCCCATAGCCGCGATCAGGCCTTTACGGTTCGGGCTGCCTTCTCGCGAGAAGGCCGGCTGCTCGGCCTGGACGCCGATCTGCGTTCCAATGTCGGAGCATTCTCCTGCTATCCCGTCACCTGCGGGGTCGAACCGCTGATGGCGTTTGCCGAATTGCCGGGCCCGTATAATTTCAGCGAATACGCCGCTCGCTCCCGAGGCGTGACGACAAACACCTGCATGATGGCGCCTTATCGTGGCGTGGCCCGCCCCATGCTGACCTTCACCATGGAACGTCTGATGGAGGTTGCGGCGAAACGGCTGGGAATGGATTCGATCGAGATTCGCCGCCGCAACCTGATCGACAGCTTTCCGCACCGTTCGCCAACCGGTCTGGTGTACGACGAAGGTTCCTACAAGCAGGCCATGGAAGTGGCCGTCCAAAAAATGGACGTTCCCGCTTTCAGGATCAAGCAAGCCGAGATGCGTGCCAAGGGACGTTACATCGGGCTTGGCATTTCCGTCTTTAGCGAACGTACCGGCTACGGCACGCCAGCATATGCGGCGCGAGGCATGGACATCGTTCCGGGCTACGAGATCGTCGATTGCTCGATGGATCCGTCCGGCAATGTCGATCTGCGCATCGGATCGTCGCCGCACGGCCAGGGCTTGAAGACCAGTCTCGCCCAACTCGTGTCGGACGAATTGGGAATCGACGTCCAAAAGATCCGGGTCATTTCCGGAGACACCGATACGACACCGTATGGCTGGGGCACATTCGCCAGCCGATCGATGGTGATTGCCGGAGGCGCGTCAAAGCTGGCGGCGGCGAAAGTTGCCGGAAAGCTGAAGGTGATGGCGGCGCAGTTACTGGATGCAACTCCCGAGGCCGTCAGCTTGAAGGATGGCTGGGCCCGTGTCGTCAATACCAACAAGGCGATCGAAATCGGTGAGCTGGCTCGCGCCGCCTATCACCAGAGCCACCGTTTCCCCGGTCAGTCCGCAGGCCTTCATGAAAACGCGTTTTATGACCCGCCTGGCACGTTCTCCAACGCCTGCCATTCCGCCGTCGTTGAGGTCGATATCGAAACCGGCGGCGTCAGGATCGAACGATTTCTCGTCGTGGAAGATGCGGGCGTGCTGATCAACCCGATGATCGTCGATGGTCAAATCGCCGGTGGGGTAGCCCAGGGAATCGCCAACGCCTTGCTCGAGGAAATGATCTACGACGAGACCGGCAATCTCCTGACAACATCCTTTGCCGACTATTTGCTTCCCACGATCGCCGAAATGCCGGAAATCGAAATCCTTCACCTGGAAACCGTTTCTCCCGAAAGCGTGACCCACGCCAAAGGCGTTGGCGAAGGCGGCGCCATCGGCGCACCTGCCGCCATCGTCAATGCAATCGTGGATGCACTGTCGCCGTTTGGGATCGAGATATCCGAAATTCCCGCCACGCCTCAGAGGATTCGGGAACATTTGCGCAAGGCGGGAGCGCGCCTGAATGCCTGACCAAATCAGCCTCACCCTGAACGTCAACGGCCGCGACTATCACGTCGTGGTGGAGCCGCGTCGTACGCTGGCCGACGTGCTGCGCGACGACTGCCACCTGACTGGTACCCACATCGGATGCGAACATGGCGTCTGCGGCGCCTGTACGATCCTCGTCGACGACAAGCCGGTTCGTTCGTGCCTGATGTTTGGCGTCCAGGCCGAAGGCAAGAAAATTCGTACCGTCGAAGGGCTTGCCGACGGCGATACGCTGCACCCCCTGCAAAAGGCGTTCTGGGAAAATCACGGCCTGCAATGCGGCTTCTGCACGCCCGGATTCCTCATGCTTGCAGCCGGCGCATTGCAGGAAACGCCCGACATGTCCGATGAGGAAATCAAGGAGGTGTTGTCGTCCAACCTCTGCCGCTGCACCGGTTATCAAAACATCATCAAAGCGGTTCGATTGGCTGCCTTGGAGATGCGATCCGGGGCGCGCAGATGAACTATATCGGCCGCTCGCTGAAACGCATCGAGGACCGTCCGTTGCTGCTTGGGACGGGCACGTTTGCGGCCGATTGCAATTGGCCTGGCCAAGTTCACATGCGTGTTGTGCGCTCGCCGGTCGCGTTCGGGAAGATCCTGAGCGTGGACGCAACGGAGGCCATCCGGGTGGAGGGCGTCGTTGCAGTCTGGACCATCCAGGATGTTGACGACCTGCCGCCTATCGACTTTCGTCAAATGCGGGCAGAGGGTCTCATTCCCTACCGACAGTGGGTTCTGGCGCGCGACTACGTGCGTTATGTAGGCGAACCCGTCGCCGTCGTCTTCGCCTGCGATCCCTATATCGCCGAAGACGCTGCCGACCTCGTTTTTTGTGACATAGAGGAACTCGACGCCCAGCTTGATGCCACCGCGGAGCCGTCGCTGTTTATGCCGGACAGCCATCCGGGTCTGCTTTCAGAGCCGGCGGTGATACGCCGCTCCTATGGCGACATGGATGCCGCATTCAGACAGGCCTATCGAGTGGTCGAACTCGAGGCGAAGGTCGGACGTCATACCGGCGTTCCCCTGGAGACCCGCGGTGCCCTCGGCGTCCTCGATGCAAGCAGCGGTGTCTTGACGCTCTATGGCGCGTCCAAGGTGCCGCACTACAATCGTGACGCCATCAGCAAGATGCTGAGTCTCGCTCCCGATAAGCTTCACCTCAGCGAAGGGCATGTCGGCGGCGGATTTGGAATACGCGGCGAGCTGTATCCGGAAGATGTGCTGGTATGTGCGGCGGCGCTGCGGCTGCGACGGCCGATAAAATGGATAGAGGACCGCAGGGAACACTTGCTGGCCGCCAATCATTCGCGCGACCAGACCTATCGTCTGCGGGCCGCTGTCGATGCTCGTGGTTTCATTCTCGGCCTTCAGGCCAAATTTTTCACCGATCAAGGTGCGTATGTGCGCACTCATGGCACCACGGTGACAGACTTGTCCGCCGGCCTGCTCCCCGGTCCCTACCTGGTTCCTGCCTACGCCGTCGAAGGTCACATTCGTCTCACCAACAAGACGCCGGCGGGCACCTATCGTGCGCCCGGACGATATGAGTCGACCTTCGCTCGCGAGCGCTTGATCGAAAAAATCGCATCAGAACTGGAGCTCTCGTCGGTCGATGTCCGGCGCATCAATCTCATCCCCGAAAGTGAAATGCCGTTTCACCGGGGCATCGAGACGCTTGGAACTCATGTCGTTTATGATTCCGGAAAATATCGGGATCTTCTCGAGCGCATGCTCGTCCATCTCGATTACGATCGTTTGCATCGAGAACTCGCGGCCCGTCGTGTGAACGGCGAGATGGTCGGCCTGGGCATTGCCTATTTCGTCGAAAAAAGTGGGCTCGGTCCCGACGATCTCGTCCGCATGAGCCTCGACAAGATGGGAGCCGTCGAGATCGTAACGGGCGTCGCATCCGTCGGTCAGGGCGTAGAGACGATACTGGCGCAGATCTGTGCGGAGACGCTCGATATCCCGATTGAGCGTATCAAGGTCGTTCACGGGCAGACGGATCGTATCGAGCGCGGCCGCGGCGCCTTCGCCTCACGCGTTACGGTTATGGCGGGCTCCGCCGTGAAGATTGCTTCCGAGGTGCTGCGCGATCGCGCCGTCGAAGTCGCCGCCGATCTTCTCCAGGCCGCACCCGACAAACTTCGCCTCATCGACGGCGCGGTCAGCGTGGGGGAAGGCGGCGCTTCGATACGCCTCGCGGAGATCGCCCGCCACCTTGACGAGGCAGGCGGGCTGAAAAGCGAAGGTTGGTTCCAGGCCGACCACATGACCTATCCTTACGGTATTCATTTCGTGCAAGTTAAGATCGATCCGTCGACCTGCGGCATCGGTATCGAAAGATATCTGGTGGCCTACGATGTGGGACGGGCCATCAATCCGATGCTGGTCCACGGACAAATCGCAGGCGGCGTAGCGCAGGGCATCGGCGGAGCGTTGCTTGAAGAGTTTGTCTATGACGGGCAGGGACAGCCTCTCGCCGCAAGCTTTGCCGACTATCTGATGCCGACATGTCATGAAGTGCCGGACGTCGAAGTATTGCTCCGCGAAGATTCGCCGAGCCCGTTGAATCCGCTTGGCGTGAAAGGTGCAGGAGAGGGCGGGATAACCGGCGTTGGCGCGGCCCTTGCCTCCGCGATTGATGCAGCTTTGCAGCAGCCGGGTGCGGTTGACCGGCTTCCGATCACGCCGGACCGCCTGCACCGCATCTTGCATGCAAGGCAGGGATAGTCTCGGCGATGAGGCGACCGAAAGAGGACAGGTGAGCTTGCTACACGATCAGACAGGATACGAATGAAGCTCCATCAGGAATTTACGATCGCGCATCCACTCGACGAAGTTTGGCGTTTCTTTCGCGACGTCCCAAGGGTTGCCGGTTGTTTGCCAGGTGCCGAATACGTCGGCGCGAACGAGGATGGACGTCATCTCGGCAAGGTTTCGGCCAGGGTCGGTCCGTTTCAAGCGAGCTTTGAAGGTGAGGCGACGGTTCACTACGACGACGAAAAAAAGTCGGTGGCGCTTGAAGGCAAAGGCGTTGACCGCAAAGGAGCCAGCCGCGGCAAGATGAGCATGAACTGTCTCCTGCTGCCGTCGGGCGACTTAACGGGGGTTGTAGTCGATTCCGATATTCAACTTTCGGGAACGATCGCGCAGTTCGGTCGGACCGGACTGATCTCCGAAGTCGCGAACGCGCTTGTCGCCGACTTTGTGGGCAACGCCGAAGCCGAACTCGGTTCGATGCGTTCAACGACGCCCGGCGCTGACCGCGATGTTGCCGCGAAACCGTCTGCGGCAAACGCAAGCGCCCGCAGGGCGATCGGCGGCTTCGCGCTGCTCCGGCTGCTCATCAAGGGGTTATTCAGGTCCTGGTCGCGTCGCAGCGACGGAAAGGCGGGCCGCCCATGACATCGAGCCCAAGCGTTCGTCGCGGAATCTTGCTGCCCAGTATAGCGCCGCGAGCTGCGCAAATATTGGGCGCGCTATTTCCTGCGTGCTTTGAAACTATTCGTTCGTGGAACGATGTCGTCGCCCCGTTTTACGGGGTCAACAGGAGGGTAGAGCTGATGCAACAGGTGTTGAAGAGAAGATACTGGACCATGCTCGTCGCGGCCGGCGCGGCGGTTTCTTGCGGCACGATGGCTGCCTACGCCGCCGGCTTCACGCTTCCGGCGCCGGCGAAAATTGCATTCCTTTATTTTGATCAGAAGAACGACGGCGGTTGGACCCAGGCCTTTGACGAGGCGCGTCCGAAAATCGAAGAGGCCGTCGGCATGAAAATCCCGTTCGTGGAGAAGGTGCCTGAGGTGGCCGGTCAGATCAAACCAGCAGCAGAGCAATTCATCCAGCGCGGTTACAACGTCATCATCGGCACAGCCTTCGGATATTCGGACACGTTCAAGGAATTGTCCGAGAAATATCCGAAAGTCGCCTTCCTCAATGCGTCGGGCACAACGAACGGCTCCAATCTCGAGTCGTTCTACGGGCGAACCTATGAGAGCCAGTATCTGTGCGGCATGATCGCCGGCGGAATGTCCAAATCCGGCAAGCTCGGCTTTGTCGCCGCTCACCCGATCGGTCCGGTCAACTGGACCATCAACGCCTATGAACTCGGCGCTCAGAAGATCAATCCGAAAGCGACAGTGACGGTGATCTTCACCGGCGCCTGGAACGATCCGGTCAAGGAACGCGCTGCCGCCTCCGCACTTGCCGACCAGGGCATCGGTGTGATCGGCCAGCATGTCGACACGCCGACACCGCAGATCGTCGCGCAGGAGCGCGGCATTTACGGCACCGGACATCACCGCGATTTGCGTGAGTTCGCGCCGAAGGCGACGCTGTGCTCTTCCGTTTGGACGTGGGACAAGTTCCTGTCGCCCGAACTCAAGAAAGTGGCGGCGGGTGACTGGCAGCCCAATCCGTATGGCGCATTTCCCGGCATCAAGGATGGCGGCACCGATATCGCTTGCTGCGGGCCGGCAGTACCCAAGGATCTCGCAGACAAGGTGATGGCCGAGCGCGCCGCAATCGTCGCCGGCAAGCAGATCTTCACGGGGCCCATGAGCGACACGGCGGGCAAGGAAATACTTGCCGCGGGCAAGCCGATCGACGACGGGGGTCTTTGGAAGATGACCTGGTACGTGCCAGGCGTCATTGCGCAGAAATAGAAGTACCTCTGGACTGATTGATGGCCGTTGCGCTCGAACTCTCCGGAATAAAAAAGACGTTTGACGGCGTCGTCGCGCTCGACGGCGCCGTCTTCTCGGCGAAAACCGGTGAGGTTCACGCACTGCTCGGTGAAAACGGAGCGGGCAAGTCATCGTTGATGAACATCGCGGCGGGCTTCTACGTACCGGATACCGGGACTCTCGCCGTGAATGGCGAAATGGTTGCGCTGTCTGGTCCGGCCGACGCCCGCCGCCGCGGCATCGGAATGGTTCACCAGCATTTCAAGCTGGTGAAACCGTTCACCGTTGCGGAAAATATCCTGCTGGCGAATCCGCAGCCGGCGTATCGCTCCGGAATTCGAGACGTCCGCGATAACGTCCGGAAGCAGGCGGCGCAACTCGGTTTCAATATCGATCCCGAACGACGGGTCGGAGATCTTTCGGTCGCCGAACAGCAGCAGGTGGAGATCATCAAGGTTCTGATCGGGGGGACGAGAATTCTTATTCTCGATGAGCCGACAGCGGTCTTGACCGATGCCGAAGCCGAACGGTTGCTTGAGATCGTTCGCCGTCTCGCAAGCAGCGGCGTCGCGGTGGTCCTCGTTACGCACAAGCTCAACGAAGTCAAACGCCATGCCGATGCCGTAACCATCATGCGCGGCGGACGAACGGTGGCAACGGCCGATCCGCGTGCGGCTTCGACCGCAGAACTGACCGAGTTGACGGTGGGGCAGACGGCACCGCTTCCCATCCGGGCGGAGCGCCCGCGGGGCACGACCCGGCTCAATGTGGGTGCCTTGCATTGCGCGCGCAACGACGGCCAGGTGATGGTGGCCGACGCCAGTTTCTTCGTGCGGGGGGGAGAAATCTATGGCCTCGCTGGTGTCAGCGGTAACGGTCAGGCGGAGCTCGCCGAAGCGCTGATCGGTGCGCGCGAACCGCTTTCCGGCGAAATCTGGCTGGAAGGGCCGGGTGATGTCGCCCCGCTGCCTCCGGCCGTTCGTCGCGACGCCGGGCTCGCCGCGATACCCGCTGATCGTTATGCGTTCGCATTGGCCGGCTCGCTGTCGGTCGCCGACAATTTCACGGTCGCAACCATCAAGTCCGGGCGTTACGGACCGCCCTGGTTGATCGACCGCGGCGCCATGCGACGGGACGCCGCCGAGGCCGTCATCGCTTACGATGTTCAGGGCGTCCGCGGCGTCGGGCAGAAGGCAGCGTTGTTATCGGGGGGCAACGCCCAGAAGCTGGTGATATCCCGCGAATTCAGCCGGCAGCCGGCGGTGGTAGTAGCGCACAGCCCAAGCCGTGGCCTTGATGTGCGGGCCTGTGCCGCGGTGCATGAGCGGTTGCTCGCCGCGCGTGATCGTGGGGCCGCGGTCGTGCTCATCAGCGAAGATCTCGACGAAATCCTTGCCCTCTCCGACCGGATCGGGGTCATGACACGGGGACGGATCGTGGCCGAATTCGACCGGCCGGCTGACCGCCAGGCAATTGGCCGTGCAATGGTGGATCATGCATGATGTGACGATGATCGTCCGTGAAAATCCGTCCTCGCCGACGGCGCCGAAGCCAGCGTCGCGTCGCGGTATCGGCCGCTTTACGCTGGACATGCGTCAGGCTATTTCGCCGGCGAAACAGGCGGGCATTCTCGCCGGTTCGCTCGCCATCGGGCTGATCATTTCGGTAGCGATACTCGACCTCGCCGGCATCGCGCCGCTTGATCTCGCTGGAGAGCTCGCCGGTGTGTTTAACGCCGATAGTCTGCGCTCGGTATTGGTGCGGGCGGCGCCGCTGATCCTAGTGGGACTCGGCGCCGGCCTTTCGTTTCGCATCGGATTTTGGAATCTCGGCTTGGAAGGCCAGATGATCTTCGGCGGTATCGCGGCGACCGCGGTCTCGATCTATGCCATCGGGCCGGAATCCACACGGCTCATCGTCATGGGCATTGCCGCGTCCTTGGGCGGCATGCTGTGGGTGATGTTGGCCTACTGGATGAAGACGCGTTTTCGCGTCAACGAGATTATATCGACGCTGCTGATGAATTACATTGCCTCATATTTCTTGCTGCACCTGCTCTACGGTGCCTGGCAGGACTCCAAGACGGCATTTCCTCAATCGACCCAATACCAGCCGTTCGAGCGTCTTTCGGACATCGGATATGGCGTCAACGGCGCGCTGTTGATCGCACTTGCGGCGGCCGCGGTGGCGGCTTGGGGAGTCCACCTCAGCCGTTTCGGCTTCTACATGCGCTTCATCAGCGCCAACCCCAACATGGCACGCGTGGTCGGTGTTCCCGTGCGAGCCATCAGCCTGGCCGTGATCGCGATCTCCGGTGTCGCGGCCGGACTTGCCGGCTTTGTCAATGTCGCAAGTCAGGAGGGACGACTGACGCAGTCGTTCTTTGATGGATATGTTTTTTCCGGTGTCCTGATCGCTTTCCTGTCGCGCAACGATCCCATTATCGTGGTGATTGTGGGATTTCTGCTCGCGGTGCTGTTCGTGACCGGTCAAACGCTTCAGGTATTCTACCAAATTCCCTTCACCATGGTGCAACTCGTCGAGGCCATTATCGTGATCGCTGTGGCGTCATCTGAATTCCTTATCAGACATCGCATTCGCTGGACCCGCTGAACATGCGCGGCAGTAAGAAGGATTCAATGGCAAGCCTCTGGAAGGCGGTACCGCTGGAAGCAAGGCCGTGGATATGACGGAGTTTCTCACCAACTGGCTGGCCAACGCGCCGGGTACGGCCGCGCCTTACGCGTTCGCTGCACTCGGCTTGATCATTTCCGAGCGTTCCGGCGTTTTGAACCTGACCGCTGAAGGGTTGATGCTTGTGGGAGCCGTCGCCGGCCTCGGAGCCAGCCTGACGTGGGGCGGCCATCCGCTGATCGCGCTTCTGATCTCGATGCTGGCGGCGAGCCTGGTGTCATTGTTGTTCGCCGGTCTGGTCGTGATCCTGCGGGTCAATCAAGTAATTGCGGGCCTATCAATCGTATTCTTTTGTCAGGGGCTGACCGGCTTGATCGGTACACTTGCGAACTGGCAAAACCACCCGATCGCCGGTTTGAGCAAGATCGCAATCTGGCCGCTGTCGGAAATTCCGGTCGTCGGCCGAATCCTGTTCGTTCAGGACCCGATCGTCTACCTCGCCATTCCAATTTTCTTTGGGGTTTCGTTTTTCCTGCAAAAATCGATGCTGGGCTTAAGGCTGCGTGCGGTCGGCGAAAATCCTGCGGCTGCGGATGCCGCCGGTATCAACGTTTCGCTGTACCGGATCGGCGCCATCGTTGCCGGTTCGGCGCTTGTCGGATTGGCTGGCGGCTATATTTCCGTCGTCAGCGTCAAGCTGTGGGTCACCGGCATGGTTGGCGGGCGTGGCTGGATCGCGGTGGCTCTCGTGGTATTCGCACGCTGGGCGCCATGGCCGGCTCTTGCCGGTGCGTTGCTGTTCGGCTGCATCGAAGGGGTCGTCCCCCGTATCGCAGCGGCCGGGATCAGCGTGCCACAATATTTGATGCTGATGACGCCTTATGTCGCGACGATAGCTGTCATGATGTGGGTAGGGGCTCGCAATCGCGGCTATTTGGGAGAGCCTGGCGCGCTGGGTCAGCCGCACGTACGCGAGGAACGACGATGATAAACTCGGTCGGCAGGATCAGCTTCGGGCCGCACCTTAGATAATCAGGAGCGTCATCGCTATGCGCATTCACGTTTATGGCAAACCGCATGAAATCACGACGGGATTCGACGATTATCTCGATCCGTCGAAGACCGCAGTGGTATCGATCGACATGCATCGCGGGCATCTCGATCCGTCACCCGATTGTCCGTGCCCTGCGCCGCGGGCGCGCGATGTCGTGGCGCCAATTGACGCCTTTCACGATCTCGTTCGATCGTTTGGCATTCCCATCATCCACGTCCGGTCGGTATTGCGGCGTGGCGGCGCCGACGATCTCAACGGCATCAGCGCCGCATGGCGGCGTACTTTCCCGCTCCACGTGGGCGCCATCCCGAATAGCGAGGCTCATGCGATCGAAGGATCGCGCTGGACTGAATTCGTGACCCGGGTCGAGCCCACCGATTTGATTGTCGAAACCAAACGCCGGCTGTCCGCATTCTATCCGACCGATCTGGATTTCCTGTTGCGCAATATGCACGTTGAAACCGTCGTCCTTAACGGCGGCTTCACGGACTGCTGCGTTCTCAACACCGCCTTTGATGCCAACAATCACAATTACCGGGTGGTCGTCGCGCGCGATCTCGTGCGCGGAACGGACGACCATCTGGAGGCGGCGGCACTAGCGATGGTCTCGTTGCATCTCGGACTGGTAGTGGATTCTGCCGACTTGATCGCAGAGTGGCGAAACGCGAAACCGCGCCTGAGCGGGGCGCCGGACAGGGCCGCCAAAATTGCTTGAATGCGCTGTCCGCGCTGCCGCTATTCCAGCATATGATTGATGCGGAAGACGTTCCCCTCGGGATCGAGCAGAACCGCCTGATACCAGTTGTAGTAGGTCTTATACGGCGACTTCACCAATTTGGCGCCCAAGGAAACGGCCTTCGGCGTCATTTCATCGACCTCGGCCGCACTGGCGACATCGATGTTGAGCAGAAATTTGATGCCGCTGACTTGCGAGAATTCATCCAGCTTCAACAGGCCGTAAGCGTCCTGCGCATTGAATCCCAGGCTGCTGCGTCCGGTATCCAGTCCGCGAAAAATGGGCGAGCGGATTTTTTCGATCTCCGTGAAACCGAATACATCCATATAGAACTGGCTCAGGGCGACGATGTCGCGTGCGAAGACGTTGACGTAAGACAGCGTCGGAGAATCCGTCATGCCGACTTCCTGGTGCCTTCGCCAAAAGTCGTCTGCTTGACGAACTTGCTGGTCAGGTGATCGCCCGATGAGACCGGCTCGTATTTGACGGGGTTGTCAGGGCCCTTGCAGCTTTCCAAGCATTCGACCATCGCGTCGTAATTCGGCTGATGAAAGAAGACCAGGGAAAGCCGCGCGCTGTCGCCGGCCTTTTCACGCGGCGGATTGGCGACCCGATGCAGCGTCGAAGACCACAGATCATTGGTCCACTGCATCATGAGGTCGCCAATGTTCACGACGAAGCCGCCGCCGACTGACGGCACGTCGACCCATTCTTCGTCCTTGTTGTAGACCTGAAGGCCTCCCGGACGGTCTTCCGTACGCACGATGGTCAGGCTGCCGTAGTCGGAATGCGCGCCGGCGCGCAATTGACCGGGCAGGGGCGCCTCGTGCTGGTTGGGATATTTGAGCGCGCGGAACATGCTGATGTGACGATCGATCTTGTCGTCAAAATAGGTTTCCGGCAGTTCCAGGCCGAGCGCAAAAATGCGCATCAACGTTTTGGAGAGGTCCGACATCGCCTCGAAATATTCGGTCCACGAAGCCTTGAAATCGGGGATCTGTTCGGCCCAGAGGTTCGGTGCAAAATGCGGTCCGGCGGCCGGGCCGTTAAAATAGGGATCGTCGGGCACGGCAACGGGGCCGATCGAAAATGATTCCTTGAGGTCGCCGGGTGACTTCTCGCCAAGGCTGTAGGAAAGCCCTTCATCGCCGACCGCACTGTAGCCGCGAACCTGGTCGTCCTTCGGCCGCTTGAGCGCCATTTTCGCCGCTGCCGGCAAATCGAAAAAAGCCCGTGCGCTCGCGTCGACTCTGTCGACCAAAGCGGGAGAGACCCCATGCCCCGTGATCACCAAAAATCCGATGTCACGGCAGGCTTGCGCCACCGCTTTGGCCACGGCCTCTTTGCCTTCGGATGAACCGTTGCGGTATGGCGAAAGGTCGATAATCGGAATGGTCTTGAGTGTCATGGCCCGTTCCATTGTTTGGTGCCTTCGTCGAAGGCAGCGCCGCAACTTTGCGAGCTATAGGCAAGCAGGTTCTGTGCCAATATAAGAGGCTGGGGCTCGCCATCAGCAAAGTGGCAGAACAAACTGCCGCCGAGGGCTTGTGACTACCAGGGCGACCAAACCAATCAAACGGCAACCTCCGCGAACGAAAGGCCGCCGATGGCTCTCGATATTCTGATCAAGAACGTTGCGGTATGGGGCTCCGATGCCCTGCGTGATCTTGCCATCGCCGGCGGTCACTTCGTTGCCGTCCCGCAAAACGCAGTGGAGATATCGTCCCTCGTGCTGGATGCGGGCGGAAGGATCGCGGTGCCGGGCTTCGTTGAGCCGCACATCCATCTCGACAAGGCTCTGATTTCCGAACGCGCGCCGGTCAACGTATCGGGCACGCTCACCGAAGCGATCGAGATACTTTGGCAGATCAAGCGCAACTATACCGTCGAGGAGATCGCCGAACGAGCGTCGCGCGTGTTGGTGCGGGCGATCGAAAACGGCATCCTGCGGCTACGTACCCATGTCGACGTTGATCCGATTGGAGGAACTCGTCCGGCAGAAGGTCTGATCCGCGCACGCGAAGGCTTTCGCGATCTTATCGACGTCCAGATCGTCGCATTTCCACAGGAGGGGATCGTCAAGTCGCCGGGCACCGAAATGCTGATGCGGGACGTCATGAAGCTTGGCGTCGACGTGGTCGGCGGCATGCCGTTCAACGAAGCCTCGCCGGCGGATAGTCGCCGCCACATCGAAATCGTGTTCGACATCGCGAAGCAATTCGACGCCGATATCGACATGCATGTCGACGAGACGGACGACCCGCTTGCGCGCACGCTGGAGGTGCTGGCCGAACTGACCATCGCCAACGGCTGGCAGGGGCGGGTCACCGCCGGCCATACCTGTGCGCTTGCGAGCTATCCGCGAGATTACGCTGATCGCGTCATCGCGCAATTGAAAGAAGCCGGCATCAACATGATCGCCAATCCGGCGACCAATCTCATGCTGCAAGGCCGGCTCGACGACTATCCCAAGCGGCGCGGTGTGACGCAGGTCAAGGAGCTGCTGGCCGCCGGCGTCAACGTTGCCTGTGGGCAGGATTGCGTGCACGACACCTTCTATCCTTTCGGGCAGAAAGATCCGCTCGAGATCGCCTTTCTGCTGTGCCACGCTTCGCACATGAGTCAGCCCGGCGAGATCCGCACTGTGATGGACATGGTCACGCGCAACGGGGCCAGGGCTCTGCGTGCTCCGGGTTTCGAAGTCGCGGATGGGGCGGTTG
This sequence comes from Bradyrhizobium erythrophlei, assembly GCF_900142985.1. Classification (NCBI taxonomy): domain Bacteria; kingdom Pseudomonadati; phylum Pseudomonadota; class Alphaproteobacteria; order Hyphomicrobiales; family Nitrobacteraceae; genus Bradyrhizobium; species Bradyrhizobium erythrophlei. The sequence goes on from NZ_LT670849.1 coordinate 6,891,675, forward strand.
CGGATCTCGTCGTGCTCGACGCGCGGGATGCGCGCGAGGCGTTTGCCACGCGTCTGCCGCGGCGCTGGGTCATTCGCAAGGGAAAATTGATTGCCGAACACGCCATCACCCGCCGGCGCTACTTCGCTCACGCAGCGGAACCGGCGTTCTGAAGAAGCGGTCGCGCGTGCTCTGCGCCGCCATGTGCGGTCGTTGGATATTTCTTGGGAAAGTTTGGTCCAAAAGTTGATCGTTGCCGCAAGCACGCGCCCAATTCACACCAAAATTCTCGCGTTCAACCGTACCGGGCAGGGCTCTGTACTGTGCGAGGATGCATGTATCGAACCCTTCTGGTCGCAGCGTTTTCTTCGTTAGTTGCTGTATCCGCCGCTCAGGCCGAAAGCGGCCTGGCATCCTACTACGGTGGTCGCGGCGGCGGCATGACCTGCGCTCATCGCACCAGGGCTATGGGTAGCATTGTCACTGTTACCACCCGGTCGGGGCGCTCAATCCAATGTCGCGTAAACGACCGTGGACCGTTTGTTCGCGGACGTGTCATTGACGTGTCGGTCAGCGCCGCCCGTGCGCTGGGGATGATGCGCTCTGGAGTCGTTCTCGTGTCGGTCAACTAACACATCATCGACCGCAATCGTTCCGCTAATCCTTGACGTTCGGCCAGCCAGCCGGATGCCCGACTATAACCGTTGCCGGCCCGCCGTATCCAACGGCCCAAGGGCGACGGAAGTCTGGTGATGCTCGGCAATGGCAACGACACGGTCGCTCCCGGTAACAACAGCGTGGCCATACTGGGTAACGGCAACGACACCGTCATCGGCGGCGCAAATGATCTGATCTTCGTCGGATCCGGCCAGGATCAGCTGGTCGCGGGCTTCAACGACAGCTGGTCGGTCGGCGCGGGCAAGGACACCATAGCTTTCAACGCGGCGGGCTTCGGTAGCAATACCATCGCCGGCTTCAACCCCTCGCAGGACGTACTTACATTCAACGCGAGTCTTTTCCAGAACTACGCCGCAGTCCACGCGGCGACGACGCAGGTCGGCTCGAATGCCGTCATCACAGATGCACAAGGTGACCAGATCACCGTGGTCGGTGTGAATGCGTCGCAATTGACGGCGAACAACGTGAAGATTGCTTAGCCGGCCGCTTTATGAGCGCGCACCTGATTCCGCGCGCTCGCCGGAGTATCGCAAACGAGCATTGAACCGTAGCTTGCGGACGTAACTTTCCTGGGCGTCTAGAAAATAAGCGCCATATCAATGGAGTTTGGAGGAGGGGATGTCCTCCAGCTAGGCTTCCAGCAGTTTAGAAGCGGGCACGCCGAGCCCTTTCGCGATCCGGGCGATGAGCTTCATGATGTAATCGGCGGCGTCCTTGAGCGTGATCAGCACCTTGCCGTTCGGCAGGGAGATCGGGTCCTCGAATTTGCAGGACCAGCCTTCATCTCGCGGATCACCAGCGACGGTTATCACAGTTCTGCGGCGTGACATGCGCAGCCGCAGCCGCAGCTACGGCAGCCCGCGGGGCACTGTCCGCGCTGCCTCGGACTGCGGAACCTCGGCAGCCACCATATCCGCGCCGGGCTACCTGCACGCCGCTGCCAACTTTTTCCTTATCGAAGACATAGAACGTGGCGAGACTGATGTCGGCTATTTCTTCCTCACCGAGCGTGATCGCCTCATTCGGTGCGAAGGCCGTTGTCTGCGGCACGTCCGCCGCCGGTACGGCCGATGCTGTCGCGCTTCCCAATAGTGAGAAGGTCAATCCGGCAGCTCCGAGAGCCGATACGGCCGCTTTAGTTCCGCGCTTCCGCTTCGAAGCTTGCTTCACTTGTGGCATGGCCTCATCCTCCGCAAGTCGTCGTAAAAGTAACTACTGCACGGGTAGCGGCGGAGTCGAGCCGCTGGATATTGGGGCCACTATCGGCGACGAGCTACAGCGTGTCGTATGTCATTGAGGATTTTCAACGATGTCGCGAGTGAGAGGGTCAATCTCCTGCCCGCGAGCATTTACAGGTATGGCCGTTATCGTTGGGACGACGACGTCTTTGAGCTGCGGATTGTTGGGGTCGCCGTACATTCCGATCTGCATGAGCGCCTTAAACGGGATGTTGCGGCTCACGATTCTATCCGGCTTGCCGAACGTCATTGACTCGTAGTCGATTTCCTTGATCTGGAGACTATTGAAAATTGCAGCCGTCGCGACTTGCCACATCACGTCTATCGCGTCGCCAAACTCGTGCGGCAAGAGCCTCGTTCGGCAGGTCGTCTGCTCGCGTTTTGAATTGAGAAATCGGCATCCGGCAGTTACATGCGCAACTCGGGAGCGTCGGCAGGCAGGATCAGCGTCGATTCAAGTCGAAAGTCACCAATCCAGACCTTCACGGACCGTCTCCCAAGGTCAAAAACAGTGTGTGGGCAGATGCGTCGGCTCGTTTCTAAAGATGCCAATTTACACAATAATATCAATTAATTATGGCGGAAGGGGTGGGATTCGAACCCACGGTACCCTTGCAGGCACGCCGGTTTTCAAGACCGGTGCCTTAAACCACTCGGCCACCCTTCCAAACCAATAGTTTCAAGTGCTTAGCAGGTGTTCTGGAAAGAACAAACCGCGAAATTGGCACCCGATTGGCACCCTAGCGATTCAGCGCCGCATTGATCGCCGCTGCCGCCTTGCCGTCGTCCTTTCTGAACAAATGGGCATAGATGCGCAAGGTGATATCTGGCTTTGAGTGACCGAGACGCTTGGAAATGGTGACAATATCCACGCCCGCGTCGATGAGTTGGCTCGCGTGAGTGTGGCGTAAATTGTGAAATCCCAAGTCGGGCATTCCGATCTGGTCGGCAAAATCGCTCCACGCTTTGCTATACCGCTTTTGGGACGGCGGACTGCCATCAATATCCGCAAATAGTAGGGCATCGTCCGGGATCTTTCCGGTGCCAAGTCTCAGCCGGATCTCCAACTGAGTTTTTCGAAACTCCCGCAACGTGTCGACCAGAATGTCGGGCAGGGTGACATCGCGCCTGCCGGCTTTGGTTTTCGGCGCCTTGAACCTGATGCCGTGCGCCTTGGTTTCCTCAAGCGCCTCGCGGACCTGGATGACTTTTCCGTCGAGGTCAACACGACCTTCGCGAAGCGCCAACAGCTCGCCGATCCTCAGGCCCGTAAACAGCGAGACCATCGCGGGGACGAATAGCCGGTGGTTGCGGAGCAATTCAATGAAGGCGGGAATGTCCTTGACGATTACCATTTCGTCGTCGTCGACCTTTGGCGCCGATTCGTCTGCAACGACATTTTTGGTGACGAGCTCGTTCTTTACGGCGTCGCGCAGCGCTTTCCCGAGCACTCTATGGGCATGGCCAATCGTTCGTGGCGCGAGGCCGCCTTTTTTATCGGCGCGGCCGGCGGCTCGGAGGGTCGTGTGCCATCCCTCGATATCCAGCGTTCGGAGTTTTTGCAGCAGCTTCGCGCCAATGTGTGGCACGATCTGATTTTCGACCAGCTCCCGGTAACGTTCGGCCGTCCTGGCGCTGATATTGCCGGACGCTTCCCACTGGTCGACGCGGGCACGCACGAATTCGGCGACAGTCACCTTGTTTGGCTCGACGTATTTGGATTGATCTACCGCCGTGACGAGTTCGGCTAGCTTGATCTGTGCTTCACGCTTGCTGCCGCGGAATGTGTGGAATTGAGTTTTCCGCTTGCCCGTCTTTTCGTCGCGGCCGGCGTCGAACTTGAGGCGCCAAGAGTTCTTCCCGCGCCGCTGAATGTGCCCTTTCATCGTATTGCTTCCCCGCGTTCGACCAGCTTTCTTTCCCAGTCGCCTCGTTTAAAGGAGACAACCTTGATTTCGCTTTGCTGGCGTCGCCCGAGACGACGATCGGGCCATGCGGACATCGCCATTCGCCTTGCTCCTATTTCCCTCGAACTTGTTTGGAGGTTTTTTCTAGTGAGGCGGAATTAGGGATTCGTTCGGCGATGTGACCTAATCCAGTGCGGAGACGAGCGCCGAGCTCTCGTTCTTCCTTGGAGAGGCCCGTTCCAACGACGCGTTCGTGACCCAGGTCGACCAAGCCGACCACGCTCTCTGCTGCTAGCTTTCCCATTCCCATAAGGAGTGCTCGATCGGACGACCGAGAGAGTGTCGGTGGAAAATCATCAGGTTTTCCATCGGGCGCGATGGAGCGTAACGCAACGCTGATCGCTTCAAGAACCTGATGGAAGGCATAGGGTTGATCGTACCAAGGCCCCGGCGCCCAGTCTCCCGTTAACCGACCGGCGTGGTGCACGACTTCGGCAATCAAATCCACGATCGCGTAGACCTTTGGATCATTGAAGCTACGCCATTGGGGCCCAAACGATCGGTTCAGCCGCTTCAAGATCTCCTTATTGACCGACACGCCGCTTTCGGCTGCCGCAGATTCGATTCTCTTCTGCAGATCGCCAGGGACGCGAAGCCTTATTTGCTGCGTTGGCCCATCGATAGCTTTTTTGCGCGGCATTTAGGCAGCTCCAAATAAGATAGCACAGGATAAGATATCCGCCTCGTTTATGTGGATGTCAAGCTCATTGCCTTGACTTATGACCCAAATCAGATGTTTGTTGAGGCAATATCATAATAACTGAGGCAATCAAACGGAGAGCGTTCGCCGATGACAAAGCAGGAAATCGAAGAGTTGCTGTCGAAACCAGCCATCACGCCTGATCAGCTGCTGCGGTCCCAAATCCTGCCGATTGGCCGCAATACGATCTATGACGCGATCAGCTCGGGCGAGCTCGCGTCAATGAAGGTCGGCAAGAAAAAGCTGATCCTCACCGCGCCGCTTCGAAAGCAACTCGGCATCTAAGGCTTGATGGCGCGCCGTGAACGATTTCAGCGATCGAGATAGCATGTCGGTTCGCTCGCGGGTCGCGGACCGCGGCATCACGTTAGCTCAGCGGCAACAACCGGATCAGCTCTCGCAAGTGTTTTTCAAGATCTCGGATTGCATCGACGGCAACCGCGATCTCGGCTGGCGGCCCAGAGACCCATCTATAAGACCATACGGTTGTCGTAAGGATCATTGCCGCCCGCTCTTTGGCGACGATATTAAAATTGTAACGGGCGTTCGCCAAGGCATCCAGCGCTGGCGTCGTGAGTATGTCGACTTGGTCCCATGCCTCGTTGAATTCTTGAGGAAGTGTGAGATCAAAAGTAGACGGCCTGATCTCTTTCACCGAGCCGCCGACGGGTGCGTAGACTTTTTTTCGAACTTCCTCCACCTCGCTACAAAAGATCCTTGCAGCGTAATGCAACTTTCGCAGCAGGTTGATTTGGCGGCGCTGTTCGGTCGCCTCATGCACAGCTCGATCAAAATTCACCCTTGTCTGAGCCGCGAAATACGCGATGCCTGCCGCTATAAGCGCGACGCCGGCAGCGATGGACGGTTGAAAGTCTTTGAGTTGATCATATCGAACCGGGATCGGGCCAGTAATCGATATCACCGAAATGATTGCTGCCGCCAGCATCATAGACGCAATGACGGCAGGGCCGGGAAGTTGCGGACTTCTCATCGCCCGACTTTGGCGTGCCTCTTTCATATTGTCGAGAGGGCCGCGGAATGAGCGCTGGCGCAAATGCCATTCTCGAGATAATCGACGCCGCTCCAACCTTTATCGATGAGCCGGCCGCGGATCCCGAGGCGATCGGCGAAGCCATCCGCAAGTTCGGCCTGGCCGAGCTCAATGCCGCGATCGCCACCGTCAAGTCGGCGGAGGGCGACATGCGTGGCCTGGCGCTGCAGGGATCGAGCCAGCGCATCGGTTCGCTGGCGGCCGCTGGCGCTCTGCATGACGGCTTCGCGCGAGCCGCGCTCGAGGACGCCGCCGCGGCGTGCGGCCTGATCCGCGACGACGGTGTGCGCGCGGTCAAGAAGGTGATCGCCGATGCCGTCAAGCTCGGCAAGAAGCAACCTTTTGATTTAAGCGTGGTGCATCGGCGGAGCCAGGCGCCGCGAACGGCAGACCAAAGATCCTCTAGCTCGTCGCCACTAGCCTCACCAAGCGGACAGGTTGGCGCACCGCGGCGGCCTGATGCGCCCGAAGATGAAAACTCGCTCAATATGCGGCTGGCGTTTTTCCCGCTAACGGACCTCGGTAATGCCGAACGGTTTCGAGAGCGCTACCGTGGTCGCCTGCTCTGGTGCGAAGCGATCGGGTGGCTAGCGTGGGATGGCAAGCGCTGGAGCCGCGCAGGCGCCGATGACCTGGTTAGACTAGCCGAACACGTGACGGTGCGGTTTATCCAGGATGAGGCCGCGGCAGTATACGAGAGCGGTCGGCATGATATCGCCGATCCCAAACCTGGCGCGCGGGACTTTGTGGTCGAGGTCAAGAAAGACAGCAGCGTGGTGCTTTATTCCGAAAAGATCGCGCGATGGGGCAGGGCGTCGGAAGCGATCAATAAATTAAATGCACTGTCGAAGTTGGGCGCTCCGTATTTGGCCGTTGGCGTCGACAAGCTCGATGCCGACAAAATGAATATCAACGTCAACAATGGCACACTGGTAGTCGCACGCAAAAGCGATGGTGGCGACTATATCAGCTTCCAGCCGCATGATCCGGCCGATCTGATCACCAAGATTTCTCCAGTCGATTACGTCCCTGCCGCAACATGCGCGGAATACGACAAGTTCATTGCCCGAGTTCAGCCTTTAGAGGCTATGCGGATTTTCATTCATCAGTGGCTCGGTCTGTCGCTAACTGGTGACGTCAGCGAACAAAAGTTGACGTATTTTTATGGCAGCGGCAGCAACGGAAAATCCGTCCTGATGGATACCGTCTCCTATATAGCGGGAGACTACGGCGAGACCGTTCCCATCGAGACTTTTCTCGATCAGGGCAAATCGCGGACCGGTGGCCAGGCGACGCCGGATCTTGCTATCTTACCTGGCGTGCGGATGCTTCGAACATCCGAGCCGGAGAAAAATTCGAAATTGGCAGAGGCGACGATTAAACTCGTCACAGGTGGCGAACCGATCCAGGCGCGGCATCTCAACCGCGATTTTTTTAAGTTCTATCCTCAGTTCAAATTGACGATTTCGGGAAATCACCGACCGAGAATTTCCGGCGCTGATGAAGGCATATGGCGCCGGTTTCGCCTGGTGCCCTTCGAAGTGTCGATCAAAAAGGAAGAACGCGATCTGCAGCTTGCGGAAAAGCTGCGGGCCGAGGCGTCCGGCATCCTGAATAGATTGCTCGATGGACTAAGACACTGGTGCGACAACGGATTGGTCGAGCCAGAAGCGGTGACGGCGGCAACTGACGAATATCGCTCCATCTCAGATCCACTCAGCCGCTTCTTATCAACGTGCGTTGAAAAGAGCCCGGGCGAGCGCGTCCAATCGAGCATGTTGTACGCGGTGTTCGAAGCCTGGTGCAAGTCCTCTGGCGAGACGGTGTGGAAGCAGAAGGGCTTCTCCATGGCGATGGACGAGCGCGGCTTTAAGCGCATGCACTCAGACGGTGTCTGGTTTCTCGACATAAAGCTGGTTCGTTACGTTCACGATTTCGTCGATGTGGACGGACGGCCCGTTACGCCGGTTGAAGACGGCAATAAGGAGGGCCCTAACGGTGCCAACGTCGAATTCTAATTTTTCCCCTCGGTGCAGACCTCGCAACGCTGCAATCGGATGCCGCCAACAATGCAACTCGGAAGGGTTATCGGAAGGATTTCGGAGAGATGACCCAGTTACGAAGTCCTTGAGCAGTCGGCGTTTTCCAGCATTCGGAAGGATCGGAAGGATTTTTCGATCATTCTTCCTCGATAGTGCGTGCGCGCGTGTGTGCGCGCGCGCGCGTATAGCGAGATGTCAGATTAATCCTTCCGATCCTTCCGATTTTTATCGTCCATACAAAAAAACAAATTTGTACCAGCGGCTTACTAGTGGGTGGTCCAAAACTGAACCCTTCCGAAATCCTTCCAAACCCTTCCGACAACCCTTCCGGGTTGCATTGGTTGAAATGAACGGGAGGGCTCGTTGATCAACATTCGAGCCTTTCAAATCGAGCGTGAGCGATTACGGCGGTTTTGTTTTCGGCAAACGAGGGCCGTCGTTGTTATTCGCGACATTGCTGGCGGATTGGAAGACCCTCGAAGCAATCCCGTCATGCTCATCGCTGAGTGGTTGCTGATTTCGCTAACTGTAAATGCGGTGCGCTTCGCAGACCCGGACGACTGTTGCGATGACTTAGTGCCTTCGGTTTTTGCAGTACCTCGGGCGCCGATAACTAAGCGGGACGTTGCCGCTGCGCTTGATGTCCACCAAGGTCATATGCCCTTCATTGTCGACTACCGCGTTGGTGAGGTCATGTGGCCGCTGCTTTCTACGCATCCAACCGCCGAAACGCTTCGCCAGATCAAGATTTGGGATCGCGGAATGCGCCAGCGGCGGCGCATCGGAGGCGTTGTTACTTGCGACGCCGCCGCTAACAGCATCGCCATCCTTTGCGATGGAAGTCGCGTGCTCCGCCGCAGCGGTGGCGAGACATTTGATCTTGCGGGTCGTTTCTGGCGGGAAGCTAACAACGAGATTGCGTCTCAGCGATGCATGTCGCGGGAGGCATGGCGGCGAAAAGAGTTTCAGACCGATGGGAATGCATGATCGCACCTCGCATCACTTCACTAACAACGGCAAGGAAATACGATGATTGAATTCGACATGAGCGTCTTCGAGCGCAAGGCCAAGGAACTTCGGGATCAAATTGATCAAGTGCCCTATGCACTCGCGGATGCGATGAACAAGGCCGTGGCGAACACGCGAAACGTTCTTGTGCAGGACACCTGGCCAAGCCACGTCACACAGCGAAACGCTGGCTTCATCGGCCGAGCACTTCGGCGTGGAAGCAAAGCCACCCCACGTAATCTTCAAGTCGAGATCTATGATTCACTCGGCCGTGCGCACCTGAAGCTGCATGACGCCGGCGGCGAGAAGAGAGCACGCGGCAAGTTCGCGATCCCGGTGCCAGGAGTGATCAAGCGCACATCAAAAGGCGTCTCGAAGAACAAGCGGCCTTCGGTGATCATTGCGAATACGCCCAAGCGGGCGCTGCGTATCACCGACAGGGGCATCTTCGTCGGCAAGGGCGGAAGGCTCCAGATGTTGTACGCATTCCGGGCCAGGACCGCCCAGCCTGCTGACGTGCCGTTTCACGATGTCTTTCGCGAGACGATGACCGTTGAGCTTCGCACATCGTTCGCCGCCGCAGTCGAGCGGGCTCTAAAGCCTCGGCCGAAATGAAAGTTCATGGGTCCTTCCTAGGCACCCCCCATACACGGGTCCCGCGCAAGCGCGTCCCTTCAGCAGTCAGAGCGGTTTTCCTGTGACTAAAATTCAATTTCTGTAGTCAAGCCAAAACACTGTCGGAACTGTTCGATATGCACCAAACGCGGGGCTCACAAAAATGAGCGATGACGGTATCTCGAAAGTCGCTTTCGCCGACGCGGTTGGCGTTTCACCGGGCCGCGTGTCGCAGTGGATTGCCGATGGCAAAATTCATGGCGACGCTCTGGTTGGAACTGGACGGAAGGCAAGAATTCGGGGAGCCATTGCTGTCGAGCAGTTGAAAATGAAGCTCGACTTGGATCATCGCGTGCGCTCCAGCACCAAAGCCCAGCTCGAGGGGATATCCTTCGCGTCGCCTACTGCAGTGCTAGCTCCCGCCGTTGCGCCCCGCCCTGCCGTCAGTGATATCGAGCAGCAGATCCAGGCCGAGCGCCTGGAGGGCTTTCGCCGGGACAATCGGCGCAAAGCCGAGGAGGAGGCCGCGCGCAGCGGCCGCTATGTTCTCGCGGTCGATGCATCGAAATGGTTTGGAAAAATCGGCGCTATGCTCATCAACCTTTTCGAGGGTTGGTTGGGGCAGTTGGCATCGAAACTGTCCGCCGAATTCGGACTACCGCAGCGTGATGTGCTTCACGTTCTGCGGAGCGAATTCCGGCTATTTCGAGCCAGCGCAGCAGCCGGCATGCGTCGAGAGGCACAGCAGCTGCCTATCCTGGTCGAGGACGATCCGAATGACGGACGGGCAGCAACCTCGGATGGAGCATCGCCGATCGTCGACGTGGATGCGGATGAAAAGGAGGTCGATAATGACGTCGCCGAAATTTCTGGATGAACTGGAAACGTTTGTCGATCTGATCTCACCGGCATGGGCCGCTGCGATCGTCGCCGCATGGGCCGAGCTCGGTCGCCCACTTACGCCGGAAGAGGCCGAGGACCTCCTTCACAGGGTCCTTCACGACAAGGCCGGAGATGCGTTTCGCGAGATGTACGGCGCCAACGTTATCGCAGCGGTTTTTGACGGGAAAAAACCTTCATGAGCAAGCGCCGCAAAGTGCCCAGCGCCGCCGTTAACGACGATGCGTCTACGCAGTTCGAGGAGCTCGTCGCGCAGCTGGCGACGCTGCAGTCCATATCGAACGACGACTTTCCGACTGACGAACAGATGGATCGATTTTTCGGGCTGATCGTGCCGGTCCAGCAAGCTGCTCTCGAATTGGAGCAATCCAAGGCGAAGGCGGCCGGTCTATCTTTAAGCCAGGCTGAATTCCGGGCTCTGTCTATCAAGGTCTTCGTCGGTGCGGCGGGAAATGCAGCACGGGAGGTGTGGGGCGCTACTATCGGCGAACTCATTGACGGGCGCAAACCGCAATGAACAAAAACGGCGAACCAGCGCTCGCCGAGTTCGAAGGATTTGTGCCCGCGATCCCCTGTGCGGAGGGGCGCGAGCGGGAGGCGTCGCATGACGCGATCGAGCATACTGCTGTCGTCGATGGCCTCGAGCAACTAGCGCAGCTCCGCCAAGAGTTTGATCACTACCGGGTGCGCACCGATGAGGCACTCGCCGAGTTGCTCGCCACGGTCATCGAGATCCGCGGCGACCTGGTTGAGATGCGTAGGCGAGCTTCTCGAGCTGCTGGATCAACGAAACTGCCGGCGGGATGGGTCACTCTGAAGCAGGCTGCTTATGATACTGGCTACCACCGGGAACGGATTCGTCAGTGGGCCGTCGAGGGATTGATCAAGGCGAAGCGGGACGGAGGAAGCTGGAGAGTAAGCCTAGAGAGCGTGATCGCCCAGGCCAAGAAGTCGTCTGCGCCGTAAAAAATTCGATTTGGAAATTTGGAGCCCCTCCAAACGTTGCAGTCGGTTTAGTCTGTGACATCGATCGAGGGATTTCCCTATGGCAGACCTCCGCAAACATTACCGGACATTGATGGCCGACAAGACCCGTAGAAGCACAATTAACGGCCTCAGCGATTCTGAATATAGAAATCTGATATTTGGCACGCCGCCCAGCTGGCGAACTCTCTCGAAAAATGTGAAACCCGCGGGCGGGCGGAATATGAAACCCGCAGTTCGCAAATCAGCCCCGCCGCCTGGCCGCGTTTCCCCCCGCAAGCTTTCTTCGAATGATGCTGCTGCAATCGCTAGAGCGGCTGCTGCCGCCCGCGAGGCCCCGACGCTGGAGGATCATCAATCAGCTGCCGCTGCCGCAATCATCGCGGCGGGCGACATGGCGCGCGCCGGCGGTCCGAAGCGCAAGGCTCCATCAGGCGAAGCAGCCGCAATACTCGCAGCGGCCGCCATGCGCGACACTGGCGGGCCGAAGCGTCCGGCTCCATCAGGCACCGCTGCAGCAATCATCGCCGCCGGCAAGAAGCGCCGCGGCGAGGCATAACGAACCCTCAATTCCGAGTTTGGCGGATCATGAGCAACGCATCCGAGATCGCAATCCTCAAGGTCGCCGGCAAGCAATACACCGGCTGGACATCGGTGATGCTGCGGAGGATGTACGGCGGCGCGTGCTCGGACTTCGAGTTCACTGCAACCGAGCAGATGGATACGGGTTCGAAAGATTTTTCAAACTGGAAGATAAATCCAGGCGACAGCTGCACCATCACGCTCGCGGGAATTCTCGCCTTTACCGGTTTCGTGTTTGTCCGGCAGGGATCATTCAATGCAGGACAGCACGGTCTATTGATCCAGGGCCGCAGCGTAACAGCGGATGCCGTCGATTCCTCCGCTCCGGTCAACGGCGGACAATACAAGGGCTATACGTTTCAGGCGCTGGCTTCTGCGCTGTGCAAACAGGCGGGCGTCAATCTCGTCATCAACGGAACCTCGAGCGACCTGTCGCGGCCCTTTCCGCAGTTTTCAGTGTCGTGGGGCGAAACGGTGTTTCAGGCCGTCGAGCGGCTCGCGCGATCGCGGGGGCTTCACATCACTGACGACGCCAAGGGAAATTTTGTCGCCGAGATCTTCGATCCAAAGAGCGCCGGCCAAGGCCAGTTGATCGAAGGTGGCAATCTTTTAGAAGCGCGCGCCACGATCGACGGTTCGAAGTCGTATCACATCAACAATATCGCGTCGCAGCGTCCAGGCAACGACCAGACTAACGGCGAAGCTTGCCGCGACAATTCGGCGACCTTGACCAATCCGGCGGTGCGCTCGACGCGGCGTCTGATGATCTTAATGGAAGAACCGGGCGCGGCGGTGGACTGCGTCACCCGGGCCAACCATGAGACCGCCTATAACGCGACCGACCTGGTCGACGCCCATTGCGTGGTCCAGGGCTGGCAATCCGCGCCGGGAACGTTGTGGGATGTCGGCAAGAACTATTCAGTGAAAAGCCCGATGCTCAATCTCGACCGCAGCTTGAGTTCGCGCCAGGTGGTCTATCGGCAGTCGGCAGAGGGATCGCGCACCGAGATTGACCTTTGCACGCCGGAGAGCCTGGCCTTCTCGTCGACACCGATCGGCGGCTCGGTTGTGCAGGGCGAGCCGGCTTTTGCAGCCGATACGCCGATCCAAGGCGCTACGCCTGATGCGCCCGATAACTAATCCCGCACCTCGAAAATTTGAAAAGGAGATCTCAGTGAAAATGAATCTTGCCGAACTCGAAGCTCTCGTGGTTGAGCAAGGGCGCCGACTTGCGCTCGCGGAATCCGACATCACCGCGCTGAAAGCGAACCAAGGCTTCAGAAAAGTAACGCCGCTCGCGGCAAGTGTGGCCGCCGAGCCGGAAGGTGCGCGGATAACTCTTTCGATCGAGCGCGCCAAGATCGCGCTACCAAATGAAGATGAATTGCGAAAACTGCTCGACGTCGTATTTGGCACTTATCCAACGCTGCGCCCCTGGACACATGGGTCTAGCTACGCTTTTCAAGACGAACAGAATTTCACCAGGCAGTTTTCTGCGGCGTTCGGCTACGTGTCGAGCCAGGGCCGCGCCGACGAGATCGATATGAAGCACTCGGTTTCCTGGTGGGCTGATCAAGCCAGCGATTGGCTTCGCCATCGCGGCGATCGCACAGATATCGGCGGCGCGGCCTTTCTGGCTGCATGCGTTGCCGCCGGCGACGTTGCCTTCCAACGTAGCGATCAGTTTGGGAACGTCTGGGCGGTTGGCCTGGCCAGCTGGGAAGGGCGGAAGGCCACAGAGGCATGGCGCAACGTTTTGTGCGGTGAGCTCCGTAGACCCGTCCCGGGCATTCACAAGGCTCCGGAACGCAGCAGCTTGAGCGTGCGACGTTAGGTGGTCTGTCGGTTGATGCGCGCATCAGCGGCATCGGGAAGGACAAAACGAGATGAGAATGAATTTGAAATTGCTGGCCGCGTGGGTCGTCGCAACGATCGTCAGCAGCGCGATCGGCGCGTCGGCCGAGCAGCCGAGATCCGCTCGCATCGTGACCTCGAGCGAGGACCTGCAGATCACGAAAGCCGATCATACCATCGGCCTCAAGCGCGAGGTGAACCCGCACAAAACGGTTCTGACGTTGCCGCCCGACGCCGAGCCGGATCAGGAATTCATCATCGACGATCTGGTGGGCAATTTCAGAACCATTTCGGTGACGGTCCGTGCGCCGGGTGGGCACATGATCCTGAACCGTAGGACATTGTGGGTCCTCGATAGCAACCACGTCGCATTTCGCTATTTCGGCGAAAAACTCTGGAGTGTTGAGCCGTGATCAAACGAATACTAGCGCCGACGATCGCCGCGCTTCTTGCCGCCCTGGTCGTCTATTGCTTCGTTCCACCGCCGCGCCCCTCGGCCGCTCAGTTCGCCGATCAAGGCACATGGGCTGGCACCGCCGGCGGCACGTCGAACGCCGTGGTGCTCAACCTGGCCAATGTCGGTTCACTGAATGACATCGTCGGCGTTCAAATCAGCTTCAATCCGGCGGCAAACAATACCGGACCGGTGACGATCGCGATCACGAACGTCCTGGGCAACACTACGGCGACGGCGCTTCAGCGGCCATCGTCGATCGGCCTGGTCGGACTCTCGCTCAACGAGTTGTGGGCGGGTGAGACCACGTCGGTGAAATACAACGGTTCGGTCTTCGTGCTTTCGAGCAACGTCGATAGCAGAGGAGTCGGCGACACGGTTGAGACCCGGAACTCGACTGCGCCGCGCGGGACCTTGCTCGAGGATGGGTCGTGCTATTCGCAGACGACTTTTGCCGCGCTCTTCAGCGTAATCGGCACTACGTACAACGCCGGAGCTCCTGTCGCATGCTCAGGAGGTCAATTCGCTGTCCCAGACAGCCGGGGCTCCTTGTTTGCGGCTCTGGACAACCAGGGCGCCAACGGGGCCGCCAACCGCCTTACAAGCGCAGGCAGTGGGTGTTCGGCCACGAGCGTCGCATTCAGGTGCGGTTCCGAGAAGTACGTGATGGTGAGAAGCGACCTTCCAAACACGTCTGTCAGCGTGGCGATCACGCAGACCGGCGCGGCCAATGGTTCGTCCTCGGGCGCGGTGGGTGTGGGCACAGGCGCCACCATCGGTATGTGCTGCGCGACACCCATCAGCGCCACGGGCGCATTTAACCTGAATAACAACGTGACACAAACCGCTCAGCCGAATGTTCCGCCTGTGCTGGGTGGCATCAGAGCAATCAAATACTGAGGCCCTGAATTCCCGGTGTGCGTGGGACCGGGGGCATGCAAGTCGGCAAGTGCATGGATAAACTAACACCGACAGTTCGCGGACCTAATCTCTCCTTTCCGGGTCGCGGCGGGCACGGGCTGTTGCTCCGTCAGCCCGGGATTTCAGCGGCGGCGCCGGCGCGCGTCAAGTATGCGCCGGCGTCAATTGCCTCGTCGCCGCGGATGTACCGGCGGGCGGGCAATTATGTATGGGCGCGAATGCTACAAGGGGCTTTAAGATACAGTTTCCGTCCCCATTTTCGGGCAATGGGCCATTGACTCAACTGGAACTTGCCACCTGAATACCTCTCTTCATATGGAGGGATCATGGCAGACGACAAAGGGAAGAAACCACCGCCACCGCCACCGCCACCGCCACCGCCGTCGAAGCAACAGGAACCGCGCCATAGGCACGAAGGCGGGATGGCGGAGGATTCGAAAAGGCACAGGACGAACGACGGATGGACAGAGAAAAACAAAACGACGGACTGGGACAAACCGAGGCCGCCGCCCAAGAAGGACTAAAGTGGGATTTTTACGATCTCGACTTTAGTGTCCAGAAATCTCGGAGATACCATGAAAAGCTTGCCGCTTTTTATGGTGTCTGGCGGGACTGGATCAAGATTGTCTCGGTGATCGCCGGTAGCAGTGTATTTCTACTTTTGTTGGCAAGCGCAACGCATTTTGCGGAGGTTTTCGCTGCGTTCGTCGCTCTCTGGGCCATCTTAGATTATGTGATCAAACCGGCAGAAAAAGCCGACGATCATTCGGAACTAGGTCAAAAATTTACAGACCTGGCGATCAGAATAGCGCGGTCGCCCCGAACGGCAGAGACTCTAGGGGAGCTTTCGGCAACCCGGATGGAAATCGAAAAGTCTGAGCCGCCATGCAAAAGGCTAGTCGATTTGCAGGCGCGAAATGATGAGTGCCGTGCTCGTGATTTTCCACCGGAAGACCTTGTTCCACTCAACAGGTTACAAAGATGGTTCGGTTATTTTGCGACATTCGGAATGCCGCGAATAGAAGCATGGAAGGCGGAGCGCCAGAGACAAGTCCGCGCCGCATCCTAATCCTTGCTCTGCGGCCGGTCACATCACGGCATTACCGTGTCGTAGATGAAGCCCCAGGTAAATCCCGCCGATGATGGCCATGGCATAGATCAGAATCGTGAGAGTGATCGCCCGTACCAGGTCGAACGCATGAAGGGATTCCCTTCTATTCGAAAAAGCGTATGATTCTCTGATGGCCCAGAATCGATCTCACGCCGTGATGGCTCAACGAACCGAAGCTCAGGATAGTCGAGACGATTTTCCCACACCGCCTTGGGCGACCCGCGCTCTTTGTGAGCACATCCTCTCCAAAATCGAGCTTTCCTCCCAGACCTGCCTGGAGCCGGCATGCGGGCGCGGCTACATGGCAACGCCGCTAACGGAATATTTTGCCAACGTCGAAGCCGCGGATGCCTACCATTACGGTTTCGCGCCAGTCCGTGATTTTCTCAGTTACCCGTACGAGACAGGATCCCACGACTGGGTCATCACGAACCCGCCGTTTCGCTTGGCGGAAGAGTTTGTTTTACGGGCGTTGATAGTTGCCAGGCGAGGCGTGGCGATCCTCGCCCGTACGGTTTTTTTAGAAAGTTCTGGACGGCACGAGGCTATTTTTTCACGCACACCGCCGATGGCATTTGCTCAATTTGTCGAGCGCGTCCCGATGGTAAAGGGAAGGCTTGATCGAAAAGCATCAACCGCGACAGGGTATGCTTGGCTAGTCTGGGACAAGCGATATGTCGGACCACCGCTTCTCAAATGGGTACCTCCCTGCCGAAAGGCCCTTGAGCGCCAAAGCGACTATTCAGAGCGGTTGTAGCGTTCAAGGCCGGCTTCGAGCTGCTTGATGGCATCTTGCGTGTTATCCGCCTTCAGAGCAGCAAGCGCTTTTTCGACGAATGCATGAAGGAAGCGTCCTTTGACGCCTGGTGGACCTTTTGGCGGAAGCTCTGAAGCGTGAGCAGCTTCCGTTGTGCCGTACTTTCCCTGCGAAGCTTCAACGATGCGGGCCTGATTTTCGCCGAACCACGCGGCGACATCATGCTGGTTGTCACCTCTCGCTAGCATTCCAATGGCAATCTTGGCGTCGTGAACAGTCATCGCCATGACATTCAATCTCCAACAAATTTTGGTTTACACACATTATCCAACCCCAACCGCAGCGCGAGATCAATGGGGCGGAGCCGCGCGAAAACCGCCCATGAGGGCTTGGCGGCCTTCATGCAAATAGCTCCGCGCCCCGCCTGCGTGAACCGGACGAAGGTGCCGGACTCGTGCAGCACGATCCAGCCGCGCTCTACGGCGTGCTTTAGGCCGGCCAGGTACTGCGCTGGCGCGCCTTTGATCTCGAACAGGAACGGCCCGTTCATCTTCTCGATGTGAATGCGACCATCCTGAACGGCTTCGACCCCGCTGGCGATCTCGAGCAGCTTGCGCGCGGCAGTCTCGGGGTCTGATAGCGGACTGGTCTCGACGTACTTCACCATTTTCGGCCTTCTGCTTGTGCGGCGTAGATATGCGCACTGTGGTCGTAGCTCTCAGCGGGCGTGTGGCTGTCGAACCTTATGCCGCAGGCGCATCGCATCATCGAGCTAGGTGGGTCGACGTCGACCGGTACGCCGGCGCGCTCGCCGATTGTGCCGACATGCACGTCGCCCCAATAGACGTGCCAGGTGACCTGGTGCGGGTTGTCTGAGCGGCGGCGGGTGAGGGCGGGCATGCCCCATGATTCCGCCGAATGGGCGCGGAGGGAAGCCGCTAGGGATTGCGGGCGTGAACGCCGCGCAGACTATTGCCTGAGACAAACGCGCGAAGGCCGTCCCTGAGGGCTTGGCAACTCAGCAAATCAGTGATTCTGTTAGCGCCGCGACCAGGTGCTCTAACACCTGGCCGCGACTTACCACCGAACAGCCATAGGCGGGCAGTCCGATGATCGATTCTGAAAATATCACAGGTATATGCGGTGTGTCCGCCTTGGCGTTTTCAACGCACAGGAAGGATACAACATGACCATCGAACGACCGACATTCTCATCGCATGAGCCGTCTACATCCCCCCAGATTGGCAGACGTGGCCTGCTATGCGGCCTCGCTGCGGTACCAGCGGCGACCGCTCTCGCCAGCGCGACGCTGCACGCGTCGCCGGCAGCTACGCCTGATCCCGTCTTCGCCGCGATCGAGGTCCACCGTACTGCGAATGCCGCACACCATGCCGCTATCATCAAACTCAACCGGCTCCAAAAACTCCATCGCTTTGATGGTAACTTCGAAGAAATCACCGGCAAGGCCTGCGACGACGAGAACGAGGCTTTCGAGGTTCTAATCGGCGCGCCGGCCACCACGCTTCAAGGCCTTGTTGCCAAGCTGGACTATCTACGCGCCATTGCGGATAGCGACGAAGCATGGATGCTCGACGAGCGTGAGGGCGGCGCGCGGCTTTTGATCGACAGCATCACTGAGTCCCTCAGGAACGTGGGGGTGCTGTCATGACTGGCAATGTCGTCCAATTTCCTTCCGCAAAGAACCGGGCCACTCCTAAGGAACGAGCCTCGAAGTCTGCCGTTGAAGAGCGTTTCGAGGAGCCAATCGTCCGCCTTCCAATTACCCTAAGCCTCGAAAGCGCAGGCGATCCGATCTTCGCCGCGATCGAGGCTCACCGGAAGGCGTGCACTATCCACACTCAACGCGTCGAGGTCTCAGCCAACATGACATTAGACGATCCTGGCTTTGAAAAAGCCAACGCCTCAACCGGCGAAGCCGGTGATGAGATGTTCGATCGTGCCCAACAGTTGCTCGATGTCCGACCTTCGACGCGCGCCGGCGCGGACGCATTACTCTATTACGCCAGCCGACCCGAAGAACCCAACCTAGGTGACGACTGGCGATTTCCGGATTTTGCCGAGAACGGAAAGGCCTTCCACCTCGCGATGATGAAGCATGTTGCCTATGCTCTGTGTTCGATCGGAGCTAACGACAAAAACGTTAGTGGCGTCGACACCAAACGCCATGCGGCACCCGACGCCGAGCTCGTCGCGCTTGGAGACAGATATGAAGCCCTTTTAGATAAGTACTATCAGCGTCGCGCGGCATGGTCGGCAAAGCCATTGCGCAGTAGCGTTGTCGTTACGAAAAAAATGGCGATGGAAATGGAGGTGCTCGATCGAGCAATAAGGTCGCTTCCCGCAACCTCCATCGAGGGCTTGCGTGCGAAGGCACTCCCGGCGTTTTACGACGTGGCACCCGTTTGTCACGAGGATACCGAGTACAATTTTGAAGACTCGTTCGCTTTCCAAAATCTTTTTCAGGCGGTGGTGAATGTGGTCGGCCTCTCCGACAAGGTGGCTTCGACAGGATACGAGATGCCGGAAAGGATCTGGCTTCAGGAAGAGGACGAAGAGGCGTAAAACGTCTAATTCGAAGCGGAGGGTGGACAAGCTGATCCGCCCTCCGTTTTTACTCGAAAGCCAACTGACGCCGTCTATTTCTTCAGTGTCACATCAGCGGGGCGGACAATGCCAAAGCGCAAACGAAATCTCTCCGCGCCGCCTCCGAAGGTAGCTGCCGCACTTAAAGCCTTAAGGGATTTACATATCGGCCCGCGCCCCCTCAAATTTCAGGATCTTGCTGACGGCCTCGCAGCCAGTGGATGCACGATCAGCGATTTTCAGAAAGCAGCAATTGTCTTCGACGATTTGATGATGTGGGAGCAGGAGATATCTGATCTGTGTTGCCGGCTGCTCGCGAAGGGCGTCTCGCTTCCTGAAGGGTTCACCTACGAAGAGTTATTTAGGATTGCGATTGAATCTGGAGATCAAAGCGCTCAGCGCATGGTCGATGCAGATGTCATCAATATCTTAAAGGCCCCTTGGGCTTGATAGTCGCCCGCATCGCCTGGCGTAGCCCGGCTGACGAATATCCCTTTTTTGGCACCGCAATTGGCACCGAACGGATTGGGATAGCCCAATATTACGGAATACAAGATAGCATCGCATCGTTCGGAAACGTCAACAAAACAAGATAGCTTAGGATGAAACAGGACGCGGCATCATGCCAAAAACTGTATTTCAAGACCGGTGCCTTAAACCACTCGGCCACCCTTCCGTACGATGCGACTTCAATCACCTGACGGTTGAAAATTCAAGAACCCGTTAGAGGTTACGCGCATCTTTGGGCTCGCTTTCGGGCTGTGTTGCCATCCCGTTCCAAAGAAATCGAGCCGCAGATGATAAATGCGAGCGCCAAGGCCGAGGATGGCTCGTTCCGTCGGTTGGACCGAACGTTCGCGTTGTCGTGAACAAGCCTGCCGAGGATGCAAGCTGCGGAAGCATCGACAAAATCCGAAAAGCGGCGCCGGCTGCAATCTCACTTCGACCAACATCGAAGTGAGATGCGCAAAACCGATGTTATGGAGATCGGGTTGGTGGGCGAACGCGAGGCGATGGAGATATTCATGAAGCTTCCAGCAACAGAGACGACAGAGACCAAACCGGTCGAGGCGTTCAGCCGCAGATCGGCGATCGGAACATTCCTCGCCGTGCTGGCGGCCAGCAATTTTACGCCGTGGACGATCTCGTCATCTCAATCACAGCCGCAAGGAGCCAAGACCATGAGCCAATACGCCGTGAATCAAAAGACGATCGGAGACGCTGTCGCGAATGGCGGAGTCCTCGTCGTCGCGCAATGGGAAGCGAAGGAAGGCCAGGCCGACAATGTGGCCGGCATTCTCGATCGCTTTTTGCCGGAAGCCCAGCGCGATCCGGGTTCGCAACTGTTCCTGATCGGACGCAACAAGGAGAACCCGGCGCAGTTCTTGTTCTACGAGCTGTTCCGCGACGAAGCTGCCTTCAAGGCACATCAAGAAAGCAACTACTTCAAGACCTACATCGCCGGCCAGGCGCTGCCGCTGCTCGCAAAGCGCGAGCGGACGCAGTACGTCCTGCTGTAGGGCCATTCTCCAGACCAGGAAAGCGGCGGAGATTCTCCGCCGCTTTTTTTGGATGGCTGATAACAGACGCGGCCGCCGGAATAATCTCAAAGCGACGCTGCGACCAACCGCGCCACGGCGGCAAGTGTCGCATTGCGGTGGTCCGCCTCTGGTGAACCGCCGGTCAGATAGACAGAGACGAACAGCGGCGACCGGTTCGCTGACGGCCAAACGACCGCAATGTCGTTGGCCGTTCCTTTCTCACCGGAACCGGTCTTGTCTCCGACGCGCCAATCGCGGGGAAAGCCCGCCCGCAGGCGCGCATCGCCGGTCTTGTTTCCGACGAGCCACCCAACGAGGCGTTCCTTTGAGGCTGCCGTCAAAGCGTTGCCGATCACCAGCGTGCGAAGGTCGGAGAGCATGGCAAAAGGAGACGTCGTATCGCGCACATCGCCCGGCAAGGCCTCATTGAGGTCCGGCTCGTTGCGATCAAGGCGCGTCACGGTATCTCCGAGCGAACGCATATAAGCGGTCAAGCCCTCGGGTCCGCCCAGATTGGCAAGCAACAGATTGCCCGCCGTATTGTCGCTTAGCGTGATGGCCGCCTCGCATATCTCCGCAAGCGACATTCCTTCGCCACCGGCGCGATTTTTGCTGACGGGCGAGTACACCACGACATCCTTTGCTTCAAAGCGTAAACGGCGATCGAGTCGTTCCTGACCGGCGTCGACCCGGGCGAGCAGCGCCGCGACGGCAAGCGTCTTGAAGGTGCTGCATATCGGAAAGCGCTCATCGCCGCGATAGACAGCGCTGTTTCCGTTCTGCGTGTCGGCGACCGCAACGCCCAGGCGTCCGCCGCGTTCCTTTTCGAGTTCGGCAAAATTGCGCGACAGCTTTTCCGACCACTCCTCGCCGGCGCGGGCCGGGAGGAGCGGAAAAACACCTCCGCTTATCGTTACGCCAAGCCCACACAAAAATGCACGACGCCCCACCATTTTCATTTCTCCTTGCGGTTGCGGATGCGTCAATGCCGCGGGGCGATCGTGTTGACAAGCGATGAAAAATTGGGGGAGACATTAGGAAAATTTGGACCGCGACACATGATCAGATCGCATTTGCCGCTGAACGCGCTGCTCGCATTTGAAGCGTCCGCCCGTCATCTTAGCTTCACCTCCGCAGGTGTGGAGCTGCGCGTGACCCAGGCCGCGGTCAGCCATCAGGTCAAAGCCCTCGAAGAGTTGCTCGGCGTCAAGCTGTTTCGCCGGCTGCCGCGCGGGCTGGCGCTCACCGACGAAGGCCATGTCTTGCTGCCCGTGCTGAGTGAGACCTTCGACCGCATTCAAGCCACGCTCGACCAGTTCACCGGCGGAAAGTTCCGTGAAGCCGTCACGGTCGGCGCGGTCGGAATATTTGCCACGCGATGGCTGTTGCCGAGGATTCCGTCCTTCCGCAGAGCGCATCCCAACATCGATCTGCGCCTCTACACCAACAACAACCGCGTTGATCTTGCAGGCGAGGGGCTCGACTTCGCAATCCGTTTTGGCGATGGCTCGTGGCACGGAACAGATGCGGTAGAGCTTCTTACGGCGCCACATTCGCCGGCATGCGCGCCGGAGATCGCGAAGCGGTTGCGGCAGCCTGAGGACCTGCTCGGCGAAGTGCTTCTTCGCTCCTACCGGATTGACGAATGGGAGCGCTGGTTTGCGTCGGTCGGAATCGCTTCCGGGCAGGCCCGTGGGCCCGTCTTCGATTCGTCCGGCAGCCTCGCCGAGGTCGCGATTCTGGGGCAGGGGATAGCGTTGCTGCCGATCCGAATGTTTGCGCGCGAACTGGAAAGCGGACAGCTCGTCCAGCCTTTCAGGAAAGAAATCGCCCTCGGCCGCTACTGGCTGACGAGTCTGAAATCAAAACCCCAGACGGCGGGCATGAAAGCCTTTCAGCAATGGCTCTTGCAGAGCTGCCAGGAGCCAGCACCGGGCCCAGCCGCGCCTGCGGCCTGATTTTTCCTTGCCAAAATTGGAGGGCGGCACCCCTGCAAGGATTGATTTACCAACTTTGCCGCCCCCTCGCTCTCCCCATTTCCGCCGTGTTCTCACTGCGGTATATTGACCCATTGATGCGGGCCTTGAGAGGTCTGTTTCGGGGATAAGACCACCGGGCGCGCGGCAAACGCGGCTGGTGGAACGGTACTTGGGGCGAATGCAGTTTAAACGGTCAGCACCGGCTCTTGGCGCGTGGCGAGGAATCGCTACGGTTTCTGCGTGCCTTGTGCTCGCCAATTGCGCCTCATCGGGCCTCTCGAGCCGGGTCGATCCCAAATACGGCGTTTCCTCCAGCCCCCGCGTCGTCGCGATGGGTGATCCCGTACCGAAGGGCGGAGGAACCTATCGGGTCGGCAAACCCTATACCGTCGCCGGTCAGCTCTACGTCCCCGAAGAGAATGTCAATTATCGACAGGAAGGCCTTGCCTCCTGGTATGGTGACGATTTCCACGGCCGGCAGACCGCCAACGGCGAGGTCTTCGACATGACCTCGCTCTCGGCCGCCCATCCCACGCTGCCAATGCCGTGTTACGCCCGCGTCACCAATCTGGCCAACGGCAAATCGCTGATCGTGCGCGTCAATGACCGCGGTCCCTATCACGCCAACCGGGTGATGGACGTCTCAAGCCACGCGGCGGATCTCCTCGAATTCAAGAACAACGGCGTGGCGCGTGTGCGCGTCGAATATGTCGGCCGCGCGCCGCTCGAAGGTTCCGATGACCGCCTGCTGATGGCGACGCTGCGTACCGGCGTCCCGGCACCTGCGCCTTCGCTGGTCCAGATCGCATCGGCCCGGCCATTCGTTCCGCAATTGCCGTCGTCTTCGCGGCCGATCCGCGGCGAGGTACCAATCCCCGAAGGCCGGCCCTACAATCTCGGCAGCACGCAGCCGGACCAGGCCGCGTATGTGGAGCCGCAGACGCGTACCGCCTATATGCGCTCGCGTTCGAACGATCAGTTCCAGGATGATGCGCGCACCGCCTCCTACGACGATCGCTACGTCACGCGGCCCATCTCCGCCTATGCGCCGGTCGACCCGCAAATTCCGAGCGAAATTCTCGCCGGACACGGGCTTTACTGATTCCAGATTCGCACCTCACAGCAATCCGGCGCTAACCAGGCTGCTCAGGCCACCGGCCAGCGGAACCTAAGCATCGGGTTTCCGCCTTGTTCACAACATCTTATGCCGAGAGATGAAGGCGAAGCCTCAATCGTTTGAGAGAGCCGAAAGCCGTGTTGTTTGAGCGGTATCCAACTGTTAGAACGCAAGCCTTCAAGGATAGCTCTCGATGGCGCTTTCGACGTCGCGGTTTCATCGGCCTTTGGCCACGCCAGGTCGCCTCTCGCGCGGCCTCGCCGTTGGCGCGCTTCTGGTGGCTTTCGCCTGGAGCGGCGTGCTGCTCGCCGCCAATAACAGCGTGCAAGGCGCCAAGAAGGAAGAGGCCGGGTTTGACGGCGACGCGCCGACCGCGATCCTGACCGAAGCTTCAAGCGGCGCGGTGCTATTTGAGAAGAATGCCGACGAACTGCGCGCGCCGTCCAGCATGATGAAGCTCGTGACCGCGGAAGTCGTCTTTCATGCCATCAAGCAGGGTGACATCAAGCTGACCGACGAATTTCGCGTCAGCGAGAACGCCTGGCGCAGGGGCGGGGCGCCGGCCGGCGGCTCGACCATGTTCGCCGCGCTCAACAGCAAGATTTCCGTCGACGATCTCCTGCACGGCGCGATCATCCAGAGTGGCAACGATGCCTGCATCGTGCTGGCGGAAGCCATGGCCGGCAACGAGCGCGCTTTTGCCGAGATCATGACCAAGCGGGCCCGCGAGCTTGGCCTCGCACGGTCGACCTTTGGCAATTCCAACGGTCTGCCGGACCCCGCCAACAAGATGACGGTGCGCGAACTGGCAACGCTCGCGCGCTACATCATCCAGACCTATCCCGAATTCTACAAGCTGTTCGGCGAGAAGGAATTCACGTGGAACAAGATCCGGCAGCCGAACCGCAATCCCTTGCTCAATTCGCTTGAAGGCGCCGATGGTCTGAAAACCGGTTTCACCAAAGAGGGCGGCTACGGCATGGTCGGGTCGGCGGTGCAGAACGGCACGCGCCTGATCGTCGCCATCAACGGGCTTGAAGACCCCGATGATCGCGCCACCGAAGCCAAGAAGATGCTGGAGTGGGGCTTCCGCAATTTCGAGGTGCGGACCGTGTTCGCGGAAAACCAGACAATCGGCTATGCGAAGGTGTTCGGTGGCGATACCCGTTCGGTTGCCTTGGCAAGCCACGAGCCCGTCAAGGTCATGGTTCAGAAGAACGGCTCCGACAAGCTGATCGCGCGCGTCGTCTATAGCGGGCCCGTGCGCGCGCCGTTCGAGGCGGGCCAAAAGGTCGGCGTGGTCAAGGTCTGGCGCGGCGCCAATGTCGCGGTGGAGACGCCGGTCTATACGGCCGACGCGGTTGGCCGGGGCTCGACGCTGCGGCGCGCCGTCGATGGCGTGGCGGAACTTGCGATCGGGTTGTTCCGCGCAGGTGCCGAGAAGTTGTGATGGCGGCGCAAGTAGCGGTCAAAGCCGCGGGTGGGCGCGGACGTTTCATCTCCTTTGAGGGAGGTGAGGGGTCGGGCAAATCCACGCAGATCAAGATTCTTGCCGAACGATTGGCCGGCGTGAAGCTGCACACGCTTGTGACCCGTGAGCCTGGCGGATCACCGGGCGCCGAAATCATCCGCCATCTGGTTCTGTCCGGGATGGGCAAGTTGCTTGGCCCCGAGGCGGAAACGCTGCTGTTCGCGGCCGCACGCGATGACCATGCGCGCACCGTTATCGAGCCCGCGCTCAAGCAGGGCACATGGGTGCTGAGCGACCGCTTTTCGGATTCGACCCGCGTCTATCAGGGAACCCTCGGAAAGGTCGCGCCCGGACTTCTCAATGCGATGCAGCGGGTGACGATTGGTGATCTGAAGCCGGACCTTACGGTGATCCTCGACGTTCCCGTCGAGATCGGTCTCAAGCGTGCTGCCGCGCGGCGCGGCAACGCTGCAGCCGACCGGTTCGAGTCGGAAGACATCACGTTTCATCAAAAGCTGCGTGACGCCTATCGGCAGATCGCGAAGGACGAACCGCAACGCTGTGTACTGATCGACGCCAGCGAGGAGCCGGCAAAAGTTGCGGCAAACGTCTGGTCGGCCTTGCGCGACCGCTTTTTCGCTGCCAACGCAGGTAATGCGGCGGCGCCGGCATGAGCAGCAAGGCTGAGACTCAAATTCCGGTTTCTCGTCCCCGCGAGACCACCGATCTGTTCGGCCACCACGAAGCCGAGGCGGCGCTGTTGAATGCCTACCGCAGCGGACGCATCCCGCATGCCTGGCTGATCGGCGGCGCGCAGGGCATCGGCAAGGCCACGCTCGCCTACCGGATGGCCCGCTTCGTCCTTGCCCATCCCGATCCTCGTTCGGCGATTGTCCAGCGCGCCGACAGCCTGAACGTCGATCCATCGGATCCGGCGGCGCGCCGCATCGCGGCCGAAGCGCATGGCGGGCTTCTGGTGCTTCAGAGGACGGCCAACGACAAGGGCGTGATGCGGACTGTCATAACGGTCGACGAGACGCGCGAAACCATCGGCTTTTTCGGTTCGACAGCCGCCGCCGAAGGATGGAGGGTTTGCATCGTCGACACCGTCGACGAGCTCAATCCGAATGCCGCGAACGCGCTGCTCAAGACCCTCGAAGAACCGCCGCGCCAATCGCTGTTTCTGTTGATCAGCCACGCACCGGGCAGGGTCCTGCCGACCATTCTGTCGCGCTGCCGGCGGCTGTCGTTGCGGCCGCTCGGGACCGCTGACGTGATCAAGGCGGTGAGCCGGGCGACGGGGCTCGCCGGCACCGACCCTGCACTCCTCGAGGCGGCCGAGGCAGCGGAGGGAAGCGTCGCACGGGCGTTGACGCTGCTCGGAGGCGACGCCGTCAAACTTCACAACAAGACCGCGGCGCTGCTCGCGGCCCTGCCTCGGGTCGATCCGCGCGAACTGCATGCGTTGGGCGACGCGCTGGGCGGTAGCGACAAGGTGGCGCTCGCAACCTTCGTCGACAGCATCGACCGCTGGGTGGGCGCGCGCATGCGGACCGGCGACCCCAACGCCGACCTGCCGCGCCTTGCACGGCTGGCGGAGGTATGGGAAAAGATCAGCCGCGCCGCGCGCGATACCGCTGAATACAATTTAGAGCGAAAACCGCTCGTATTCTCGGTATTTGGGATGCTTGCGGAAGCTACGCGATAACAGCGGTCCCTCAAATCCCGATAGTCTTGTTTGATCCGATATAAGGAATTCGCCGTGGCGAAGGCTGCGAAAAAAACCGTCAAGAAAAAAGCAAAAAAGGCTCGTAAAGCGCGGGCTGGTGCGAAGCGTGCCGTAGCCAAGAAGAGCAGAAAGGCGGCCAAGAAGACCGTCAAGAAAGCCGCAAAGAAGGCGGCGAAAAAGGCAGTCAAAAAGAGCGCGAAGAAAGCCGCCAAAAAAGCAGCCCAGAAGCCTGCCACCAACGCGCCGGCGAAGACAAAGACTCCACCCACGGGTTCGAAGAAAACGAAAGCGGCAGCCGAGCCGAAGGCGAAGGCCGGCGCAGCGGCCTCCACTCCAGCGCCAAAGGCGCCGATCGCACGAACCAAAAACTCGTTCTACATCACCACTGCCATCGCGTACCCGAATGGCGTTCCCCATATCGGCCACGCCTACGAGGCGATCGCGACCGATGCGCTGGCGCGCTTTCAGCGGCTCGACGGCAAGGACGTGTTCTTCCTGACCGGCACCGACGAGCACGGCCTGAAGATGATCCAGACCGCGGAAGCCGAACAGCTGACGCCCATGGAGATAGCGACGCGCAACGCCCAGCGTTTCAAGGAGATGGATCAGCGGCTGAATATCTCCTTCGACCGCTTCATCCGCACCACCGAAGAGCAGCATCATCGCTCCAGCCAGGAAATCTGGAACCGGATGGTCGCGAATGGCGACATCTATCTCGACAGCTATTCCGGCTGGTACTCGGTGCGCGACGAGGCCTACTACGCCGAAGAGGAAACCACCCTCGGCGAGGACAATGTACGCCGCGGGCCGCAGGGTTCACCGGTCGATTGGGTAGAAGAGAAGAGCTACTTCTTCCGTCTCTCGGCCTATCAGGACAAGCTGCTTAGGCTTTACGAGTCGCAGCCGGATTTCATCGGGCCGGATTCGCGCAAGAACGAAGTGGTCAGCTTCGTCAAAAGCGGATTGCGCGATTTGTCGGTCTCCCGCACGACCTTCGATTGGGGCGTCAAGGTGCCCGGCGATCCCGAGCACGTGATGTATGTCTGGGTCGATGCGCTCACCAATTACATCACCGGCGTCGGCTTTCCCGATGAAGGAGACAAGGACTGGCACTACTGGCCCGCAGACGTCCACATCATCGGCAAGGATATTATCCGCTTCCACGCGGTGTACTGGCCGGCATTCCTGATGTCGGCCGGCATTCCCGTGCAGAAGCGCGTCTATGCGCACGGCTTCCTGTTCAATCGCGGTGAGAAAATGTCGAAGTCGGTCGGCAACGTCGTCGACCCCTTCAATCTCGCCGACCAGTACGGTGTCGATCAGACGCGTTATTTCTTCCTGCGCGAGGTGCCGTTCGGCCAGGACGGCAGCTATAACCATGAAGCCATTGTCGCGCGCATCAATGCCGATCTCGCCAACGATCTCGGCAACCTGGCGCAACGTTCGCTGTCGATGCTCGCCAAGCAGTATCAAGGCGTGCTGCCGGAGCCGGGCGAATTCACCGATAACGACAAGGCCATTCTGGCGCAGGCCGACGGCATGATCGCTCTCGCGCGAAGCGCGATGGCGACCCAGCAGATTCATCAGGCGTTGAATGCGGTATGGGCGGTGGTGGCCGAAGCCAACCGGTATTTCGCCGGCGAAGCTCCGTGGGCACTGGCCAAGACTGATCCGAAGCGTCAGGCGACGGTGTTGTACGTGACGGCCGAGGTCGTGCGGCAGACCGCCATTCTGGCACAGCCGGCGATGCCGAAAGCCTCAAGCAAGCTGCTCGACATTCTAGGCATTCCCGATGACGTCAATTCCCGCAACTTCGTGGCGCTCGCGACAAGGATCCAGCCAGGTTCGGTGCTTCCACCGCCGGCCCCGGTATTTCCGCGTTACATCGAGCCGACGGTAGCGTGAGCAGGGCCAATGCTCGTCGATAGCCACTGCCATCTCGACTTTCCCGACTTTGCTGAAGATCTCGACGGCATTGTCGCACGGGCCGAGACGGCCGGCATCGGGCGGATCGTCACCATTTCAACGCGGGTGAGACGGCTCGATGCGCTGCTTGCGATCACCGGCAAATACGCTCCTGTCTATTGCTCGGTCGGCACCCATCCGCATCAGGCCGACGAGGAAGACGGCATTCCTGCGGACGAACTGATCGCCTTGACCAAACATCCCAAGGTCGTCGCGCTTGGCGAGGCCGGGCTGGATTATTTCTACGAGCACGGTTCGCGCGAGGCGCAGGAGCGGGGCTTTCGGACCCATATTGCCGCGGCGCGCGCCACCGGTCTTCCGCTCGTCATCCACACCCGCGAGGCGGATGAGGATTGCGAGCGAATTCTGGTCGATGAGATGACCAAGGGAGCGTTTCGCGCGGTGCTGCATTGCTACACCGGCGGGCGAAAGCTCGCGATGAAAGCTATCGATCTCGGCCTGTCGATCTCGTTCACAGGCATCCTGACGTTCAAGAAGTCGGACGAATTGCGCGCGCTCGCCGCGGAATTGCCTGCGGATCGCATCATGGTCGAGACCGACGCGCCGTATCTCGCGCCCGGCAAATTCCGCGGCAAGCGCAATGAGCCGGCCTATGTGGTGGAGGTCGCCAAGGTGCTGGCGGAAGCCCGCGGCGTTTCGCTGGAAGAGATTTCCCGCCAGACGTCCGAGAACTTCTTCCGCCTGTTCTCCAAAGTGCCCGCATGACGCTCACGCTCACCATTCTCGGCTGCGGATCGTCGGCCGGCGTGCCGCGGCCGGCGCTCGGCTGGGGTGCCTGCGATCCGGCAAATCCGAAAAACCGCAGACTGCGCTGTTCGCTCCTGGTCGAGCAAGCGGGCGCGGCCGGCACGACGAGGGTCCTGATCGACACGTCGCCGGATCTGCGCGAACAGTTGATCAGCACCAACGTCGACCACATCGATGCGGTGTTCCTGACCCATGAGCATGCCGATCAAACCCACGGGATCGACGATCTGCGTTCCGTGGTGCTGCATCAGCGCCGGCGCATTCCGACCTATTTCAACATGTCCACCGCCAAGGACATCATGGCGCGGTTCTCGTACTGCTTCATAACCCCGGAAGGCAGCGAATATCCGCCGATCCTCGATCGCCATTCGATCGAGGCGGGCGAGACGCGGACGATCGAGGGAAAAGGCGGCGCCGTGGCGCTCTCGGCGTTCGACCTCGCCCACGGCAGGATTCCCGCACTCGGCTATCGGATCGGTTCAGCCGCCTATACGCCCGACGTCAGCGACATTCCGGAAGCGAGCTGGCCGTCCCTCGAAAACCTCGACCTCTGGATTATCGATGGCTTGCGTTATGCCGGTCATCCCAGCCACTTCAGTGTCAGCGATGCGCTGTCGTGGCTGGACCGCTTCAAACCGAAGCGTGCGGTGATCACCAACATGCATTCCGACCTCGACTACGAGGTGCTGCGGCAGAGCCTGCCCAAAGGCGTCGTACCGGCTTACGATGCCATGCGGCTGCAGGTTCGCTAGCTGCCCAATCCCACTCTTCATCGCGACTCAAGAAGCGCCGGTCCGGCTATTTCCAACCTCAGCTTTCCGCGACCCGTTTTGACTAGTCGGATTGGAGCAGCCTTCTCCTCCAGCCGCCGTCGGAGCAGGAGCAGGCGAGTCTCCAGATTGTCCTTGAAATCAGGCAATCGCAATTCGTCGGAGAGCCGCATCTCGCGATTGGTAAAGTCCGCACGTCCCTCTCGCAGATGCAGCCCGAGCAGATGCACCAGGAGCCGACCCGAAACGCCTTTGATCAAGTATTCGCCGTCAATGAACACGCTGTCGTCAAAAAGATGGTGGATGACGCTAAATGGCCGGCCGGCCAGGGCGCCGTTGCCCTGGGACGTGACCAGCGATTGCTCGTTGGCACTGGTATTGTCGGCAAGCGCAAGGGCTGCCGCCGCGTTGCTTGCCAGGATCGAAAGAGCCATTTCGACGTCTCTCGGGAAAGCGAGACGCTCCCTGTTTTCGAGAAAAAGCACGCCGCGCAAGACGCCACCCGCGATCATAGGCAGCGCCATCTGGCTCATGGCATCCGCTATGCCTGGCAACGCGATCGTGCGCGTCTGATTTTCGTCAACCGCCGACGCGCGTATCGCGTTACCGAACCGGCGAATGCGGCTCATGTCGCTGATGCGGATAGTGCGGCGCTCGGCTGCCGCCGTTCCGATGATTGCTTCGCCGATCGCCACTTCGGAGCCGATGCCGGTCCAGGAATAGCCGCGACTACCGACGGTCACCAGACGTTCGCCAGCGGGATATTTCAGGAGCAGCATCGAGTTGGCGCAGCCGAAGCTGTCGCGCGGTCCATCCAGCACCGCGTCGACGATTGCGTCGATTTCGCTTGCCTCGGAGATGCGACCGTTGAGCGTCGCCGCTGCAGCGAGATAAAGGCTCGTCGCCGGCGACGAGGTTGCGACGGCCGCGCCCGGCGTCGGAATGGCCTCCGCTGACGCAACGCGGTAAATGTCCACGCCGCGCAAGCGCATCACGTCGGCCATCCCGACTTGTGCGCTGCTGGCGCGGAGCTCAGCCGCCATCGTTTCGTACAGCGGGCCGCTGTCGAGCGAGCGCTCAAAGACCACGGACAGCCGGTATTGGCTGCCATCACGCGGATCGACCAGCATGACGGCGGCGTTGTTGTTGGCGCGGATGTTGGCGGCGGTCTTCGAGAAGAATTGGTCCGAGAGCGCTACGTGCTCGTCATCGACGAGCGCGACATGCGAGAGGTAGGAGATGTTAGGAACGCCAACTTGCGACGCCGTCGCGATGATCGAGGGAATGACGCCCTCGAAGCAGGTGTGGAGGTCACGTAGGCGGACCGTCATTGAGACGGCTCGAGGATACTGCCGGCCTTCTCGCCCGGCGTCTGCACGAAAATCGCCTCGACCGCGAGGCGCAAGACCTGCGGCTCCAGGTCGATGAGCCAAGGCGCCGCGACCGCCCGATCGAGACCGAGCCCCGCGAACGTCTCGGTCATCGCCTCGATGTAGTGCTGCGCGCGCTCCCGATGGGCGAGGGAAGCGGGAATGATCGCGGCACGACCTTTCAGCTGGTACGAGACATAGTCGGCGGGCCGCGCGAAGGTGACGGCGAGACGCCCATTGCGCCCGACGTTGGCGATGGTCTGCGGCCATTGCCAGCCCGAGACAATGAGGTCGATGCGACCTGTGGCACGATCGACGACAGCGCCGGCCGCCCGGGCAACCTGCGGCAGCAGGCCATCGTCGCAGCTTCCGACGATGATCATCACCGGGCTTTCCAGGAAGGCCGCCAGCGCGGCGTCGATCGAGTTGCGGTCTGTTCCCGGCATAAGCCTACTCTAGCGGTTGGCCATGATTTAGTAAAAGCGACCATGCGCTTAGTAATCATTTAGGAAAGCGGCGATCCAGAGAAGCGTACAGTTCCGGCCGACCATGAAGAGGACTGGCACCATGAATGCTTCTCTCGATCCGATCCATATGCCCCAACGAACCGTCGCCGTGATCGGCGGCGGCCCGGCCGGCCTTGTCGCAGCGCGCTTCCTCAAAAAGCACGGCTTCGATCCGGTCGTTTTCGAGGCTGCAGCGGCGGTAGGCGGGCAATGGAATGCGGGCTCGCCTTCGAGCGCTGTCTGGCCGGGCATGTGCACCAATACGAGCCGCGTACTGACCGCCTTCAGCGATCTCGATCATCTTGAAGGCGCCAGTGTCTATCCGAGCCAGATCGACATGCTGGC